>JAPOOG010000072.1 GCA_026713545.1 Bryobacterales bacterium
GGCGGCCTTGGCTTCGTCGGCGGCCTCCTCGGCGTCCCGGCGCTTGGACTCGCGATCACAGCGCAGGGCGATCTCGCCCGAACGCTCGAGGCGCTCCACCATGAGGCTGATCTTGGCGGCGGTCTCGGCGGCGCCGGGCAGCGACTCCACGTCGATCTCGAAATCCTGGAGCCGCGAGGCGAGGTCGAACGCCACCATCCGCAGCATCTCTACGGCGATGTGGTCGACCGGCCCGTCGGGCGCCGAGCCGTACCTGGCGACCCAGGCGTCGGCGACCAGCCGCGACTGGCGCGTCCGCTCGGCGGCCTTCCTCCTCCGCCATTCGTAGCGGTTGACGGCCGACTTGCTGACGCGCTCGGCCCGTTTTTCCTGCGGCCGCTGCGCCGCCCGCTCGTCGAGCAGGGCGTTGGTCCGCTCCGCCGCCTCGGCCTGCGTGACAGCGGGGTCGCGCAACCAGCCGTGGAGCGCCTCGCGGACTTCGCTCGGCAGCCGATCGATGCTGCTGATCCGGGACATCTTCTTTCTCCTTAAAAAGCCGTGTTTCGAAAAAAGGCCGTGTTTCGTGTCTCGTGAAAACCTTAAAACCCGTTTTTCGTTTTCAGTTTTTCGTTTTTCGTGAAAACCTTGGAACTCGTGCTGGCTTGCGCCGCGCTCCTGGTCAAAGGCCGTGGCTCGGGTCTCGGGAAAGCCTGGAAAGCCCCGATTCGTGACCCGCATGGACTGTGCTTTGCCGCCACCCTCTGCTCATGCTATGTCGGCTGCGACGCGAAAAAAAGACTGAAGCCCTTCAGTACCGAGAGGTATCAAATCTCACGTCTCGGGTCTGGAAAAAGCCGTGGCTCGAAAAAAGGCCGTGTTTCGTGTCTCGTGTCTCGTGTCTCGTGTCTCGTGAAAACCTCGGAACTTGCGCTGGCTTGCGCCGCGCACCTGGTCTAAAGCTGTGTTTCTTGTCTCGTGTTTCGTGAAAAACCGTTGGCCTGGCTTGCGGTTTCTCTGCGCGGAAACGCCGGAGGGGCGGTGAACGTTGCTTTCGTTTGCGTGCCGATGGGCATCGAAAATGTCAGGGGCTGCGTGCCGGCCTGCGGAGGGAGCGGAGTGACTGGGGCGGGGCGACTGGAGCGGGGCAGCGGGCCGGGTGGCCGCTGGTTTCACTTGCAGCCCCAGTCCCTGGCAGCCCGTGGTAAACGTCACGCGGGCGGCTTTACGCGCCCCTAACCACGAATCGACACGAATTCACACGAACGGGATCGCCGCCGCCGTCCGCGATGGGCTTCGGTGCGGTTCACCTGACCGGAGCAAGCCTGTAGGGGCAATACGCCGGTGCCGGGATGATGGAGCTACGGCCCACCGTTGATCCTTAACAGTCCGCTGTTACTCCGCCCCAGCGGTTCCCTTTGGCTCCGCCTCCGTGACGCTCAGGCTCCGGTGGATCGTCGCGAGGTCTCGCTCAAGGTCCTCCAGGTCGTATTGGGCAGGCACCTTTCTGGCGCGGGCATAGTCCATCATCTCCCAGACGGACACCCCGGCATCGCTCGCAGCGCGTGCGAGCGTGAGCTTCCCATCGCCGTACAGCCGCACGTAGTGCTCCAATTTCCATTGCCGGATCGCTTGCGAGAGCAGCCGGCGCACCGTGGTCGAGCGATCGGACTGCTCGACATCCTCGATCAGCTCCAATCCACGGACCAACTCCGGAGAGAGCCTGGCGCCCACCATCTGTTCTTTTTTCATCTCTTCGCCTCCCGTGCAAGCCTCAGCATTTCCGTGACGACGGCCGGGGAGAGCCACAGGATTCGACTGAGATCCCGAAGCGTGACCTCCAATTCTCCCATGGAGAGGTCGACACCGATTGAGGGAACGACTCGCCAAATGCCCCACGCGGTGCGGGACCCCGACGGGCGGTTCTACAACCGGGCGGCGTTTTCAGAGGAAGCGAAACTTTTTCGGGCCGCGGCGCCTTACTAATTTTTCCTCCGCCCGCGTGCGGATCGTTCAAGCGGGAAACATCCTGTTTGTCAAGCCGGCTTGACAAACAGGATGTTTCAGGTCAGCTCATCAGAGTGTCGATATCACGGCCCCCGTAAAGGATTCTGAGGAACGTCACCGTATCCGCTCCGACGTGGAACGCGATGGTCACCCTCCTCTCGAAACCGACGACCCGCAGGCCGGGGAATAGATCGTCCCGGCGCATGCCCCGTTCCGGAAAGTTCGCGAACCCCCGGCAATAGGCCTCGATGCGTTCGATATAAGCCATGGCACGATCTCCGTCGGCCTGCTCGGCGATGAACAGGTAAAGTTCCTTGAGATCGTCGCGCGCTTCGGGTGCGAAGACGATCTTATGCATCGCTTCCGGGATTTTTCAGCCGCCCGGCGTGAAGGTCCCGGATTTCACTAAAGACCCGGTCTGCGGAGATTGCGCGACCGGGATCGGCCTGCATGGCGGCCGCAATCGGCACGACTTCATCGCGCAACCAGCGCTCGACGGCGGCGTCGCGTTCCTGCAAGGCGCGCAGGCCGGCGCGGATCACTTCGCTGCAAGTGGCATAGCTGCCGGAGGCGACGAGGTTATCGATATACCTTGCCTGCTCAGCGGGCAGGCTGAATGTTCGTTTATGGGAAGCAGCCATCGTGAAATCCTCAAGGGAAATGGTTTTCCAACATGGTAGGATATTTTCACACCGAATTCCAGCGCCGCCGCCGTCCGCGATGGGCACCGGGGCGGTTCACCTGACCGGAGCAAGCCTGTAGGGGCAATACGCTGATGCAGGCATAGATGACCGCGCGGGAAGAGCCCAGCTCTCGCATCCGGAACCCGGAGCTGGCACGGCGGTTGCGGGAAGCGCTCGACCCCGCGCAGCTTCGGACGTCCGCCGAGCTCGGGATCGAAAGCGACGCGAAAGAAGCCATCGCCTTCGCCATTCTGGCCTGCGAAAGCTTCCACGGACGTCCTGCCAACCTGCCCTCCGCGACGGGGGCCCGCCATCCCTGCGTCCTGGGGAAGGTCTGCCGGTTGCCGGTTCGTGGCCGGAATGGGTAGCAGGCCGTTTGCACGCGGCTTGATGGAAACGCCTCGGGAACGTGTGACGCGCGAGCGAGCGGACGGGTAAAGACCCGCTACTTGGGGTAAGAGAAAGAATCGGGGACAGGAAGTACTTGGAAAAGGCCGTAGAAATCTACGAGAGTGCTCTGAACGAAACGGCCCCCGATAGGCCGAACGACGCTTGGGCAATCAACATGGGGACTACTTGGGCGAGGGCCCAGCGAGGCTTGGTGCGAGCAAAAGAACTGCTTGAGCGTTGCCAACCCGTGAGTATTCCGCAGTAGAAACACCGGGACCGTTGGCTGCGATATGGAGGTACACTCTGAACATCAAGTCGTAGCCCCAACAGAGTGCGTAGCCGACAGCCGGTTCTGATAGTTCCGGGTGAAGGCTTGGAGATGGATTCCAGAAAACAGGTAACGCTCGCTGTCTGAGCCCGCACTGTGGAGTTGTTGACTCTCGAGAAATTCCAAGCATCGAGGCATTGAGTCTCTGGGAACACGAGCTTGTTGGCACCGCAGTCGAGAGCCTCATCATATTCGCCTAAACGTGTCTGGGACGCGACTGCCAGCATGCAGTTGACACTATAGGTCGCCCACAGGATCCGCCGAGTCCGCTGGCACATCGCCGATCAGATGACGGAGGGCAGACACGAACGAGTCAAAGGACGACGGTGTGTCTACTGATACGCCAGTTTCTCGATCGAAGAGGTCGAAGGTCTTGGCAACATACTTCGCCGCTCGATACACGTAGTCGATGTCTGGTTTGAGATCGGGATCTTCAGGCACACGATGAAACTGGTGTAGAGGGTTCCGACACCGACGGAGGTTGTAGTCGGCAATATGAGTCCACATGTTGTGGACTGCTGTGCTGAGTGGCGTGTAGGCCATGCGATAAAAATCAAGACATCCGGCCTCCTCGGCCATTTGCCTAGTGCTTCGTTCGGACCAGGTTCCTACAGACACCTCCGTGAGGTACTCAAAGCGTTGGGCATTCAACTTTTCCGTGATAGCCTTCACAATTGTGTTCTCTGCTGGTTCCTTTTCGCCCTTCTCGGCGAGAGCCGCCTTGAAATGTTCCAACCATAGCTTCCGCTGGCCAAGGCCGTATTTGACGTAGCTGTCCGTCCTGTTCTCAGGATCCCGAAGGATCCACGAGAGTGTTATGTAGGCATCGGTCATAGCCCGCAGTATGAGTGGCGCCACGTGTCCGTTCCAGGCTGACGGTGCCTGCGCCAACTGCGTAGCCAAAGTGACCTGCCTCGCCATCAAGCCGCCGATTACCTCATGCAGATAGGGCTTGGTCAGATCAAGGTCCCAGGCGTCCCACCGGGCATGGAGTTCCGCTCGGAGGCCCCGGACAAGGTCGTCCGAGACGGCCATGACATCCTTGAGATCAATGCCCTCGTCTGTCATCCAGTCACCGTCTCGAACATGCAATCGTCCAGCTCGAGGCCGCGTCTCCAGAAGTAAGACACCCAAACTGCTGAATCGTCGGTTTTGAATTGTTCGTAGAACATCGAAACTGTTGCCCTTGCCCCGCTGGCAACGTGGTGCGACTCCTCTGTATTCGGAAATTCCTCGATAGCGGAAAAGTTCGCCAAAGCGAGGTCCTTGGAAACCTTCAGCATGCCGCTGCAGAAAGCAATGTAAACCGCGGTCGCCTGTTCAAAGGTTGACGGAGTGTCCCATCTGTCAAAGATCGTGACCAGGACGTCTTTGAACTTCTCCAACGAGTCATCCTCGGACTCTGGGGGGTTATCAAACAGGAATCGTAGCGGGCATTCTGGATAAAACGTCAATAGCGGCGATAAAGCGGTGCGTATCTCTTGTACAGCGCCGTCTTTCCCCAATTTGGCGACGACAGCCTCCTGCTCGGAAACGCTCAGCTTCGCGTAAGCGCTCGCCAATGCAAACCACGAAGTGGGCTTCGATCTCCGTGCGTCGACCGCCGCGAGCGCTAACCGCCGCGCCAGATCGACGCCCCTTTCGCGGCCATGTCGATCACTCAAGAGCGCCAGCCATAAGAGTTCGGGAACGAGGTCGTTAACCCATCGAACTTCACCGAGTTGTCCGAGTTTAGCAACGAAGGGAGGTATGAACTTCTTACCGACCTTCTTGTGATCAGCGAGCACCTTCGGTGTTTTCTTTCTTGCTGTAGACATGCCGGTGCTAGGAACAGCTGACTCTCAAGAAGTTACGGTATCACGTCGCTCATCTCGGGCGAGTCAATAGGCCGCAGAGACCGATAGCCGAATCTGGGGCGGCCTCCCGAAACACGTGGGACGTCAGACTGTTCTCCGTGAGGATCATCGCGGTATTTTGCCACTACGAAACTCATTCACGTGGTGTTCGAACGTCGAGTGCGGAATTTCCGCGAAATCAAAGACCACAAACAGCTGCCTGCATATTTGTTCGACAAGCCGAACGACATCTTCCTCGATTTCCTGAATTGAAACTTCAATTTGAGTCGAAACGTCGTTTTCTGACAAACATCGTCGGGGAAGAGAGAGACCAGGGAACGCCGGCGAGGACTCAAGCACCCTTCCTTTCAAGCCCGAATGCCTTACCCGCATGCTGATGCGATCTAATGAGCCAAGCCCGAGCTGTTTATACAGCCCGGCACAATGTAGAAAGGCTTCCGTTACACGCGCAAATCTGGTGGTGATGAAGATTTTTTGTTTCGACACTGTATCTTCAAAAAGCGACAAGAGCGTGTAAAAATCGCCATTCTCTCTTAGTACCCAGTAGTCGTACCGGTTGGGTAAATTGTCACTACTTGGGACGTTCGCCACGATGCAGTCGGCCCTGGCCATTGGCCTGAGGGATGGAACTTGGTCCAAAACCACTCCTATTGGCCATCCAAAAGTCTGTATCTGCGACGCATGTACGGCATTGAGAAGTTCGGTTTGACTCTTCGCAAGATTGCTTAGCGGCGAGTATGAGACTTCCATAGACGCGGCAAGGACGGCTAGATTCAAGCCATTCTGTGCCTCCATCTTGTGAGGGTTTAGCCACTGATCATCAAAAACCGGCCCTCCTGTCCCGACGGTAGAAAGTAAGTTTTGTCGGTTCTTAATCTTCCGTTCCAGTCGCTGACGGAAGCCGTCAATGTCGTTGGGATCCCAGAAGAGCACGTCATATCCAGCCAAGTCGAAATGAACTCTGGCATCTGAGTCGTCGTCGGGTGCGTGGTCTGCGCGGGCGGTGAGGATGAGGTTCCTGAACTTGTCGAGCCCCATTGCGTAACCGACCTCCAGATAACAATTCGGGCGTTCGTTCGTGAGATCCGCCACGATGATGTCAGCCTCACGGATAAAACGCACGATCTCGCTCTTAAGGAGCTCCCCTTCGTTGTGTTTGTCCACTCTCTTGGGATCCAACCCGCAGGCACGAGCAGCCGGAACAACTGCGGTGTCGTGCATTTGGTCAAGATGCGGATCTCCGATCTGCATGATGACGAATGCTATTGGGGATCGGGAATCAACGTCGCTCATCAGTTGCCTTGTATCAGTTTATCGGAACTTACCGACACCCCGGCGTTCCAACGATCATGACCACAGGATGTCAGGTTTATCGAGCGATTCATCAATAGAGGAGCGACCCCGATATCAGCGTCTCCGCGCTGAGCAGATCATATTTCGTACACCTTCAACACTTCGTCGCCGTAGTGGTTGATGACCTTCACGGCGAACTTGCCGGTTTCGGGCTTGTCGAACGGCCGGCTCACGGTGCTGTAGAGGCTGCTCCAGGCGGCTTCGTCGATCTCCGCCCGCAGCGTCCGCTTGAGCTTGTCATACGGTTCGCCGGCCCCGGTGAAGTAGGCGTGGCGCACGAAGAAGCTCTCGCCGTTGTAATTACTGTCGATGAACCAGCAGGCGATGTCGTCGGTGGCGGCGCTGCGGATCTGGCCGGTGGTCGGGTCGTACACGTCCACGCCCTTGATCTCGACCGTGATCCGCCCGTTCTTTTGCGTGTTGATCACTATGTCCGGCTCGCCGAAGACCATGAACAGGTTTCCCGCGCCGGTCTTCTTGAGCAGTTCGTCGCCCATCACCAGGTCTGGGTTCATCTTGGCGGGAAGCACGGTCAGGTTGCCGTAGCGCTTTGCTTCTTCGGCAACATGCGGGTCGAAGGCGAAGCCGCAGACCACCAGCATGTCGAAGCCGACGCCCTGCACCGCTTCCTTGGCGGCTTCCTTCACCTGGTGAGGACCGACCGTGCCGTGCTCGGGGCCAATGGAGACCACCACACGGCGGGTATTTCCCTCGCTGTCGGTGTATTCGCCCGCAGCGTGCAGCCACGCTCCGGCGTACGGATCGAGGCGGTCGAACCTGAGCCGTTCCGCTTTGCGGGTGTTCTGCACGCCCGCCTTCTTGAGGTTGTCCAGGATCATGGCGGCGAAGTCCTGCTGCTTGCGGCCTTCCTGCTCGCTGACCGCGCCATCCTGATTCTCGTCGGCCGTAGAGAGCACACGGTGAGGCGAGAGGCTTTCCACCGAGAACGGCCCGCAAACCCGGACTCGCTTGTTGTCCTCGTAAGGTTTGTCGTAAAGCGTTTCGGTGTCGGCATGGCGGGCGATGGCGGCGTCGATCTCCTTCTGTCTGGAGATACGCTTTTCCCACCACCGGGAGTGGAGCAGCTTGGCCTCCTTGGGCCAATCGTTCTCAGCGGCACGGGGGATTTCCCACTCCTCCCAGGACATGCCGAGCGCACTGTTCAATTTCTTACGCAACGGCTCCAGTGTTTCCTGGTGCTTCTCCCAGATGATGTCGATCTCGGCATTGTTGGCAATCGATTTCAGCGTGATATGCGGTACGCGCTTGTAGACGAATCCCTTACGGATGTCGCCTTCGGTCTTGTATTCAGGCGGCGTCTTGCCAGTGAGTTCGGATTCCTTCCTGATGCCTTCGGGTGAGTCGGCCAAATGGTAATAGGGATACCTAGCAGCCATCAGGCGGGTGCGGGCTAGCGCCAACGCGACGCGGCTGGTGTCGCAGGTGATCCAGCGGCGCCCCCACTGCTCGCCGACATAGGCGGTAGTGCCGCTGCCGCAGGTTGGGTCTAGGACGAGATCGCCCGGGTCCGTGGTCATTAGGAGACAGCGTTGGACGACCTTAGAGGCGGTTTGAACTACATACCACTTCTCGTCACCAAAGTTAGACAACGCTACATCGGGCCAAGTATTGCCAACATACATTACCGAAAAATCGTCATGGTATCTCTTGAATCTAATTGAATTCCTCGTGGCGACTATCCTGTCGGCAAAAGATAGTCTGTTCATTCCCTGAGTACTTGTAGACCAATATCTTTGCCCAGGATTGAATATTCTTCCCTGAAACCGGAATTCAGGTGACTCATAGAAATGTGATGATGTAAGATCATTTGTTACAACTTCGGTGGAGTATTCTTTTTTCGGATAAAATGGAGCTCTAAATTTTGCTTGCCTGCGATTCTTACCAAACCAAATCAAGTAATCAGTAACTGAGGATAGAAAGTCATCCGGCTGCGGACTTCGTTTTGTAAATGAGATTAAATTAATAAAATTCTCTTCCCCAAAGACCTCATCCATCAACGCACGCACGCGGTGAACATTCTCATCGCCAATCTGCACGAAGATGCTTCCCGTCTCGGTGAGTAAATCACGGGCCACAACCAGCCGATCGCGGAGATAGGCCAGATAGGAGTGGATACCCAGCTTCCAGGTATCGCGGAAGGCGCGCACCTGCTCGGGCTGGCGGGTGGCGTCCCCGGCCTTGCCGTCTTTCACGTCGCGCTTGCGGGTGCTCACCTGCCAGTTTGAGCCGAACTTGATGCCGTAGGGCGGGTCGAGGTAGATGGCCTGCACCTTGCCCTTGAGTCCTTCCTTCTCGGCCAGCGAGGTCATCACGAGCAGCGAATCGCCCAGGATGAGGCGGTTGGCCCAGGGTTTCCGGCGGTCGTCCTTCTGGCTGTAGAAGTCGATCTTCTTCTCGAAGTCGTCCTCGAGGCCGTTGAAGTCTGCGAAGAGGTTGGTCTGGCCGCCGCCGGTCTTCACAGTGCGAGGCAGCGCGTCGATGATGGCCTGCGGGTGAATCTTCTCCTGGATGTAGACCGGGACCACGGGAACGGCGAGGTCTTCGCGGTCCTGCTCGTCCTTGCCCTTCCAGACCAGTTGCGGATCGAGCGAGGGATCGCGCGGATAGAGCATCGCCCTGGGGGTGAGCTCCTCATCGGCCACAAAGTCGCGCAGCTCCTCGGTGGGAATGTTGGCGCGCTTGTCCTTGTGGCGGATGGATTCGACTTTCTTCGGAACGTTCTTTTTCTTAGCCATGAGCGACTTCCCTTGTTGGCTCTACGCGTAGCTGTTGCAGAAAGCCGCGGATGAGATTCTGCGCGTCCCACGGGTCAACGATTTCGACGAACGCCCAGCGACCGAAACCGCCGTGATTGTTGACAGACGGCACCCACAGCGTGCGAGCCGTGGCGACCTTGGCGGCCTTGTCTTTCTTCTGCTCGCCGGTGACCTCGACGATGAGGTTCAAGAGATCATCCGGGCCGCTGCCGTCGTCGATGCAGGCGATGAAGTCGGGGATGTAGTTCTTCTCCTCGCCGTTCAGCGTGTAGGGGATGGCGAAGCCGAGGTTGTGATTCTTGACGTAGCGGATGACCTCAGGCATGTTTTCGAGGGCTTCGGCCATTTTCTGCTCCCAAGAGCCGGTATCGGCGACGACATGGGAGACGTGGCACCTGTCGGCGCGGGTCGCGTAGACGGGCCGGGTGGTGTCGAAATCCACGTAACGGGTAGAGCCGATTGTGTCATACGGGTGCGGGATCGGCTTAAGCGCCGCCTTGCCGTCCGTCGAGGCGACGATGGCCTTGTAGATGCGGTCCGTTGCGTCATTCGCGAACTCGATCAGCAGCAGCAGTTGCGGGAAGGTGTTGTCCTTGAGCGTGACGCATTCGGCGAGCCAGCGTTTGGCGATCCCGAGCAGTTGCGGGAAAAGCCAAGGCTTGTCGTTGCCGTCGTCGTCGCGGAAATATGTATCCAGGGTGAGCCTGGCGAGAAGGAAGGCGACCTCGTTGGGCCGGCGGCGCTTGAGATCGTCGAGGGTGTGGATGCTGGATTCGCCGACGATGGGCGCGTTCTCGGTCCTGGTGGGGATATCGGCAGTGGAAAGCGCGATTCCGGATTCGTTGGTGAAGGTTGCGGTGAGCCGTTCGCCGGCCAGATCGTAGCGGTAGCCGAGTAATCGCGGAAACGTGATCTCGCAGTCGATGCGGTTTTCCAGGGCGCGGACGCGGGTGGGAATCGGTCCGGGCGGGGGATCTATGGTTGCGCCGCTGCACGGGATGAAGGAAAACGGAACGCCGTAAACTTCCGCGTATTCGGGGTTGAAACGTCCCTTCGCATTGACGGCATAACTCATCCGGCGCAGGCCGCGGCCGACCACCTGCTCGCAGAGAAGTTGCGTGCCGAAGGCGCGCACGCCCAGCACATGGGTAACGGTATTGGCATCCCAGCCCTCGGTGAGCATCGAGACGCTGACCACGCACTTGACGTGCTCGCCGAGCTTGCCGGCCTTGCCCACGGTGTTCATGACCTCGCGGAGCAGGTCTTCGTCGGTCAGGTTTTCCGCGTCGCGTCCGGGGAAGCGTGATCTGTATTCGGCCTTGAATTCTTCGATCTCCCGGGCGGCGATCTTCTTGAAGTCTTTGCTCATCGATTCGCCGGATTCGAGCTGCTGGCTGTCCACCAGGATCGTGTTCGGGCGGTGCAGCCAGCCGCCATTGCCGTCGTCGTTGCGGAAGATGGACAGTTGCCCGGCCTGGACTATGGTCTCTTCGCCGATCCGCTTTTCCCAGCCGGCGATATAGTCGAAGACGAGCTTGGAGACGTTGGTGTTATTGCAGACGACGATGAACACCGGCGGCGTGATGCCGCGTGCGCGGGCCTCGGCGTTTTGCTCCCACCGGCGGTAATACTTCTCGTAGTTGCCGTAGAGACTGTGCAGCGCACCTTGCAGTTCGACGGGCAGTTTCGGTTCGCCCCCCAACTTTTCGGTCTTGCGGCCTTTTCGGGGTAGACCCTCGCGGATGCGGAGCCACAGGTCACGGTAGGTGGGCTGCTCGCCGGTCATGGAGTCGTCGGCCACCGGCACGCGGGGCACTTTGACGACGCCGGCCTCGATGGCGTCGATCAGCGAAAAATCCGAGACCACCCACGGGAAAAGCGTGGCTTCGGGCCAGCCCGAACCGCGCAGAAAGAACGGAGTGGCCGAAAGGTCGTAAATGGCCTTCACTCCGATCTTGGCCTTCACGGCCTCCAGGCCGGAAATCCAGACGCGAGCCTCTTCGTTGCGTTGTTTAGCTTCAACGCGGTCATCGCCTTTGAGCTTTTCATCTTCGCTGTCGGGTCTGCGGCGATAGCAGTGATGGGCCTCGTCGTTGAGGACGATGATGTTCTTCTTGGTCCTCAACTCGCGGCAGACGCGCCGCACCATCTGGCCGGGGGTCTCGGTGAACGGACTTGACTGCCCGTCGGCGAGAATCGACTTCGTGACCTTGCCGGCGGTAACCCTCTCGCGAAGTTGGAAGGCGTGGTAGTTGGTGATGACGATCTTGGCTTGCGTGAGCTGGTCACGCAGTTGTGCCGGCACGATATCGCGCTGGCGGTAATAGTTTTCCGGGTCGTTGGGCAACAGCACGCGCAGCCGGTCGCGGATGGTGATGCCGGGCGTGACGATCAGGAAGGTATCGGAGAAACGGGCGTCCTGCGGGTTGGCGCGCTTGTTGAGGGTATGCCAGGCGATGAGCATGGCCATGACGACGGTCTTGCCCGAGCCGGTCGCCATCTTGAACGCCGTGCGCGGCAGACCGGGGTTGGATGAGTCGTTTCCCCGTCGGATCTCGTTCTCGATCCATGCATCGCCGTATTTCTTTGCGACCTCCGTAATGTAGATGGCGGTTTCAAGGGCTTCGTTCTGGCAGAAGAACAGTTTCTTCTCGCGGCCGGGATCGGTCCACCAGGCGATCAAGCGCGCGGTAGTCGGCGTCACGCCAACGTAGCCGCCCTGGCGCCACATTGCGACGCGGCGGCGGATTTCGTTGACGAGCTTGTTTTCCTCGATACGGTCTTTCGTCCATTCCGTGTCGATCTGAAGCTGTTTGGACCCCTTCTTCTTCGGCCTGGCGATGGGCACGAAATACGAACTGGTCCGGCGGCCGTCGACGATCTCGTCGGTGATGCCCTCCTCGGTAAACCTGAAATGGCGGGTCGGCTCGTCGAAAGGCGAGTTGATGATCGGGTTCTCTATGACAACTTGCCTCATAGCGACATGCTCCCGGAGTGCGTACGCTCTTGCAAGGCTCCGAGTCGGTCAATCCCATGATATCGGGGGAACGAGACGAGGGTCGAATCGTCTTCCCGCGGTTGCAGGTCCGCCAGCCAGGGCAGTCTTTCGGAAAAGGCCGTGTTTCGTGATTCGTGGCTCGTGATTCGTGAAAACCTTAAAGGTCGTGTTGCGGACGCTCCCGGCTTGTCGTGACGGCGCTGTCATGGGTGCCGACTGGCCATTTGACCCAAATACTACAACCTCGCCATTCGCACGATCATCGGCGGCAAGAGACTCTCCATAACAGAGCTGACATACACGCTTGAGAGGAAGAGCACTCCAACCCTTAGGGATCTCACCCAGCCAATCGACACCGGAGTCCCTGTACTCCGGCTAGCGGTGGAAGCGCCGCGGCCGGGCCTGCTCGATCTTGTCGTCCGCCTCCGTCACGATCCTTCGTCCCCCGTCCGAGCCTGGATCCCCGTTCGCCACGGCCCGCCGGCGGGCCAGGCCTGCGTGAACGGACTGTCTTCAATAATGCTGTCGCAGACCGGCCCCAGGAAGCGCCGCAGCTCCTCGCCGGCGTCCACGAGCCGGGCCGGGCCATCGGTCTCCGTCCCGATCTGCCGCCGCAGTTCCCGCCAGCGCCGGGCTCGCGGGGCGTCCTCGTAGTAGGCGGGCAGCAGCGCCGCCGGCCTCTCGCCCGCGAAAGCCGTCCCTCTTCGGCGGAAGGTCTCGGCGACCGTGGTTCGCAAGGTCTCGCCGTCAAAGACGAAGCGGCGCGCGAGGCAGGCGATGTCCCAGAGGTCTTTCACGCGGGAGTTGACCGCACCCAGATGCACCATCGCCTCGAGCTTCTCGGCGATGAGCGTCTCGCGCGGGTAGGTCCAGAGGCGCGGGGCCGGCAGGTCGAGCAGCGTGGGGTAGTCCCGCTCCTCGCGCTCGGGGGTGATGACGTCGCCAAAGCCGACGTCGACCTGGAGGGCGAGCCGGGCCCGGCCCAGGCTGCCCTTGATCCGCGCCCGCAGGCCGCCGTAGGGCTGCTCGTCGCGGATGTCGTCGATCCGGATCGAGGCCGGGTCGAAGACGACACCGTCCTCGGGACAGGGGATTCCGCAGACGGCCGCCAGGGCGGTGCGCAGCGCGGCAGGGTCTTCTGGCCCTGCGGCAAGGAAGTCGACGTCGCGGGTCGGCCGCAACTCCTGCCCGGTCCACACCCGGAAAAGCGTTGCGCCCTTCAGGGTGAAGCGGTCCACCTCGCCCGAGACAGCGAGGCGGTAGAGGAAGCGCTCGGCCGCGTAGCGCTGGAGCACGAGATTGTAGTCCACTTCCCGCTCGCGGGCGAGGTTCAGCAGGCGCCGACGAACGGAGGCGGCGGCGTCGCGAGTCTCGCGCGGCGGGCTCATCGTGACAGCACCTCCAGGGCCGGGCCGACGAGAGACCTCGCGCGGCAGACCTCGGCGGCGCGCCAGATCTCGCCAGGGCTCGCCCGGCGCTCCCGCAGGGCGTCGCGCAGCGCCTCGATCGCGGCGTCCTTTCCGACCAGCCGGCGGAAGCGGAAGCAGTCGACAACGGTGCGGGCCGGGCTCGTGACGCGGGCGGGAACCCCCTCGAAGGCCGCTGCTCCGACCCCGTAGCGGAGCGCCGCTCCGGAGAAGCGGACCACCTTGACCGGCAGCCCGCGAAGGCGGGGCGTGCGGGCCTTGTGCGGGATGGCGATCCAGACCTCTGGTGGAAGCTGCGTGCCAAGGCCGTGGACGTTCAGGGCGGACAGCAGGCAGACGATCGCGTCCGGCACGCGTGCGCAGACGGCGGCCAGGGTGTAGTGCTCGGTCGGCTCGGCGCCAGCGAAGCGGTAGAGGCCACGCGCGACGCGCTCGACGGCTCCATCGTCCAGCAGGCGCCGCAGCCGGCGGGAATCGACGCCCAGCTCGGCGGCCTCGCGCGAGCGGAAGAAGCTCTTCGCGCCTAGTCCGGCCAAGCCGGAGGCGTCCGGCGGAGACGAATGCCTGAAAACGTCGGCAGATGTTTCTGATTGTGTGCGATTCAGATCAGGCACTCCATGCAGTGTAACCTTGTTCCCTGGCCGCTGCAAAGGGCCGTGAAGCCGAATCACGGCCTTTTCAGCCCACCACCTCCCGCAGCAGGGCCACGATTTCTTTCTCGACCTGCTGGATGCCGGCTTCGATCTCCTCGCGCGCGAAGAACGGGTCAAGGGCCGTGATTCGCGTGACGGCAGCAATCGTAGGGGCCGTGATGCCAGGGCGGCTGGCGGCTTGGGTGGAACCGCTGTGGTATACTTACGGTGTAACGTAAAGGGAAAAGAAGAAAAAAGGAGTCGAAGGACGTACGGCCATGCCCTTAGAGTTGCAGGCGAAGAAGGAGATTATCGCCACGTATCGAACCCACAAGGCCGACGTGGGCTCGACCGAAGTGCAGGTTGCCATCCTGACCACGAGGATCAAGGGGCTGACCGAGCACCTCAAGGGACATCACAAGGATTTCTCTTCCCGGCGAGGCCTGCTGACGATGGTGAGCCGCCGCCGCCGATTGCTGCGGTACCTCCGCAACACCAGTCCCGGGCGATACCGGAAGCTCGTCAAGAGTCTGGGTCTGCGCGGCTAGGCCGTTCGTCGTGTCCGGGATGAACCCGTTCACGAAAACCGATCCCCATCCAGTTGTCGGCGAACTGACGGTTCGCAGCCGAGTGCATTGACTCGGCCGAACGCCGGTCCCGCGCCTGGCGGCGCCTTCGGGCGTCACCGAGAATCTTTCCTTCGCATCTCCTCCGCGCCCGGACAACGCCGGGGCTTGCTTCTGGTTCCCTCCCATTCTTCAACCAAGACGAGCAGGAACGCGGCCGCGTTGTTGCGGCGGCGCCAACGACCTGCTCCTGAAAGAACAACATGAAACAAACAGTAGAGATCGAGCTCGGCTCTCGAACGATCGAGCTCGAAACCGGCCGTCTGGCGAAACAAGCCGGCGGCGCGGTCATTGTGCGCTGCGGCGATTCGACCGTATTGGTCACGGCGACCGCGGCCGACCATCCCCGCGAGGGCATCGACTTTTTCCCGCTCACGGTCGACTACCGTGAATACACCTATGCCGCGGGCAGAATCCCCGGCGGCTACATCAAACGCGAAGGACGTCCTTCAGAAAAGGAAGTCCTCACCAGCCGGCTCATCGACCGTCCGATCCGGCCGTTGTTCGCCGAGGGCTTCCGCAACGAAACGCAGGTAATCGCGTTCGTACAATCGGCGGACCCCGATTTCGACCCGAGCATGCTGGCGATGGTGGGAGCCTCCGCCGCGCTGACGATATCCGACATCCCGTTCCTGTATGCGATCGGCGCGGTGCGCGTCGGGCGGGCGGCAGGCGAGTGGGTCCTCAACCCGAGCTACCAGCAGCTCGACGAGGGCGACTTGAACATCGTCGTCGCGGCCGCGGACGAGGGCCTCGTGATGGTCGAGTCGAGCGCCTCGGAAGTGAGTGAAGCCGACATGGTCGAGGCCATGCGAGTGGGCCACGAAGGCTGCCGCAAGATCATTCAGGGCGTGCGGGAGCTGGCAGCCAAAGCCGGCAAGCCGAAACGAAGCGTCGAGCCTCCGGCGTTTGACGAACAGGCCTTCCAGGCCTTCTCGGACAAGTGGAGCGCGCGGATGACCGAAGCGCTCGATACGAGCCAGGCCGGCAAACTCGACAGTCAAGCCAGGGTCAACACCCTGAAGAAAGAGGCTGTCGAAGAGCAGGGCGACGACGATGACCAGGCCGCCCAAGCCGGCAAGTTTTTCAACCGCCTGAAGGAATCGCTGTTCCGCCAATCGATTTTCGAAAAGAAACGACGGCCCGACGGGCGCGCTTTCGACGAGATCCGCGAACTCACCTGCGAAGTCTCCGAACTACCGCGCGCGCATGGTTCGGCCGTCTTCACGCGGGGCGAGACGCAAGCGCTCGCATCGGTGACCCTGGGCACCCGGGACGAGGGCCAGCGGCAGGAGAGGCTCGAAGACCCCGATACCCAGAAGAGCTTCATGGTGCACTACAACTTTCCGCCGTTCAGCGTCGGCGAGGTGTCGTTCCTGCGCGGCGCGGGCCGCCGCGAGATCGGTCACGGCATGCTGGCCGAGCGCTCGCTTTCGGCCGTGATCCCCAACGAAGAGGACTTTCCCTACACGATACGGATCGTCAGCGACATCCTCGAATCGAACGGTTCGAGCTCGATGGCGACCGTCTGCGGCGGAACGCTGGCGATGATGGACGCCGGGGTGCCGATCAAAGCGCCCGTGGCGGGCATCGCGATGGGGCTAGTGACCGGCGGCAACGGGGACGCGGCGATTCTCACCGACATCGCCGGCGCCGAGGACCACTACGGCGACATGGATTTCAAGGTCGCCGGCACCCGGGACGGCATTACGGCGCTGCAGATGGACATCAAGCAGCCCAACGTCAGCCTGGAGGTGCTCGAAACGGCGCTCGATCAAGCCAAGCGGGCGCGATTCGAGATCCTCGACGCGATACAGGCGGCCATTCCCGAACCGCGCAGCAACATCTCACGCCATGCGCCGCGCATCTACACCTTGCACATTCCGACCGCCAAGATTCGAGACGTGATCGGACCGGGCGGCAAGATGATCAAGAGCATCGTGATGGAGTCGGGCGCGAAGATCGACGTCCATGACGACGGCACGGTGCAGATCGCGTCGAGCGACGAGCAGGCCGCGAACAAGGCGATCCAGATGATCAAGGACCTGACGGCCTCGGCCGAGGTCAGCAAGACCTATCTGGGCACCGTGACGCGCATCGTGGACTTCGGCGCGTTCGTCGAGATTTTCCCCGGCACGGAGGGCCTGCTGCACATCAGCGAGATCGCCGAGCACCGCATTCGCAGCGTCAAGGACGAGCTGAAGCAGGGCGACCAGATTCTGGTGAAATGCCTGGCCCTGGACGGTAATAAAATCAAGCTGAGCCGCAAGGCCGTGCTGCGCGAACAGCGTGAAAAGCGCAAGGTCGCGAAACAGGCCGAATAGGGTCAATACCGTTTTTCACACGGGGCGGCTGTCGAGCCGCCCCGACCCATGGGAGGTTCACGATGGCGGAACGATCGCGTCGTTTCTTCTTGAGCGTGGCGTCGGCGGCCGGGGCGGCCGGGGCGCGCATGGCGGCGGCAACCCTGGGGGACAAGCCGGCCGTACTCGGCGGCAGGCCGGTCCGGAAGAAGCCGTTTCCCGGCTGGCCGATCGTCCGCAAGAGCGACGAGAAGGTCTGGATGTCGGTCCTGCGGACGCTGAAGTGGAACCGCACGCGAGGGAGCGCGGTCAAGCAGTTCGAAGAGCCCTGGCCCCGCCGGCTCGGCGCACGCCACTGCCTTGCCACTTCCGGCGGGACGACAGCCCTATGGACGGCGCTGAACGCCCTCGACGTCGGGCCGAAGGACGAGGTTCTCGTTCCGCCCTACACGTTCATCGCCACGGTGAACGTCGTACTGCTGCAGCACGCCTTGCCGGTGTTCGTGGACACCGACCGCGAGACGTTCCAGATCGACGCCAGGAAGATCGAAGAGCGCATCACTCCCCGGACCCGCTGCATCCTGCCGGTCCACATGGGCGGCGCATCGGCGGAGATGGACCTCATTCTCGAGCTTGCCAGGAAGCATCAGCTGCCGGTCGTGGAAGACGCCTGTCAGTCGCATCTCGCCGAGTGGCGCAAGCAGCCCGTCTCCACACTGGGAGACATCGGGTGCTTCAGCTTTCAAGCGTCGAAGAACCTGAACTGCGGCGAGGGCGGCGCGCTGATCACCAACAACGACGAACTGATCGCCCGGGCCGAGCGCTTCCATACCAACGGCGGCTCGGTCGGCAAGACGGACAACCCGATTCCGCACCGCACGAACGGATGCAATCTAAGGATGACGGAGTTTCAAGGGGCGCTGCTCTCGGCGCAGTACGACCGGGTCGAAGAGCAGGCGCGGGAAAGAGAGGACCATGCCGGCTACCTGACCGGCCTGTTCGACGACATCGCCGGCATCTCGCCGGCGCGGATGTACGAAGGCTGCACGCGCAACGCCTACCACCTGTACATGTTCCGCTACGACCCGCATGCCTTCGCCGGACTGCCGCGGGAAGGGTTCGTCAAGGCGCTGCGAGCGGAGGGCGTTCACTGCTCGACCGGCTACCGTCCGCTCAACAAAGACAAGTTCCTCGAGCACACCTTCCAGTCGCGCGCATTTCGAACGATTTACTCCGACAAGGAACTGAGCGACTGGCGCGAGCGCAATCACACGCCCGAAAACGACCGGCTGTGCAGCGAGGCGGTCTGGCTCACGCAGAGCAAGCTGCTCGGCTCCCGCGACGACATGGATCAGATCGCCGAGGCGGTGCGGAAGATCCAGGCATTCGCTCCGGAAATCCGCAAGGCGGGGGTTGGTTGAAGAGGGGAAAAGGCGTGGTTAGTTTTTAGTGGTTAGTTTTTAGTTATTCGTGAAAACCTTTGGCGGGGGCCTGGTTCGTGACCCTACGAATCTCCGCTTACATCGATTACACAGACCGTTATCTTGCGCGCCAAGTCTTCCGATAGCGTCGCTTCCAGTTTCGTTTGCAACTCTTGCGGGCTGTCCGGGCGGGGACCGGAGGGGGGCGGCTGGGTGCAGGTCTTGCCGAACCAGAACACCAGATAGATCCCGTATCCGTCCGTGGCCGGGTCACTCGCGTACTGCTTGATCAACTGGTTCTTCATTGCGCTCCACAGATCCCGGTGCCCGTTCTTTTTGACCTCTATGGGCACCTGGAAATCCTCGCCTGACACTCGGATGTCGGCTCGCCGGTCTCGGGCGTACTGCCCCTCGGGCTGGGCGTCGACTCCTTCCGGGAAGCGTTCTCGCAGATCCGAAAGCAGCGCATCCCGGCAGAAGTTCTCGTGTCTAGGGGTACAAGGTTTCTCGTTCCAGTACTGGCGCCAGTCGTCGGTATTGCCTGTCCGGATCTTGACGGCAAGGTCGCAAAGCCGGTCACTCACGAGCGCCGCGAGGTCGCCCGCGTTGGCGGGTTTGCCGCCATCCAAGGTCCTGCAAATCTGATCTGTCTTGGGATGACGATATCCGGCGTCACGGCGAATTACTCGTTGGGCATCCTTCGCGTGCGCCAGTACGTCACGCCAGTAGTGTAGCGTCCTATCGGCATGAAGGCTGCCTAACGCTTTGCTTGCGTCCTTGGATGGAGACGCGGCGAGGCTTTGTATCAATTTGTCGACAAAGTCAGAAGCTTCCAATTTAGGACTAGACCACCCTTGCTCCGATCGCTGAGCCGGGCCGGCGTAGCTTCCAACAAGGCGGATGAGGAGTTCCATTCCCGGCACACCCAACCCATCGAACGAGAACCGCACTGAGTCTTCAGGGCAAAAGAATTTCGAAAGTTGATGAATTCGATGTTCTTGGTCCTTTATGAAGTCTTCCAGGAGTTCAATGTACGTCTCTGGCAAAACGGCGAAGCCTGCCGCCAACCAATGCACGCGCTGAGCGTCGTTCATGCTCTTCCGGGACAGCTTCCTGTCGATCAGTTCCTGAAGCGCCCGCCTGTCAGCATGCTGAATCGCAGCCCATAGCAGACAATCCAGCGACTCGATCTGCTTGAGCGCGCAACGAGTCGGAAAGGCGCGCAGCAGGGGCAGGCTCGCCTGCCGAGCGACTCCGGCGTGGTCGCGGTCATGGGCGAGTTCCCAGAGCTTGTAGATATGCTCGCTACCACTGCGGAACTCGGAAACGGCGAATCGCACCTGAATGCCGGCGACGATCTCGGGACGCGCCAGAAGAAGCCGCAGATACCATCTGGGCCGATAATTCTCGTGGGGCGTACAGTAGTAGAATCCGATCGCCTTGCGAATCCGCCCATCGTCCCATCGGGACGGGTTTTCCGGCGCTGTTCTTTCGATTTCCTCCAAGCCCGCCAGGAAGGGCATACCGAGATAGTGAATTTGTCCCTTTTCTCTAAGTTCCAGAGTCTCATCAATGTCCGGAACGTCCTCCCGATCGACCACGCCTCGAAGACCCAGAAGAGCGGCGTCTATCAAATCACGGTCGCCTTGGAGCCATTCCTTGATGGCGTTCGGGCCATCGGCAGCTTTGAAAAAGTTCCCAAAGTACTCCCGCGCCATCCGGTAAAGCAGGGCAGGCGCGGCGCGGTTCTCCCGTAGTGCGGCTAGGTTGGAACGGACAGCATCAAGCCTTTGTTGTTTTCGCTGCTTGTGCTTTTCAAGGATCTGTTCCGTGTCCCTATCCCGATGCTTTGGAGGCGTGGGCGGCGGGTAAATCAGTCGATCCAGACTCGTCCTTAACTTTTCGTTCTCCCGTACGTGCTCTTGAAGAACTTCGAGTGACAGGCCCTCGTTACCGCTCCGATGCTTGTGCGCCTTGACTGCCTGTTTCAACAGGTATTCCGCAACCTGCGGTTTCGTGTCCGCCGTAGCGACGGACTGCTCCAGACACCAAAGGCCGAAGTCATGCGGCGGGATGGCGTCATACAGGCGCTGTTGGACGCCCGATGCGTGATACCTGAACTCGTCGGTTTCGGGGCACCGGTCCAGACCCTCCACGATGATTTTCTTTTGGATCTCGGGACGCTGCTCCAACCAGGAGCGTATTTGACGGATCGATTCTCTCCCGTCTGAGGAGGCCTCCAGGTCCTGGTCCCATAACGAAACGCTGAGCCAGTCATATAGACGCCTCGTCTCGATTTCGTCCCCGCGTGCTTCCAGACCAGCCGCCAGGAGATCTAGGGTCAGGCCGTGTAAGTAATGGGCATCCAAAGCAGACCGCAGGCGAGGGAGCCACTCGGCCAGAGAATCGAGAAGCTCGGCCAAGTCCTCGGGCGAGGACTTCAGGATAAGGCCAGTATCCCAGAAGACACAGTATCTTGGGAAGAATCTCCGATCCCATATCCCGGAAAGGTAGTCCCAAACCTTCTGCGGAGGCAGTTCCCGGGGATAGAGTTGAGTCAGCAGGGTTCCAAGCAGTTGGTTGATGGGATCAGAGACGCTACCGCTTCTAATGTCCGCCAGCAGCATCTTGAGGTCGCCCGTCTTGTCCTGGCTGTTGTGGAGGTGGATAAATGCATCGAGGGCCGGTACGTTGATGCGAGGCCACCAAGTGTCGTCGCGAACGATCTCGAGCAGAATCCGGGACAGGCCCTGCAGAGCCTCACCCTGTCCCAGGACCCGCAATATGAATTCGACGAGCAACTGGTGGTCACGACTGCGGCTGGAACTGGTCAGCAGCTCTTCGAGCACGAATTCCATGTCAGGCGTAGCGAGTGGTCCAAAGGGCGCGGCCGCCGGTAACACGGAACCGAGCCGGTATCCCTCACGACTCAGGGCCTTTATCCCACGGCTCAGGGCTTCCAGGAGAGCGCGTTTCTCGTCGTGCGAGAACTCGACGATGTCACCGTACAAACCGACGCCGATGGGGTCCCGGTCGATGAGGTCTGCCCGGGCCTTACTGCATTGGGCAGCGAGCCAAGCGGACAAGCCTCTCATCTCCGTGACCACGATGCCGTCTCCTCCCGTCATCAGAGCGAGGACACGCCGTGCCGGAAGCCCCTCGCCAATAAGCCGGGCGAGATGCCGGGAACCGAGGAATTCGGCGATGTGGCGGTGAACGGGTTCGAAGCGGTTATTGGATGCGCTCTTGAATAACTTCGTGGAGAGAGCTTGGCGAAGCGTTTCAGGGGATCCGTAGTTGCAGGCATCCATGAGGGGATAGTCGTCGCCCGCATCGTTGTGCCGCAGCGAGTAGCCAGCGGTTCCTGCGAGAAGTTGAACGGCGCAGAGACGCCCGGCGGCATCCATCAACTGATCGGGCCTGTATGGCTGTCCTCCAAGCTGGTGTTCTTCATTGTGCTCGCGGACCATTTTCGAACAAGCCTTCTCGAAAGTTTCCAAGCGGCTTTTGGGCCAGCTTCCGCCTTCGTCCACAACATCAGCCAGCATGGTCAGGCTCTGAGGGTTCCTGAGCAATCCTTCGACTCCGCGCTCTCGGGCCTTTGTGATGAACTCCTGGGCATCCCCGTCGCCCAAGCGATCATTCACGATCCGGATCACGTCCGAATCCGTCAGCGGATCGAGACGCAGGACCGTCACCTTCGAGTCCTGCGACACGGACTCCAAATGCCTCCGATCGTTGTCTTCCAGCCAATCCGCGGCACGGCACGAGAGTCGAAAACGCGGACGGCCCAGCTTGTCCAAGCGCCGGCGGACCTGGTCAAACGGCGTACGCGCATCGGGCGCACCGGCCCGGATTTCGTCGAGGCCGTCAATAAAGAGCGTCTTGTTGCGCCATTCGGGACGACGGTCCAAGTTCAAGGTGAGAAAGTCGCGGGCGGTGATCTTGAGAGCTCTTTCCCCAAGTGCTTTGGATTCGGCTTTGAACGCTTCCGTCTTGCCAGAGCCGGGGTCGCCGAGCAGCACGCAGGCCGCCGCGGACCGGAACTCTTTCAGGGACCGAAGACCGCTCTCCTGATTCTGATCCCCATCCCGCGGCACTATCTCGGTGCACGTGCGGGGGACAATGAGGTTCATATTTCCTCGAACCATTGATGGGCCGGCGCCGTGAGAAACTCATCGAGCGGTATGTGGCCTTCACCAACAATCAGCGAACGACGGGGGCGAAAACGCTGCTCGAACGCGGCCATGCCTTGCAAGCTTCTCGGCTTCGCGCCGCTCTTCACCTCGACAGGAATGAGTTGAATCCCGCGTTGAAGGACGAAGTCGACCTCGAAGGGCGTATCCCGCCAGTAATGGAGGCGGATGTCGGATGCGGCGGTGTTGAACAAGTGAGCGCCGACCGCGCTTTCGACGAGGCGTCCATGAAAGGTGCGGTCCGCCTTGGCTTCATCGAAGGAATATCCCGAGCCGGCCGTCATCAGGGCCGTGTTGAGCACATTGAGCTTGGGGCTCGAGCCTCTGCGCAAATGCGGCCGGTTGGAATACTTCGGCAGGCCGGCGAGCAGGCCGGCGCTCGAGAGCAGGTCGAGGTAGCGCGCCAGAGTGGTCGTGTTGCCGGCGTCCTGAAGTTGGCCCAGCATCTTGGTGTACGACAGGATCTGTCCCGAGTAGGCGGCGCCCAATTCGAAGAGCCGTTTCAGAAGCGCCGGCTTGTCCACCCGCGTCATCAATAGCAGATCCCGCTCGATATTCGGCTGGACCAGGGAGCCGAGAATATAGTCACGCCACCGGCCCTGATCTTCTCGAACGTAGCGAGCAGCGCCCGGATAGCCTCCGAAATAGAGGTATTGCGACAGGTCGAAACCGAAAGCCTCGGACATTTCGTTGAACGACCAGTGCGGGACACGGATCAATTCAAAGCGGCCGGCGAGGCTTTCATGCAACCCCGATTGCACGTGCAGAGGGGCCGAGCCCAGGATCACTACGCGCAGGGGAAGTCCCCTGGCGCGGTCGGCATCCCACAAACCCTTGACCGTCTCGGCCCACCGGGGAATCTTCTGAATCTCGTCGAACACCAGCACGTATCCACGTCCCAACTGTTCCGTCTCGCGCCGGGCTTCTTCCCACTGCCGCACCAACCAATCCGTGTTTCGCACCTGGGGAAAAGGGAAGATTGCCTCGGTCGCGTCGGATGGAACGCGGAGAGTGGGAGAGTCGGGTTCGTCGACGGCCAGGTAACGACTCCTGAGATCGATCCGCGAGAGTGCTTGGCGAACGATGGTGGTCTTGCCGGTTTGGCGCGGGCCGAACAGTGCGATGAGCTGGTGGGGCTCTTCGGCCAGCCGGTGGCAGACGGTGGTGGCCTGAGAGCGCTGGAAAGACTTCACGAAACTAAATTTACTCTATTGAGTAAAAACAGTCAATACTTACAAATCAACCTATTCGATGATCAAAAGAGGGCCAGGAAGCCGCCGGAGGAGGTATTGACCTCCTGAGTACCGGAGGCATCCACTTGATGAATGCGTCCTGATCGGAATCATGCTTCAGCAGCTTGAGCAACTGCGATTTTCAAGCACCGCCTCGGCCTGCTCAGGTTCTCGACGGCACCGGATACGTCCAGTTTGTCATCCTTGCCGGAAGTCATCCACAAGACGAACATTCCGACGCGGAGCACGTTGTGAGACCAGCGTTGGGCGAGGCTGAACTGACCTGAAACATTCTCCTATTCAATCGGCATTGCTGTCCGGGATCCGAGCTTTTGATCGAAACAGTGAACTCTTCTCTGCCGGCGTCGTCTACAGATTGCAGTGAGTTTCGTGCGGACGGAAGGGCAGGTTCCGGTTGCCCGCGGGTCTGAGCCTGATCCGAAGGAGCGGCCATGGGTTTTCTCAAGAGACCTTCGTTACCGCTTGCGGATGTTGACAAACACCGAGATTGCGGCTGCTGGGATGGACATGCGTGGATGGGTCGGGATGGGGGCGAAGATCGTTTCGGCTGGCCGCGAAGATCGACCCGACGGCCGGAGCTCGACACGATCAGGGCGAAAGCCGTCCCGATATTGGGACGCGGCCGTCCCATTAGCGGACAGCCAACGATCTACAGCGGCAAGGGAGATGTCGCCAAGTCCTTCCATCTCAACAGGTTCCGCAATCTCCGGGCAAACGGCTCGCCACGTGCATCAATGTGGTGTCGAGATGGCGGCAACGTATCGAAGAGGAGTCCGGTTTGGATATTCCGCGTAAAGATCTCGTCCGAAAGCGCCGGATTCGCCGCATCGTTTATTCCGTCGCGGCCGCCGCGGCGCTGGGGGTGATCACGTTCGGACTCTCGCGGCTCGAGCCGGCCGCACCCACGGTCGACGGCGCGCCCTTCATCGACACGGTCAGGCGCGGCGACATGGTGCTCGACGTCCGCGGCCTGGGCACGCTGGTGCCGGAGAACGTTCTCCTGGTGCCGGCCCGGGATGAGGGCCGGGTCGACCGCCGCTTCCTGTTGCCCGGCGAGCAGGTCGAGGCGCGCACGGTGCTCTTCCAGCTCAGCAATCCGCAGCTCGAGCAGGATGTGTTCGACACCGAATCGGAGATTCGCGCCGCCGAGGCCGAATACGCCGACCTCGAAGTGCAGTTGGAGAACGAGACGCTGACGCAACGCGCCGGCGCCGCAACGGTGGGAGCGAATTACCAGCAGGCGCGGACCGAGTACCTGGCGCAGAAACAGATGGCGGAAAAGGGTCTCACCGATCAAGTGACGCTCACCAAGGCCCGGGTTACGGCCGAGCAACTGGAAATCAGCGTCCGCTTGGAGAAGGAGCGGGCCGCGATCCGAGAGAAGGCCGTCGAAGCGCAGTTGGCGGCGAAGCGGGCGCGCATCGAGCAGCAGAAACGCCTGTTGCGCTTGCGCAAGCAGAAGCTGGAGCGTTTGATCGTGCGCGCCGGGGCAACGGGAGTCTTGCAACAGCTCGAAGTCGAGGTGGGTCAACTCGTCTCAGCGGGGACCGTGCTGGCGCGCGTATCGGACCCCCGCCACCTCAAAGCCGAGCTGCGCATCGCCGAGACACAGGCGAAGGACATCACGTTCGGCCAGCGGGCCGAGATCGACACCCGCAACGGCGTGATCCCGGGCACGGTGACGCGCATCGATCCGGCGGCGGAAGAAGGCACGGTGACGGTGGACGTCCGTCTCGACGGAGAACTGCCCAAGGGCGCGCGGCCCGACCTGAGCGTCGACGGCAGGATCATTCTCGACCACCTCGTCGACGTCGTCAAAGTCGGGCGGCCCGTCTACGCGCAGCCCGACGCGGCGATCTCGCTGTTCCGCGTGGAGCCCGACGGGGAACATGCCTCGCGCGTGCGGGTCGCCGTGGGCCGCACTTCCGTGAACGAAATCCAGATCCGGCAGGGACTGCAACCCGGCGACCGGGTCATCTTGTCGGACATGTCAGCGATGGACGCGTACGACCGCGTCCGATTGGACTAGAAGGAACATCCCCATGAACGAATCCGTCACGAACGACCCAACCCTGATCCGTCTCCACAACGTCAAGAAGGTGTTCCTGGCCGAGGAAGTCGAGACCCACGCGCTCTCGAACATCAACATGGAGATCCGCCGCGGGGAGTACGTCGCCATCTCGGGGCCGTCGGGGGGCGGCAAATCGACGCTGCTGTCGATCCTGGGCCTGCTCGACACGCCCTCGGAGGGCGAGCACTTTCTCAAGGATGAGCCGGTCGAGAACCTCTCGGCGAGCCAGCGAGCGCGCGTCCGCAACCGCGAGATCGGGTTCATTTTTCAGGCTTTCAACCTGATCGGCGACCTCAACGTGTACGAGAACGTCGAGCTGCCGCTCACCTACCGCGGGATGCCCTCGAAGGAGCGCAAGGAGCGGGTGAAAAACGCTCTCGAGCAAGTGGAGATGGCGCACCGGATGAAGCACTATCCGTCGCAGCTCTCGGGCGGCCAGCAACAGCGCGTGGCGGTGGCGCGGGCGCTGGTGGGGGACCCGGCGATCCTGCTGGCGGATGAGCCGACCGGCAACCTGGACTCGAAAAACGGCGAGGCCGTGATGGACTTGATGCGGGAGCTGCATCAGAACGGCGCGACGATCTGCATGGTCACGCACGACCCGCGCTATGAGAAATACGCCGAGCGCACCGTGCACCTGTTCGACGGCCGCATCGTGGACGAGAGCGAGGCGCCGGACTTGAACCTTACGACAGACGGGTAGGTTTCAGATGGCGGATTCACTGTGGAATGAACCCGATGCAGGGACGGCGATGACGAGCGGGCCGGTTCAGGATTTGCGCCATGCCGTCAAGGGGGCAACGAGATGAGCAGGTTGATATAGGACCTTCGCTATGCGGTTCGCATGCTCGCGAGGACTCCGGGGTTCACGGCGGTGGCCGGGATCTCCCTGGCGCTGGGCATCGGCGCCAACACCGCCATCTTCAGCCTCACCTATGCCGTTCTGATGCGGCCTCTTGAGGTGGACGACCCTGACCGGCTGGCAGTGGTTTTTTCGCGCCACGAGGGCGCAGGTCCCTACGGCACGTCCTCCTATCCCGACTACAGAGACTTTCGGGATCAAACCGACGTCTTCTCCGGACTTGCCGCCCACACGGTGGCGCCCGTCAGCTTGAGCGGCGGTGACTCGGCGCAAGTCGTTCTCGGCAAAGTCGTCACGGCGAACTATTTTTCGGTTCTCGGCGTGGACGCGGCACGCGGGCGGATGTTCCTGCCCGAGGAGGGCTATCCCTCCCGGGCGGGCGACGTTTGCGTGATCAGCGACGGGCTGTGGAAGCGGCGGTTCGGCGTCGACCCGGCCGTCGTCGGGCGCAATCTGGTCGTCAACGGCTCGCCGACCACGGTGGTCGGCATCACCCCGGAAGGCTTCCGCGGGACATGGGCCGCTCTGGAGATCGACATCTGGACTCCGATGTCGATGGTCGAACGGATGGTCCCCTTCGGGGTCGACATGGAGCGGCGGGGGAACGAGTGGCTCGCCATCGTCGGCCGGCTCAAGCCCGGCGTCATGCTCAGCCAGGCGTCTACCCGGCTGCAGGTCATTTCGAACCGGCTTGCCGAAGAGCATCCCAGCAACCGCAACAAGCGATCGGTCGTCGCCGGATTTCATCAAGACCGGGTGCCGTTGGTCAGCGGCGCCGCCGACGCCGCCCGCGGGGTCCTGGTGATGCTGTTGGCCGTGGTCGGATTTGTCCTGCTGATTGCCTGCACGAACGTCGCCAACACGCTACTGGCGCGGGGCGTGGCCCGGCGCAGAGAGATCGCTGTGCGGCTCGCGATCGGGGCGGGGCGAGGGAAAATCGTCAGGCAACTGCTGACCGAAAGCGTCCTGTTGGCGCTGCTCGGGGGGGCCGCGGGCCTGGTGGTGGCTCGCTGGGCCATGGATGGCCTGCTTGCTCTGATGCCGACCCTGCTGGTGCCCGTGCGCTTGGAGATGGGGCTCGATGTCCCGGTGTTGCTGTTCACGCTTGCGGTATCGGTGGTAACGGGTGTTGTGTTCGGGCTCTTTCCCGCATTGCAGGCGACCAGACCGGAATTGATCCCGGCGCTGAAGGACGCCGGCGCTTTGGCAGCGGTCAGCGGCTCTCGATCGAGGCTGCGTCACGCGCTCCTGACGGCGCAAGTCGCGCTGTCGCTGGTTTTGCTCATCGGCGCGGGACTCTTTCTGAAGAGCCTGTGGAACGCGAGTACGATCGATCCGGGTTTCAATCCCCAAGGCCTGTTGCGCGCCGGGATCAGCGTGGGACTGCAAGGGTACGACGAATCGGAAGGGCGGCGATTTCACCAAGCCCTGCTCGAGAAAGTCCGCGTGATTCCCGGCGTGCGATCAGCCGCCTGGGGCGCCCAAGTGCCGCTGGGGCCGATGGCGCGCAGCCGCAGCATTTCCGTTCCCGGGTATGAACCGAGGGAGGGGGAGTTCATGTCGTTCGGTTTCAACGGCGTCGGCCCCGGGTATTTCGAGACCATCGGCACCCCGATCCTCTTTGGCCGCGGCTTTCTGCGGAGCGACACGGCCGACAGCGAGAACGTGGTGATCGTCAACGAGGCGCTGGCGCAGCGCTTCTGGCCCGGCCGGAATCCGGTTGGAAACGCCATGGGCGTCGGCGGCGTGGAACATCGCATCATCGGCGTCGCCAAGACCGGCAAGTACCGAACCCTGGGGGAGGACCCGACTCCTTATTACTTCTTGCCCTTGGACCAACACTACGAGCCCTTGCTGTATCTGCACGTGCGCACAGCGGGCAACGCGAGTTCCGTGGTGGCGGCCATGCTGGCGGAGATGCGCACGCTCGACCCGCATATCCCTGCGTTCGACGTGCAAACGATGAGCGACCACTTGCGCTACGCCCGCTTCCCGGCCACTCTGGCCGGCGCGATGTTCGGGGTATTCGGCGCATTGGCTCTGGTGCTGTCGGTCGTGGGAATCTACGGAGTGATCTCGTACTGGGTCAACCAGCGAACGCGGGAAATCGGCATTCGCACAGCCCTGGGCGCCGCGCGCGGCGATGTCATCAGGATGGTGCTCCGGAGGGGCCTCGTGCTCACCTGCGGAGGAATCGTCTGCGGGCTTCTCGCCGCCGCCGCGCTGAGCCGGCTGGTTGCCCGGTTTCTGTACGAGGCGGACCCGCTGAACGCGGAGATGTTCCTGGGCGCGTCGCTGGTGTTGGTGCTGGTCACACTTGCGGCTTGCTATGTGCCCGCGCGGCGGGCGACCAAGGTCGATCCGATGACGGCATTGCGATACGAGTAGCCATGTTCCTGACAAGCGATTTCCGGAGTTTGTTTTGCCGATGAACCTGACAAAGCTGTGCGCCGTCTTTCTCGCAACGCATCTTGCTTTCGCGCCGCTGATGGCGCAGATGCCGGCGACTTCCGGCGAGCGGGACTACAGCATCGGTCCGGACACCTGGCCGAACCTCTTCCACGCTTTCCGGATGCCCGACGTGCCCTACGTAGAGGAGGGGAACTCGCCGCGGCTCGACGAGCTGATCCATGACGGCAAGCTGTACCTGTCGCTGAGCGACGCTATCGCCCTGGCGCTGGAAAACAACCTGGACGTGGCCGTCTCGCGCTTCTCGCGAAAGATCGCCGAAACGCAGCTCCTGCGCGCGAAGACGGGCGGGGCCGTATCGGGGGCGCAGGGCGGCGTCAGCGCGGCCTCGACCGGGGCCTCTTCGGCTGCCACGAGCGGCGTCGCGGGCCGGGGGGCCGTTTCCGGCCGAGCAACAACCGATGGGAGGGGCGCGGCCGGCGTTGCCGGCTCGGGCGCCTCCGGGGGACTCAACCTCGATCCCGTCCTTTCGGCGCGCTTCGCCCTGCAACACAACAGCGCCCCGACTTTCAGCGACTTCACGACCGGCACCAACTTCCTGGTCAACGACGACACTTTCTCACGGATCTCCATCGGCAAGAGTTTTTGGAGCGGCGCTTCCGGTTCTCTTTCATGGACCACGCAGCGCTCCTTCTCCAACTCCCTTCGCTCGAACTTCAACCCTTTCTCGACTTCCGATGTGCGTCTGGATTTCCGACAACCGCTCCTGCAGGGATTCGGCCGAGTGAACAAGATCAGCCTTCGAGTCGCCCGCAACAACCTGGAGTCCTCGGATCTGCAATTCCGAGAGCAAGTGATCTTTACCGTGGCATCGATTCAGCGGCTCTATTGGGATCTCGTCCGGTTTCGCGCCGAGGTCGAGAGCAGCCTCGAGGATCTACGGCTGGCCCGACAGCTCTACGAGGGCAACCGGGAGCGTGTGGAGATCGGCAAGCTGGCGCCCATCGACCTGATCGAGTCCGAAGCCGAGGTCGGGCAGAGGGAACAGGAACTGACCATTGCGCTCACCGCGGTGCGGGAACAGGAAGGGACTCTGAAGACCGCGCTCAGCAAGAACGGTCTGGCGAGCCCCTTTCTGCTCGAGGTCGAGGTCATCCCCACCGATCATGTGGAAGTGCCCGCAACTCTCGAGATCAAGCCCCTGCGGGAACTGATGAACATGGCGCTAACGTCACGCCCGGATATTGCGCAGGCCCGTCTGCAACTCGAAAACGCCGATATCCTGCTCAAGGGGACCCGTAACAGCCTGCTGCCATCGGTCGACCTCGTCGCCAGCATGACGAACAACGGGCTGGCCGGAGATCTGAATCCCAACCTGATGCTCTTGCCGGGGCAGGTCCCGAACACTCCGGATTTTTTCATCGGGGGGCTCGGCAAGGCGCTGGGGCAGGTGTTCCGCCGCAATTTCCCCGACTATTCGGTTGGCTTGTCCGTCTCGATACCGCTCAGGAACCGCCGCGCGCAGGCGGACGCGGCCAACGCCTTGTTGCGGCGCCGGCAGAGCCAACTGCGGATGCACCAACAGGTCAACGAGATTCGGCGCGAGGTTCAGTCGGCGGTGGTCGGCTTGGAACAGGCGCATGCGCGCTACCTGGCGGCGCGAGCGACACGTGAACTCCGCGAAAAGATGCTCGACGGCGAGGAGCAGAAATTCAAGCTCGGTTACTCGGACACATTCAAGGTTGTCCAACGGCAGCGCTCCCTGGCGCAGTCGCGGGCCGGCGAGATATTGACCCGGAACGAGTTTGTGATCGAGCGGACGAACCTGGATGAAATCACCGGCCAAACGCTTGCCGCAAACAACATCTCGATCGATGAAGCACTTGACGGCAGAGTGTCCAAGAGGCCGGATCCGATTCCCGTTTCGCGGTGAGGGACAGGAGCAATGCTTAGGGTATTGGGAGGTTAACCATGAGAGGAGCCCTTCGTGGTTTTTGGAGAAGCCCGCTTGTCGTGGCCCTCGCCGTGGTTACGCTGGCCCTAGGCCTGGGTGTCGCCACGGCCGTATTCGGAGTCGTCGACGTCCTCCTCATCAGGTCTCTGCCTTACCCGAACTCCGAAAGGCTCGTCGAGCTATGGTGGGAACGAGTCCCGGGCAGTACCACTCCCAACTTAAGGGGTGCTGAGATCGTTGATGCGCTCCGTGAAGAAGCACGATTGTTCTCCACCGTTGAGAGCTATCAGTTGGGAGGCGCGACCATCACGGGGGCAGGCGAACCCGAATTCGTTACCGCCCCTCGTATTTCACCCGGCCTCCTCCACCTGCTCGGCGTCGCGCCGCGCAGAGGGCGGCTCTTCTACGATGAGGATGCCTTGCCGGGCGCACGGGTCGCCTTGATCAGTGAACGACTCTGGCTGAAGCGGTTCGGGGGCGACGCTTCGGCTGTGGGCGGCCGTATTTCGATTGATGAAGAACCGCACACGATCATTGGAGTGTTACCTGGGGATTTCGGGTTCCCTGTACAAAGAGCGGACGTGTGGCGGCCTTTGGCCATGGATTCACGCCGCCCCTTCATGGCGATCGCAGCCTTGCAGCCGGGCGTGCCGCGAGAAGGCGCCGGGGATCGACTGCGTGCCGTTTCCGGGAACTTGCGGCAAGCCGGCGTGCTGCGTGGCGACTCCGGCGACTTGCTGATCAAGGAGTTGCTGCAGTTGAGGCAGTCCCGTCGACGCGCCGCCGCTTTCTATGTGCTGTTGGCTGCCGTGGCGCTGGTCTTGCTGGTGGCCTGCGGGAACGTGGCGAACCTTTTTCTCGTTCGGGCGCACGGCCGCGAGAGCCGCTTCGCCATCATGAAGGCGCTCGGCGCGAGACGGTCCGACCTTCTGCGCCAGTCGGTCTGGGAGGGCCTTGTCCTGGCGCTGCTCAGTGGATGCGGCGCTCTCCTGGTTGCCGAAGCGTGCCTCGCAGGTATCGCTCGGATCATGCCGCCGGAGATGACCTACTTTTCCAGCGCCGCCGTGACGGTCGATGGGCGTTTCCTCGGGTTCGCGGTGCTGCTCTCCACGGTGACCTGTCTGGCCGTAACCGTCATCCCGTCATTCAGGGTTTCGGGAACTCATCTGGTCGAGTCGCTGAAAGGCCGGACTGTCCAACAAGCAGGCGCGCATAGCCGGTGGCAGTCGGCTCTGGTCGTTGCTCAGCTTGCGGTTGTCCTGGTCCTGTTGGCGGGTTCCGGCCTGCTCTTACGGAGCTTCGTGCGGTTAGTGAACGTCGACCCCGGATTCGACACGGAAGACCTGCTGGTCTTCGAGCCTCTACTCCGGGGTGACCGCTATCGGGCTCCGGGCGCCAGGCTCAGCTTTCTCGAACAGTTGGATGAGTTGGTGGAAGACTCGGGCGGCGTGCGAAGCGCGACTTTTGCATCCAGTGCGCCTCCTGACAGCGACCATTCCTTCGGCATTCAGCCCGAGGCGGAAGGCCGACAGGCCGTCGACGCGTCCGGCCTCAACCTGCCGCACGTGGATGTGGCTCCGGACTACTTTGCCACGATGGGCATCCCGCTCATCGCGGGGCGCACGTTCAGCAGCGACGATCCGGATACCGTCGTGATCGTGAACGAGGTCCTGGCAAGGCGCTACTGGGGAAACGACTCCCCTCTCGGCCGCCGTTTCCGCCTCGATGCGGACGAGCCGTGGCACACCGTTATCGGCGTTGCCCGGGACGTCAAGCAAAGCGGGCTCGACGACCCGATGGGTGACGGCATGGAATTGTATTTTCCTTACTCGCGGACGAAAGGGAGGGAGAGCTCCGACTTCATCGTCCGCACGGATGGGACGGACGCTGCCGTCGTGGCGCGGCAGGTGAAGGAACTCTTGTGGAGGCTGGACCGAAATCTGCCCATCCGTCAGGTGATGACGATGGAGCGGCGCCTCGGCGAATCGGTGGCGAGACCAAGGTTTTTGATCGTGCTGGTGAGCATCTTCGCTTTGCTCGGCGTCCTTCTGGCGGGTATCGGGGTTTACGGCACCACGGCGTACTGGGTGGCTCAGCGAATACGGGAGATCGGTCTGCGGATTGCGCTGGGCGCGACACGCAGGCAGATTGTCGGGCTCGTTCTGGGGCGAGGCCTGCGGCTGGCGGCGCTGGGTGTGGGCATCGGCCTGTCGGGCGCAATGGCGACGCTGCACGTTCTGGAGTCTTTCCTGTTCGCCACTGACCCAAGCGATGCGGAGACGCTGACCGGCGTTACGGTTCTGCTTGTGTCCCTGGTGCTCATCGCCTGTTACTTGCCGGCTCTAAGAGCCGGCAGACTCGATCCCGCTGACGTGCTGCGGAGTGAGTGAGCCCGTTTTGTAAGCCCTGACGTTGCTGCGATACAAGTCAAGGTGAAGTCTGGACCAACTATGATCAAACTCAGAGACCTTGAGAAATTCCATGTCAGCGGCTTCGGCAAGACGTTCGTCCTGCGCCGGATCAACCTCGATATCAGCGAAGGCGAATTCGTTACGATCATGGGCCGTCGGGGGCCGGGAAATCGACCTTGCTGGGCATCCTGGGCATGCTGGACGGCGACTTCGAGGGAGAGTTTCACTTTCTCGATCAACACGTCCACAAGCTCAAGCCGCGCCAGCGGGCGGAACTCAACAAGCAGTACATCGGTTTCGTCTTCCAGAGCTATCATCTGCTCGACGACATGACGGTCTACGAGACCCTCGCCCTGCCGCTCTCCTACCGCAACATCAGCCGCAAGGAGCGTCAGTCGATTGTCGCCGACGTGCTCGACCGCTTTCACATCGTCGCCAAGAAAGACCTTTTCCCGAACCAACTCTCCGGCGGTCAGCAGCAACTCGTCGCCGTGGCGCGAGCCATCGTGGCCCGTCCGAAACTGATTCTGGCCGACGAGCCGACCGGCAACCTGCATTCCGCACAAGGCAAGGAAATCATGGAGTTGTTCAAGAAACTCAACGAGGAGGAGACCACGATCATCCAGGTCACGCACTCGGAAGACAACGCCGCGTACAGCAACCGCATCATCAACCTGCGCGATGGTTGGGTTGTGGACACCGAAGATGTCTAGTACCGGCTTGTCGTTCTTCGTTGCGCCGCCGCGCTACCGTCTCTGCGTACCACCGCACCGCCATGCCGAAAGTTCTTATCGCTGACGACCAACCGGACGTCCTCACGGCTTTGCGTCTCCTGCTCAAGGGAGAAGGCTACGAGACGAAAACGGCGGCCACGCCCGCGCAGGTCCTCGAGTCGGTCTCCGCGGACGAGTTCGATGTCGTCCTGATCGACTTGAATTACACGCGGGATACGACCTCGGGACAAGAAGGGCTTGACCTGCTGTCGCAGCTTCGGGCGATCGACTCCACTCTGCCGGTGGTCGTGATGACGGCCTGGGGGAGCGTCGAGCTCGCCGTGGAGGCGATGCGCCGCGGCGCCCGAGATTTCGTGCAGAAGCCGTGGGACAACACGCGGCTCTTGAGCATCGTCCGCGCACAGGCCGAACTGGCGCGTGCGCTTCGGAGCGAGCGCCGCCTGCGAGTGGAGAACGAAATCCTGCGCGGCGGCGGCCTGCCGACCCTGATCGCGGAGTCGGCTGTGATGAAGCCCGTCCTGGAGGTGATCGCACAGGTCGGCCCCTCCGACGCCAACGTGCTCATCACCGGCGAGCACGGCACGGGCAAGGAGGTCGTCGCGCAGACCCTGCACCAGATCTCGCCGCGCGCCGGGAACGCCATGATTTCCGTCAACGTCGGCGGCCTGGCCGAGGGGGTGTTCGAAAGCGAGATCTTCGGGCATACGAAAGGCGCGTTTACCGGCGCAGCTTCGGACCGCATCGGCCGCTTCGAGTTGGCTCATCAGGGAACGTTGTTCCTCGATGAAATCGCCAATATCACTCCGGACCGGCAGGCGCGTCTTCTGCGCGTTCTCGAGACCGGTGAAGTCGAGCGCGTCGGCTCATCGAAGACCCGCAAGGTTGACGTGCGGGTGCTGTCGGCGACCAACGCGGACCTGCGCCGCGAAGTCGAGCAAGGACGGTTTCGCGATGACCTGCTGTACCGGCTGAACACGGTGGAAATCCATCTACCGCCGCTGCGGGAGCGCGCAGACGACATCCCCGCGCTTGCCGCGCACTTCCTCGAGACGGCCAGAAGTCGCTACGGCAAGCGGCCGGAGCGATTCGATGCGGCGGCGATGGATTCGCTGCTACACCATCCCTGGCCGGGCAATGTGCGCGAATTGAATCACGTCGTCCAGAGGGGAGTGCTGATGGCAAAGGGCGAACAGGTGACCGAAGCGGACCTGGGCCTTGCCGCTCCCGTTTCCGGCGCTCTCCGGCTGGAGGAGATGAGTCTGGAAGGGGTCGAGCGATACCTCATCAAGAAGACGCTCGAAAGGTGCAAGGGCAGCGTCAGCGACGCGGCGAAGGAGCTGGGCCTGAGCCGCAGCGCCATGTACCGGCGGCTGCAAAAACACGGCCTTTAGGCGCAAGGAAGCGAGTCTCGTGCTGTTCCATCGCAATGATCCGAAGGCGCCGCCGCGGCATGAGCGGCGCGTGCTCGTCTATGCGCTCCTGGCGGGGTTTCCGGCCGTGGCGCTTTCGACCGCGCTGCTGTTCGCCAGCGAGTACAGCGACAAGACCCGCTGGACACTGATGATTCTCGTCGCCGCGGCGTGGATCGGGTTTTCTCTCGCCGTACGGCAGCAAGTCGTATTTCCGTTGCGAACGCTTTCGAACCTGCTGGCGGCCTTGCGCGAGGGCGACTATTCGCAGCGGGCCCGGGCTGCGAAGGAAGACGTGCTGGGCGAAGTGATGAGTGAAGTTAACCTGATGGGGCAGATGCTACGGGAGCAGCGCCTCAGCGCTCTGGAAGCAACGAACCTGCTCCAGAAGGTAATGCAGGAAATCAACGTGGCGGTCTTCGCTTTCGATGAAGAGAACCGCTTGCGTCTCGTCAACCAAGCGGGGACGAAACTCCTGGGAGCGCCCCAGGAGCGCCTGCTGGGCCGCACCGCCGGCGAACTTGATCTGATGGATTGCCTCGCCAAGGACGCGCCACGGACTCTGCAGAAGACATTCGCCGGCGGGTCCGGGCGCTGGGGAATCGCTTGCACCGGGTTCCGCGAGCAAGGCGTGACGCATCGATTGCTTGTGCTGACGGATCTGACGCTCGAGTTGCGCGAGGAAGAACTACAGGCCTGGCAGCGGTTGGTCCGCGTTCTGAGCCATGAGCTGAACAATTCGCTGGCGCCGATCAAGTCGATAACCGGCAGTCTGCGGTCTCTTCTGCGCCGGCCGGCATCCGACCCGGATTGGCGACACGACATGGAGCAGGGACTTGGCGCCATCGGGTCGCGCACCGAGGCTCTCGGCCGTTTCACCAGCGCCTATGCCCGGCTTGCCAAGCTTCCACCTCCGACTCTTGAACCGGTAAACCTTCGTGATTGTGTCGAGAGGGTCGCCGAGATCGAGCGAACACCCGAGCTTCAGATCGAAGCAGGACCCGACCTGATGGTCGACGCCGACGCGGCGCAGCTCGAGCAGTTGCTCATCAACCTCGTTCAGAACGCCGCCGAGGCTTCGGAACAGACGGGCAGGCGCATTCGGATCAGGTGGATCCGAAATGGAAAGGCGGCCTGCGTCGACGTGCTGGATGAAGGGCCGGGACTCTCGAGCGATGCGAACCTGTTTGTGCCTTTCTTTACGACCAAGCCTCATGGAACGGGCATCGGACTCGTGCTTTCCCGCAAGATCGCCGAGAACCACGGCGGCGGACTGACGCTTCGGAACCGCGAAGATCGCCCGGGCTGCATCGCCCGACTCGAGTTGCCGTTGCGCTCGGGTCATGATCAAGAGCCGGCCGAAGAGCAACTGACCTTGGAATGACTCGATCAACAAGCGGGCCTTAGTCAGCGCCCGACTCGGATCTCGTCGGGGGTCAGGAAGCCGTCGGCGTCGGCGTCGATGGCATCGAATCGCCGGCTGAGCTGAGGCGGCGCCTCCTCTCTGCTGATTTTGCCGTCGCCGTCGGCATCGGAGCGCATCATCCTTGCCGCGCGGTCGCCGCCCCCTCGTCCGCCCATCCGCCCACGCATCGCGGCGAGCTCCTGTTCGTCCAAGAGCCCGTCTCCATTCGCATCGAGCTGCTCGAAACGCTCCTGCAAACGCGCTGGAACCTCATCGATGCTCAGCTTGCCGTCGCCGTCGGCATCACGCTGGATCCAGGCGCCGCGGCCTCTGCGCGAGGCTGCGCGCTGCATCATGGTCTCGATCTCGGACGGTTCGACGTAGCCGTCGCCATTCTCGTCCATGCGGTCGAATCGCCGGCGCATCGGCTCGGGGAGCTCCTCCGGCATGAGGCGGTCGTCGCCGTCGGTGTCCATCGCAAGCAGACGCTCGATCATCCCCTCCGGGTTGCCGAAGCCGCCCGGCCCAAACGGCCCTGCTCCCCTGCCGGGCCGGCCGCCGCGTCCGCGCCCGCGGCGGGGGCCGTCGCTGTTGAAGTCCATGCGGCGCGAGACGACGCGGCCGGCGTCGCGGTTCACGTTCCAGGAAATCAGATACTCCTGGGTGACCGGCCGGCACCACTGCTTCGTGCAAGCGAAGTACCGGATCTTCAGTCCCAGCGGCTCACGCGCTTCGTCGAGCTTCACGTCAACCAGAAACTCGCGCGGGTCGGCGTCGGCGTCCTCTTTCACATCCGGCCCCTTCATTCTTGTCGGAGAAATCCCGATGCCTTCCGGCGGCGTCAACTCGACATCCATCGCCGGCGCACGGTTGTTCCAATACACGCCGTGGATCGGATCCGGCAGGATGGTCAAGTAGAGCTTCCCTTCCCCGGTGCTCAGCAGCTTCCGCTCGGCTTCGGCGCGCAGTTTCGCGTAGAACGGCTCGCTGGTCTTTTCCTGGCGGGGCTCGGTCCGCAAGGTGCGGAAGAACCCTTGCTTCCGGATGCGCGGAACCACCCCCGTCGGAGCATGATCCGGCGGGGGCTTGATCTTCATGTTCAGTTCCGCAACCTCGGTCGGGTTATCCACAGGCCCGACGAATTCCTCGAGATCTTTCCGAAGCTGCGACGGATTGCTCCACGCACGCACGCGCAGCACCTTGCCCTCGGGGTCGAGAAGATACTCGGAATTCGGCCGGTCTCCGATGGCGTGCCTGAGATCGTTCGTCATCGTGTCGGCGATCCAGGGAATCTCCGATCCCAAGGTGCGCCTGGCCTCCTGGATGTGCATCAGACGCTCTTCGAGCGTCAGCGGATTGACGTAGCCGTTCAGCTCCGGGTGCGCCAGGGCCTTGTAGAGATAGACGAACCGCACTCCTTTCGGCGAATAATCCCGATAGATGGTCTCCAACCTGGAGACGTTGCGGATGAACGGCGGTCAGGTCAAACAGCCGTTGACGATGACCGTGTACTTGCCCTTGAGGCTCCGTGTGTTGAATCTTTTGCCCGCGGCATCGTGGACGTCGATTTCCGGGAATGGATCTCCGGGGGCCAGCGGCATCGGACCGCGATTCTGGGCGGCCCCCGGCGCGGCCGTCAACAGCATTCCCAGCATGAGCGCCGCGAAATGAGAAGGTTTCATCTTTGTGTGCGACCTCTCTCTTCTTGATAACAGCCATTGGCTTGCATGGGTGTTAAACACAGGTAAAATTTCCCAGGCTTGCTGCGAAAGTACCTGGATTGGGGGGCAGGAGGTCTCTTGCCGAGCCAATAGGAGTCTTCCGGCGACTTTTTCCGCTTCTCAGCATCCATGATCCTGCGCTGCATCCGGCCCGGAAACTCACCCCGCCAGGTAAACCAACTCCCGCGGAATGCTCCGAGGACAAGCACAGGGCAGCAGATGGACATGGCTTGACATGATCTGCCTGATCTTCAATCCTGGTCATGTGGAAACCATCGACGCATCCGACTTCAAGGCCCGATGCCTGGCGATCCTCGATGGCGTGCAGGCTACCGGAGAGCGGGTGGTCATCCTGAAGAGCGGGCGGGCGGTGGCGGAACTACTTCCCGCAAGCCGACCTCATGCCGAGTTCCCGCAGTTGGAACTCAAGAGGACCGTCATTGAGAGCGGCGACATCGTCGGGCCGGCGGTCCCGGAAGAACACTGGGAAAGCCTCGGGCGATGACGGCCCTGTCCGACTTCTTTCACGCGATCCGGCAGACCGAATCCTCGTTGCGACCGCCCGGGTACTCGGCGCGACGCTGTTGACGCAGGACCGCAGAATCGTCGATGCGGCACTGGTCAACACGTCACCCTGACCGCAGGTCGGAGAGCGCGACAGCCATGGGCCTCAGCAGCCGACGGCCCTGGCGCTCGGGCGCGGGCATCGACAATGAAGTCAGGGTCTTAGCACGGCTTCATCACGCACCGCTCTCGGCCACTAGAAACTCGCGCACGCAATCCTCGTTGAGGGTCACGCCCAGTCCGGGCCGGTCGGGCACGGTGATCAGGCCATCCGAGTCAGCCTGCAACCGCTCGACCGCCAAGTCGTGGCGCAGCGGCGAATCCTCGACGCAGTCCTCGAAGATGAACGCGGAGGGCGCCGTGGCCAGCCAGTGCAGACAGGCCGCCACGCTGACGGGCGTCTTGTAGCAATGGTTCACGACTCGTCCCCCCGAGTCCTCGACCTGGCGGCGTATGACCTGGCCGTCGGTAAAACCGTTTCGCGCCAAGTCGACCTGATAGATGTCCAGGGCATGACGCTTGATCCAGGGATGGTAGGCCCAACGGCCGCACTCCCCCTCGCCGGCGGCAATGGGCACCGGCGAACGATCGCGCAGCCACACATAGCCGTCGAGATCATCCTGTGAAAGAGGCTCCTCGAGCCAGTCGATGTCGAACTCGGCAAACTGGCGCGCACGCCGCAGAGCGGTGCGGGAGTCCCAAACACAGCCGGCGTCTATGAGCACCGTATGGTCGCCGCAACCGGCGCGGGCGCCGCGGACCAGATCCAGGTCCACCGCTTCCGATGTCCCCATGGGCGCCCATCCGAACTTGACCGCCGTGTAACCGGCCTCGATCCAGCGGCGTCCGATCTCGCTGGTTTCCGAACCGTCCCGGCCGAACAGGATGGACGCATAGGCGCGAATGCGGTCGTGCCGCTTGCCTCCGAGCAGTTGATGGACCGGGGCGCCGGCATGTTTTCCCTTCAGGTCCCACAGAGCCAGATCAACCCCGGCCATAGCCGTAATCGCGACGCCGCGCCTTCCGAAATAGATGCAGCCGTGGTACATCTTGTCCCAGAGCCGTTCCGTGTCGAGAGGATCCTCGCCGATCAACAACTCGCGCAAGCCGCAGACCTCGGAATGACTGAAGGGTGCATCGATAACCGCCTGGGCCACTTCCGGGCTGGAATCGACTTCGCCGATACCCTCGAGGCCGGAATCGGTCCGGATGCGGACGAGCAGGGTATCCTGGGTGCCGGCAGTCTTGTCTTCCACTTGGCGCAGCCGCAGTATCTGAGTGATCACACGTTCAATCTTCATTTTCAGGATGTTCTTTTGCCGGGCCGGAGGCCACGGCTTGTGATAAGCCCAGGTACAAGCTTAACGAACCGGCAGAGGTTTTTTGCGGAGTGGTACGGACTCAGCGGAGGCTTGACAATCTGCAGTCATCTTCTCGTGAGAGGGCCGAACCGAGCCACCGTGGTACTATCGCCTCATTGCTGGTGGGAGGATACATCCTGGTTGGCGGGAAGAGCTCCCGCCTGGGGCAGGACAAGGCGCTGCTGGAGATCGAGGGGCAGCCGCTTGCCGTCCGCATCGCCGCATGCATGCGGCCGGTGGTCGATTCGGTGACACTCGTCGGACCCGCGGCGAAGTACGGCCGGCTGGGTCCACGGGTCATTCCCGATGCGGTTGCGGATTTCGGGCCGCTGGGCGGGCTGCTGGCGGCGCTCGAGGACTCGACGCACAAGTGGAGCCTGATCGCGGCCTGTGATATGCCCTGCGTCACGACGGAACTGTTCCGGTCGCTCGTCGACCGGACGGCGGATTGCTCCGAAGACGTGGTGCTGCCCTATGACGGCGAGGGACGGCCTGAACCGCTTTGCGCCGCCTACCGATCGACCGCTCGGACCGCAGTCCGGAGGGCGGTCGCAAGCGGCGTACACAAAGTCATGAGAGCGCTGGACGGTTTGAAGGTGTTGCGACTGATGCCCGCCGACTACGCGGCTGTCGACCCCGATGGCCGCGCTTTCACCAACCTGAATCACCCCGGCGATCTCGAACAGGCCGGCCTCGGCGGCAACAGCCGGCGGACGCGATGAACGCTGCACGGACACGCTCTTTCCCGCCTCATCTCGTCCGCACGCGTTTGCGCACCCTCGGCGGCCGCCGCGTCACACCGCCGTTCCTCACTCTCTACGTGACGACGCGCTGCGACGAGCAGTGCATCCATTGCTACTACTGGGACGAGCTGAACCCCAAGCCGAACCGCGACTTCACTCTGGAAGAGTTCGACAAGACGCTCGCCTCGATGGGCGAAATCTTCAACCTCTTCATCGGCGGAGGCGAACCTTTCCTGCGCGCGGACTTGGCCGACATCCTGCTTGCCGCCGCCCGCCGGAACGACGTTGCGAACGTTTACGTTCCGACCAACGGCCAGCACACCGGGCGCACGGTCGAGATTCTGGAAGAGACGCTGACAAAAGCACCGGCCATGCGCTTCCATCTGAACCTCAGCGTCGATCACGTCGACGAAGAGATCCATGACCGGATTCGAGGCAAGACCCGGGGGCATCAGCGCCTGCTTGAAACGCTCGATGCGATCCGGCCGTTACGGAAGCGGTTCAGCAACCTGATCGTTCACACCCTGACGACGGTGATGAAAGAGAACCAGAACCGCATCATGGAGATCTATGAAGAGCTGCAACGCCGCTTTCAGCCAGATGGAACTTCGTTCAACTATTGCCGCGGGCATCCGCTCGAACCTGAGCAGACCGAAGTCGATCCGGCGATCTACCGGCGGCTGATGGATCGCATGGAGCAGGACTTCAAGGCGGGTCGCATCTCGCACGCCGGCCCAAGCGAGTACACCGGCGCGAACCACATCCTCGACCAGGAGGTTCGCCGTACCGTCGAGCGGACCGTAGTCCGGCAGCGGGCGCAGTTCTCGTGCGTGTCGGGGCGGCTGGCCGGCGTCATCTACAGCAACGGCGATGTGACCGAGTGCGAGATCAACAACTCGAAGCTCGGAAATCTGCGTGATGTGGACTACGACTTCCGGCGTTTGTGGTTTACGGATGAGGCGCGCGAAGTGGCGCACAAGGCCGCGGACGGCTGCTTCTGCACCCACGAATGCGGACACTACGCTTCGACGATCTATCGTTTCCCGAAAGTGGTGAAGATTGCGGCCAAGGCTTTGGCAGAGCGTCCCCGACTCGAAAAGGGCAACACGTTGGTCGAGCAGGATGGCCCGCAAACTTGAGCTGCAGGTCGCTCTCGACTGCCTGAGGATCGAGGAAGCCCTGTGGCTGATGGAGCAGGTTCACCCGTACGTGGACATCGTCGAGATCGGCACCCCACTGATCTTCGAAGCGGGCTTGGCGGCAGTCGAACAGATCAAGTCGCGATATCCGGACAAGAGCTGCGTTGCCGACCTCAAGATCATGGACGCCGGCGGGGTCGAGGCCAGCAGCGGCTTCAAGCGCGGCGCAGATATCGTAACCATACTCGGTGTCGCAGCCGACGTGACGTTTCAGGCGGCCCTGGAGGCCGCCGCGGACCACGGCGGCAAAGTGATGGCCGACCTGATCAATGCTCCCGACCCGATTCGCCGCTGTCGGGAACTCGAGCTGATCGGCGTTCCGATCCTCTGTCTGCACACCGCTTTCGATCGACAGGGCGTTCAAAAGGCCTATGCACAGCCGCTGGCCGAAGTGCGCCGGCAAACGACGTGCCGGCTTGCTGTCGCCGGAGGCATTACCCTCGATACCATGCCCGCGGTCATCCAGAACGGCGCCGACGTCGTCATCGTCGGCGGAGCCATTGCCCGCGACCCCAATCCCGGCGAAGCGGCCGCCGCGATGAAGCAACTCGCCGGGAGCCTGACATCGTGAATACCCTGAAAAGGACCCTGGCCGAGATGCAGGCGGAAATCCGCGATTGCCTCGATGCCGTGTCCGATCAAGCCGTCGAGCAGGCCGTCGAGGACATCCTGTCCGCCGGCAAGATCGTGCTTGCCGCCGCCGGCCGGAGCGGTGCGGCCCTGCGAGCCGGAGCGATCCGGCTCAGACACCTCGGCCTCGACGCCTACCTGAGCGGCGAGACATCGACTCCTCCCGTCGGTCCCGGCGACTTGCTGATCGCCGGTTCCGGCTCGGGACGCACGCAGAGCGTTCTCGCACAAGCCGGGAAGGCCCAACAAGCCGGCACGAGGCTGCTGCTGTTTACTATCGACCCGGCTTCGCCCCTTGCCGAGTCGGCAGACACGGTCGTAGTGATTCCCGCCTCCTCGCCGAAAGCCGAAGGTCCGGCTCAGGCCAAAACGTCCATTCAGCCCATGGCCTCACTGTTCGAACAGTGCCTTTTCCTGTTGATGGATGCAATGGTGATCCTGCTGATGAAGCGGCTCGGAGCGACCTCCGAAGACATGTTCAAGCGCCACGCCAACCTGGAGTGAGCGATAAGGCCTAAGTGGCCGCATCGAGCAAGACACCATGAGATGTCCCTATATGAGTTCGCGCTCATCGTGACGAGCGCGCATAGCTCCATCGCGATATGAGCCGGTAGCGAGAAAGCGGAGCCTCATGACTGCTCCGATGCCGCTGTTCCGACGGTGTTCGACTGCTCGAAGAAGGGATCGGACGGGGATCGATTTTGCGGATCACCTGCCCTGCGCAGCCGGACTTGAAGGCCGAATTCAGCGCCGTGCAGCGTGCTAGAGTGATGAGTCACCTCAGCCTTCACTTGCGCCTCGCCATGGATCGAATCGGACGATACGAGATCGTTTCAGAACTAGGCCGCGGGGCCATGGGAATCGTCTACCGCGCCCACGATACCCGCATCGCGCGGGACGTCGCGATCAAGACCATCAAGCTCGCCGATCAAGTGGCCCCTGACGAAATGCAGGGTCTGCGGGAGCGGCTTTTCCGCGAAGCGCAATCCGCCGGCCGGCTCTCCCATCCCGGTATTGTCACGATTTACGACATTGCCGAGGAAAACGGCATCGCCTACATCACGATGGAGTTCGTCGAGGGCCGCACGCTGGAAGAGTTGATGAATGCCGGCGAAGTCGGTGACTTGAAAGCCGTCGCACAGTTGGTCGATCAGATGGCGGGGGCTCTCGACTATGCGCATGCGCGGGAGATCGTTCACCGCGACACCAAGCCCTCGAACATCCTCGTAACGCCCGATGGCCATACCAAGATCACGGACTTCGGCATAGCGCGCATCGAGTCGTCGCAGATGACTCAGACGGGCACGGTGATGGGCACGCCCAGCTACATGTCACCGGAGCAGGTACGCGGCGAGTCGATCGACGGACGATCGGACCAGTTCTCTCTCGCGGTGATGGCCTACGAACTGGTCACGGGGCGCAAGCCGTTCATCGGCGACGGCCTTACGGACGTGATCTTCAAGATCGTATCGGAGAAGCCGGAGCCGCCCAGCGCCATCAACACCGCTCTGCCTACGGAACTAGACAGAATCATTCTCAAAGGTTTGGCGAAACGCCCCGACGAACGTTTTCGGGATTGTCATGCGTTCGCAGCGGAGTTCAATGCTTGTCTGGCCGGTTACGAAACAGCGTCAACAATGGGTTCCGCTGCGACCAGGACGACCCTCCGGGAGCCATCTTCCAACATCGTTTCCACGCTCGATAAAACCGCTCCGATCAGCGGCACATCGACGGTAAAGAGCGGCGAAAAGCAAGAGAGCGTTCTCGCCGATCCCACCGAGGCACACAAGCTGCCGCCCTTGCGTTCAAGAGCCGCCACGGGGGACGGCGGCGCGCCGAGTTCCCAGGACGAGCCGTCCCCGCGCAGGAGGCGCGCCCGCTTCGTGCTCGTAGCCTCGTTGGCCACGATACTGGGCGTTGCAGCCACGGCGATCGCCATGAACCCATGGTTGCTGGACGACCCGGTGGGATTGTTGGGGCTGGTCGCCGCCGACATTCTCGAACAGGTCGAGTCAACTCCCGAAAAGGACGCTGGCGCCCCTAGTGAACCTGAAACCAGAATCAGCAGCTTGAGCAAGTCTGCGCCCGCGATAAGCAGGGGTGCGTTGGGTCAGGTCCAGTCAACCGCACAGAGTTTGGACAACCCCGCTGTCGTCAAAGAGGTCGAAGAGCCCAGTCCACCGCCGCCGGAAGAACCCTCCGAGACGGAGGAGGAGGCCGAAGCCGTCGAGAAGACCCTTCCGGCGCGTCCGGACGCGCCGTCGAGCGTGGTCGTCTCTTTCGCAGGCCAGCCCGGCGGAGCCACGGTCGTCGTTGACCAAAGCGAGGAATGGACTTGCACATCGCCCTGCAACGTGGAAGTGCCGCCCGGCGATCATGCAGCAAATATTACTTTGGACGGATACTTCCCGCACCGAAGAGCGTTCACGGTGGATTCAGACCCGTTGAAGGTGCACTTCTCGTTGGAGGAAATTCTGGGCACCCTCAATGTAACAACCGAGCCTTCCGGGGCCGCGATCTACGTAAATGGCAAAAAGCGCCCGGAAACCACGCCCGGCAGGATCAAGTTGCCTCCCGGAAAACATGTTGTGCGCGTCGAGAGCAAGGGGAAAACTCCGCTCCAGCGGACCATCGAGATCGAGCCCAATACACTAAGATCGATCCGATTCGCTTGGGGCAGATAGCGTTGTGAAGGGCGAGGGAGTCCGATAAAATCCCGCTTTTCACGCTCCCCGGCTTTCACGGTATGCAATAATGGGGCGACGTAAGCAGCTCGTCCTGGGCTGCCTGACTGTTTCTCGCGGAATCGAAGGACGCCCTCTCGCACTCCACGAATTCGCCGGCGATAGATTAAGCAGCCCGGAGCGAGCCACCCCGAACAGAAGTGAGTACTCAAGTGAGCACTCAGGAGTTTTGAAGTGAGAGAGCAAGGCACTGTAAAGTGGTTCAACGACGCCAAGGGATTCGGATTCATCCAGCGCGCGAGCGGAGAGGATGTGTTCGTACATTTCTCGGCTATTCAAGCTGAAGGATACCGCAGCCTCCAAGAGGGATCGGAAGTCGAGTTCGACGTGCAACAAGGCCCAAAGGGCCTGCAAGCCGTCAACGTGATGCCCCGAGGAGCCAGCGAATGAGGGATGGGATTGGGTAGGCGCCCCCCCATCGCTTCGGGAATCGAGTTAACAGGGAATCGAGTCAGGCTACGTTTGGAAGACAGACGGAACCCTGTCCAGCCAACTACCAAGCTACCAAGCGACGAGAAGCCGGAGATCGCGGACATTGTTGCCTGTGGGACCGGTTGTCAAATCGTCTTGCAGCCGTTCAAAAAAGTGATACGAGTCGGACCGGCGGGCGAAATCTCCGGGGTCCAAGCTCGATAACTGCGCCTGCTCGAGTGTTGACCCGTCCGCGACAGCCCCTGTCGCTGGCGAGTTGCCGTCAACGCCGTCCGTGCCCGCGCTGACAACAGCGATGTCGTCGCCAGCGATCTTTTCGACGCAATCGAGAACAAAAGCCTGATTGCGGCCTCCCTGCCCGTCACCGATCACCGGACAACTCAACTCACCGCCCGTCAACACGGCGACCGTGCGTCCGGGATGGTTCGAGCGGAGCTCGCGCAGTCTCGCGAGCAGATGGTCAACGGCCCTCTCGAGGGGCCAATCATCGACGGAGATATCCGTCTCGACGACCCAGCCTTTAGACCGCACCTGGTTCTCGAGACGATTCAACCCGTCATGGTTATCCAGGAGGCAGAACCAGGAGTTACCGTGAAAGGCCTCGTGGCCCGGTTTCGGTGTTTCGGGGATACGGCGGTCGCGGAAGAAACCGCGGATCGATGCCGGCAGACTTTCGACGATGCCGAGCTTCTCGGCAATCTCGACAGTGTCGCCGACCGTCGATTCGTCCGGCATCGTCGGACCCGACGCGACGGTCGATGGTTGCTCGGGAGGAACGTCGGAAACGTAGAAAGTGACTTGTCTGGCAGGGAAGGCCCGTTCAGCGAGCCGGCCTCCCTTGATGGACGAGAAATGCTTGCGAAGCACATTCATCTGCACAATGTTCGCTCCGCACGTCACGAGCACGCGGTAGAACTCTCTCAGGTGGTCAATCGATATTTCATCCGCGATCGGTTTTTCACAGATCGCGGACCCACCACCGGACAGAAGATAGACGACGAGGTGGTGCGGCTCAAGATCACTCAGCGCCTCGAGCGCACGTTCGGCGGCCTGCACGCTTTCCAAATTCGGATACGGATGCCCGCCTTGGCAAGTTACGAAATCGGGCTGATGCGGAGGCGAAAGAGAACTGACCGCCAAGCCGCCGGCGGTTCGCGGCCGAACCGTCTCCGTAAAGACTTCGGCCATCTGAAAAGCCGCCTTGCCGATCGAAATCGTGACGATCTTCTTGTAGCGCTCCAATTCGATCTGCTCATCACCCCAACAGAGCACACCCTCGCGGCACTTGATCTTCTCGTTCATCACGCGCCGGAGCGACAAATCTTCCAGCGCCGCGAGGAACAGTTGACGGAGTGTCTCCTTCATGAGAGTCATCCGGACTCACCCTGTCCGGGCCAGATCCTCACGCTCTACCGACCGGCATAGCTTGGAGAACCACATCGAATCTTGACCGAAAACCTCTTGACATTGCAGGCAATCACTAGCCTGTCCCGACCATCTTCTCATGCGACGCGCCTTGAAGCGTTCGAGGCCGCAATACGACGTAGAAAATGGTCTTACGAGTGTTGCGCCAGGACAAGGAAGAGGCGGCGGGTGCGTGAAGAGCTGTTGGGTTCCAGATCTCGGATACGCAGTCAGGCTGACATTCGGTCGGCAGCGCGGGCCGCAGTGCTTCTGCCTTGCGGCATCGCGACCCAGCCGGCATAGCGCTCGAGGTAGCCCATCCAACGCTTCTCCACCCCCTCACCAGCGAAGTGGCTTTGCCAGTAAGCGAACAAGTCAGCCCGCTCGCTTGTGATACGGCGTTTGAGAGCGTCCCGTAATCGCCGGGCCCCCTCCTGTTCGCGGAGACCGGGCCTCCTCAGCAGGGCCAGCGTGGCGGCGTAATCGTTCATCGTTCCCAAGCGGTCCTGGAGCCGCCTGATGGCGGCGATGTGCTTGTCGAGGGTGGGTCCGTAGCAAGGCTTGAACAACTCCAGGGTGTATCGAAAGCGTTTCGCCCGCAGTCGAAAGTCGTGCAGCTTCTTGTCGGGGGTCTTCACCTGAATCAGCTTGCGGCCCCTGCTTAAGAACTTCTGCGTCAGTCTCGGCAGCACGACGGCAGCGTTCTCCGAGCTTGTGAGGGTGGGGTCCCAAGTCGACTTGGCGCTTCCACGCCGATCCATATGCGAGCCTACAACGAGACGCCGCCGCCACTTGCCCGACGGATTGCGCTTGCTCCACCGCTTTACATCCTCTTTACATCCTCCTGAAAGCTTTTCACGAGCTCCTGCCGCTGTTTGGAGAGGACACGAACCAAAGGAGTATCTGGTGTCAGCCCCGCCTCGCTGGCGAGTTGCAGGGCTATATCCCGATCGCGCACGCTGCCCGCCGGTTTAAGGATTTCCCGCAAGCGTTTATCGAACTTGCGAACCGGGCGGGGCGGGAAGAAACCATTGAACGCATCCACACAGCTTTCATAGCGACGGATCGAGACTCGCAGGTCGTGCACCGTATGCGCATCGGTCGATTTGCAGCCACGTCCAAGCTCGAAAGCAAAGCGATCGAGACGAGCTTCGCTCTGGCGAGCCACATACTCCTTCATGGGGGACATCGCTTCAGAGGACATCAGTACTCGCGGTTGACTTTCAGAGAGACAGACGCACCGGAGATCGGGTTTCAGCCCATTGAGTCCAACGGACGATACAGCAGGGGCGCGCCTGCTGTCAAGGCAAGTCCAGCGGGCGGCGAACAGCGGCTCTTCCGCAGCGTGCAAATAACCATCATCAGATTGTCCGGGTTTTCGGCGGATATCACTCCTTCAATGACCCGCGCGACGCCTTCTTTCCGTCGAACTGAGCGAGCGGCAAGGGTCTGACTCGGCCCTCGCTGTTTGCTTTGGCGATCCGTCCACAGATACCGACCCGTCTGCTCGACTAGAATTAAAGTACGTTCCGGACAACATCCCAATGAGCGCGACGAGCAGCGGCGGCACGAACGGAGACGCGACGACCGTCGGCAACTACTTCGTCTCCAACTATCCGCCGTACAGCTTCTGGAATGCGCAGGCTGCCGAACAGGCCGTGGCCGCCCTGGACCATCCGCCGAGCATGGAAGGGCCTTTTGGGCTGTATCTTCACATCCCGTTCTGTCGCAAGCGCTGCCGTTTCTGCTACTTCAAGGTTTATACCGACAACGATTCGTCGGAGATCACCCGGTATCTCGAAGGCGTCGCGAAAGAGTTGGCGCTCTACTCCAACAAGCCGGCCGTTAGCGGGCGCAAACCAAAGTTCATCTATTTCGGCGGCGGCACTCCGTCGTACATTTCGACGCAACAGTTATCCCGGCTCGTGAATGCCATCCAGCCGCTCTTCCCCTGGGATGAAGCCGAGGAGATCACCTTCGAGTGCGAACCGGGCACGATCACCAAACATAAACTCGAGATCCTCCGCGACATCGGCGTGACCCGCCTGAGCCTCGGAATCGAGAACTTCAACGATGAGATCCTCGAAGTCAACGGCCGCGCCCATGGATCAAGGGAGGTCGACCGGGCCTACGGTTTCGCGCGCGATACCGGCTTTCCGCAAATCAACATCGACCTGATTGCCGGGATGATCGGCGAAACCGATTCCAACTGGGAAAAATGCGTCCGTAAGAGCATCGCGCTACAGCCTGACAGCATCACGATCTACCAAATGGAGCTGCCCCCGAACACCGTCATCTCCAAGGAGATGCGCATCAATGGGCAGCCCGCTCCTGTTGCGGACTGGAGGACGAAGCGCCATTGGACGGGCTACGCGTTCGCAGAGTTCGAAAAAGCCGGCTATACGCTGACGAGCGGCTACACGGCTGTCAGGGACACGGCGACGGCCACCTTTCTCTACCGCGACCTGCTCTGGAGCGGCGCTGACATGTTAGGCATCGGGGTGTCCTCCTTCGGCCATCTGCAGCGAGTGCACATCCAAAACGAGCATCACATGCAGCCCTATCTCGAAGCCGTCGAGGACGGTGAGATTCCGATCCGCCGCGCGCTCCCGACGACTGCAGAGGAGCGGATGATCCGTGAGTTCATTTTGCAAATGAAGAAAGGCCGTGTCGACAAACTGTACTTCCAATCCAAGTTTGGGGTTGACCTACAGGACCGCTTCAGTACGGCCCTTGAAGAACTGTGCCGGAGAGGTCAGGTCGAGATCGACTCCGCCAGCATCACGCTCACCCGCGAGGGGTTGCTCCGCGTCGATCAGTTGCTGCATCGATTCTTTCTTCCCCGTCATCGAGTCGCGAACGCCGCATAGGTCCCGCATCTACGATGAACCGCTACGACGCCATCGTGATCGGCGCAGGGCCTTCCGGTTCCACCGCCGCGGCAGTTCTGGCTTCCAAAGGCCGCCGCGTCCTCGCCATCGAGCGGGAAAAGTTTCCACGGTATCACGTCGGGGAGTCGCTCATCCCGTACACCTATTTCCCACTCGAGCGCATCGGCATGATCGAGCGCATGAAGAAATCACACTTCCCCAGCAAGTACAGCGTCCAGTTCGTCGGCCGCAGCGGGAACCTCTCGCAGCCGTTCTACTTCTTCGAGCACCTCAACCACGAGGCAGCCTGCACCTGGCAGGTGCTTCGCAGCGAGTTCGACCAGATGCTTATGGACAACGCCCGCGAAAAGGGCGTCAAAGTTCTGGAAGAAACAAAGGTCACAGAGACGATCGATGAAGACGGCGCCGTTACCGGCGTGCGTGCGAAAGCCAAGGACGGGAGCATGCGGGAGTTCCGCGCACCGATCACCATCGACGCCTCTGGGCGCGACTCACTCTCGATGCTCCGCAACAACTGGCGTGTGCGGGACGACCAGCTCAAGAAGATTTCGATCTGGACCTATTACAAAGGCGCTCTTCGCGACCCCGGCCGTGATGAAGGCGCAACCACCATCGCCTCTATTCCTGAACGCGGTTGGTTTTGGTACATCCCTCTCCCCGACGACATGGTCAGCGTCGGTGTCGTCGCGGAAAGCGAATACCTATATCGCGACACACGCGACCTCGAAGAAATCTTCCTTCGCGAGGTCACCAACAACCGCTGGATCGAGAAGCATCTTGCGATCGGTCGAAGAACGGAACCCTTGCGGGTCACCGGAGAGTTCTCCTATCGCTCTCGCTACACTGCGGCCGACGGGTTGGTCCTGACTGGAGACGCCTTCGGTTTCCTCGACCCCGTGTTTTCCTCGGGACTCTTCTTCGCGCTGCGGGGCGGAGAACTCGTCGCCGACGCCGTCGACGCGGCGCTCACTGCAGGCGACTACTCAGCCGGGCGCTTCAACGACTACGCCAACGAGATGTGCAGCGGTATGGAAGCAATGCGCCGCCTGGTCTACGCTTTCTACGACCACGGCTTCAGCTTCGCTGACCTGATGAAGGAGCACCCTGAACTCAGCCCCGACCTGACCGATTGCCTGATTGGAAACCTATCCCGCGATTTCGAGCCACTCTTCAAAGCAGTGTCGAAGTTCGCCGCCGTCCCGGATCCGCTGTCCCACGGCCGTCCGCTGGCGGCCGCGTGAACGGCCGCCGGTATGTTGTTGCCAACCGCATGAACTCATTGAAGACGCTGCATCTCGACAGAGGCGCGCTCAAAGCGCACCAGTTGAAGAAACTGCATGCTCTTCTAAAGACGACCCTTGTCGATAACTCCTTCTACAAGGCGAAGCTGCGGGCCGCTGGTACCGATCACCTGCCCGAGAGCCTCGACGACTTCATCGCCCGGACACCCATGACGACCAAGCGGGAGCTGGTCGACGATCAACGACGGAACCCACCGTACGGGTCCAACCGTGCCTTCCCGATCGAGCACTACTGTCGGTACCACCAGACCAGCGGTACGACCTCCACTCCAGTTCGCTGGCTTGACACGCGCGAGAGTTGGAACTGGATGGTCGACTCCTGGAAGCATATCTTCGAGTCCGCCGGAATCACGGCACAAGATCGGATCTTCTTCCCCTTCTCCTTCGGTCCGTTCCTCGGTTTCTGGTCAGCCTTTGACGCGGCGAACCGGATGGGCAGTCTCACGATTCCCGGCGGCGGACAGCGCAGTGCGGCACGGCTCACCACCATCATCGACAATGCCGTCACCGCAATCTGCGCCACGCCTACGTACGCGATTCATCTTGGGGAAGCGGCCCGCGAAGAGAACATCACCCTCTCGGCCTCGAAGGTTCGGGCGATCATCGTTGCCGGCGAACCGGGCGGCACGATCCCGTCAACTCGCGGGCTGATCGAAAAACTCTGGCCGGGCACCCGCGTGTTCGATCACTACGGCATGACTGAAGTCGGGCCTGTCAGCTACGAATGCCCCCGCCGCCGGGGCGTCGCCCACGTGATGGAATCGGCCTACCTTGCCGAGGTCATCGATCCGGAAACACTCGCGCGGGTGAAGCCGGACGACATCGGCGAACTTGTCCTTACGCCCCTCGGCCGCCTCGGGTCACCCGTGATTCGCTACCGGACGGGCGACCTCGTACGACCCGCGAACCCCGCACGCTGCGAGTGCGGCAGCTACGAGCTGTCTTTGGAAGGGGGCATCCTCGGGCGGACAGATGACATGGTGATCGTGCGCGGAGTCAACCTCTACCCCAGCGCCGTCGAGGACGTGCTGCGAGCTGATGGCGGGATCGCGGAATTCCAAGTTGATATCAGCACCAACAACGACTTGACGGAGCTGCGGCTTCGGGTCGAGCCTTCCGCCCCGGTCACGGACCCATCTCGTTTCGCAATTCATGTCGAGCAGGCCCTTCACCGCGCGTTCGGCCTTCGCTTCTCGGTGGAATGCGTCACCCCCGGCACACTTCCTCGATTCGAGATGAAAGCAAAGCGCTGGAAACACAAATGAACCGGAGTCCGGAAGCCTCCTGCCGAATACCCTGTTCTTCCGAGCCCGAGCACAAACCGTAACGCGCAGCTCGCCCGGAAGCCTTCCTCACTGACGAGCACTTATCTTGGCGCCACGGCGAGCAGACGACACGCAACCCATCCCAACGGGATGAAAGGTTAGCAGACGCCGTAGAAGCGGACCCCGAGACAGAGACGATATGCCGACGAAGCGCCGATGATACAATGAGAGCCGCTCAGCACAGGAAAGGCCGCGCGCACTCGGCGCGCGGCCTTTTCAGAAACCAAGCCTTTAGTTATTTCCCCTTCCGGGCGCGTAGCTCAATTGGTAGAGCAAGTGACTCTTAATCACTAGGTTCGGGGTTCGATTCCCTGCGCGCTCACCATTTCTTTTCAACAACTCACTGGATAAACGCCCTTGCCGACATCATGCTCGTGTCAGCACTATGTCAGCATAAGCTCCCCGTCACCTCTGTCAATCCATACCGACCGACGAGAATGGTGCTCTTCAGCGACGTGACACATGCCGCAGGGCAGGCTTTGCTCCCGATCCAGCATTCTCGTAAAGACTCAAACTTCGGGGATCTGGAATTTACGGATCTTGCGGAAGTGGATGTTGAAGGGTACGGTTATTCCTCAGCCCGTTGCAGGAAAACGTCACTGGTGACGATCGCGGTGACCGCCGCAGAGAACCGGTATCCGTTGTCTTCCAGAGCACGGCGTATCGAGAGCAACGTATGGAAGTCGCCGGATTGCAGATTGCGAGTCAGGGCGTACGTCATGAGGCGTTTGGAAAAATTGTCGACGAACTTCCGCCGTTGCGGACCTTGCAGAAGATAACGTTTGAGATCTTCGAGTCCGTGCAGCGTGGTGCCATCCGGCAATTCGGCCCAGTCAGCAAGCGAGCCGCCGTTTACCGATTTCGAGTTCGTCCGACGGCCAATCCCGTCGAACTCTTCCAGCGAGAGCCCCAGAGCATCCATGCGGCTATGACAGCCGGCACAACGGGTTTCTCGACGGTGCCGTGCCATCATTTCAGCCAAGGTCAACGGACGTCCGTCATCGGCTTGGACGTCCTCCAGTTTGTCGACCGTGACGGGCGGCGGCAACGGTGGCGTGCCAAGAATCTCGCGCAGTATATAAGCGCCACGTTCCACGGCGCTACGCCGGTCCGGATGCGAAGTCAGACTCAGAATCCCGGCCATACCCAATAAGCCGCCCCGACCGTCGCGATCCGTGAATCGGACTCTCTGAAAACCCTCACTGGTGACGTCTGCCATTGCATAGTACGCCGCCAGTTCGCGATTCACAAACGTGAAATCAGAGTCGATGAGGTTCAGGATGCTCAGATCACGGCGAATGATTTCCTCGACGAAATAAAGCACTTCGTCATACATCGCCCTTTGCAGCGATTCGGTGAACTCCGGAAAGCGCTGAGGGCTGATGTCGAGATGGTCGGCGATCTTGTTGAACTTGAGCCAATACCCGGCGAACTGCGTCGCCAGGGCGGCAGCCTTCCGGTCCGAAAGCATTCGCCTTACCTGAGCTTTCAGCACCTCAGGATGGTGCAACCGCTGCTCGAAGGCTAAACGAGTCAGTTCCTCATCCGGCGGCCCGGACCATAGAAAATACGACAGTCGGGACGCTACTTCGTGATCGGACAACGGAGCGGTCGCTTCGGATTTCTCCCGTTTCTTGTCACTCCAGTTGATCACCATTCTTTCCCAGCGGTGCTCCTCGGGCAAGTAGACAAACTGCGGCGAGGCCAAGATACCCTGCAATACCTGTCGACAGGCGCCCTCGAAATTCTTGCCGCTTTTGATCTGTTCGTCATAAAGGCCCTTGAGGCCGGCAGTCTCCTCTTCGTGCAGAGGTCGGCGGTAGGCCCGGGCGGCGAAGGCGGACAGGTGTTGGTAGGCCGCAGCTTGCAATTCGGACGGCGGAGTCGGGTACGAGGAGTCGAGCCGAGCCGGTCGCGGCTCTGGGTGAAAACGGATGCCCTTGTCAGGATCGACTGAGGCGTGTACGACAATCTGATCTGCTGCCAGCAGATAACGCGACAACTTCGAAGGGGATAACTGCATCTCGAGCCCCTGGTTCACAAAGCCGCCGTCACTGGCTGTTCCACCTGGCTGCGTAAGGCTACCGAGGCCCAGGTCGAGACCGGTCAATTCGCGCACCGTGTTGTCGTACTCGAAAGGCGTCATCTGCCGCAGCCGCGCATTGCTGGCGCGGGACGAGTCGGGTGTGATGCGCGATTCCATCTCCTTTTCGAACCACAGGCCGAAGAGTTCCCGTTCTTCTTCGGAGGGTTGGCGTTTCTGGCTCGGATGAGGCATTGCGCCGGTGGTGATGGCGCGTGCAATCTTCTCCCACTGCTGATGCCAACTACTGAGATCCTCACCTGGCCACTGATCCGTGTATTCCTCAATGGCAAGTCCGCCTTCACGGCTCTGTTTGCCGTGGCAGTCGTAGCAGTAATGCCGCAGGAAGGGATGGATCTCCTTTTCGAATGTCAACTCTTTAGCCGGCCCGGACAGAACTTGATATGCCACAGCCACAGGTTGTTCCGGCGCCATCTCTAACGCAATGTCCCCTTCCTGCTTGTCCGCCGGCCAAGCACCCTCGTCGATCCATCTTGCAATGACCCTGATTTGTTCCTCGCCAGGTCTGGGATTGCCCTGGGGAGGCATCGCGAGGCTGTCCGCGGGAGGAGCCGACAGACGTTGTATCAGCAGACTTTGGGAAGACTGTCGGGCAATGATCACCCGGCCGTTGTCACTGCCCTGCAGTGCAGTTTCACGGCGGTCCAGCCGCAGGCCGGCCATCTGGGTTTCCGAGCCGTGGCACCGCAAACAAAATTGCTCGAAGATCGGTCGAACCTTCGTATCCCATTCCTGGGGTTGATCATTGTTCGCCGCGAGGGCGGGAAAATAAACCATCCCGACACCAAGGAAAAGAGCGAGTCCGCGGGCACTGATGACGGGCCGGATGGCGAAGCGGGCAGGCTGCATGGGGATCTTCTTATCCCGCTAACGACGAACCATACGACTCGGTCGCCTCCTGAAACCCGTCCAGCGGGGCGCCCATGGTTTCTGCGATAGACAAAAAGAGCCGAGACATCGAGCCGCCTTGGAAATCGATGGCCCGCCCGGTCTTGATCCTGCCGCCGCCACCGCCAGCCAGAAGCAATGGATACTGCGTGCAGGTATGGCGGTTTCCGTCCCACATATCGGATCCGATCATGACCATCGAATTGTCCAGCAGCGTGCAATCCCCTTCCTGCACTTCGTCCATCTTCTGCAGCAAATAAGCGTATTGAGAGATATGCCAGCGGTTGATGAGATGGTATTGGTGCAGCGAAATCGGTGTTTCCTTGTGGTGGCTCAATGCATGCCACTGGCCAGAGACGCCAGGCAGGAAGCTGAAGTCCATATATTTTGGGCCGTAGCTGTCAAACATGAACGTCAGCACGCGGGTCTTATCCATTCGCAAGGCCAGCACGATCAAATCAAGCATCAATCGGGTGTGTTTGCGGAAGTTCTCCGGCTGATAGAGAGCAAAATCCGGTGTCTCGCCGGCACCGCTCGGGTCATCAGCGTGATAACGCTTGGAGATGGAAGGGGCAGTCGCCTGTTGACGTTGCCAAGCGTTCTTTTCCTGCTCCAGGCGCTCGATCCGCAGCTCCAATTCGCGAATGCCCTCGAAGTATTCGGCCAAAGTCTGGCTGTCTTGCGCACTGATGCGTTTTTCAAGATCCTTGGCCTGACCGAGCACAAAGTCGAGCACGCTCTTGTCCCGCTTCAACCAGGACTTATCGGAGAACAAAGCCGCGAACGTCATGGCGGGATCGATTTCCTTGGAAAGAGGCTTGTCAGGACCTCTCCAAGAGATGCTGGAATCATAGAAGGCACGGCCGTTTCTTGAGGGAGCAATGCCCAGCACGAGCGAACGAAACTCGGTTTGGTCGCCGATCCGAGCGGCGATCTGCTGATCGAAAGAAATGCCTGATCGGTTATGGTCCCGCCCTCCTGGTTCGCCTGTCAGAAAGGCGGCGACCTTGCCGGCATGTCCGCGCACTTTGCTCAGATGCAGATGGGACATGTCCTGAAGGACATTGACCTTGTGCTTGATCTCTTCCAGCGGCTCAAGAGTAGGCTCGAGCTTCAGATCTTCGCCCGAACCGGAGGCTCCCCATTGATGCGTATTGACACCGAGCGGGAAGAAAGTCGTCACAAAGCGAATCGGGGCCTGAGCAGCCGCCTGCTTTGCCGGAGCCGCAGTGAGCGTCGAGACGGATTCCAGCCAAGGCAGAGTGAGGCTCACTCCCGCAGCTTTCAGGAACGACCGGCGATTCGCTTGATGGTGTCTCATGGATGATTCCCTTGGAGAAACGTCAACATGTTCGTCTGGCAGCGTTCAAACGACCGTCTCAGACAGAGCGAAGTACGCTCACATACTTGGCTAAAGTATACACCGGTCCAGATCTCCGAGGAAGTCGTAAGTGTGTGGTATCATAACCAGTCTGTAAAGTGAGAGGGCTGTCATGTGGGGACACAAAGAAGAACCGTTACCAACGAAAACCACTACGCCGACAACCGGCCAACCAGTTTCCCGTTCCGACACGGCACAACCTTCAGGCTTGAGCGCGGCCGTCAGTCCGGCGGCCGATGTTGATCGCTCCGGGCAAGCCCAAGCGAAGATCGGAAAGACCCTCAAGCTCAAGGGTGAAATGACCGGCAGCGAAGACGTTTACGTCGATGGAGAAGTCGAAGGAACGATCGAGTTGCCTGAAAACACCTTGGTGGTCGGACCGAGCGGCAACGTTCGTGCGAAAGTGAAAGCCCGCTCAGTCACCATATTTGGTCATCTGGAAGGGAAAGTGCAGGCTGGCGAAAGGATTGAGATTCGCAAGACCGGATCGCTGGAAGGCGACTTGGTGACGCCTCGAATCGTCATCGAAGACGGCGCAGTATTTCGGGGAAGCATTGATGTCATGAAACCTGAAATCAAAGAGAAAGTACCGCCGAAAGTGAGCAAACCCTCGCGGAGCAGACCACCGGTTGTAGCGGCATCAAGACCCGATCGGCCAACAATCTCCACGGTCGGATCAACTGGCAACTCGGGTTCCTAGGCAGCGCCCGGCAAGATCAGTCACGACAACATCAGGGAATGCAGGGAGAACAAGTTGGCGGAGTTCTCCGACAGGTTAGTTGATAACAGCCAGCGCGCGGCCTCACCGGGTGCGTCCATCGGGGCGGATCCGTTCGATTCAACTCTCGCGCCAAGCTCCTCGAAGCGTTACAGCCGAGGTCTCAGATACTGCCTCTCTTCGCTGCCGGACACAGAGCACCGCCAAGTGCTTGACTTGGGCGGCTTGAGCGAATCGAGTGTCAGTTTCCTCAGTTCCTTAGGTTGCAGAATCCACGCGCTTGATTTGCTATCGTTGTTCGACGCTTATCAGGAGAAATTGCCGGGACAAAGGTTTAGTCCAGCCGACGCCAATTCATTCATCAAAGAATATCTCGGATACCCACCCGCGACCTTTGACATCATCCTCGTCTGGGATGTGATCGAATTCTTTGACACGGAAGTGCTCAAGCTTGCCGTGTCTCAATTCGGCCGGATTTTGCAACCCGGCGGGTCGCTGTTAACCTTTTTTCACACCAGGTCAAAGGGAATATCCGTCACGTCGAACCAGTATCAGATCGAAGATGCAGACTATCTCCGGATCCGGGAACGGCATCGAAGGCCGCTGTCCCATACCTTCAATAATCGAAGTCTGGAGCGACTGTTCGGCGGTTTCGGTTCGCTGAAGTTTTTTTTGACACACGACAGCATCCGAGAGGTAATCGTAATACGCTAACCTGCGTCATACAGGTTAGTGGAGCACGCGTTCCCCAGAATCCGGCTTCTGTTTCTTCTGGCGATCACTGTCTCACCGGACCTCCCGGCAGCAGCATCGGACAGAGTCGATGATCGCGTCCTCGGGCACGATCATTTCTATAACCTCGAGTATAAGGAAGCGATTGAAGCGAACCGTCGGCTCGTTTCACAACAGCCGGATGATCCGTCTGCGCACAATCGCTTAGCGACAGCGATTCTCTACAAAGAGCTGCTGCGACTGGGCAAGCTGGAAACAAAGGCTTTCAAAGGAGACACTCAATTTCATGCCTGGGAGAAGCCAAACGCCGACCCCAAGGTCTGGAACGAATTCAAGGGCGTTTTGCTGCGTGGACGACAGATCGCCGAAGACATACTCGAGGCGGACTCACAAGATGTCAAGGCCCTTTTTGCGCTGTCAACCAACCATGGGCTCGAGAGCACCTATCAATTCATGGTGCGTACATCGTATTTCAGAGCACTGCAGAGCAGTAACCGCGCGGACAGGCATAGCCGTGAATCGATCAAAACTCATCCCGAGTTCATCGACGGCTATCTCATCGCAGGCACACACGAATATGTCGTTGGCAACCTACCCTGGGCTTTGCGATTCATGGTGGCTGTGGGGGGCGTACGAGGTAGCAAGAAGAAGGGGGAGGAATATGTTCGACTTGTCGCCGAGAACGGCGATTTGGCGCGAGACTCTGCCCGTGCCTTGCTTGTGCTGTTGCTGCGCCGCGAGCAGAGGCCTCTCGAAGCCGTTCCAGTTCTCGAAGGCATCATCCGCGATTTTCCGCGCAACTACCTCATGCATCTCGAGCTTGCCGGGCTATATGAAAATGCCGGTCAAGACAACACGGCGCTCGACATCTTCCGAAATATACAGGTCAAAGTGAAGACGAACACGGACCGATTCGGACGCATGCCCACCCGCGTGCAAGAAGCGCTCGCCCGCCGAATCGCGAAAGCCGAAAGGGAAATGGGAGTCAGGTCCGGCGGCTCATAGCACAGCCAATCGCCAACTTCTCCATGGCCTCGCCCTCATCTCTCGAATCGGCGACCCATTCACACACTCGGACTCCTGTGAGCCACATTGATCAACGCAAGCAGGATTGTTCCTGCCTTTCGTATGGAGGAGGGGATTCACACCTGCCAGAAGGCTGCTAGTTTCCGCATCACTCGCTTCGCGTGTTGCGGGCTGCTTGCTGCGGCGAAAATGGTGTTGTCACCAGCGATCGTTCCGACTAAGCCGAGGTCGGTTTCGAAGTCCAATGCTTCTGCGACCGTTCCCGCACTTCCGGGGAGCGTCTTGACAACGATGAGGTTGCTGGCGAGCTGAAGGTCGCGGACGAGCTTTCCCAGAACCCGCCGCAGCGTGTCGCGGTTTGCTTCCGAGGGTTGGAGCACGTCGCGCTCGCGGTAGCCCTCACGGGTCTTGACAACGCCCAATTCCCGCAGATCGCGGGAGAGCGTTCCCTGGCTGGCTTGGACACCGACGGACTTCAGGTGTCTGGCAAGGTCTTGCTGCGTGGTGACGGACCGGGAGCGTAGTATCTTTTGAATCTGCGCTTGCCGGAACGTCTTGGTCATTGTGTGCGCCGCATCGCCGCCAGACGTTTGTCGGCTTCTTCGAGCGCATCGAGAAGTACGGAGGAGGCCGTACCTCCGGGAACGACGTGATTGCTCAGCGCACTCCGTGCCGTGAGAAGATCGCGCGCCTTGTCGTCGAACTCAGAGGCGATCTCCTTCAGCTCATCCGTCGTCCAGTCCTGGGGTCTGTTGCCGGTGCGAACGCTCTCGAGTACAAGCTTGCCCACGATCTGATGGGCGCGGTGGAAGGGGACTCCTTTTTTTGACAACTCCTCCGCGAGTGCAGTCGCGGAAACCCAGCTTTCATCAGCCGCAGCTTCCATGCGGTCAGGATGGATGGCGGCAGTCTGAACGGTAAGCTTCATGACAGCCAGGCAGCCGGAGAGCTGCGCGGCGGCGTCGAAGACAGGTTCCTTGTCTTCTTGCAAGTCTCGGTTGTAGGAAAGAGGGAGACCCTTGAGCGTCATCATCAGTGAAAGCAGGCTCCCGCTGACGCGTCCGGATTTGCCGCGCACCAGCTCACAGGCATCGGGGTTCTTTTTCTGGGGCATCAGGCTGGAACCGCTGGTGACCTCGTCGCCCAGCTCGAGGAAGCCGAACTCCTCGCCGGAATAGAGAATCCAATCCTCGGCCAAGCGGCTGAGGTGGAGCATCGTGCCGGCCGCGGCGTAAAGGAAGTCCAAGGCGAAGTCGCGGTCGGAGACGGCATCGATGCTGTTGGCGGAAAGCTTGCTGAAGCCCAGCTCGTCGGCCATCGCTTGCCGGTCGAAGGGGAATCCGCTGCCGGCGAGCGCACCGCTGCCGAGAGGAAGAACGTCAGTGCGGCGATAGGCGTCGTCGAAGCGCTGCCAATCGCGTGCGAACATCTCGAAGTAAGCCAGCAAATAGTGAGCCCATAAGACAGGCTGCGCGCGCCTCAAGTGCGTGTAGCCGGGAAGCAAAGCGTCGGGCTCGCGCATTGCGAAGTCGAGCAGCACGCCCATCAACCCCACGAGAAGCTCTTGGATGGCATTGATTTCGGTCTTCATCCAGAGGCGGAAGTCGGTGGCGACTTGCTCGTTGCGGCTGCGTCCGGTGTGGATCTTTTGGCTCAAGGCGCCAGCCTTCTCGTCGAGCTTTCGAATGACGAAAGTGTGAATGTCTTCGTCTTCCGCCTCGCCGAACATATCTGTTTCTCGCGCTTCCGAAAGGATTTCGTCGAATGCCCGGTGAACGATCTCGCGCTCCTCGCAGGTGAGAATACCGACACTCGCCAAAGCCGAAGCGAATGCTTTCGAACCGAGGATGTCCGCCTCGAGGAGCCTGCGGTCAAAATCCAACGAGCCGGAGAACTGTTCGAACAGTTCGGCCGGACCATGCTCGAATCGACCGCCCCAAAGCTTCATGATTCATCCACGCCGGTCATCACACGTGAGCGCGCTTCGATCGGCAGACCGATCAGGTTGATGAAGCCACGTGCGTCCTTCGGTTCGTAGTCTGCGCCCATGGTGAAGCTGGCGATGTCGAGTGAGTAGAGCGAATACGGTGAAGTACGGCTGAGCACATCGATGCGGCCCTTGTGGAGCCGCAAGGTGACTTCGCCGGAGACATTCTCCTGGGTTTTGTCGACGAAAGAGTCGAGCGCCTCACGGAGAGGCGTGAACCACAGCCCGTTGTACACAAGGTCGGCGTAGTCAAGCGCGAGTTTCCGCTTGCAATGAGCTGTGGCTCGATCAAGCGTGAGCGCCTCGAGCTCGCGATGGGCCGTCATGATCGAAGAGCCGCCGGGCGTCTCGTAGCATCCGCGCGACTTCATTCCGACGAAGCGGTTTTCGACCAGATCGACTCGGCCCACTCCGTTTTCGGAGCCAAGGCGGTTCAGATTCGCAAGAAGATCGGCCGCGCCAAGCGCCTCGCCGTCGATAGATACCGGGATCCCTTTTTCGAAGCCGATCGTCACCTCGGCGGGCTCGTCGGGGGCGTCGTCCGGATCGACCGACCACGTCCAGACGGAGTGGCTCGGCGAGTTGACCGGATCCTCCAGTTCGCCGCCCTCATGGGAGAGATGCCAGAGATTGCGGTCGCGGCTATAGATCTTGGCTTTTGTGGCATCAATCGGAACGTTGTGCGACTGGGCGTAGTCGATGGCGTCCTCGCGGGATTGGATGTCCCAGATTCGCCAAGGAGCGATGACCTTCAGATGGGGTGCGAGGGCCTTGTAGGTCAGCTCGAAGCGGACTTGGTCGTTGCCTTTTCCGGTGCAGCCGTGGCAGAGGGCGTCGCAGCCGGTTTCGAGTGCGACCTCGACTTGCCGTTTCGCCAACAGAGGCCGGGCGATCGAAGTACCAAGCAGGTACTTGTCTTCATAGACCGCGCCGGCGCGCACCACCGGCCATACATAGTCGCGCACGAACTCTTCTTGCATGTCGTCGACAAAGATCTCGGAAGCGCCGCTGTCCTTGGCCTTCTGCTGAATACCAGCTAGCTCCTCGTCACCCTGGCCGATGTCGCCGCACACAGCGACTACCTCGCAGTCGTACTGCTCACGCAGCCAAGGAATGATGATGGATGTATCAAGGCCCCCGGAATAGGCGAGGGCGATTTTTTTCGGGTTTTTCTCCATGGCAACCTGTGCTTCACATGGCAGTAGAAGATTTATTTTGCTTTGCTATCTCGAAAGAATCGCTGGGAAGGCTCGTTGGTCGCCACCGTGATCCCTCAGCCATCCTCCTCGGTCAAGAACATCAGCAATAGAGCCTTCTGGGCATGCAACCGGTTCTCGGCTTGATCAAACACGACCGAAAAGGGCGACTCGATAACCGAGTCGGTCACCTCTTCTCCGCGAGACGCCGGGAGGCAATGCATAAAAACCGCGTTGGAAGCCGCGTGCGACATCAGTTCGTCATCGACTTGAAAATCGGCAAAGGCGGCGCCGCGTTGCTGCGTCTCGGCTTCCCAACCCATGCTGGTCCAGAGGTCGGTGTAGACCGCCGAGACACCCGACACGGCTTCGCGTGGGTCGAACGAAAGCTCGATCTTGGCAGAGGACGTCCGCGCCAACTCGCAAGCCCTCGTGACGACTTCAGGATCGGGCCCATACTCGGGTGGAGTCGCCACGATGAGTGACACCCCCAGTCGAGCGGCGCACAACAGAAGAGAATGGCAGACATTGTTGCCATCACCGACGAAGGCCATCTTGAGGCCTTCGAGTTGGCCAAAGTGTTGCGTCAAGGTCTGAAAGTCCGCTATCGCCTGGCAGGGATGATATTTGCCACTCAGCGCATTGATGACGGGTACCGACGACCATTGTGACAACTGTTCGAGGGTCTCTTGCTTGAACGTGCGGGCCACGATCGCATCCACCCAGCGGTCTAGATTCCGCGCGATGTCCTTGACCGGCTCGCGCTCGCCGATGCGGCCGTCACGGTGATCCTGGAACACGGTGAAGCCCCCAAGTTGCCGGATGGCGAGCTCGAAGGTCAGTCGGGTGCGCAGCGACGGCTTTTCAAACAGTAGCGCGATCGATCGCCCGGTCAAGCTTGCTGCGTAGTCGCACGGCGCATTCTTGACTCTGGAAGCTAGCCCAATCAGCGCTTGCAACTCTCCCGAGGTCAGGTCCGTGTCCGTGAGCAGGTGCGGGGCCTGTATTGATTGAACGGGGCTCTTGCTCACAGCGGAGGTCATGGGATCGGCCAGCGGTCAGAATTAATAAATTGACACTGTAATGAATAATTACACGTTCAGGCCCGCATTGCAAGCGCCTCTTGGTGGAGCGTGACAGATGCGGGACGCCGCGCCGTCGAGAACCGTCAGATCTTCATGCCTGAGTGATCTGGTCAAGCAGATCGTAGAACTCGGGAAAGGAAACGGATGCGGCATCGGCGTTTCGCAGTTCGGACTCGCGGTTCGCCTTCAGAGAAGCGACCGCAAAGGCCATAGCAATTCGATGGTCGCCGAATGAATCAAGCCGAGATGCGCGGAAGGATTGCCGGCCGGGGATGCGAAGGCCATCGGGACCGACCTCTGCAAGCACACCCATGCGCGCAAGGTTGTCGGCGACGGTGGTGATGCGGTCCGTCTCTTTCAGCCGCAGCTCGCCGGCATCGCGGATGATCAACCCGTCGGCACTGGCTGCTCCGAGCACAGCGAGCATCGGGATTTCATCGATCACTGCGGCGGTCATGTCTCCTTCGATGACTCCGCCTTGCAGCGGCGCCTGTCGGGCTGACTCAGGTCCGCAAACAAGGATTCCCCCAATCGGCTCGCCATACTTGCGGCTACGATCGAGGATTTTGATGTCGGCGCCCATGCCGCAGAGCACGTCGAGTAGGGAGGTCCGTGTCGGGTTGAGCCCGAGACCTTCGATCTTCAACTCGGAGCCGGGGAGCAGCAAGGCGGCGCCAATAAAGAATGCGGAGGAGGAGATGTCGCCCGGCACCGTTAGTTCCCGAGCGGTCAACCCGGGTTGACCGAGAAGGCGGATTTCGTTGCCTTCGACCTCGACATCGGCTCCGAACTCGCCGAGGGCGATTTCGGAATGGTCTCGCACAGGGAGGGGCTCGCGCACGCTGGTCCATCCGGGTGCGGATAGGGCGGCGAAAAGAACGGCGGTCTTGACCTGGGCACTGGCAACAGGGAGTTCGTAGTCGATGGCGCTGAGCCCGCCTCCGAGGATGCGGAGGGGAGGGAAGTTGCCCTCGTGGGCATCGATGCGGGCGCCCATCTGCTCGAGCGGAGTGATGATGCGCTTCATGGGCCTCCGGGAGAGTGATGCATCACCGGTTATTTCCGAGATGAATGGTTGCCCCGCGAGGATCCCGGAGAGCATTCGGATCGTCGAACCGGAGTTGCCGGCATCGAGTATCCCGGCCGGGGCCTTGAGCCCGGAGAGGCCGCCTCCTTCGACGATCACCTCGTTCCCGTCGCGGTCTATTGGGACGCTCAGTCTGCGGAGGCATTCGAGCGTTGCGGCGCAATCGGCGCCGGTGGAATAGTTTCGGATGACGCTGCGGCCCTCGGCGACGGCGGCCAATATGGCGTAGCGATGGGAGATCGACTTGTCACCGGGGAGCCAGATGCGACCCTTTACGGAGCGGGCTGGTTGCAGTTTGCGCGTCATCGGGAAACGGCTATTGTGGGGCCTTCACCGCCCGCGATGCGAGACGGCGAACGAAGTCTACGTCGCCGTCGAGGAAGTCAAACGCCGGCAGGTCACTGCGTTGCGCCCAGCGAACCTCGGCGAACTGCTCATAGCACGGTTCGCCGTCGAAAGAAGTCACCGCGAAAAAGATCAGCTCCATCGGCTTTCGTCCCGGGTATTCATAGTGGTAGCGCTCGATTTCCGAATCGATCCGCGCTTCGATCGACAGCTCTTCGCGCAACTCCCGCAGCAACGCCTCGGCGGGCAGCTCACCGTCTTCCAACTTGCCTCCCGGGAACTCCCACTTGCCGTCGTAATCCTGATCGGCGCGGCGGCGGCAGATAAGAACGCGGCCATCACGCTCGATGACAGCGGCAGCGACGGTAATCATGTCAGGAGTGCGCGGACGAGCAGAGTCCGGAGCGGCGTGGGCGACCCGCCCCTCGCGGCGTGAACCCCGGGCGAGAAAGTCGTTCTTGAGTCCGGCGACCGGTCAGGGTTCGCCAGAGAACGCAGACTCCAGGCTCGAGTACCGTCGGCCTGAAAGCACCGTCCTACCGTAGCCCCGAGGGGCCGGGTGCGAACGAGTTGCCTCCGGCTACGGATTGTAAAACAGAGTTCCCCCCGGGTTTCGAGCGGGGCGTGCATCCATTCCCCAGCCTGTCGTCCCAGGGTTCACACCGCGAAAGGCGGCCGCCCTGCACACTCAGTATTACATCACTTTGGGCGAGGGAATACCCATCGTGTCAAGTACGCGGGTGAGTTCGCCGAGGAAGAACTGAGCCATCCACAGCAGGAAGGTTTTCCTGAAGTCATCGGGCTCATTGAGAATGTGGTGCTGATGATAAAAGTTGTTGAACATCTGTGCGAGCCGGAAAGCGTAGCGGGCGAGTTGGGCGGGCTCTTCGGCAGCCACAGCGCGATCGATGGCCCACTCTCCGCGCGAGGCCTCGAGCAGAAGTTGCCAGCAGTCCTCTTGGGCGAGTTGCTCTTCAAAAGCCGTCCGATCGAGTTGCTTGTCGAAATCGGGGAGCGACTCGCCGCGCTCTGCAAGCGTTCGCAAAATGTTACGGGCACGAACCGACGCGTATTGAACATACGGCCCTGTTTCACCGTCGAAGCTGAGTGCTTCTTGAAGGTCGAAAGCGATTACCGTCGTCCGTGTGAAGCGCAGCATGAAGTAGCGCAGGGCGCCGACAGCGATTTCCGAGGCAATCCTGTGCTGCTCTTCTTCCGGCGTGTCGGCGTGGCGGCTGTGGACTTCTTCGAGCGCCTTGTCGATCAGCATATCGATCAGGTCGTCGGCCTTCACGCCGAGTCCCTTGCGGCCCGACACCTCGACGAACGAGCGCCTCTTGTCTTCGTCGGTCAGTTCAATGCCAAGTTCGGCGCAGCAGCGCGGCGTCAGCGCCACCATCTCGTAGGAGAAGTGGACCGAGTCACGCGCCTGCTGCTCGAAGCCGAGTGATCGCAGCCCGGCTCGAACGACATCCTGAAGGTAAGACTGCCGTACGTCGATGACGTTGTAGATTTTCTCGCCGTGTCCGAAGCGCGGCGCACTCGCGTCGCCTTCACCGGCAGAGGAGGCCCATAGCTCGCGGCCGTCCGTGTAGGTGCGGAAGGACACGTAGCGGAAATCCTTGTCGATCAGGCCGAACTTCCAAAGCTGGTAGGCAATGTCTTTCCCGACGTAAGTGACAGTACCGTTCGAGCGGACAATAACCTTATCCTGATCCTGGTCCTCCGTGATTTCCGATTGGTTCACAGCGGAACCCTTCTTGCTGAGTTTCCGGGTCGTCTTCAGTGACTCTTGGAAGAGGCGAGCGGGCATGATCCAGCAACCCTTGTTCTTGCCCTCGGCTTCGAGGACGATCGCGCCATGCTCTTTGAGAAGTTCAAAGGCTGAATCCCAGAAGCGTAGATGCAGAATCTCACTCTCGCGCGGCAGTACATCGTACTCGACGCCAACGCGCCCCATCGTGTCAAGGTGCTTGTTCACGATGGCGTTTGAGACGATACGGCCCGTCTCGGCGAGTTCACCTTCATCGGATTCAATGGCGTGAAGAGTTGCGGCGCGCCACTCTAGAGATTCGGGTTCGGCTTTATAGTGCTGCGAGGTGCGGGCGTAGAGGTCCCAGCAGCGATAATCGAAGCGAAGATCGCGGTCGTCGACAAGGGCCTGCACTTGCCCGGGTGTTTTCTTTTCCAGGAAGTGGAATCCCACGACGACGTCGGCGACCTGCACGCCGGTGTTATCGATATAGTTCTGGACTTCGACGGTGTGACCGAGCCGGCGAAGCATGCGAACGAGCGTGTCGCCCATGACGGCGTTGCGCAGGTGTCCGATGTGCGCCGCTTTGTTGGGATTAATGTTCGTGTGCTCGACGATGATTTTGGGGGTGCTTGACTCCGGAGCAGTGGCGGTTCTGCAAAGGAGGCTCTCTCCATAGGCGCCGCGGTCGAATCGGACATTGATGTAACCCCCAGCGGCGACTTCGAATAAGGCGACACCCTCGATAGGCGGAAGTTCGGTGACCATCTCCTCGGCGATCCGGCGGGGGGCTCGCTTCAGCGTCTTCGCCAACGAAAAGCACACCGGCAGCGCGAGTTCGCCAAAGTTGGATTGCCGCGGCTGCTCGATGACGACGGAGATGTTCGCGTCATATCGTTGCCGAATGTGCGCTGCGACCGCGTCGCGTACACGATGGGCGAGAACAAGGAACACGGGAAGCTGACTGGGCTGGGGTGGCGCGGCGGTGTTCGGCGAGCCCTTCGAGGGAGTAGAATTCATTGTGCCACACGGGATCAGTACCGACGCGTGTTCCGAACTGGGAGTGCGATGCGCTGTAATGACTTACCGTTTCTCCATGCAGGACGACCTTTCGTTGCTGGAGAATCGGGAAGTCGGCGATGAAATGGCTCAAGACGAATGCCTGGAAACTCGAGACGGGCGGCTCCGATTGACGTGCTGATTGGCCAAGCAAGGGGAATTGCCTTCCAGCGATGGCCGCTACTCTGTGATCCATTGCATCACGATGGCCATGGACCTTAGCTCCGACCGAGGATTCTTCCACCATGCCTGAGAACTTTCTTGCCTCGATCTACACCTATTCCTGGGATCTCACTGACGAGGGCCTCGACCGCTCACTCAACCGCATTGCGGACATCGCACATTGCGACGAAGTGATGCTTACACCCTCGTACCACGTATCGACATACTTTCTGCCTCACAACCCGACGCGGCCTCTGTATTACGGCGAGGATGGAGCGGTTTACTTCCATCCGGACTACAAGCGGTACTTCCGTACTCGTATCCGTCCGCATGTCAGCGATGTGGTGGATCAAGAAGGCTATTTCGAGCGGGTTGTCGAAGCGATCAACAAGCGCGGACTCAAGTTCAGCGCCTGGATTGTCTATTGTTACAACCACTATCTGGCCCGTACGTATCCTGAGTTCGCGAAGCACGACGCTTTTGGCAATCCGTATCTCGCGCAGCTCAGCACGGCCCCGCCGGACACTCAAGAGTACCTGGCCGCGCTGACGGAGAACATCGTTCAGGTTTATAAGCCGTCCGCAGTGCACGTCGAGTCGCTGTCTCGCCTGCGGTGGCGCTACGGGTTTCGTAATCCCAAGGTGCTGTCGGAGATCACCGATCGGGTGGAGTTTCTAATGGGATTGGATTTCAATCCGGCGGCGGTGGCTTACTGCACCAAACAAGGCTTTGACGGTCCGGAGTTCCAGAAATCGGTGGTGAACTGGCTGCGGCCGCGGTTGGCGCGTCTCCCCACAGAGAGTGACCGCGATCCGGCGGATGAGGCCTGGATCAAGGAGGCTTTCGACGGGCGACTCAATGACTGGCTGCATCTTCGGAGAAAACAAACGACGGCACTCTGGACAAGGATCGCGAATATCATCCATGACGGCGGAGCCAAGATTCAGTCCGTCTTGGCTACGAGTGAATCACAGCAGAGGACGGACATCAGCCCTTCTGCGAACCGCTATCTGGACCGTGTGACGGTAGGTCCGTTCCAGTCCATAGTAGAAGGTAAAGCCGGCGTCCAGCACATCAAAGGTGCGATCAACGAAGGTGGGGGCGTGATGGTTTCGACTCAGCCCGGACGAATGACGCGAGCTGAGCCGTTGGAGGAGGAGGTCAGCATCGCCAAGAAGTCAGGCGCGGGCGGTTGCACTTTCTACAACTATGGGTTGCTTCGTGAAGAGCAGCTCGGGTTCGTAGGCTCGGCGATCAGAAGAGTCGCATGAAGCCTGCCGCCAGAGTGAGTGTCGAGAAAAACGTCAGTCCACTTTCGGGAAAGCTGACCGCACAACCAAAGGATGGAGTCGTCACGGGAATTAGAGCAGCGATCCAAAACTGGCATTCGACATGGGTTTCTTCGATCTGTTTGAGACCCACGCTCTCACCCATGCGATAATCTACGCCGACAAGCATGACAACCATGAATCACCTGTCACGCCGTGACTTTCTGGCCGCTGCGAGTGGCGCCGCCGGTTACCTTGCCTGCGGAGGTGGAGAAGGACCTCTCTCTCCTGAAAAAAAGGAAGAAGCACAGGCACGGGACTACCCGATCATCGACATCCATCAGCACTTGCCCTTTTCGGGGAGGCAGGCGGATACCCTGCTGGATCATCAGCGGACGATGGGGATCTCGAAGACGGTGATGCTTCCTGCTGGGCGCAAGTACGCCTTGGCGGCGGAGGCCGGGGGAAACGAGATCGTCTATCCGTTCGTACAGAAGCACCTGGACGAGTACTCTTTCTTCGCAAATGAGCTGCCCGACATACCCGAGACGAGGGAAGTGCTGGAGAAATATCTGAAGTTGGGCGCCATCGGCATCGGCGAGCAGAAGTTTCCGGTCGACTGTGACTCGAAGCACATCGAGCTGGTGGCGTCGATCGCGCAAGAGTTCGATGTGCCAGTCCTGATGCACTTCCAGCACGAGGCATACAACTTCCACATCGAGCGCTTCCACAAGATTCTCGAGAAGTTCCCCAAGGTGAACTTCATCGGGCACGCGCAAACCTGGTGGGGCAACATCGACAAAAATCACGACCAAGCCGTGATGTATCCGAAAACGCCGGTAACGCCCGGCGGCATCTCCGACCGCTACCTGAGCGACTACGAGAACATGTACGGCGACCTTTCCGCCGGATCGGGACAGAACTCCTTAAAGCGGGACGAGGAGCAGGCCCGGGGGTTCATCGAGCGACATCAGCACAAGCTGTTGTTCGGAAGCGATTGCAGCGATTCCGATGGCCGGGGCGAAAACTGTATCGGCGCCAATACGTTGGCCATCCTCAGGCGGTTGGCGCCGGACGACATGGCATTGAAAAAGATCCTGCACGACAACGCGGCGCGCATCATGCGCGTCGGGGTGTGAGCAACGCGCAGCGGTTCTGTAGCGTTCACGAAGCTGCAGGTCTGCCTCCCCTGCGGCCATGAAGGGGTCGCCAGCGATGAGGAGCTTACCGACTTGCCACAGCCCCAACAGATGTATGCGAGGATGCGTACTGACGAGATGTTTTTTACAACTCACGGCGCGAACCTGCTGATAAACATCCGCGGCTCCGTTGCTTCTGAATGACATATGCCCAGCCTCGAGAGAAGAACCTTCCTTTCCTCTGTAGCAATGGGTGCGGCTACAACGATTGCTGGTCCGGGCGCCACACAAGACGGTTCATCGAGCAAACGATTCCGGGTCGGATGCATCGGCATGGGCCGTCGCGGACGGGGCGTGATGAGAACGGCGCTTCGGAACCCGGAGACGGAGGTCGTCGCCATCAGCGAAGTCTACGAGCCGAACATCGAGTTGGCTCTCAAGATGGCGCCCGGCTTGAAGGTGTACCGAGACTTCCGCGACTTGCTGGCGGCCAACGACATCGATGCGGTGTGCATCATGACGCCCGACCACTGGCACGCCTATATGACTGTCGAGGCCTGCAAGGCCGGCAAGGATGTCTACGTCGAGAAGCCCGTCTCGGTGACCGTCCATGAAGGCCGGATGATGGTCAAGGCCGCCCGCAAGTACAAGCGCATCGTACAGGTCGGCACGCAGCAACGGTCCGGCAAGCACTTCGAGAAGGCGGTGGAGATTGTACGAAGCGGCAAGCTCGGCGACATTAGCTTCGTGCGGACATGGAATTACGGCAACGAGTTCCCCGAAGGCATCGGCAATCCGCCAGACACCGACCCGCCCGGCGACCTCGACTGGGACATGTGGCTCGGCCCAGCTCCCAAACGCGCATTCAACAAGAACCGCTTCGGCTATAACCCGAATCACTACTCATACTTCCGCTGGTTCTGGGACTATGCCGGCGGAATGATGACCGACTGGGGCGTCCATTTGCTGGATATCGTTCTGTGGGCGATGGACGAGAAGGGTCCGCGCGTCATCACCACCATTGGTGGCAAGTACGCGCTCCAGGACAATCGTGAAACGCCCGACACCATCCAAGCTACGTACGAGTTTCCCGGTTTTGCATGCGTCTACGAAAACCGCGTCTCGAATGCACAATCAATGTGGGACCAAGGCTACGGCATTCTTTTCCACGGCACAGAGGGAACGTTGTTCTTGGACCGCAGCCGTTGGGAGATCATCCCGGAGACCAGGCCCATCGCTGTCGGCAGCCGCCAACGCATGGCGAGATTGATCGGTGAAAGCGGCGTCCGCGAGAACGAGACCACGACCGACCACTGGGCCGATTTTATCGAGTCCATGAAGACCCGCAAGCCGTCCAGGAGCGACATCGAGAACGGTCACCGCTCCACCGCAACCTGCCTGTTGGCAAACGTGTCTCTGCGGAGCCGCCAGCGCATCGAGTGGAACCCCGAAACCGAAACTACGGATAACAAAGAGGCCCGGACTTACCTGAGGCGTGAATACCGGCCGCCTTGGAAACTGGAATTGTAGGCGGGGGCACGGCATCCGGAATGGCTATGGGCTGCGGCGCTCCGCGCTACGCAGCTTTCGCTCGCTGGTATAAGGTGTCGAGGGTCAGGCCGGAGGCGGCTCGGATAGAGAAGCCATAGCGGCGTTGCGGATCGTTGTCTCGCTTCATGTCGCAACCTCCCTCCCCAAAAAGCGTATTCAAGGCGGCTTCGATGGCGGGTCGAAGCATGCCATCCGTCACGTCGTTGTTCGGAAACTGAAGCCGGTCGTTGACGCAGAACTCCCATGCTTCCGGCCTGAGTTGCAGTTCAGCGGGATAGGCCGGTTCCGCAACCAAGGCCTTCGCCAAATCCAGGCAGCGCCGGAATGCCTCGACGATCCGTTCGTCATTCGATCCGCCGAAGTCTTTCTTCCCGGCGTAGAGCACCCCGAGTCCAGGACGGTTGAGGTCGATCGCGAAGTTGCCTTGATGGCCGGCCAGAAGGATTCCCGGGCCTCGCGCCATGTGCGCATAGTCGGCGAGGTCGACCCACTGTGCAGGATGATTCTTGTCCTGCCTCCATTGGCCGAAGATCACCAGGAATGGGTCCAATCGGAAGCCGGGCGGCGCTTGGGCAAGCATCTTTACATGGATACGTTGAAGGTCGGCGCTCATCTTGAAAAAGCTTATCGGATTCCTTGCTGAAAAAAAATCGAGCCGGCGACACCGAATCGGTATCGATCAAGTGACCGACGGCTTGGGGCTCTATGTTGGCGGAGAACTGGCCGGCATTTCTCACCGCGCGGCGAGACGAAATGTGTGAGAGGGCCGTCAGGACGAGGCACGAACTGCTTGGCGCGCACAGGTGTACTTGAAAGTACATCGAGCACGGCAAGCAAGAGCAACGAAGTCATGGCGGTCTTACCGCGCGCTTCGGCCGGCAGCCGGTGAGAAAAGCAGGTCAGGACTGTGTGTAAACCGTCTGGGCTTGCTCGATGAAGAGCGTCGTTTCTTCGACACGCTGGCGAGCCCTCTCCGGCGTGACGCCCTGGATCGGCTCATCGACCGCCCGGAAGAAGTTGTCCGCGAACGGTTTGAAGAACTGACCCGTGTCGTAGAAGTGTTTGCGGAACTCCGCGACCGTATCGTAGCGGTCCGACAATAACAGTCCACGGGTAGAGAGCAACCCATCGGACGCCTTCTTCGACGCTTCGAGCGACTTTTCCGCGGCGTTGCTCCAATTGCCTGCATCGAGAGCCAGGGTCGCTTCGAAGTTGAGCCGGTCGGCGTCCTCGAGCATGAACTCGGCTTGATCGACAACCTCGCCGGCGCACTCCCCCACGCCCAGCGACTTCTTGTATTCCCACGGTTGGCGGTTGTCTTCGTAAAGCTCCGGCGACTGCTCATAGGCAGTCTTCACGGCGTATTCTGCGAGTTCCTCCTTCATCCGTGAGCGGCCCATGCGCTCGACAAAGTTGTTGAAGCTCTCGCCTTGCATCTTCCCCGCCGTATACAGATCGGTCAGCTTCGCGATCGCATCCGGAGCGTTCTTGGCGGCCACTTTGCCCACAGCCAAACCGTAGGAGGCGGCGTTGTTCTTCGTCGTGCCGCCAACGGTGATCTGGAAGACCGGCGCCGAGTGGATTCCCTTGCGCTGCACGGATCCGAACAGGCCGATGTCGGCGATATGATGCTGGCCGCAAGAGTTGAAACAGCCGCTGATCTTGATCTTCAGGTCGTCACGGTCGGCAAGCCGCGACAGGCCGTTCGCGAACTTCTCCTGCAGCACGGCCGCAAGACCACGCGAAGACGCAATGCCTAGCTTGCAGGAGTCCGTGCCCGGGCAGGCCGTCACGTCCGCCATACGTCCCGCTCCGATGTCGGAGAGTTCCAGTTCCTTGAGGCCTTGATAGAAATCCAATACGTCGCCGTTGGGAACCCAGCGAATCAGAAGGTTCTGCTCGACCGTTGTACGGATGGTGTCTTGCACGTAGCGGCGGCAGAGGTTCGCCAAGTCCCGCAACTGATCGGACGAAATATCTCCAAGTGGAAGGAAGACCTCGACCGTCGAGTAGCCCTGTTGGGCCTGCGGCCGCACGTTGACATCGAGCCAACGTAGCAATTCGGGGGAGGCGCCTTCGGGTATCTTCAATTCTGACGGATCCCTGAGCGGCTGATCGTGGTAGTCGACCATCGCGTCGTCGATTTGTGCCTGCCATTGTGGGTCGTGCGGCAGCTTCTTGAACTCGAACTCGACCTGCCGCTTGAATTCATCGAAACCGAGCTTGGCGATCAAAAACTTCATGCGCGCCTTGGCACGATTCTGCTTCTCGCCCAGCCGCGCAAAAACACGCGATATCGCCTGCGCCAGCGGCATCAGGTCTTCCGCGGGAAGGAAATCGCTATAGAGCTTGGCCTGGAAGGGTAGCGCGCCCAGGCCGCCGCCGACAAACACCTGGAAACCCTTGACCTGCGTGCCGCCGCTTTCCTGCACCTTCGCAATGGCGCCAATGTCATGCATGCGGGCCAAGCCACAAGGGTGATCCTCGCAACCCGAGAAGGCGATCTTGAACTTTCGGCCGAAATTCTGGGCGTCGGGGTGCCGTAGCAGGAAGTAGGCCATCGCTCGGGCGTAGGGCGTTACGTCGAAGATCTCGTCCGTGCAAACGCCGGCCTGAGGGCAAGCCGTGACGTTGCGGACAACGTTGCCGCAAGCTTCTCTGGTGGTGATGCCCACACCGGCCAGCCGCCGCATCAGATTCGGGGTGTCGTTGATGTCGACGTAGTGGTATTGGACATCTTGGCGCGTCGTGATGTGAGCGACACCGACAGCGTATTCCTCCGCCAGGTCTGCCAGGCGAATCATCTTGTCGGTGCTCAAAACCCCCATTGGGATCTTGATACGCTGCATTTGAACGCCGTCTTGCCGCTGTCCGTAGACGCCGTGCCGCAGCCGGAACTCGAGGAACACCTTCTCCGGCATCTGCCCCGTCTGCACCCGGCGAAGCTCGGTTTCAAATACGTCGATCTCCTGACGAACCGACTCAGGCAGCTCAGCCCAAAGATCACTTGTGGTGGTTTCCGCGCTAGCCATCGATGCCTCCCCCAAGCAATCTCTACTAATTCGATGGGTATTATAGCATTTGAATCGGACTGTTCCTACATCCTCCCGTGAATGGCCGCTCCAAGGAGCACCGGGATGTATAGACAGATCGAGAGATCACGCGGGCGCAAACGATCCCGTGGACCGACCGGACTCCGCGGGCAACCTCAGCAGATACGACGGCGATCAGCGGCTTGGAGCCCGTCGCGGCGAAATCCTCGTTGGCTCACCAACCCGAACAATCCTCTCCACACCCCTACTCCGTCGGATCAGGAGTATGTCGGAGTAAGGATTTCGCCACCCAACCGCCTATAATAGAGCCTTGGCCATGCAACTCCAAAAGCTTGTTCCCATACGACAGAACTTTCCGGACCGGGGGTTGCGGGACATTCCCCTGGCCGTGCACGAGACGATGGGAGCTGCCGAGTGGACAAACGGGGTTCCAGTCAGAAGCCGTATCGCAGTGGGCGTGGGCAGCCGCGGCATCACGAACATCGACATGATCGCCAAGGCCGTCGTGGACTTCTGGAAGTCGCGCGACTGCCTGCCGTTCATCATTCCCGTCATGGGGAGCCACGGGGCGGCGACCGGACCGGGGCAGGCCGAGGTTCTGGCTCATTACGGAATCCATGAAAAGACGATGGGTTGCCCGATCGTCAGTTCGCTCGATGTCGAGCCGATCGGCACAACGCCGGACGGCATCGAAGTCGTCATGGCGAAAGATGCCCTCGAAGCCGACGGAGTCATGCTGTGCTCGCGTATCAAATGGCACACTGACTTTGAAGGCAAGCTCGAAAGCGGCATCCACAAGATGATGGCCATCGGGCTGGGCAAGCGTGCCGGAGCACAGGTCTATCACACTCACGGGCTCAAGCTCGGCTTGGAGCATGTCATCCGCACCGTAGGCGCTGTTGTGCTTGGTACGGGTAAGATGCTCGGCGGATTGGCGATCCTGGAAGACGCCCATCATCACACCGCCGAAGTTCACGCTGTCGGCGCGGCGGGCATGGTCGAGGAAGAAGAAGAGTTGCTGGCGCGCGTGAAATCGTGGAAACCGAACATTCCGGTCAAGGAACTCGACATTCTCATCGTCGACGAGATCGGCAAGAACTTCAGCGGCTCCGGCATGGACACCAAGATCATCAACCGCAGCGGACGCCGCGGCCCCAACACCTGGGAGGATGTTCCAACGATCCACCGCATCTTTTCTCGCGACTTGAGCCCGCTCAGTAACGGCAATGCGGTTGGCATCGGTCTGTCGGATGTAATCTCCGACAGGCTCTTCAACAAGGTCGACTTCGAGCCGACTTGGATCAACAGCCTGACCGCATCGAGCCTCACCGCCTCCTACGTTCCGCTGCACTTCGCTGACGACCGCACCTGCATCGAGAAAATCGCTCCCACCTGCGGCAAGCTCGACCTGAGCGAGGTCACGATCGCCTGGATCCGCAATACCATGGACATCAACGAGCTCATGATCAGCGAGAACCTTCTCGATGAAGTACTCCGGAATCCGGAAGTCGAGATTCTGGGTGAGGCGCGCGAGATCGAGTACGATGCGGACGGCAATCTGGCCGTCGTTGGGGAAGCGGAGGCCATCGCGCACTAACTCCCTGAATGCCGCTCTTGCAAGTGGTCATCCTGGCGCTCGTCCAGGCAGCCACGGAGTTTCTACCGGTCAGCAGCACCGCCCATCTGGTGCTCGTCCCCTGGGCTCTGGGCTGGAAGGATCCCGGTTTATTCTTCGACATCGCACTGCACTTCGGTACGCTGATCGCGGTACTGGTCTACTTCGCCCGGAGTTGGATTCGGCTGATCTTTTCAGGCCTTGGCAAGCAGGTATTACGCCCGAGCCCCGATCATCCGGACGCGGCGCTGTACGACAACCCGCGGCTGTTCTGGTTTCTGGCGGCGGCAACCATTCCGGCAGGCATCGCAGGGATGGCGCTCGAGGATTACGTCGCGACCACGCTACGCAGTCCGGTCGTCATCGGTGTCATGCTGATCGCGGTAGGATTCTTGATTTGGTGGGCCGAACACCGCGGACGCCTCGATAACGATCTCGACCGCATGAGCCTGCGTCAAGCCATGCTCATCGGTTGCGCGCAAGCCATTGCACTGATCCCCGGAACCTCGCGATCCGGCATCACCATAGCCACTGGACTGTTTCTGGGCTTCAAACGTCCGGCGGCGGCCCGGTTTTCCTTCCTGCTCTCGGCGCCTATCATCGCCGGCGCTTCCGTCAAAGCCACATTCGACGTCTTGGGAGACGGAATCCCGACCGATATGCAAGTCCCTTTCCTGGTCGGCATCCTGGTCAGCGCCGTTGGAGGCCATGCGGTGATCGCCTTGTTCCTACGCTATCTCCAGCACTCGACGATGAGGGTCTTTGTCTATTACCGCCTGATTTTTGGCATAATAGTATTGGCCTTGGCGTTATTCTTCCGCTTCCCCGTTTGAGCGGTCTCCGTCAATAGGCGCGGACCAACCGGAGCGTCGGGTGAGAACGAGGGTGGAGAGGAATGCGCTTCTTACAACCCACTGGCATCCGACGGCTGAATGAGCCGGTAGGGTTCATTGCGCTCATCCTGGCTGTCGCGCTATGCCTCAGCCTGATTTCCTATCAGCCGTTCGATCCCTCCTGGAACGCAGTCGGTACAACGGAACCGGCAAGCAACCTGATCGGCTTTCCAGGGGCGTATCTCAGCGATCTGCTTTTGCAATCGCTGGGCTGGGCGGCCTTTCTTCTCCCACTTTACCTGGTGGTGCTGGGCTGGTGCTGGGTGTGCTCGACGCCGCTTGCCATGCCGATCGGCAGGACGACCGGAGCGCTATTGCTGTTGGTGGTCTTGGCAACGGCATTCAGCCTGAGTAACACCTCCCCCTGGCGAGGAACGATCGCAGTAGGCGGCGTGGTGGGGACGCTGTTGTCTGAATTACTGATTTTCTATCTCAACCAGGCGGGCCTGGTTTTGGTCTTGGCGATGTCCGTGATCGTCTCCGTGTATCTGATCACGTCGTTCGAACTGCGCGCGGGCAAGGGTTGGTTCATCGGGGGGCCTCGCCGATTTGGCGTTTTTGCGAATCCCTGGAGGGCTTGGCGGAAGAGACGAAAGGCCCCGGCAACCGAGAAAAACCCACAGCGGCATACCCTCATAGACCCCTCTGTGGCTTCACCGGTCAGCGAAGCTCCAGAGGAGCCTCGGCTTCCCGTGGATCCCATCGAATCGGGTCAGGACGCACCTGAAGACTTGGGACTGCCGCCGATCATCCCATACGAGGCGGATGCGGAACCGGAGGAATCCGCCAACTCGCTGGAATCCGAGTCGGAGCCCGCTGCGCCGATCCCTGAGGAGCAGCCCAGAACCTACCATCTTCCGTCCACGCTGTTGCTGCGCCGTCCGGATCCGAGAAGCGCTTACGATCCCGATGAACTCCATGCCATTGCCCGGCAGATCTGCACCAAGTACCAAGAGTTCGGTGTCGGAGGGAGCGTCACTCAGATCAATCCCGGTCCGGTTGTCACTACCTTCGAGTTCAAGCCCGATCCGGGCATCAAGTACACCAAGATCGTGAACTTGTCAGAGGACCTCTGTCTGGCCCTCGAATGCGAATCGATCATGGTGGAGCGCATCCCCGGTAAGTCCACTATCGGCATCGAGGTTCCCAACCGCAGGCGGGAAGTGATTTCGTTCCGGGAAGTGATCGAAGCTCCGGAGTTCAGCGAATCCGACTCGCTGCTGACGATGGCGATGGGCAAAGACATCGATGGACGAATCAAGAGCGCCGATCTCGCCTCGATGCCCCACCTGCTGATTGCCGGTTCGACCGGATCCGGCAAGAGCGTCCTGATCAACAGCATCATCATGTCCGTGCTGTACAAGGCCACGCCGGACGAGGTGCGCTTCATCATGATTGACCCCAAAACCGTGGAATTGGGGCTGTACGTCGATATCCCGCACTTGCTCACGCCCGTGATTACCGACATGAAGAAGGCCTCGCATGCGTTGAAGAACGTAACGCGCGAGATGGAGCGCCGTCTCAAGTTGCTCGCCGAGTTCGGGGTTCGGAACCTGGCCCAATACAACCGCAAGGCGGGCATGCTGACTTCCCACTCGAACGGGACAAACGGGACAGCGGCGTTCGAAGGAGAAGTGCCCGGCAAACTGCCTTATATCGTGATCATCATTGACGAGTTGGCCGACCTGATGATGGTCGAAGGTCGTCAGATCGAGGAGGCGATCACGCGACTGGCGCAGATGGCGCGCGCAGTAGGGATTCACCTCGTCCTGGCGACGCAACGGCCGAGCGTCGATGTGATTACCGGCCTCATCAAGGCCAACATTCCGTCGCGGATCTCGTTCCGGCTCGCGACGCGCGTCGACTCGCGGACGATCCTCGATGCGATGGGCGCTGAGTCGTTGCTCGGACGCGGCGACATGCTCTTCCTTCCCCCTGCTTCATCGCGAATGCAGCGTCTCCACGGACCCCTCGTATCGGAGGAAGAGATCGATGCCGTCGTCCGCTGTTGGAAAGAACAGGGCGAACCGTGCTACGAGGATCAGTTCCTGACGCCCCCGGCGGAGGAAACCGAAGGCGTCGACGAGGACGACGACCCTGACGACCCCGCCTACGCGGACGCCGTGCGCATCGTGCTCGAGATGGGCAAGGCGTCGACATCGATCCTGCAAAGGCGTCTGCGTCTGGGGTACGGCCGGGCAGCCCGCATCCTCGACGCAATGGAGCGTGAAGGCATCATCGGGCCTCCGGATGGAAGCCGGCCTCGAGAGGTGCTGAAGAGGCCGGACTGGCAGAACGTGGAGAGTTGACCTGCCTTTCTCGCCAGGGTTCCTGAAATAACGCAAGCCCCTCTGAGAAAAACCCCGTAAGTTCGGCTCCTCGTTGGCGATCAGGCCAGATCTCGTCAGATCTTGCTCAGCACGTCCTGCACGTGACCTCTCACCTTGACCTTTTTGTAGACCTCGGCGACCTTGCCCTGCGGATCGATCACAAAGGTCGAGCGGACGATGCCCATGTACTTGCGGCCGTACATGGACTTCTCTTGCCAAGCGCCGTACTGCTCGGCGATCTTGCGATCGTCGTCGGCGATGAGCGGGAAGGGCAACTTGAACCTGGTTTTGAACTTTGCGTGAGACTTGACGCTGTCGGGGCTGACGCCGAGGATCACCGCGCCCTTTTCTTCGAACGCCGTATGGGAATTCCGAAAGCCGCAAGCCTCTATCGTGCAGCCGGGCGTGTTGTCCCTGGGATAGAAGTAGAGCACAACGGTCTTGCCCTGCAGATCCTTGAGTTCGATTTTCTCGCCCGTGTCGGTCACACCCGTAAAGTCAGGAGCCCTGTCGCCCACCTTCACCATGACGATCCTCCCGTGTTGATCTCGACCCTGAATCCACAGCTCGCCGCGTGCCCAAGCCAGGATGATATCATGCTCTCCGATCATGCACACGACCAGAAGAACCTTCCTCAGGCTTGCCGCTCTTCCCGTCTTGGCAGATGCGATTCCCCTGGACGCTAAACAAATACCGACGCGCAAAGCGAGCCGTGTCGAAACGGTCTTCAAATCGCCCGGACCCAAGCCGAACGGGCTCCAGGCGACCCAGGACGGCTTGTGGATCATGGACCAGGGCAACAACCGCGTCTATCTGGTCGATTACGAAGACGGCCGAGTGCTGCGCGACCTGCCAACCGAAGCCGACAGAGCCAGTGGCATCACTTACGACGGCAAGGCTCTCTGGCTCGCTTCCACCTACAACCGTGAGCTGATTCAAGCCAACGCCAAGACCGGCAAGACGATCAAGAAGCATTTCACGCCGGGAGCGGGTGTGATTTATCAGAGGGTCGGCGACGCCCCGCCGCGCAGCAGCCCTCTGATCAAGAATGAACCGGCGCCGGCCGCCGCACCCTCACCGCAGCGTCCTCGACCGCTCAATACGACCGGAACCGGCGCTCACGGTCTCGAGTGGCGCGACGGGAAGCTCTGGGTGGCCGTCCCCCCCTCCCGTATGGTCTACCGCATCGACCCCGACAACTGGATCGTCGAGGCCAACTTCCCCACCGCCGGGAACCGTCCCCACGGCATTGGCTGGGAAGGCCGATTTCTCTGGGTCACAGACTCGAACCTGAACGTCTTTGACAAGCATGACTCCGAAACAGGCGCGGTCGTCGAGAGGATCCAATTGGCCGACAGCGACCCACTGCCGCACGGAATGACGATCCGGCAGGGCAAGCTGTGGTATTGCGACGATGTCGGCATTGTCTGCCGAATGGACTTGTGAAGCGCGGGCTTGACGCCTACTTGGCGCGCAAGCAGTAGAGGACGTTGTCGCGCGAACTGATCAACAGCCGGTTCCCCACGACTGCAGGGGAAGCGACGACATCTCCCCCTAGCGTGAACTTCCATAGTTCTTTGCCATCGGCGAGGCTGACGGCGTAGAGATTGCCGTCATAGGACCCGAAGTAGACAACATCCCCCGTAACGACGGGTGATGAATCCACGCGGCCTTTGGTCGGGAAGTCCCAGATGTGAGTGCCCGTCTTCCGATGGATGGCGTGCAAGCGCTTGTCACGTCCGCCGATGACGACCTTGCCGTCCACAACGGCGGGAGAGGCGAAGAAAGGGTGGTCGGTCTCGGGGTGAGAATACCGCCAGAGGATCTCCCCTTTCCGCCAGTCGATCGCAAGCACCTGGTTGCCGAACGTACCGATGTAAACGATGCCGTTTACGACTGAAGGCGTCGCCGCCACATAGTCGCCGATCTTGATCGCCTTGGTCTCTTCACCCTTTGTGATGTCGATCACCCGGAGGTGTCCGTCACAGCCAGCCACAAAAGTCGAGTTGCCTTCGATCGCCGGGCTGCAATGAACACGGTCCTCCGTGGCGAGGGACCAGTTCAGCTTCCCGCTCCTGGGGTCAAGACTGTAGAGATTGGAATCGTAAGAACCAAACAGGACCGCGCTCGGCAAACAGTTCGGCGAGGACAGAATTTCCGCAAGGCTCTCGAACGTCCAACGGGCCTTTCCGGTTGCGATGTCCAGAGCATAAAAAAAGCCCTCCTCGTCGCCGAAGAAGACCGCGCCATCCTGAACACAGCCGGAAGCCGGAACGCCCAAACGGGCCTCATAGATCCACTTGCCTTTTCCTGTTTCGAGGTCGACGGCGTGAAACCGACCGTTCATGTCACCGAAGTAAACCGTTCCATCAACGACAATCGCCGTCGAATCGATCGGCTCGGTGGCGTCGTAGCTCCACTCAACCTCCAGCGGAGGGGCGAGAGTCTTCTCCAGGACAGCGTTTCGCTCCGGTGTGCCAAGAAACAAGGGCCACTCTGCCGCGAAGGCGGTCGAGCTGATCGCCGCAAGCATCAGCAACCCGAACGCGGCCTTGATTTCATTTGCCTTGGCAGGCGTCTTCGAAAAGAGCATGATCTTCGAGGATATCAATCCCGGGCCGGCCGTCCCTGTGGTGAGAGCTTGACCGCATGCACCCACGCCGCACGGAGACGGGAGGTTGCATCCGTACCGTCCATTGTGCAGCACCGAGCGATCTCAACCGCCTCTCGCTCTCTTGCCGCGAGGGACGAGGGTTCGGCCCCCGATGCCAATCCGATTTCGCTACTCCGCACAAGGCCTCGTGATGTTGTTCCAACACTGGACATGGCTGCCCGTCGCATGGAAATTCCGAAGCCGGCCGTTTCCCTCGCTCCCAAGGTCCGAAACCGGATTGCAGAGTTCGTCCCTTCGAAGATTCACATTCCTGAGACGCTTCCATCCATCCTTGCTGAGTGGTGGGAAGGCCAAGCCGTGAAAAACGGGACAGGCGCCGGTTCTCAGCCACTTCTCCGGCCTGAGACTCGGCGCCTTCGATGGGGGCAGCGCTGGTGTGCTAGCGGCTGATTCCCAATGCCGGAACCGCGCCGTCCGTCAAGGTCAGCTTGAAGGGATTCTTCGTCAAGCTCGACGCCACGCCGTCGAAAGTGAGTTGCCGGCCGCCGCCCACACCCTGCCTCATCATGTTCGTAAGGCCGACCTCTACTTCCACCGGCCCGCCCTGGGTGCTGCTGAGTCTGATGGTCCTGGACCTCGCCGGCGCGGAAACCACATACAGGCGCATTCTCGGTGTCAGCTTGCCTCTGAGGTCACTCCAAACCGTGTCACCCGAAGGACCCTGGAGGGTCTTCTTCAAATCCAGGAAGGCCCACAACAGCGGGTTCTCCTTGCGTGATTGTTGTTCTTCCTCGTACCTGCGGACCGCGGCGGGCTTGATCTCGAGGTCCGCCGGCGGAAGGGGGCTGTTCTTGGCCATCGCCTTCAGGTCCTCGAGGCCATCCTCGGTTCCGGCGTAGGTGGTATAGACCGTTTTCAGGTACTCATCCACCTGAACCCGGCCCTCGGCCGGCAATGCGCCTTGTCCTTCGTAGGCCGCCGCACGGGCGATGGAGTATAGAGCAAGTTCGTTCTTATTAGGGTTGCTCTGGGCCAGGACTTCGGTCCCCAACCAATACGACACCTGGGCCTTGGCGGGATTGCTCTCGAGCACCGCCAGGAACTCCTTTTCGGCAGTCTCGTGGTCTTTGCGCTGCATCGCGATCCAGCCGAGGGTTTCGTGAGCCGTTTCTCCGATCTGTTTCGTTGCGGCGGCCCATTGTGCGGCGTCCACACCGGCGGGCTTCTGCAAATTGAAGAGCGCGCCGGCCGCTGTTGCGCCGTCCTCGAGGATCTGTGGTTTCTCCGAGTCACTGGCGCCGGGGTAGAGCACCGCCGTCGTGGCGGTGATCGCGAGGTTGGCCTGGATGTCGCCCGGGATCAGATTCAACACCTTCTTGGCCCATTCAACCGTTTCTTTCGCGTTCCCGGCTTGTTGGTGCGCCTGCATGAACGACTGCACGCGTTCGGTGCTGTACGCCGTTTCGGGATATGACTTCTCCCATTCCTGCAGCATCTGCAGCTTCTTCGCTGCGTCCGTTTCCTTGAATACGCCGTTGATCAGCTCGTACTCCTTCTGGTCCTTCGGGCGTTTCTCGGCTTGACCTTGAGCTGGCGGCGGTATCACGGCACCCCAGACAAGCATCAAGAGTGCAGCGGCCAAAGCGAAGTTTGTGACGCGTGTCAACATGATCTGACTCCTAAAACAGTATCTCTTCACCCTCGTGTCATTCGGACCGGCCGAGCGGCTCCTGTCGTGCGACGCAAACACTCAAACTCAAACGGGGAGTATATAGCAGGACGGAGCGGTTGGCAAGATCGCTTCTTGCTGAAGTTTCGTTTACCTCGGTGCGGACTTTCGTAACGAGCAGACGCCCCTCGTCAACTTAGCCTCAGTTTACAGAGTCGGCGGCGGGAGGCGTTCCCTGATCTGTTACAATCCGTGCTCGCTGCAGGAGCGAATATTGCCGGATCGAGTCCTCGATCTCAGCCTGATCGTCGTCTATCTTATCACGATCACGATCTTCGGCGTGCATTTCCGCAAGCGCCAGGAGTCGTTGACCGACTACTTCCTTGGCGGCCGTGACGCCCCCTGGTGGGCCATCTCTCTCTCGATTGTCGCCGCCGAGACGAGCACCCTTACCATCATCGGCACTCCGGCCCTGGCGTTCAGCGGTGACATGGGCTTCCTGCAGGTCGTTCTGGGATATCTCGTCGCGCGGATCGTGATCTCGTTCCTGTTCCTGCCGGCTTATTTTCAGGGACAGATGTTCACGGCGTATGAGCTGATGCGCCGGCGCTTCGGCGAGCGGCTGCGGCGCTTCACGGCCGCAACCTTCCTGGTGACGCGATCGCTGGCCGAAGGTGTGCGCGTCTTCGCCATCTCGCTGGTGGTTTCCGTCGTTCTCGATACGGGCGATCTGGCTTCGATCATCATCATCACCCTGCTGACGCTTTTCTACACGTTCGAGGGAGGCATGAAGGCCGTGATCTGGACGGACTTCGTCCAGATGGTGCTCTACGTTTCCGGCGCGATACTGGCGTTCGCAATGATCCTCGGCCACGTGCCCGGCGGCTGGCCGGAAGTGCAGGTCCTCGCGTCGGCTGCGGAGAAGTTTCGCGTATTCGATTTCAGCTTCTCCTGGGACGCCGGCTTCTTCGCTGAAACGTATACCTTCTGGGCAGGCCTGTTCGGCGGCCTTTTCCTGGCAACGGCAACGCATGGGACGGACCAATTGTTCGTGCAACGCCTGCTCAGCGCCCGCAATCGGGCAGAAAGTCGATTGGCGCTCATTTCCAGTTGGGTCGTGATCGCCTTTCAGTTCACCCTGTTCCTCCTGATTGGCATCACGCTGTATGTGTTGCATGACGTCACCGGCACCGCCCCGCCGGAGCCGCTGGACCGCTTGTATCCGACTTTCGTCTGGACCCATATGCCGCCGGTTGTTGCAGGCATCGTCATTGCGTCGATTTTGGCCGCCGCCATGTCGAACCTGAGCGCCGCTCTGAACTCCCTGGCGTCGTCGACGGTGATGGACTTTTATCTGCCCTTGACGAAGCGCTCCGATCTGACCGGAGCCGATCATGTCCGGATTTCGCGTTGGGCGACTCTCGCCTGGGGGATCGTTCTGTTAGGAGTGGCTATTCTTGCCCGCTCGTGGGGTTCGGTGCTGGAGGCCGGCCTTGCCATTGCTTCCGTCCCTCTCGGAGCCCTGCTCGGCGTATTTTCCCTCGGTGTGTTGACGCGCCGCGTTACGGAAGGCATGGCGATCGGAGCCATGATCTTCGGTCTCGCCGTGATTATCTACGTGTCCCTCTATACGAACGTTGCCTGGACCTGGTACACGGTCATTGGAGCCACGCTGACGTTCACGAGCGGCTGGCTTGCATCCCTGTTCTTTCGAGGGGAAAAAGGTGCAAGCCAGACAACAAGCTGAAGCATCGAGAGAGTGCAGAGCGAGGATGCCGTCATTTCATGGGAGAAACTCGTTAACGGACGCGGCAGCCATCACGGACGGACGGACGCGGGTCGCTCAGTAGAGCAGGTAACGCTGCCTTTGACGCAAGAAGGTTTGCGCCGCACGCTGCCAGCGCCGATAGATGGCGTCCGTGGATTGGTTGTTGGCGAGGTCCTCTCGTTCGGATCTATCCCCAATCCATTGATCCGCTTCGCTGAGCATCACTTGATCGGGGTAGAGTTCCCGAAGTGCGTTCGCGATCTCGAGCCCCAGCCGCGTCGCGCGAACCGCTTCGCGATCCACGATGGCGATTTGCACTCCGGAAATCGGGACACCTGCGAACTTTGAACTCCGAGGCGTCCGCTCGACAGCGTAGAACCCCACGCCGCCGGGTCGTCTGCGGTTAAGGCGTTCGGCCAGCAGCCTGCCGTCGATCCAGTCCGCTCCCACGAATTCAAACGGAGTGTCGGTCCCTCGACCGACGGAGTAGTCCCTGAGACCCTCCAGCATCGCGACGCCCGGATAGAGCAGAGCCTGATCGAGCGTGCGGATGTTCGGCGACGGATTGACCCAGGGCAGTCCGGTTTCATCGAACCACTGCCCGCGGCTCCAGCGCTCCATCTCGATGACTTCCAGCCGCGCGCCAATCGCACGTTCCTGATTGAACATGCGGGCCAGCTCTCCCACCGTCATCCCGTGACGGATCGGCATCGGGAAATATCCAATGAACGACCTCAGCTCTTCGTCGAGCACGGGGCCCTCTACGACCGTTCCCGTAATCGGATTCGGCCGGTCGAGAACGTAGAACGGCACACCGTGTTCGGCGGCCGCTTCCATGGCGTAGCCCATGGTCGTGACATAGGTGTAGAACCGCGCACCCACATCCTGGATATCGAAGACCAGCACATCGACGTCGTCCAGCATGGCGGCCGTAGGGCGTCGCCGTCCGGGCTGGTACAGGCTGTAGATGGGCGCGCCATGCGAACCCTCGGCGTCGGGTATTTTCGCCTGATCCAGCACGCCGTCGATTCCATGTTCGGGACTGAAAACAGCGCTCAGCCGAACACCCTCCGCTTCAACAAGAAGATCGATATTCGTCCGGCCGTTGCGGTCGATTCCCGTCTGGTTGGTAATCAGCCCCACGCGCTTGCCGGCGAACGGCCTGAATCCGTCCCGCGCCAGAACGTCAAGACCCGTGAAGACTTCCGTAGCTTTGCTGCCTCCCGACTCGCTCGGACCACCCGAGCGCCGTTGGAAGGCTTCCCTTCGCAGCCGGTTTTCGTCAACGACGCCGATGCCGGCCGCGACGGCGCTCGCCACGTGACTTCGCAAGCTGACGACCGACGTTTTCGTCGTCGGGTGGACTCGATTGGTCAGCAAGATGACAAACGTGTCCGTCGCAGGGTCGATCCAGATCGAAGTCCCCGTAAAACCGGAATGTCCGTACGAGCCCATCGGGAACAGGTCGCCTCGCACCGACGCGTAGCGTGAGTCGATGTCCCAGCCCAGACCTCGAAGAGCCGCCTTCCCGGGCGGACTTTGCGGAGTCGTCATCTTGATGACAGAGAGCGGGCTCAGGATTCTCGCCTCGCCGAGCCGGCCCTGATCGAGCATCATCCGGGCGAATCGCGCCAGGTCGTCGGCCGTCGAGAAAACACCGGCGTGGCCGGCGACGCCGCCCATGTAACGCGTGGTCGGATCGTGCACCACGCCCCGCAGGATCTCGCCGGTCGGCAGTTGCTCGGTGGGAGCGATGCGCGGCTTCAACGGCGCAGCCGGCTTGAACGACGTTTCGTTCATCTCCAGCGGCCCGAAAATGTGCTTCCGGGCATACTCGTCGATAGGCATATCCGTCAGCTTCCGAACCAACTCCGCCAACAGCAGATAGTTGATGTCGCTGTAGAGGAACCTCGAACCCACCGGCGCCACGGGAACTTCCGCGTACGCTTTCCGAATGCCGGTCTCGTACCCCGACCATTCCGGTTCCAGGTCCACATCAGGGCGCAGGCCGGAGTAGTGTGTCAGCAACTCCCGTATGCGAATGTCCGACTTGCCGGATGAAAACGCAGGCAGGTGCTTGGTGAGCCGGTCGCTGAGGCGCAACTTGCCTTGCTCCACCAACTGCATCACCGCCGGCGCGGTCGCCAGGACCTTGGTGAGCGACGCGCAGTCGAAAATCGTGTCCAGCGTCATGGGCTCTCTTGCCGGCTTGAGGCTGCGCGAGCCGTAAGCCTTGCGGTGCGCGAGCCGTCCGCGGTGACCGACCATCAGGACGGCTCCCGGCGTGACGCCCTTCTCCACGGCCTGTGCAATGACTTCATCCAGCACCGGGGAAGTCGGCCAATCCTGCGCCGAAAGGCGGGCGCTGGCAACCCCGAACAGCGCCGCCGCGCAAAGAACCAGCGCGATCTCTCCAGACCCTTTTGGGAAAGACGCTATGCGGCGGCCCCGGCAGCCCATCTATACAAGGTAGCCTGTTCGTCGAGCACCGGGGACCGCATCAGCGGACTGATATACTGCGTGGCTCCCGATGGCCGCGCCGACGACCGAGCAGCGCAACCCGGCTTCCGGCAATCTCGATCGGCTGGCCACAGCCGACCTTGTCGCGCTCATCAATCGAGAGGACCAGACGGTTCCCCTCGCCGTCCAGGCGGTGCTGCCTCAGATTGCCAAAGCGGTCGACGGGGTCGTGGACCGCTTTCAGAAGGGAGGCCGCCTGCTCTACGTCGGCAGCGGAACCAGCGGCCGGTTAGGCCTGCTGGACGCCGTGGAGTGCCCGCCGACTTTCGGTGTGCCTCCGGATCGCGTGCAGGGCATTCTGGCCGGTGGCGGCGGCGCGGTCTTCAGGGCCGTCGAGAAAGCCGAGGACGACCGGGAAGCCGGCGCCCGCGATCTTCGCGACCGCGGCTGCCGATCGGTCGACTCGGTGGTGGGCATCTCCGCCAGCGGTCGCACGCCCTATGTGCTGGGAGCACTCGACTACGCCCGGTCGATGGGCGCACTGACGGTGAGTCTCACCTCGAACCGCGGATCGGCCCTCGCGGCCGCGGCGCAGATCGCCATCGTCCCGGCCACGGGGCCGGAAGTGGTCACGGGTTCCACCCGCATGAAGGCCGGAACCGCCCAGAAGCTGATCCTCAACACGATCTCGACGGCCGTCATGGTCCGCATGGGGTACGTGCTCGGCAACCTGATGGTCAAGGTGCAGCCGACAAACGAAAAGCTGATCGAGCGCGGCCGGCGCATCGTCTCCGAAGCGGCGAACTGCGGCCTTGACGAGGCCGCCACGGCTCTCGAAACCGCGGGGAACGATGTCCGAGTCGCGATACTGATCATGAAGTACGGTTTCGACGCCACCGAAGCTCAGCGCCATTTGGCCGACGCGGGCGACAGCCTTTGGCAGGCTTTGGAGTCGAGGCCCTGACAGCCCATGCCGATTACCGCATTCACCGCGGACACCGTCTACACGCCCGACGAGATCGCGCACGGCGTCGTGCTCTTCGAGGACAGCCGCATTCTCCAGGCGGGTTCGCGGGAGAGCATCGAACTGCCGGCCGGCGCGCGCGAAGTGCGGTTGGAAGGACTCTCCATCGCGCCGGGGTTCATCGACATTCACAACCACGGCGCGGGCGGGGCGGACGTGATGGAGGCGACGACGGAGTCGCTCGACACGATCCGCCGCACCCTGGCGCGCTTCGGGACGACCTCCTTCTACCCCACGACCGGCACCGCCGCGACCGCCGACATCCGCCGTGCGGTCGAGTTTCTCGCAGATGCCGTTGAGGAAGCCTCGCTGCCGAGCGCGATGGCGCATCCGCTCGGCATTCACATGGAGGGGCCGTATCTCAATCCGAAGCGCCGCGGCGTCCACCCCATCGATTTGCTGGCCGAGCCGACGCTCGACGCGTACCGCCGCTTCGCGCAGGCCGCTCGCGGCAAGCTGCGCATCATGACCATCGCACCCGAGTTGACCCATGCGCCGGAGTTGATCGAGGAGATGCTCGGCACGAACGTCATGCCCTCGATGGGGCACACCGACGCCACGTTCGAAGAAGCGGACTGCGCCGTCAGGCTGGGTGTGAGGCAGGCCACCCACATGTTCAACGCGATGCGGCCGTTCGGGCATCGCGACCCCGGAGTGATTGCGAAGGTGCTCACCGATCCGGACGTCAAGGCCGAGTTGATCGCTGACGGCGTTCATGTCGACCCCAAGGCCATCGAGTTGCTTTACCGCGCGAAGGGTGTGGAGGGAATCATTCTCGTCTCGGACGGGATTTCGGCCGTCGGCATGCCGGATGGCGAGTACGAAGTCATCGGCCTGCGGGTGCGGGTCGAAGACGGAGCCTGCCGCTTCGAAGGGAGCTTGGCGGGCAGTGTGTTGACCCTCGACCGCGCCGTCCGCAACATGATTCAGTTCGTCGGCGCGGCGCCGGCCGAAGCGATTCGGATGGCCACGCTCAACACGGCCCGGCGCCTGGGCATCGCCGGCCGCAAGGGACAACTCGAGGAAGGAGCCGACGCCGACCTCGTCATCCTCGACAAGGACCTCAACGTAAGACAGGTGTACGCCCGCGGCCTGCCCGTGCCGCAGGACCTGTCCGGGACAACGGCCGCCCCCGCCCGCCTCGTCTGATCGCTGATCGCTGAACGCCTTATGGACAAATTCGCCATTGAAGGTGGGCGCCCTCTCGAAGGCGTGATCCACGTCAGCGGCGCCAAGAACGCCGCTCTGCCCGTTCTCGCCGCGACCCTGCTCACGGACGAGGAGGTCAGGCTCGACCGCATACCGAAGGTTCGCGACATCCGAACGATGGCCAGGCTTCTCAAGAGCGTCGGCGCGGATGTTACGCCGCACAGCGGCGGCTATGCGGTGCGTGTTGCCGAAGTCAGCTCTCCGGAAGCTCCCTATGACCTGGTCAAGACCATGCGCGCGTCCAGCCTCGTTCTCGGACCGCTGGTTGCCCGCTGCGGCGAGGCGCGCGTTTCGCTGCCGGGTGGCTGCGCCATCGGGGCGCGGCCGATCAATTTGCATTTGGCCGGGCTCGAGAAGCTCGGAGCCGAGATCAGCCAGGAGCACGGCTACATCCGCGCTCACGCGCCCAACGGACTTGCGGGCGCCGTCATCCAGTTTGACCGCATCACCGTCACCGGCACCGAGGACCTCATGATGGCCGCCACCCTCGCACGGGGTGAAACCATCATCGAGAATGCCGCCCGCGAACCGGAGGTCGCCGACCTTGCCGCCCTGCTCGGCAAGATGGGCGCCGCGATCGACGGGGCCGGAACCTCGACGATCCGCATTCAAGGCAAGTCCCGTCTGCACGGCGCAACCCATGCCATCATCCCCGACCGCATCGAGGCCGGGACGTTCCTCATCGCCGGCGCTCTGGCCGGGAACCCCTTGACGATCGCCGGCGTGGATGCGCGGCACCTCGCCGCTCTGACCGACAGGATGCGGCAAGCCGGCGCCGATTTCTCGTTCCCGGACGAAGACCGCATCGAGGTCCGAGCCGGCGGCAAGCTCCGGGCCGTCGACCTCGCCACCAGGGAGTATCCCGGCTTTCCCACCGACATGCAGGCTCAGTTCCTGGCGATGATGACGCAGGCCGAAGGCGAGTCGCACATCACCGAAACCATTTTCGAGAACCGCTTCATGCACGTCTCCGAGCTTCTTCGGATGGGCGCCGATGTGGTGCTCGAAGGCAACCAGGCCACCGTGCGGGGCAAGTCGCGACTCAGCGGCGCCAAGGTGATGGCCTCCGATCTTCGCGCCAGCGCCTGCCTCGTCATCGCCGCCCTGACAGCCCGGGGCGAGACGATCATCGACCGCGTCTACCACATCGACCGCGGCTACGAGCGGATCGAAGAGAAGCTGTCGAACGTCGGCGCCAGGATCCGCCGAACGAAGTAGCCCGCATATCTCACCAACCGGCGCGCCGAAGTGCCTGCCCGCTTCAGGCAGGCGTGCGGGCCACGAGGCACGAGACACGGCCTTTTTTTCGAACCACGTCCTTTTTGCAAATCATGCCGGCTCGATATCGGTGCGGGCGAAATCCTCGCCCTTGAACAGGAGCGGTTCGCTCGTCGTCTTCGCAAGCGCGTAGGCGAAACAGTCGCCGAAATTCAGCGCCGCCGGGTGATTGCCTTTGCCGAAGCGACGCCAGGCGCGGCGGGCTGCTTCAACATGCGCGACCGAGACCGGAACCAGTTCGACCGCGGCCCTTTCCAGAAACAGGTCGAGCTCATGACCCGCCTCCGCACCGCCGCGGGCTTCCACAACGATGGATACCTCCAGCACGTTGGCGACCGACATGCGGCAATTCGGGGCCGCGGCGATCGCCGTCTCGTAGCGTTCCGCATCCGGCTCGCGGTACAGAACGGCGAGCAGCGCCGAGCTATCGACAATCACTAGCCAAGCTCCGCATCCGACCGACAAGCAGGACAACGAATCGCCGCATGAACCTGACTCGAATATGAACCATAGCGGGCGAAGAAAACTAAGGTAATCCCCGCTCGTCGTAGAGTACATCGCCATGCTCCACGGCCGAGGGTCCCGGGCCCAGCAGCTTGGCGCAGCGATCCGCGATGGCGCGCAGGTCTTGAACGCGGGCCTCGACGCTGCGCGCGCGCTGCTCGCGTTCCAGGCGTTCGCGCAGCGCGACCGTAATCGCGCCGGTCATGGTTTCGCCCGTCAAACGGGCCATCTCACGGACCAGCCGGCAGGTTTCCTCGTTCTTGATGTTGAGGCTCATCGCATTCCCGGAGGTAGAATCAAGTATACATCTTCTACCCTGTGTCGTGCGGCGATCCTGGGCAATGTCAATGACGGCATCACCAAGGTCCGCCGATTCATGGGCCGTGAATCACGATTCACCGCCTTTTCTCGAATCACGGCCTTTCCGTTCCCCCCCGTCCAGCGGTTCCAACCCGAGCAACACCAGGCCGCGGCCAACGGTTTTTTACGAGACACGAGACATGAATCACGGCATTAATGTTTTTCACTAAAAACTAACGACTGCCTTTCTTGGCTTGCGTTACGATGTCAGCGCAGCGCCTGTACAGCAGGAGTCCCCATGCCCACCCGACGACAATTCCTCACCCGATCCACGAAAGCCCTTGCCGCGGCCGCCGCGGGCGCGAAGTCCGCCACGGCGGACCAGCACCAGCGCCTCATCATCGACACGCACATCGAGTTCTGGACGTCCGAGCCGCGCTTCCCCTTCAACCACCCCGAGAACCCCGACTTCAAGCGAGCCCGCATGGACGCCCCGGTCGAAAACTTCGTCGAGCAGATGAAGGACTTCAACGTGAAGTACGCGGTCATCATCAATCCGCGCTACTTCGGTTGGGACAACTCCTACATGAGCCACTGCTACCACACCTACAAGAACCTGTTCGTGGCGCACGGGCTCATCAATCCCGAGCATCCCAAGGTCGCCGAGCATCTGCGCTACTGGGTCACCGAGCACGGCTTCCAGGGCATGCGGTTCAGCCCGATCTACCACCCGAAATCGACCTGGCTCAACTCGAAAGAGCACTATCCCCTCTGGACGGAAGCCGAGAAGCTCGGCGTCTGCTTCAACTACTACATCCTTCCCCACCAGATGCCGATGCTCGAGGACATGGCCGGCCGCTTCCCCGGAGTGAACATCGTCGTCGACCACGCCGGCAAGCCCGACCTGAAGCTCAGCGACCCCTGGCCTGAGTTCAGGAAGATGTTCCGGCTCAAGAAGTTTCCGCAGGTATGGATCAGCAACTCCGAGCCCTACGAGATGTCCGAGATCAAGAAATACCCCTATCTCGACACGCTGCCGTTCTACAAGGCCATCTATGAGGAATTCGGCGGCAAGCAGATCATCTGGGGCACGGGATACCCGCGCCCGCGCTGGGAACTGCCGATGGACCTGGAGCTCGAATTCGTCGACAAGATCTGCGATTTCTACAGCGACGAAGACCGCAAGCTCCTGCTCGGCGAGAATGCCCTGCGCATCTGGAAGTTCCCGGACTACGCGTAACCACCGCGCACGGCGGCTCCCGGCGGGAGCGGCGGCCAACGGCGCGCGGACAGCGGCTTGGGGGGTATCCGAAGAATTCCGAAGAATTCCGAAGAATTGTGGGAAATAGCGAGTTTTTGACTCGTTATGTTTCGGTAAAAAGTCGTCATCAGGCGGCAAAAACCCGTTCTCACGCGGCAAAGACCCGTTCTCACGCGGCAATAAACCCGGAATATCCGGGAATGGCCCCGTCAACATTCGCAGCGAAGTCGTGACTTGGCGGCACGCGCGGCGGTCCGGGCGGCGGTTTCTGGTTGCGGGACACTTGCGCACCCCCGGGGAACCGAACGGCCATACAGGCCGTGTTTCGTGTCTCGTGAGCCGCAGGCACTTCGCCTCGCCACCTGGCGAGACAGGCAGGCCATGATTCCCGTCTCCCAGCGTGGACACTGCTTGCGGGGCAATATTTTTAGCCGAACAATGGCGA
>JAPOOG010000159.1 GCA_026713545.1 Bryobacterales bacterium
CGTTTGCTGAGATTGAGCCTGGTCTTGTCTTCCTCGGTTAGCCGGCGGAATGGTCCCAGATTCGCCATCGGCACAAGACTGACCTGGAGCGTGAACACTGCTCCAAAGCCCCTCAAATATCCACCCCGTGTCACGCCCATCAGTGAGACCGGCTTGGATCCCGTCATCGCGCTGACGTTGCTAAAGCGGTCATCGATAGACCGTTCACTCGATGTCAGTTCGCGGTGCAAAGAGTCTTCTGCGGGCGGCGGGACCTCGCCTTCCCGCGTGGTGATCAGGGAAGCGGGGATGCCGAAATGAGGCGCCTTGGCGGCGATCTCCGCCTCCGCAACGGTCAGATCGCCCCACAATGTTCCTTCGGCCTGCCCTGTGTACGTGCGATGGTGGACCTTGATGAAGTAAGGCCCCGCTTGAAGAGGCGGGCTGGATTCCGGCGTGATGACAATCGACTTGTCGCCGGACGTCCCCGTGGACGAATGAGCGCTCCCGTATCGCACGATCCTTCTTGATCTGTACACGGTGAACGGCGGGGAGCCATAGTTCGCGTGAAGGTCGATAGCCCCTCGGCGGTTGTCGGTTTTGAGATGAACTTCGAGTTTCGTGGCGCCCTGCGGCACGACGATCCAGTAGTCGCGGGCGGCCACGGAGCTGGTTCCGAAGCGCAAGGAAATCGGTTTCCTGGGAACGATCTTGCCCGTCCTGTAATGTCCCCAATCGATAAACAGGGCGGCGACCCGTTTCGGGGAGTCCATCAGCAGGGATTTGGGATTCTCGCTCCCGGACAGGTCCCCGAGCCAGGAAATGAACTCCCAGCGCGGCCGTTCCGCCGTCAACCACACCGTGGAAGAGAGGTCATGATAGCCTTCGTCGGAGCCGGGCGGATCTACCGTGATGGCGGATCCACTGCCCGTGTCCAGTGCAACCTGCCTCCGGAAGTTCGCCGTGATCGTGGGCCGCTCTTCGGAGACGGTGATGTCGTGTGTTTCAGCGCCCCCGTCGCTCCATCCATCGAATACCAGCCGCTCGCCCGTTCTGCCAAAAGAAGGCTGAATCACTCCTTCGTGTCCGGTTTCCTCGCGAACCAGCAGCCCCAGCGTATGCGTGCTTCCGGCTTCCCAAGCGAAATTTTGGGGCAATGATTTCCCGAACGCCGTCCACCGCGATGTCGCTTCCTGGAACGTTCGTGTCGATCGTGGTGAGAGGCTCCCGGGTGAAAATGGCCTGTTGGTGCGATATGCCGCCAGTTGTTGCTTTGGGATTCGAGGCAGGGCCGTTGCCGGCATCCCAACTTCGCCAACTCTTGAACGAGAAACCTTCAGCGGGTTCGGCAAAAAGTTTGATGGAAGCGAACCGCGTGTAGAATCCGTCGGAGGAAGGAGGCTCGACCCTGATGGTTCCGCCTTGCGGAGGAACCGTACTGTACTCGTACTCGGTCTTGTTCTGCCAGATGAAGTTGGCGATGAAAACGGTGGTTTCCGGAGACGCGGTCACGGAGTGGGTCTGCGCGCCCCCGTCGCTCCACTTGGCGAATATGAATCGAAATTTGTCACCAGCATAGTAGCGGTCTCCTACAAACTGCTGGGGCGCTGGAACGCCGACAATGTGTTTGGAGCCGGGCTTCCAGTCGAAACGGTGCGGCGCGGTGTAGGTCTCTCCATCGACCTCGATCAGCAGGCCCGCGGGGATCGTCGTGATCGTCGTTTCGGTAGGCGTCTTCCCGTAGAGCCTGCTGACGCCGTCGATGTCTCCGGCGGAGAGCGCTCCTGATCCGCAGGGTATCCCGGGTGGAATCGTCACCATGGTTTCAATACAGGGGTAATGCATGACCGAACCGTAATCGTAGGGCCCGCTGTCCAATCCGCGGCTGCCACTTCGAGGGTCGCTGCCTGGCGCTACCCAGATATGCTCTCCCCGGTCGTTTCGTTCCTGCTCATGCCAGAGGCCGGCTACGTGGCCGATCTCGTGAATGGTTGCTCCCAGTCCGCATCTGTCGCCGAGGAGGATATATGAATCCCGTCTTCCGTTGCTATACGTCACTAAAACCGCCGCGCATATTCCTCCGCTCGGCCTGAAGCGGAGCCAACGGGCTTGATGGGTTCTTTCAATGAAGCGAATGGGGGTGTGTTCTTCCCAATGCCGGATCGCCTCGGGGACATGCGGGTTGGTGAGCTCGGGATCGATGGTGTAGTAAATAACGCCCCGGGGCCAGAGTTCTTGCTTGTCGGACACCGCTGAGATTTTGGTTTGGATGTCACGTTCACCGGCAAGGATCGGCCCGCCGTCCGGGCTCAGCTCGTCGAGAGCTCCGAGGATGATATCGTCGTCCCGGTCCGCGGGTCCGTCGAAGACCTCATAGGTGACGACTTCGCCTTGGTAGACTCCGGTGCGGATGTCGTGGGGAACAAGGTCGAACGGTTGGGCGGTTGCGGCATCCGTTGCCGCCGCCGCGGCTGCCAGGGCAACGACCGAACACACAGTTCTCAAGGAAGAACCTGTACCCGCCATGCCATGTACATCCTATCAGCAGGATCTCCGGTTTGACCTTCGATCCCCTTTCCCGATCGACCGTTCATCCGGCCCGCCAAGCCGCCGCAACGCAAGCCGCCTGAGAGCCACGGCCGTGCCGCCTCCCGGGGTTTTTGGTCACGAAACAAGAGTCACGAAACACGGCTTTCAAGCTCCCTGCCCCTACGGCATTCCCCAGTTGAGCAACCCCAAGCCCGGCCAACAGGTTTTTCACGAAACACGAAACACGAGACACGAAACACGGCTTTTTTGGCATAATATGCTAACGATGTCCACCAGAGGAGTACGCCGGTCATGCCGACACGGAATGTCGTTCTGACGGATCGTCAATCGGAGTTCATCGCGGAGCTGGTTGATTCCGGGCGCTATCAGAACGCCAGCGAAGTGCTGCGCGAAGGCATCCGGTTGGTCGAGCGGCAAGAGATGGAGAACGAGACCCGCCTGAAGTTGCTTCGGGAGGCTGCCAAGACCGGCATCGCCGACATCGAGTCCGGGCGCTTCCGGAGCTTCGACGCGCCCGAATCGCTCCGCCGTCACTTGGCCGCCCTGGCCGGAGATGCGGTCGGCGGACCTTCCGGCGGCCCGAATTCCCGCTGATGGCCAGGCGCCGCCGCTGGCGGATTCATCTGACGGCGGCAGCCGAAACGGACTTCCGGAATATCCTGCGTTGGACCTCCGAGCATTTCGGTGAGACACAGGCGCATGTCTATTTCGATACCCTGACCGCCGCTATCGAGGCGCTGACGGAGGGTCCTGACGTTATCGGCTCCAGGAAAAGCAGCGCCATCGGTGAGGGAGTCAGGGTGCTTCATGTCGCTCGGGGAGGACGCAAGGGCCGCCATTTCGTGCTGGTTCGTGTCCACCCCCAGGCTGAGCCTCCCGCGATCGATGTGCTCCGTTTGCTGCACGACTCCATGGATTTGCCCCGCCATGTCGTCGCCGGCAATGAATACGACCGCTAAGCGGGTTCTCTCTCCTCTACTGTGGGCTGTTGGGCTACAATCAACGGCGAGCCTTCTCACCGAATGGCGAGGCGAAGTGCGTGAGAGGGCCGTCACGACGAGGCGCAAGCCGCTTGACGCGCGCAGATCGAATTGACCGGCTCGTTTCCGGCTGGAGCAACCAAAGGCCCGGCCAACGGTTTTCACGAAACACGAAACACGAAACACGAAACACGGCCTTTTCCCCGCCTCCCTGCCGGCTCGAGCCGCTTCGCCGTTCTCCCGCGGCGGCGGCGGCGGCCCTGTCTCTGGCCGCGCTCCTGAGCCTCCTCGGCGCGGCCGGCGCGCCCGCCTTGCGGGCCGAAACCCCGCCCGGGCTGCTGAAGATCACCTCCAAGCCCTCGTTCCTGCCCGCCCAGCGGAACTGGCAAAGACTCGGTGTCTCCGATTCGGAGCTGCGTCACCTCGAACGCTTTCACCGCGGCGACGGCCACGAAGGCTGGAACATCGCCTACAAGAGCTTGGGGCTCAACATGACCGGTGTCCTGGCCCGCCCCTACATCAACCGGCAGGAAGAGGTCAAGTATCCGATGGTGGTCCTCGGTCACGGCTACGAGGGCGGCGTGGATGCCCGTTATCGCTCCGTTGCCCTGGACTTCGCCCGCCGCGGCTATGTCGTCCTGGCTCCGACGTTCCGGGGGCGCGCCGGGCCCGAGGGGCGCTCGGAGGGCGTCGTCCAGATCGGCCGCAACGAAGTCATCGACCTGCTGCAGCTCACTCAGCTCGGACGCAAGCTCGAGTATGTCGACTCCCTGCGGATGGCCGTCATCGCCGAGGGCCACGGCGCCACCGCCGCGCTGCTGGCGATCGAGCGCTCGAATGTCTTTCGCGCCGCCGTGATCGTCTCCCCCCTGGTCTTCTCCGGCATGCCCGAGCACGGCTTCACGGGCATCGATCGGCTCAGGGGCCTGCAGGAGGAGCTTTTCGGCCGCAAGCTGTCGCGGCCGGAACTGCTGCGGGAATTGTACCAGCGCGGCATGTTCCGGCAGGCGCCGCGCATCCGGACGCCGATGATCTTCATGCATACCGACTCCGATCCCGGTTACCGCGACCAGCGCCGCTTTCTCGGCGTGCTCGCCGAACACGGCATTCAGCCGGACGTGCTCGAGTTCCCCGGCCTGTCCCCGTTGTTCCTCACCGGCTTCGACGACGGCGCCCGGCCCGCTCGCTGGCATCAGGAACGGGATGACGCCTGGACCCGGATTTTCGCGTTCCTCGACGAGCAGATGCCCGAGCCGCCTCCCGAGGAGGAAGCAGAGGCGGAAGAACAGGTAGCCCCCTAGTGTGAAACATCCTCCTGATCAAGTGGCGTTGACACCGGTCCGTGTGTTTCCCGCTTGTATGATCCGCACGCGGGCGGAGGAAAAACTGACCTGCATGTCTCACCACGTGGCGAGGCAAAGCACGTGCGAGCGCCGTCAGGACGAGGCGCGCGCAGGTGTAGCGTCCTTATCGCTTCCTTGATCCCTCTGGTCAGGAAACACGAATTACGGCCTTACGGTTCACCGGCAGTCAGACACTTCTTTCTAGCCTGCTTTTCTCACCACGTGGCGAGGCGAAGTGTGTGAGAGGGCCGTCAGGACGAGGCACGAGACACGGCTTTCTCCCGCTGCCGTCCGCAGAGTCGGATGTCATGGTAATCTGATGGCGTGCTCGACACTCACGAGATCGCACGCGAGTTGACGGCGGCCGGCATTGCCCCGGCTCACGCCGACGCCATCACGAATGCCGTGCGCCGCGCAGCCGAGCACGATGCCTCCAGCATTGACGTGAACGCGTGAACGCGCTGGCGACCAAAGCCGACCTGGCTCCGCTCGTGACGAAAGACGAGTTGAAAGCCGCCCTGGTCCCGCTCGTGACGAAAGACGAGTTGAAAGCCGCCCTGGCCGCGCTCGAGCTCCGGCTCGTGAAGTGGATGATAGGGGCCGTGTTTGCCGGCGCCGGCCTCGTGATCGCGGCGTTGCGCCTCATCGGGTGACCGGCTGCCGGGCACACCCCGCCCGCCCCGCCGGTCACGAAACACGAATCACGGCTTTTATAAAATATGCATGCTGGAACTCTCATGACGAGCCTGCATTTCTCACCACGTGGCGAGACGAAGTGTGTGAGAGGGCCGTCAGGACGAGGCGCGAGCCGGGCGGAGGAAAAAGGCGCGCGCAGGCGTACTTGACAGTACATCGAGCACGGCAAGCAAGCGTTGCGAAGGAAAAACGAAGTCATGGCGGTCGTATCGCGTGCTTCGGCCGTCGGGTGGTAAGAAATGCAGGCTAGCCTTCGACGACACCGACGAAAGGGCTTCGTTCGGCTCATCCTGGCCTTGATTCTGCTCGCCGCCGCCGTCTGGGCCGGCCATCTCATCCGTGACAGGAGGCTCGCTCCGTCGGACCTGGAAACCTGGTTCACCAGCCCCGAGCCGATCGGCCGCCGCTCCGGCGACCCGCTCGCGCGGCTCGGCATCGATCCGGCGGACGTTCGCAGCGGCGGCTCCTCCGGCGGCGTCCGCGTTGTCGGACTGACGAACTACTGGAACGGCGCCCGCGCGGTGGTGACGCACACCGCCGACGACTCCAGCCCCAGGATTCCCGATGCGCTCGCCGTTCTCGACCGTTACGGCGTCAAGGCCACGTTCTTCGTCAGCACCTTTCACGCCGGCGACTTGTGGCCCGTCCTGGAGCGCGCGGTGAACAACGGCCATGAGGTCGGTTCTCACACCCGCACCCATCCCTGCCGGTTCCCGCCGGACCGCTGGTTCTGCATCCTGGCCTACTCGAACGACGAGTTGATCGGATCGCGCGACCGCATCCTGGCCCAGGTCGATCAGCCGCATGTGTGGTCGTTCGCCTACCCCTGTGGGCACTGCCCCGAATTCGCGTTCGTTCGCGGCAAGCTGCGTCACGCGGGCTACCTGGTGGCGCGCATCTACCCGGACGAGTTGATCGGCGGCCAACTGGCGCCCGGCATGAACACCTGGGACCGCCGCCCCTATCGGGCTTTGTATACGCAGGCCGTGCAGAAGAAGGGTGGCATTTCTCCCGAGGGCCGGACGGACGTGGCGCTGATCAACGGCGCGTTCGACGAGGTCTACGAGGCCGGAGGCATTTACAATTTCCTCACCCATCCCAGTTGGCTCGACTACGAGCCCGGCTCCTTCTACGAGCGGCACCTTCGTCATATCGCCCGCCGCGGCGACGTCTGGTACGTCCCGATGGGGCCGCTCTACGCCTACCGGACGGTCGTCGAGCGCACCCGGGTCCATCCCCTCGACGATGCCCGCTTCGCCGTTACGCACGATCTCTCGCCCCGCGTGTTCCCCAACAGCGTGACCATCGAGTTCGACACCGGCGGCCGCGAGGTCGCCTCCGCGCGGACCGCTCGCGGAGAGCTCGCGCTGCGGAGCGCCGGCCCGTCCTACGGCTGGGACGACGAGTTCTACCGCCTCGACAACGGTCGCCTGCTGATTACCCTCCAACCCAACACCGTCCTCGAGATCCGTTAGCCTGCCTGCATGTCTCGCAGTTTGGTAAGGCGAAGCGGCGGCAATGCTTCAAGAACGGAGATGATGTAGAACAGTGCCGAAACCGTCTCGGGGCGGCGTGATGTAAGGTGCCCTTACAGGCCGCGCCATGAGTCCCTCAAGGTTCGGCTGTCAGGAACGGTGAACGCTCTCCACCTCCGTGATTTTCTCAGGAGGTGTTGGCTTCATGGGGCCGCTTGGTGAAGCCCTCGAAGAGGCCTTCGAGACGAGCCATGCGTTCACGCAGGTCCACTACATCACGCGCCATGCCGCGTTGGCCGTTCAGAATCAAAACTCCTATGGTCAGAATCAGAGTTCCGAGACCAACCGCTGATGTGATCACTGCGTAGAACTCAGGTGTCATCGTGTTGATTGATCCTGCTTGCCCAGCATAGCGTGATGAACAAGCGCAACGAAGTCAAGGCGCCATATCGCCTGCTTCGTTTTTCGGGTCACGAAACACGAGACACGGCTTTAATCTCCCCGCCCCTCAGGCGTCCCCCGCTTGAGCCGCCCCAAGCCCGGCCAACGGTTTTTCACGAGACACGAAACGCGGCTTTTTCGACACGAGACACGAAACACGGCCTTTAATGCCGCCCTGGAGCCACGGCCGCACCGCCTCCCGGGGTTTTGGGTCACGAGACACGAATCACGAAACACGAGACACGGCTTTTTCTAGAGCCGCCCCAAGCCC
>JAPOOG010000152.1 GCA_026713545.1 Bryobacterales bacterium
AGAACTCGCGGCCGTCGATCAACTGCACCTTGCCTCGGCGGTGGTCTTCTTTGCGGTTCGTCAGTATCCCGATGTAGGTGGAGATGCCGGTGTTGTAGAACATGTTGAGCGGCAGCGCGACGATGGCTTCGAGCCAGTCGTTCTCGATGATCCAGCGGCGGATGTTGCTCTCGCCCTGCCCGGCGTCGCCGGTAAACAGGGAGCTGCCATTGTGCACCTCGGCGATGCGGCTGCCCAGCGGCGTGGACTGCTTCATCTTGGAGAGCTTGTTGGCCAGGAACAGCATCTGGCCGTCGCTGGAGCGGGTGATCAGGGAATATTCGGGATCACCGGCATGCTCGATCACGAAGCGCAGGTCGCGCATGTCCTTCTTGCCGCCCATCCGCTCCAGGTCGCTTTTCCAGCTCTTCCCGTAGGGTGGATTCGAGAGCATGAAGTCGAACTCGTGGGACGGGAAGGCGTCATTGGCGAGCGTCGAGTGTTCCGGACCCCCGACGATGTTGTCGGCAGCACCCCCCTCTCCTTTGAGGAGGAGATCCGCCTTGGCGATGGCGTAGGTCTCGGAGTTGATCTCCTGGCCGTAGAGGTGGGTGGCAACCTGCTTGCCGCGCTGTTCGGCGATCTGCGCCAAGGTCTCCTCGGCCACCGTCAACATGCCGCCGGTGCCGCAGGCGCCGTCGTACACCAGATAGGTTCCGGAGTCGATCCGGTCGGCGACCGGCAGGAAGACGAGCTTCGCCATCAGCTTCACGGCATCACGCGGAGTCCAGTGCTCGCCGGCCTCCTCGTTGTTCTCCTCGTTGAAGCGACGGACCAACTCCTCGAAGATCGTGCCCATCGCGTGGTTGTCCAGGCCGGGATGCTTGACCGACCCGTCGCCGTGCAGGACCGGGTGGGGACTCAGGTTCACGTCCGGCGACAGGAACTTCTCGATCAACGTGCCGAGAGCGTCGGACTTCGAGAGCTTCGGGATCAGGTTGCGAAACTCGAAGTTCTCCAAAATGTCCTGGACGTTCGGCGAGAAGCCTTCGAGATAGGCCTCGAAGTCGGCCTTGAGCTGCTGTTGACTGGCGCGGGCACTGAGGTCGCGCAACGTGAACTTCGAGGTGTTGTAGAACGCCTGGCCGGCGGCCTGTCGCAGTGCTCGGTCCTGGTGGATGATCTTCGCCTTGTCAAGCGAGGTCTTCATCGCCAGCACGGCCGGCTTGCTCGGTTCGAGCACCGCGTCGAGCCGCCGCAACACCGTCATTGGCAGGATCACGTCGCGGTACTTGCCACGGACGTAGAGGTCGCGCAACACATCGTCCGCGATCCCCCAGATGAAGTTGGCAATCCAGTTGAGTTGGCTTCCCTCCAAGCTCAGATCCTCCCGATAAATGATGTCATCCCTGACGGTACACCTTGTCGCGGCTACCGACCCTCAACACGAGTACACTTGCAGTATCCTCGATGCGGGCGATAACGCGGTAATCGCCTACACGGTACCTCCAAAACTCGCCGAGCCGGGAACCCTTGAGAGCCTCACCAATGCTGCGAGGATCTTCCAGCAGGGCAACGCGGCCATGCAGAAAGGCAAGGATGCGCCGGGCCCCCTGGGGGTCGAGCTTATCCAATTCGCGTTCGGCATCTCGGTTAATCTTGACCTTTCGGGGCGTCACGCAGCTTCCCCTGTCTCGTCCTTGGAGTGGGGTGGCCACTGGTCGATTCGGTTCCGCTCTCGTGCCAAGTCATAGGCCATTTGCGCATCCAGCCAGATATCCGCCGTTGCCCAGCCTTGCGCTTCGAGCTTCAGCGCCAGCGGAATCGAAATGCCCGCCTGCCCGTTCAGCACTCGCAACAACGCTATGTACGAGACGCCCAACTTCTTGGCGGCTTCGGTAACGGACATACCGTCCAGGCAGCCGTCCTTGATGCGATGTCCCGGATGGGGCGGGTTGCGTTCCAGCCATGCTTCGTACTTTTCGCTCATGATTCCCTCGCTAGTGGTAGTCCACCAAGTCAACGTCGAACACGCGGCCGTCCTCGATGCGGAACACAATGCGCCAGCCACGATCCACACGCACCGCCCACTGGCCCTTGCGATTGCCCGTCAGCGGATGCAGGCGATAGGCAGGCAACGCCAGTGCTTTGAGCGGGTTCGGGCGGTTCAGCGCAAACAGGATGTCTGCAATGCGCTTCACGTGCGTCGGATGCAACCGTCGCGAATCGCCGTGCTCAAAGTAACGCCGTAGTGCATTGCTCTTGAATCCCTCTATCGCCACTAGATATTTTATAACACATAAATAATATAATGTCAAGTATGAGATATAAATGGTCTCGGGTAGGCGTAGTCGTCAAGCTGTCAAGTAAAGGAGCTAAAGACACCGCTCTCAATGCAATGATCGGGGCGCAACACTGTGCCGAGCGGTTTTAGAGGGTAAATCGGTTTTAGAGGGTAAAACTGCTAGAGGTTGGACAGATCGTTCTCAAAGCGGACGATGACACTGTGCCGAACGGCTCAGAGAGAGCGCGCACTCGAGCACGATACCAGAGGAAGCATGATTTCAGTGACTGAAGAAAAGAGTCCTGTGTCGGTTGAGCCTGTCTGGTTTCTCGCACGGTGGCTCGGTCAATCTCACCCTTCCATGCCATAGCGTTTCATGACTTCTTCAAGCGGCGCGGCCTCGGTCTTCCCCGCTCGCTCGTCGATCAGACGTTGCTCGGCAAGGTACAGGTCCTCGAGATCGTCCAGATGCTCCTTGATGGCTTCAATCATATAGAAGGTCTTGCTGCGCCCGGTGAGGTCGGCCAACCGGGTCAGGCGTTGGGAGACTTCGTCCGGCAAGCGAAGGGCTACGGGCTTCATGACGACGATCCTGGCGTGCTACGGCTGTAATACCAGTATTGCAGATGTCTCTCAGCAAGGTTTGAGGAGCTGGCTCAACGAGCCTGTCACGCTGAGGTCGTAGCTATACGAGCAGGGCTACCGGATCAGTTCAATTCTACGCTCCCGCTCCTTGGCCTTTGCCCCTTCGCGCTCCCTCCCGCCACCTCCAACTCCGAGGTAGGGGCGGCTATTCTAGTGGTCGCGACTGGCGCATTGCCTCGTAAAGTCTGCTACCGGAGTACCATCGTTGCCTCACAATTCCTGTTACCGAAGGAGGCAAGATGTCGAAGATCAGCGCGGAAGCGAGAAGGAATTATTGATGCACGCAGAATATAGAGTTGTTTTCGGACACAGCGAATGCCTTGCTGGAGCGGGCGCAGCATGCTGCGCCCCTACACTGTATTGCGCGAACAGCTGATGGCCGTCAGTGCAGCGACAATCGACCGCCGTCTCGTGGAAGCGCGCTCGGTGACGGCTGGCCAGCGGCGGCGGCGTTCCTCGCGGAACGGACTGCGCAGCAGCGTGCCGGTGCGCACCTTCGCCGACTGGCAGGATCCGGAGCCGGGCTTTGTCGAGGCCGACCTGGTGGCTCACTGCGGCG
>JAPOOG010000148.1 GCA_026713545.1 Bryobacterales bacterium
CATCGACATGCCCTGGCCGTGCAAAACTTCTGCCTGCCTCAGCAGGCTCACGATCTCCTCAGGCTTGTAACGCTTCCTTGCCATCGTCGGTCCTCCTCTTTCCGTAATCTAAGGGTGGACCAATTCGATGGGGGAAGATCAGTGATGCAAGACCGAAGAGTCGGGCAACTCGTGAGTCTCTCGAAGGTGACCTAAACGAGTGGGAAGAGCCAACTTCCCAGCAGGGTGACGGCGAAGCCGGTGATTCCCAACACGACAAGGAGAGCTGTCTTGGTTTGCAGCGTTTCGATCTCCGTTAGTCCGGTCATCGTGCGGAAGACCCAGAAGCCGCTGTCGTTCATCCAGGTGCCGATGAGAGCGCCACTGCCGATGGACATCAGAACATAGACCGGGTGGTAGGTCAGGTCTGCTGATGTGAGCAGCGGCGCCATGATGGCAGAAGCCGTGATCATCGCGACGGTGCCGGAACCTTGCGCGATCTTGACGAGCATGGCGAGCAGGAAGCCGAGCAACATCAGCGACATGCCCAACTCGCTTGCTGACTCACCGAGCACGTCGCCGACGCCTGCACGGACGAGCATTCCGCCGAAGGCCCCGCCTCCCGCAGTGATCAGGATGATAACGCCGGCGCTCTTGATGGCCTCCTCGACGGGGACGGCCAACTGCTTGAGGGACAGACGGTTCTGACGAGCCAGGAGCCACAGCGAAACGACCGCGCCGGCCAGCAAAGCGAAACTCGGGTTCCCGAGGAAAGCGGTCAGGAGGGCGAGGCCGGTTCCCTCGTAGAAGGTGTTAGCCACCGTATTGGAAGTAATCAACACGACCGGCAGCAGGATCGGTGACATCGACGCCCAGAAGCCGGGCAACTCTTCTTCGGGCCGCGTAGCGATCTTGCCGAGCTCGTCGAGGGAAAGACCAGGAGCTTCCCGAATCGGGATGTTGAGCTTGCGGTCGATCCATATCGAGTAGAGCCAGCCGCACAGCGACGCGGGCAGCGCGACGCACAGTCCTACGAGAATGACAATGCCGACATCGACACTGAGGGTGGATGCCATTACGAGTGGTCCCGGCGTAGGCGGGACGAAGACGTGCGTAGCCGATCCGCCGGCGGAGATCGCCATCACATAGAGAACGTAGTTGCGCCGGCCCATGCGGATACTCATCGCCCGCGCCAAGGGGACCAGGAGATAGAAGACGGTGTCCGAGAACACGGGCACCGAAAGCACGTAGCCGCTCGCGACCAGCGACAGCGAGGAACGGGCCTCGCCCAGCCAGGCAACAAAGCGGCGGGTGATGCGGTCGGCCGCGCCACTTTCCATCAGGCACTGGCCGACGATGGCAGCCATGGCGATCGCGATGCCGATGCGCCCGACAACATCCCCGAAGCGCTCACCGACGGCCGGGACTACCTCGTTGACGCCGATGTCGGGTGAGAGGAGGCCGATCAGGATTGCCGACGAGATGAGCGCAACAAAGGCGTTCACCCGGAGTTGGATAATCAGCACGAATACCGCAGCGACGGCGATGAGGAGAATCAAGATCGGGTGCATCGGGGACCTAGGCTATACGGAAAAAAGGTCCATCATACAACGGTGATCTTGGAGTTGCCCGCGGGACCGGGCGTTGCAGCCTCGGCAAGAGCCATGGTCGTCTTTTTAACGACTATAACCCCGCGCAGGCACCGCATGCCGCAACACTGAATCCCTGGGAGATCCCTGGTCAGCGCAGCCAGTCTTCCAGCCGGATTCGTTGGTCGGTTCTTTCGTCGCGGTACTTGACGATGACGGGCGTGTAGAGCGAGAGGTTCCACTCTTTGCCGATGCCTTTCGTGATCGGACGGCTGCCGGCGACGACAACGGCACCTTCCGGGATGATGAGAGGCATGTCATCTTCGACGCGGAGCACCGTTTCGTGGACGATGTCGTAAACGGGGGTTGATCTTGTGAGGATCGTGCCTGAGCCGAGCACGGCGCCTTTTTTGACGATGGTTCCTTCGTAGATTCCGCAGTTGCCGCCGACGAGCACACCGTCTTCGATGATGACCGGCAGAGCTCCGACGGGCTCGAGGACACCCCCGACTTGCGCTGCGGCACTGACGTGGCAATTCTTGCCAACTTGCGCGCAACTGCCTACGAGGGCATGCGAATCCACCATGGTTCCGTCGTCGATGTAAGCTCCGACGTTGATGTACATCGGTGGCATACAAGTCACGCTGGTGCCGATATAGCAGCCGTCGCGGACGCTCGATCCACCCGGTACGATCCGGACACTGTTCGAAAGATCGAAGTCCCGTAGTGGATAGGTCGACTTGTCGAAGAACGAGAAGCGGTCGTCACCCTTTGACATATCGACGGTCTTGCCCATCCGGAAGCCGACGAGGATACCGCGCTTCACCCAGTGGTTCACCTTCCAACCCGGCGCAGAGTCCGGGTCGGGCTCTGCGGCGCGAGCGGCACCCGAGTTCAGGGCCTTCTTGAATTCCTGGAAGGCTTCCATGTCCTGGTGGTCATAGTTCTCAGGGTTTTTAGCAAAGAGTTGATCGATGAGTTGTTCGAGCATGATGAATGAGCAGAAAAGCCGCCGATGATGGCGGAGGTTGCGGGGCAGACCCGGTGAACGGTCCGGTTAATCCGCCGAAGCCATCATCCGAGTCAAGCCGAGTCCTACCAGGACTCTTTCGATTTCCACCTTGCTTTCGTTGGTCGGCGGCACCATCGGCAGGCGGTAGTTGGGCTGAATACGGCCCATCAACGAAAGCGCCCACTTTACCGGTCCGGGGCTGGTCTCGATGAAGTTGACCTCCATCAGCGCGTGGTAGCGGCGGTGGATTTTCCGGGCTTTGTCGAAATCGCCATTCGCACAGGCGTCGCATAGTTGGGACAACGCAGCCGGAACCTCATTCGAGGCGACGGAGATAACCCCGGTGCCGCCAAGGGCCATCAGGGCGAGCGTCACGGAGTCATCACCTGAGAGAACGGAGAAGGATTTCGGGACGAGCTGAAAGATCTCCGCCATCTGCCCGATATCTCCCGACGCCTCCTTGACGCCAACGACGTTGTCAATCGAGGCCAGCCGCGCCAAGGTCTGCGCTTTGACGTTGGAGCCGGTGCGGCTTGGGACGTTGTAGACGACGATCGGCAACCGGGCCGCCTTCGAGACGGCCAGGAAGTGTTCATAAAGACCTTCCGGAGTGGGCTTGTTGTAGTAGGGGGTGACGGAGAGCAGTCCATCGACTTCCATGCTCTCGAGTTCACTCGCCAGCGCAGCGACTTCGGCCGTGTTGTAGCCTCCACAGCCGGCGAGAATCGGAACCTTGCCTTTGGCTTCCTCGAGCGTCATCTCGACGACACGGCGGTGTTCTTGCTTCGTGAGAGTCGGGTTCTCTCCCGTGGTGCCGCAGGGAACGAGGAAGCGAATGCCACTTTCCAACTGCCACCGGACGAGCGCACGGAAGGCTTCTTCGTCGAGAGAACCGTCCGACCGAAAGGGCGTGACGAGTGCGGTGCCGCAACCAGTGAACATGATCACCTCCCGAGGCGCTTCAGCTTGCCGAGGGCGCGGCCTCCATGCGGTCCCAGACCGTTGAGAACTCGTAGATCCCCTTCCTGCCGATGATCCAGCGAGCAGCGCGCAGAGCACCGCGGGCGAATCCGACTCGGCTCCTCGCGGTGTGGATGAGCTGGATCGTATCGGCCTCGGAGTCGAAACCGATCTGATGGCTTCCCGGTACTGCTCCAGCGCGGTTGCTGGCCTGATCGATCCGGCGTGCGTAACCCGCCTCCTGCATCTTCTCGACAAGCCGCAACAACGTACCGGATGGAGCGTCTTTCTTCATCTTGTGATGGATCTCGTAGGCCCACGCATCGTAGTCGTTTTCCGTCGCCAGAAAGGTTGCCGCCGCCTCCGCGACACGGTAAAAGACCTGCACGCCGACCGAGAAATTCGCGCCGTAGACAAGGCCGATGTTACCACGCTCCACCGCGCTGCGGACGCGTGCGATCTGGTCGAGCCAACCCGTGGTTCCAACCACGACGTTGACGCCCAAAGCGGAGATTTTCTCGGTGTTGTCGGCGACAACCGGTGGAATCGAGAAGTCAATCGCTACATCGATGCCTTCGAAGCTCTCGGCCGTGATGCCCTCGCCGCCGACGTTGTTGAACTCGTCGAGCTTGAGGCTGACATCGAAGCCGAACTCGGGAGCGAGGCTCTCGACCATGCGGCCCATCTTGCCGTAGCCGACAAGGGCGAGGCGCTGGGATGTGGCTTCGGCGGGCATGTCCATGAGAGGCCGACTCGGCTCTCCAGGCGTCCTAGGCGAAGACTTTCTCGTTGACTTGCGAGAAGAACGTCGCGTGCAGCGCCTCTACAGTCCTCCGGAGATCCTTCTCATCAACGACCAAACTCACGTTCAGCCGCGACGCGCCCTGCGAGATCATCCGAATGTTGATCTGCTCGAGAGCTTGGAAGATCCGTGCCGCAATTCCCGGAGTATAACCGATGTTGTCGCCCACGACGCAGACGATGCCCTGATCGGATACGGGGGTCACCTCGGCGAACTGCTGCAACTCCTGGACAATGTCGGGGAGGTGAGTCGTGTCGTCGATCGTCAGCGAAACGCTGACCTCGGACGTAGTGACCATGTCGACGGAGGTCTCGTAGCGGTCGAACACTTCGAAGATCTTCGCGAGGAAGCCGTGAGCCATAAGCATCCGGGTCGAGCGCACCTCGACGACGGTGATGCCTTCCTGGCAAGCGATGGACTTGATGATCGATTGACCGTCCGCATGCTCGCCCACGATCAAAGTGCCTTCAACTTCAGGTTTACGGGAGTTGAGTACGCGAATCGGGATGTTGTTCCTCACGGCGGGGAGCATCGTACTTGGGTGCAGCACTCGCGCCCCGAAGTAGGCGAGTTCCGCAGCCTCGGCGAAAGACATTACGCGGATCCGACGAGCTGGCGAGAGCAAGGAAGGGTCGGCGGTGAGAACGCCGTCGACGTCGGTCCAAATTTCAATCTCCTCGGCCGTCAGGCCGGCGCCGACGAGCGAGGCCGTGAAATCCGAGCCACCGCGCCCGAGTGTCGAAGTGATGCCTTTCATTGTGGAGGCGATGAAGCCTCCCATAACAGGGATCTTGCCAGCGTCGATGAGCGGCCGGACCAACTGGGCGAGCCGCGCATTCGTTTCATCGACGAGTGGCGAGGCTTCGCCGAAGCGGTCGTCGGTGACAATGACCTCGCGCGCGTCGATATGTTCGGCTGCAAGGCCCCGCGCTCGCAGCGCTTCGGTGATGACCATGCTGGAAAGGCGCTCGCCGTAGCTCGACAGGACATCCAGCGACCGGGCGCTCAACTCGCCCAAGATCGAGAGGCCGCGCAACAACTCCGCCAGTTCATGAAAGTGGTCATCAAAGTGTTTTTCGAGGGCTGCTTCTGCCTGTGGCGCGACGACGCTTGCCGTTTCAATGGCGTGAAACTCCCGCAGGCTGTTGAGCTTTCGAAGCGCGCCGTCGATATCTCCGGTAACAGCGGTGCGGCCGATTTCAATCAGGCGGTCCGTCGTCTTTCCCATGGCGGAAACGACGACAAGAAGCGGGCGTTGGGCTCGTCCGGCGATGATGCCGGTTACGCGCTGTACGGCGCCGGCGCTCTCGATCGAGCTGCCGCCGAATTTCATTACGATCATTGGCGGAGTGTCAGTTCGGCAGAAGCCGAAACTTCGAGTGTAGCGTTCTCGTCCTCCATGAGTCTGATCGAGCGCTCCTGGCATGTCCCCTGAATGTCACACTGGGCAGCATCGAGGAGTCCCTATTTTTTGGGAGCGCAGGGTTACGAGCGGATTCGGACGATGTCCGGCGGCGGTCCTGAATGGATATCTCTCTACCCGACGGCCGAAGTGCATTAGAGGGCAGTCAATGACTCGTTGCACTTGCATGTCGTGCTCAGTCCGGCACTTGGCATCATTGACACCGTACGATTGTGGACGTATCCTTGCAGCCGTGCTTCAGTCGGTTCTTTTGATTTTGCTGGCGGCATCCGTCTGTTCCGCGCAGCCCAGCAGAACGAACCCCTTCCACAACAGTGCGGCCGACATCGACACGGGCCGCGCCACCTTCCGCATCTACTGTGCTCCCTGTCATGGGATCGGGGCTGCAGGGGGCTCCGGGCCGGACCTTACGTTGGGCGTCTACGAGGTTGGTGACAGCGATGAGGATCTGTTCGAAGTCATAGAGGACGGTGTGAGCGGCACCGAGATGCAGGGCTTCGGCGAGCGCATGAACGACAACACGATTTGGCGTGTCGTAGCCTACTTGCGTTCGGTGGCTCGCAAAGAGACGCCGGTGTTGACAGGCGACGCTTCACGGGGTGAATCGATCTATCAGGGAAAGGGGGGTTGCGCCGGTTGCCATCGCATTGCAGGCACAGGCGGACGGCTTGGGCCGAACCTGAGCCGCATCGGCCGGACCCTCAGTTTCGCCCGGCTGCGGGAATCGCTCGTCGAGCCGAGCAAGAACATCGCCAAGGGGTTCGACACGATCTCCGTGGTTGAGCGAGATGGCGAAGCCGTCCGCGGACGCCAGATGAACATCGACAACTTTTCAGTCCAACTGATGGACTTGCGGGAAGAGATCCACTCGTATCTGCGGGATGAAGTGCGGGCTGTCGAGCGGGAGCCCGAGTCGCTGATGCCGTCTTACGAGGGAATGTTGAGCGGTTCGGAGATTGACGATGTCTTGGCGTATTTGGTGAGCTTGCGACGAGACCAGTAGGGTGTCCGGAAGACACTGGTCAACAATCCAGGTGAATATAGGAACTCGCCTCGACAACGATTGCGCTGCGCTGGGGGTATGTTCTATCGAGTCGAGAGAAATGGCAGGAGGAAACCGAAGATGAGAGGCGGCGTTATCGTGCTTCTGGGCTTGCTCTCCGCGGCCACGGCTTTCGCCGGCGACGTCACGAACCAGATGTTGCTCGATGCGCAAGGCGATGCGGAGTCGTGGCTGACATACGGCCGAAACTACTCCGGATGGCGCTACAGCGAGTTGGATGAGATCAACACCCGCACCGTGAAGCGTCTGGCGCCTTCGTGGGTATTCCAGACCGGCGTTTCCGGCCGGCTCCAGACGACCCCGCTGGTCAGCGACGGCGTTATGTACGTGACCGGCCACAACAACCACGCCTGGGCGCTGGATCTGCTAACCGGCCGAGAGCTGTGGCACTACTCGAAGAAGCCCGTGAGAGAAGCCCAGGGCTGCTGTGCGCGGCCCAACCGGGGGTTTGCGATTCTGGGCGACACGCTCTACAAGGTGAACTTCGGAGCGACTCTCGTGGCGATCGACGCCAGGACCGGCGATGTCCTGTGGGAGAAGGTCGTTGCGGACTACAAGGAGGGCTATTCGGCAACCGGAGCGCCTCTGATCGTCAAGAACATGGTCCTTGTGGGGATCGCCGGGGCGGAGTTCGGTACGCGCGATTTCCTGGATGCCTACGACGCCAAGACCGGCGACCGCGTTTGGCGGTTCTGGACCGTGCCGGGTCCGGGCGAGCCGGGACACGAGACCTGGGGCGGAGACTCCTGGAAGCGCGGCGGGGGTTCGACCTGGGTTACGGGGACGTACGATCCAGAACTGAACCTGATCTATTGGGGCACCGGCAATCCGGGGCCTGACATGAACGGTGATGTGCGGCCCGGCGATAACCTCTACACGTGCAGCGTCGTGGCGCTCGACGCCGATACGGGTACGCTGAAGTGGCATTTCCAGTTCACTCCCCATGACGTGCATGATTGGGATGCGGTGGCCGACCCGGTTCTGCTGGACCTGGATGTCGGGGGCGAGAAGCGCAAGGCGCTGATACAGGCGAATCGCAACGGGCACTTCTACGTGCTCGATCGAACGACGGGAGAGTTCCTGCTGGCGCGCGCCTATACGAAGGTCACCTGGGCGGACGGGATCGACTCGAAAGGCCGGCCGATTCTGATTCCGGGGAAGGACCCGACGGAGGAAGGCAACGTAGCCTGCCCGGGACTGGGCGGCGGGCATAACTGGCACCCAACGGCGTACAGCCCACAGACCGGGCTCTATTACTTCGATTCGATCGATGGATGCCATATCTACTACCGGACGACACAGGGATACATCGAAGGTCAGTGGTACCAGGCCAGCACGGCGGGCGGCGTCCCCGACGAACCCGCCATAGGTTCGATCGTCGCCCTGGATCCGGCGACCGGAGAAACGAAGTGGCGCTACGAGATGGTGTCCAGTCCGAGCAGCGGCTTGCTGGCAACGGCGGGAGGATTGCTGTTCGGAGGAGATCCGCAGGGGTACGTGACGGCGTTCGACGCCGAGATGGGCAAGGTGCTCTGGAAGTTTCAGTCTGGCGGGGCGGTGGCGGCTGCGCCGATCACTTACCGGTTCCGCGGGAAGCAATACGTATCGGTGGCGGCCGGCGAAGCGATCATGACTTTCGCGTTGATGGACTGAAAGTCCAGCCTGCATTTCTCACCACCCGACAGTCGAAGCACGCGAAAAAAAGGCCGTGATTCGTATTTCGTGACTCGTGATTCGTGAAAACCATTGGCGGGGTCTGATTCGCTCCAGAAGAAATGTCTGACGGCCGGTGAGCGGTAAAGGCCGTGATTCGTGTTTCGTAACCCAAGGGCCGAAGGAAGCGATAAGGCCGCTACGCCTGCGCGCGCCTTTTTCCTCCGCCTGGCTCGCGCCTCGTCCTGACGGCCCTCTCACGCACTTCGCCTCGCCGAGTGGCGAGACATGCAGGCTCGCCGTATCTCACGGCAGCGCGAAGGCAACGACTTTACCGCTGAAGTCGCTGTTGTATTTATTGCCGCCGCCGGCTGCGATGACAACGTACTGCTTGCCGTCTCGCCCCTGATAGGTCATGGGAGTCGCGTGGCCGCTGGCGGGGAGACGGGTTTCCCAAAGCTGCTCGCCGGTGTCTTTGTCGAAGGCGCGGAATCGGCTGTCGTTGGTCGCGGCGATGAAGACGAGTCCACCCTTTGTGACAATCGAACCGCCCAGGTTCGACGTTCCCGTCTTGGGAATGCCGCGTTCGGTGAGCTCGTCGATTTCACCGAGAATCACGCGCCAGCGAAACTCGCCGCTGTTGAGATCGACGGCCGTGAGGTGTCCCCAGGGCGGTTTCTGGCAGGGGTACATGTTCGAGTCCCAGAAGCGGCCAAACTTCGTTCCGCGGCTGCGGTAGGGGACCTTGGATCCCTCGGGGCGTTTCACCATACGCTTGGGCGCGCCGACGTCCATCGAATTCACGAAGAGCACGCCTGCGGTCGGATCAAAGGAGCCGCCGCCCCAGTTGGCGCCTCCGTTCGTGCCGGGGAACTGGATGGTGAGCTGTTCGCGAATGGCGCGAAACATGGGACCGTCGAAGTAGGCGTTGTCGATCATCTCCATGCACTCGGCGCGGGACTCGGGGGTTACATCGGTGATCTCCGCGCGAGTCATGGACTGCCGTGCGAACGGCGGGGGCTTCACCGGAAACGGCTGCGTCGGCCAGGATTCCTCGCCGGGCACATTGCTGGATTCGACAGGCCTCTCTTCGACAGGGAACAGCGGCTGCCCCGTGATACGGTCGAGGACGAAGATGAAGCCGGTCTTGGTGATTTGAGCGACCGCCGGGATTTTCTTGCCGTCACGGACAACGTCGACAAGATTGGGGTAGACGGGAAGATCCCAATCCCAGAGGTCGTGATGGATGGTTTGAAAGTGCCACTGGCGCTTTCCGGTGTTGCAGTCGATGGCTACGACGGCATTGCCGAACAAGTTCATGCCCTTGCGGTCGCCCCCGAAGTAGTCAGTGCTGGGCGAAGTCAGCGGAACGAAGACCCACTCGAGCTCAGGGTCGACGCTCATGGTGGACCAGGCGTTGGCGCCGCCGCGGTCTTTCCACGAGCCGTCTCTCCATGTGCCGTGGCCGTACTCTCCGGGGCGCGGGACGACGTGGAAGCGCCACGCCAATGCCCCCGTCCGGGCATCGAAGGCGCGAACGTCACCGCTGGGGCCTTGCGGCTCCCCATCGCTCACCCAGCCGCCGACGACCACCTTGTCACCGCAAGGCGCTGCTGGCGAGGTCACCCCGTAACGAAGGTGCGGGTAGCGGTCGACCAACATTCCCGTCTTGAGATCGACCATGCCGCCGTCACCGAAGTCGGGGTCGGCTTCGCGCGTTTCGGTGTCGATCGAGAAGAGCCGGCCGAGCTGGTCCGCCAGGAAAATGCGCTTGCGGGTTTCGCCGGACCAGTAGGCGACGCCGCGGCTGTGATAAAGATTCACGCGCTGGCTGCGGTCAAACCGCGGATCGAACTCCCAGAGCTGCTTGCCGGTGACCGGGTCGATCGCCAGCAGCCGGTGGAAGACGGTCACGACGTAGAGCACGCCGTCGACGAGCAGCGGAGTCGTCTCGAACGCCGACCGCGTGGGGAGCGAAGTCCCGTCACTCATGTCGCCGGTGTCATGAACCCAGGCGACTTCCAGCCTGCCAACGTTTTCCTTGTTGATCTGCTCGAGAGGCGAGTAGCGCATTCCGCCGGGATCATTACCGTAAGAAGGCCAATCCTGGGCGGGAGCGGGGATGGAGAGAGCCAGAAAAAGAAGGAGCGGAAACAGCGGAACGATCGACACCTTGCCAGTATTGAGGTCGCGGCCGCGGCTGTCAAGGTTGCCGCCGAGCCAGGGCCAAGCCTGCATTTCTCATCACCCGACGCTCGAAGCACGCGATACGACCGCCAAGACTTCGCTTTCCCTTCGCAGCGCTTGCTTGCCGTGCTCGACGTACTGTTCGAGTACGCCTGCGCGCGCCTTTTTCCTCCGCCCGTGCGCGGATCATTCAAGCAAGAAACATCCGGATGAGTGTCAACCCGGCTTGATAAACAGGATGTTTCAGGTCAGTAGGGCGGGTCGAGCCTAACGAACTCGAAGTTGAGCGGATCGAGATTGCGTTCCTGGAGTTTGGCTACGCAGGCCTCGACGGAATCGCCGATCGCCTCGATGCGCTGGAGCGGCAACGTCTGCGGCGTATAGATCTCGCGAGCGATGTAGGAACCGTAGAGCCGTTCGCGCTCGGCGAGGTCGAGGCGGTCCCAGGAACGCCCGATGAAGTTGTCGAAATCCACTTGCGTTGCGGCCATAGGTCACTATTGTGAGCGAAGCAAGGGCTGTGAATCAACCGGGGGCAGGCGGCCTGGTTCCAGGGTGTTTCGTCACGGCTCCTCGTCGATGCAGCGGCCGGGTTCGGTTTGGCTGAATGCTTTGTTGGACGGGGAAGGCAGATGCGCGACAACCCGGCGGTGCGCCGGCATTCCTCCGCAGGCTGCGCCGGAGGACGGTTTTTTTGACAGCACCCCTGTCCCCGCTTAGCGGACCGCCAGCTTTGCTGCATTGCTGAGCACTTGGAGCTTGGCTTTGACGGCGGGTTGGGTGATGGGGATGCGGCGGCCTTGTTCGCTGATGACTACGGAGGAGGATGCCAGATCGATCTCGTATTCACCGGGGTAGGCGTCGGGGCCGGCAGTGCAGGCTAGCCGAAACTCTTCGATGTCGGGTTCGGCGGTGATCGGGTCACAGGTGACGTCGAGAGGCAGGTTCTCGGGCTTGATCGCGACCGACGATGAAAAGCCCGGTTCCCGCTTCAGGCGGGCGGCGAGATATCCTGTGTCGCCGGGCCGCAGGGAGGTGACTTCGGGCTCGATTTCGTAGGCCCGGATCACGTCGACGGTGACAGCCGGGGCATAGACGGTCTCATTACGGCCATCGATGTTCACCCCCGCAGTCAGAACGATCTCGTATTTCCCGGGACCCCAACCAAGCTGACTTCCGACGTCGAAGACGCCGCGAGGCTTGCCGATGTCCCCCTTGCGAAGGCGGTTGAAGGTGCGCACGTTACGAGTTTTATTGGCGCCCATCCGCGGGGGAGGATTGATGCCGTCATCCTTGGCAAGAAACTCCCAATTCAACTCGTATTTCAGGCCGGGGATGATGCGCATATATCGGGATGAGGTGATCTCGATCGACGCAGGCTGCTCGGGGACGATGCGGATGGGAAGATCGGCGCCCAGCCAAGGCGCCACGTTGGCGCTGCTGAAGCCGCTGCCCAGTCGCCGGATCTCGTTGTCGCTCTGGACATTGACCTCGAGCCCCGGTCCGCGGGCGCGGCGGCGGACGAGTCGGCCGCCGATCTCGGCTTCGCCCCAGATCCGCAAAGCAGCGTCACGCAGCTCGGAGCCCCGTTTGTGGGTCAGCGTCAGCAAAGCCGACGATCCCTGACGGGTGCTGCCGGCGATCTCATAGAGCGGCATGTTGCCGCCTTCAGCGACGAGGCCGTCGGGGATTTCGGGGACGAAAAGTCGGATCGGGCCGTCGTAACCACGCCGCTCGGCGTTCACGATGACGAGAGCCGTTCCGTTCGTCGGGACGTTCACCTCGTGGCTGCGGAGCGTGAGGGTGAAGTCGCCGCTCTGGCGGCGGGCGATGATGCGGTAGCCGAAGTCAGGTCCGCCGCGGCCGAGCAGATCTTCGACTTCGATAAGGATCTCACCCTGGGCGTCCGAGTTCCGGAAGGAAAGGAACTGATCGATGCCGGTGTCTTGCGAGACGTCGAGGTTCGACAGCTTTTCCTCGGCGGTCAGGTTCTGCGTGGACATCATCTGCTCCCCGCCGGGCAAGCGTGCGGTGAGGACACCGTAGAGCCGCGAGGTTCCCAGCGTGGTAGCGTGCAGCTCGATATACCAGTGCTCCTCGGGCTTCACCTCGAGGACGTAGGTATCGACTTCGCCGGGCTTGGCGATGCGGCCGTTCATCCAGGTCTCGGGATCGAGGACGGTCTTCGCCCCGCCGGTTTCCAAGGCTTCAGGTTGGCCGCTCAGTACGAAGGGCATGGGCAGGGCTCCCGGCATGCCGGGGACGTACAACATGGCGAACTCGGCGGCCAACTGCTCGCTGGAGAGGTCGATGTTCGTTCTGACCGGCGCATCAAGGTTGCCGCCGATGAACTCGACAGCCGTTTCGCCGCCGCGCTGCCATCCGAGCGGATACAGGCCTTCGGCGTAGGCGAACTTGCCGATCTTGAGGCGGTAGTAGTCCTGCTCCTGCTTGCTGAACTTGGAGTCGCGCACAGCGATGAAGTACGAACCGGCTTCGGGGAACTCCACTTCGACGCGGGCATCGATGCCGATTCCGGGAGCGTCATCGTTCCAGGCGAGCCGGCGGCCGGACGAGTCGAGCACCTGAATCAGCGGATCGACGGCCGAGCCGATGCGGCGCGCTTCCACTTCAATGACGAGCCGCTCGCGCTTCGCAGCCTCGATGCGGTAGTAGTCGCGGTCGGGGCCGTAGAGGGCGCCGTTGACGATGACCGGGGTCTCAACGGGTTGCGCCTGGCCGGCGGAGTCATTGACGGGCCCGGTCTGCCTCGATTCGGCTTCCGAGACCTCGGGAAATGCGCCCACGGTGAAGAGCAGGATGTTCGACAGGCCGTTGGGCGACTTGACCCGGACGGGGTAAATGCCAACGGCAGCTTCGGGAGCGATTTCGACCAGGAAGGGTAGTTCCCGGCCGCGCTGCATGGCATTCTTCGGCGGAGACAGCGGCGTGACCGCGCCAGGGATTCTGGTCTCGATCTCGGCTGTATCTCCGAGGCCGCGACCGACAAGAGTGAGCTTGACGGCTTGTCCTCTTTGGCCGCCACGGGGTTCCAAACGAGTAAGCGAGGGCGCCGCCGCGATCAGCGCGGATTGCGCCAGGAGGGCGGCGAAGAGGAGTCGGGCCGTCATTCAAACCCCCATGAATCTCGGGCGCGGAGCATCGTGTCCAGGCGCGTTCAGCGGTTGAACAAAAACGCGTTGCTGTTGATCAGTGCCCACAGCAGATCCTGGGCACCGGGGGCGCGTCCGGAACCCTGGCGCAAGTAGGTCAGGGCGTTGTCCATTTCGCCGGCCGTCGGGAAGCGGCTGAGCGCGCCGAGGTACAGTTCCTCGATCAACTCGCGGTCGGGTTTACCGGCGATGATGGCCTCAGCGACTCTCCCCTCGGGATCGGCAACCGCTTCCGCCAACGTCGGTCCGTTCACGAGGCTCATCGCTTGCGGGAGACTCATTTCATTGCGGCGTTCGCACTCGCACGCCGACTCCCGCTCAGGGCGGCCGAACATGTCGAGAAAACCACCCTTGCCGATGTGCGGGTCGGGCAGCTCCTGCGCGGTGAAGTCGGGTGGAACTTCATCGAACTCCGGACGAGAGCCGGTCGCGACGGTGATGGCGTCGAGCAGAGACTCGGCAGTCAGCCGGCGCGGCAGGAATCGCGAGAAGTTCGTCGTGTCGTTCTCGTTCCACTCGTTGGCTGCGATGCCGGTCTGGTACGTGCGCGAGTTCACGATGGTTCGGATCACGTGCTGCAGATCGTAGCCGTTCTTGACGAAGTCGTCGGCGAGAGCTTGAAGAAGCGCCGGGTTCACCGGCGGGTTCGAGGCGCGAATGTCGTCGACAGGATCGATGATGCCGCGTCCGAAGAAGTAGCTCCATAGACGGTTGGTGATGGCGCGCGCGAAGAACGGATTCTCTTCCGATGTGAGCCACTCGGCGAGGGCGCGGCGGCGATCCTCTTCGGCGTTCAGGGGCGGCGCGCCGGCGCTGGCGATCAAATACTCGGGTTCGACGATCCGCCCGGTTTTGGGATGCTTGACCGTGTTGTCGTCGCGCTTGAGATAGACGATTTCTTCGTCGCTATCGAAGCCCGGCTTGACTCCCACGGACGCAAAGAAGGCGGCAAGCTGAAAGTACTGATTCTGCGTCCAGCGCTCGAAGGGGTGATCGTGGCACTGCGCGCAGACCATCCGCACACCCAGGAAGAGCTGCGTCGTTTTCTCCATCGCCTCTTTCGGATCCTTGTTGACGCGGAAGAAGTTGGCAGCCGGATTCCGGTAGGTGCTGCCGGTGGAGGTGATCAGCTCTCGCACAACCTGGTCGTAGGGGCGGTTGGACGCGATCCGATCACGGATCCATTGGCGGAACGCCCAGGTGCCTTTCTCACCGAGGTACTTGCGGTTGGACTGCAGCAGGTCTCCCCACTTGAGCGCCCAGTGGTCGACGAACTCCTTGCGCCTCATCAACTCGTCAATCAGGCGGATGCGCTTGAGACGCGATGTCTCCGGGTCTTCGATGAAGGCGCGGGCTTCCGCCGGCGTGGGCGGGATGCCGATGAGGTCGAGGTAGACACGGCGGACGAAGGCGCTGTCATCGGCGACTTCGGAAGGTTGGATCTTGAGGCGTTCGAGTTTTGCGTCGATGTGCTCGTCGATGTAGTTATGCTGCGAAAGCTGTTTCCACTCGAAACCGGACTCGGGATTGAGAATCGTCACCGGCACGATCACAAACTTGCCTTCGTAGCGAATGAGCAGGGTGGCCTCGCCGGTGCGCTCGCCTTGGACGACGGAGTCATCGACGATCTTCGCCGTGGTGTCCTGGCTGCTGGCGACGACGGCTTCGCGCGTGACATCGCGGGTGGAGCCATCACCGTAGGTGGCGACCACGAGAATCTGCTGCTTCATGCCGGGGCGGCTCATGAAGACTTCCGGCGGCGTGACTTCGAGCCTGGCGACCGAGTCTCTTTGCGTGTCGCCGAACGGAGTGCCGGTGGAGATCCAGTTGAAAATGGTGTCGTAGTAGCGCGAGCCCTTCTCGATGCGGAGCCCGCCCTCGTGCGGCACGGTCTGAGTGGGCTTGGCGAGCATCAGACTCCGGGCCGGGTCGGCACGGTTGAAGCGGCGGCCGGATACGTCGAAGAGAAGCGCGCGGTAGTCGAATTCAGGGTCATAGCCGCGCAGCGACAGCTTGAAGCCGTTTTTCCCTTTCGCCGACCCGTGGCAGGCCCCGGCGGTGCAGCCCTGCTTGTTGAGCACGGGCATGATGTCGCTCAGGAAGCTGATGGCGCGTTTCTGGGAAAGGTCGCCGACGTTGACCGGCAGGTCGACCGACCGGCCGCGCGCTGAAACCTTGATGGTGGCCGCTCCCTGGGAGAGGCCATACAGATAGCCGTCATCGTCGACACGAACGCCGCCGCCGACGGGTTCGAAGCGGGCTTCACGGGTCAGGTCGAACTTTTCTCCGCCGGTCGTGACGCCCGTTACCAGGACACGCCGGCCTTGTTCGGAAGAGTCGAGGCTGAGCGAGGACGGTGTAATGAGGATCTTTGCAGGCTGCAGGTCGGCGCAAACGCCGCTCACCGCGAGGACGGTCACCAGCCACAAGCAAGAACCCGAAATCCAAAGTCGTTTCCCTGACATCATCAACTCCTATTCACGTTACTCCGCTTGCGCCATCTTTCCTGCTTCGGTGACCATGATGCCCGTCATGACAGGTTCAATCTTGTAGGGCACCAGCTCGGTGTCGCGTCCGGCCAGCACCGACGCGGGCGCCAGCTCGATTTCGTATTCTCCCGGCGCGGTGGAGAGATCGGCTGTACACTCCAGACGGTACGACTCCGGGGCGCTGTCGATCTCCGCCGCCGAGCACGAAACTCCCAGGGGAAGGTTGTCGGCCTTGACGGTGACTGGCGAGGAGAAATCCGGTTCGCGGTGGAAGGAGCCGACAATGGCCGCGCTTCCTCCGCGAGGGATGGCAGTGACTCGCTCCGGGGCTTCGATGCGATAGCCCTGAACGACATCGAAAGTGATTGCCGGGGCGTAGACGACCTGTTCGCGGCCGTCGATGCGCGCTCTGGAACTGAGCAGAAGGTCGAAGGTCATCGGCAGGGTGCCCATCGTCGTGATCACGGTAAAGCGGCCCTGCCTTGCCCCTGGCTTGACCTGGGCTGTTCCGATGACGCGAATGTTGCCCACCGGCGGCGTGTTGCCGACGTTGATGCGGCCGATGGGCGCTCCGCCGCCTTCGAACCGCCAACGGACCTCGGTTTCCATGCCCTGAATCAGGCGGACTTTCTGCGGCGTGAGGACACGGAGGACGGCCTCATCGGGTTCGGCGACTTTCGCCGGCACCCGCGCCGTCAACCAGGGCGCGGTGACGACTTTCTGCCCGCGGCCCATGACGCCGGTTTGCAGGCCGGGCGCGCGCGCCTTGACTCGAACGGTGTGGCCATCCTCGAGGACACCTTCGCCCCACACGGTGAGAGCAAGCTCTTTTGTCTCGGCGCCGGGCTTCGGCGTCAGGGTAAGCACGCCCTGGCGCGAGATGCGGGAGGTCGTCATGCCTCCGACCTCGGCGGGGATGTGTCCGCCCTGCAGCTCGACGTCGTCCGGCAGGCCTTCGACCTCGAGCTGAATGGCTCCCATGTAACCGCGCCGGTCAACGCTGGCGCTGACGATGGCGCTGCCGTCTTTGGGGATCGTAACCTGCGGCGTGCCGAGGGTCAGGGTGAAGTCGGGCGGCTGTTGGCGGGCGACAATCCGGTAGCCATACGAGGGTCCACCCCTACCAAGCAGGTCTTCGAGAGTGACGGTGACTTCGGCAACACCCTCCGGGACGGCAAAACCCAGATGCGGGTCTCCGAACGTTTGCCCGGACGACCGAATAAACGACAGCGGTTCCTCGGGAACCTGGTCGCCGGCCGAAGCGAGCTTCCGGCCTTTGTCGTCGTAGAGTGTCAGAAGGCCGTAGAGCGCCGATGTTCCCAGGCCGGCCGCCTGCGTTTCGATCATCCATTGCTGGTCCGGTTCGACCTTGATGCGATAGCGGTCGATCTCGCGGCCGGCATCGATGCGGCCGTTGACGATGACTCCGGGGTCGAGTCGGTGGGGTCCTTCGCCCTCGGGTTCGAAGACTTCGTCGTCGTCTCCCACGACCATCCGCAGAGGGAGCGGCCCGTTCGCATCAGGAAGGCGCAGGTCGGCGAATCCCGATGCGGTGGCTTCGGCTGACAGGTCGGGCCAAACCTTCACGGGCGTTTTCGAGTTGCCGCCGATCAACTGCACCCCGGTGGATTCGCCGCGCTTCCAGCCCAAGGGAAAGATGGCTTCCGCATACGAATACCGCCCGGCGCGCAGGCGGTAGAAGTTCATCTTCTGGGTGCTGAAACGGGCGTCGCGGACTTGCACAAGCAACACACCGTCCGCGGGGATGTCGACTTCGGCGCGCGGGTCGACTCCGATTCCGAGGGCGTCGTTGTTACGGGCGATCGTGTTGCCGCTACTGTCGCGAACCTCGATGACCGCGTCTACCGCCGAGCCCGCCCGGCGCGCTTCGACTTCCACGACGACCTTCTCGCCCGCCTCACCCGCGAAGCGATACCAGTCGCGATCGGAGCCGCGCAGGGTCCCGTTGACTGTGGCCGGCAGGCTGATTTCCTCCGCCGTATCGGGCGAGTCGTTGGAGTACATCCGACGCATGGACGCCGACTCGGCTTCTTCCACTTCCGGGAAGGGACCCACGGTGAAGAGCAGCACATTCGAAATACCCGCCTTCGTTGCGATGCGAACGGGGTAAGAGCCGACGGGGGCATCTTTCGCCAACTCGAGAAGCAGCGGCAATTCACGGCCTGGGCGCTCGGAAGTCAACTCGGTGAGTTCGCCCGGCAGGTTGGTGACGATCTTGAGATCGCCGCCGAGACCGTAACCGTTGAGCGTGAGCGTGACCGCCGTTCCTCGCCGGGCGCCCCAGGGTTCGAGTTGAGTGAGCGAAGGTCCCGCCGCCGTTGCGGCTGCCACTGCAACGAACCACCATGTCAAGATCCGGCGTTGCATCTCTTCTCTCTATCCCGCCTAGCGTGCTGACCGAAGCCGCCCCTGCTCAACCGGCACCGCCGTCCATTCCTTGAGAAGCTTGCCGGTTTCCGTGTCAAAGATACGAAGGAGTCCGTCGAATCCCGCGGCGAGCAGTTGCTTCCCGTCCGGACGAAACGCCAGGATGAAGGCCCCTCCGCCAGGGAGAGCGCACCGCGCAGTGCTGTCGCCGGACCCGGTGTCGTACAGATTCACGACCTCGGCGATACCGCCCACAGCGATACGGCTGCCGTCGGGACTGAAAGCGAGGGCGTAAATCGCGCCTTCCTGCTCATCGAATTGGCGCACGAGCGTGGAATCGTCGGCGATTTTCAGGGCCCGCGGGCGATCCATCATGTAGAGGTACGGCACGCGGTCCAGGCCGCCGATCAGCACGTAATCGCGGCGCGGGTGGCGCGCCACGACGTAAAGCTGTTCACGCAGCAGGTTGACGTTCTCGAGGAACGCGCCGTCCTCCGTGTTGGCGAGCTTGGCGGCCCGGTCGCGGCCCACCGATACGATGCGTTTGCCGTCGATGCCGAATACAGCGTCGAGCACCCAGTCCTCGTGATGGCCCGCCTTGAAGAGTTCCTTGCCCGAGTTGACCTCGACCGCCCGAAGACTGTTGTCAGCGCCGCCGACCACGACGTACTTGCCGTCGGGTGAGACATCACCGCCGAAGAGGGTGTCGGAGGTCGTCATGACGGACTGCACCTGCTTCTTCGAGGCGAGGTCCCACACCTGTACTTCGCCGAAGCGGGCCGGTGTGCCGCCCACGGCGACGAGCTGTTTGCCGTCGGGCGTGAAAGCGACGGAGTGGATGCGGTCGGAGCGGCCGAGAAGCCGCGCTTCGATGCTCGAGCCGTCGGCTTTGTGGAGGAGAATCTCGCGATAACCGCCCACGGCCACGTGTGCGCCGTCCGGTGAATAAGCGGCGGCTGTCACGACGGGCGGTTGAACGTAGCTCGGCGGTTCGGCCGGAACCTGCGGCGCTCGCGCCGACTCGGGCGTATCGTCCTGGGCTCCCTGGTCGATCCAGTTGCGGAACAAGTCGATTACGTTCTCGGACAGAGGGTCTTGTCCGAAGGGCATGCGCGGCTCGCCGGCGCCCGTGAGCAGTTTGACGAGGCGGCTCTCGCCGGCAGAGCCGGCATTGAAAGCGGGCCCCTTGTTGCCGCCCGCCGCGATGGCCGCGTAGGAGGTAAGGTCGAGCCCGCCCATCTTGTTCGCCGGCTGATGGCAGCCCTGGCACGACTGTTCGATCACCGGCCGCACATCGTTGTAGTAGCTGACGTCGGCGGCGGCGGCGCTGAGAGCCGGCACGAGCAGCAGTACGGCGAGGACACAATCCTTCATGATGACGATTATATCCCTACACTTGTTTTCTTCGCTCGCCAAGGTTGACATTCGAGTCATGTTCTCGCGGCGATCCGTTTTCGTGCTTGCCGGGCGGAGGCGGAGCCTCGCAGCGTCAGCGTCTCGGCGGATGTCAACGCGGTCCAGAACAGCATGGGTTGTTTCTTCTTTCGCAACGGAGGAAGCAGCCCGGAGGGCGACGGGAGCCGCGGCGAACGGCGCGCGGACAGCGGCTTGGGGGGTATCCGAAGAATTCCGAAGAATTCCGAAGAATTGTGGGGAATAGCGAGTTTTTGACTCGTTATGATTCGGTAAAAAGTCGTCATCAGGCGGCAAAAACCCGTTCTCACGTGGCAAAGACCCGTTCTCACGCGGCAAGAAACCCGGAATATCGAGGAATGACATCGTCGAGATTCGCATCGAAGACGTTACTTGTCGCCACGCACGGGGGGTCGGGCGGCGGGGTTCG
>JAPOOG010000161.1 GCA_026713545.1 Bryobacterales bacterium
CAGCCGAGCAGTCTCAGCGGAAAACACTTACAGGGCCGCCGGCCTTGAAAACGAAATCGATTTATTGGGCATGAAAGCGGACCGGGCCGGTCGCTTGACCGACAGCATCAAGCGTTATCAGGAACGTCGGCAAAGGGAACTGGCCAGCGGTCCGCGAAAGTCGCTCAGCCAGATGGTCAACGAATCCGGTGACTGTGGATGATTGCGGCGGTCCTGCGTCGCTTGGGAACTGAAAGGCCGTTCTCCGTCACTGCGGTGTGCTCTCCACCCGCGCGGGGATGAGCCGAGTTAACAGATATGTGGGCAAGATTCAAAACCGCACCGCTGGCGGATGACGAAGGCGAGCGCAGCGCGGGTGTGTTCCTTACCAATGCACTGACAGGATGCGAGCCGCGCACGAACAAGCAGCTGCCCTTCGCCGAACTTGACGAAGAACGCGACCGGGCGGAGCAGGTGAAGCAGGATGGGCCGACCCTCGTGATCCTCGGCAACCCGCCCTACAACGGATTCGCAGGCATGGCGGTGGACGAGGAACGCGGGCGGTCTGAAGCCTGCCGTTCGACGAAGCTGGCGCGCCGTCTCGAAGGCCAGGGGCTGAACGATCTCCATGTCCGCTTCTTCCGCATGGCGGAGAAGACGGGTCAGGGTGTGGTCTGCTTCATCGACGACAGCGTCCAGACGCTGCCGGACTTGGAATTGTTGGAGACCGCATTGTCGAGCCCGCCATATGGCACCGGGGACGATGGTAAGCTGACGGGTGTTTTTGTTAGGCGCCATCATCAAGGACCAGCCAGCCCAGCCAGCACGCTCGTGCGTTGCGATCTGAAAACTGCATTCAGTGCCACTAGATAAGGCGGGCCTTGTCATGTTGTTTGCGACGCATGCCCTGCGCACGGTATTCCCTCCGTCCGCACTTCGAATCGGCGGTCCGGCAAGGAGCCCGGACGAAAGGACGTGATGTGACAGCCCGAAAGGAAGGACCAACCGAACTGAAAGTCTGGTGGCACGGAGTCGCGGCTTTGCCAGAAGGCCCCCAAGACCATGCCTATTACGCTTTGCGGCGGGTTTGGGCCGACCATACCATGGCCGGTCCGCGTGGCTTCTATCGGCCGAGATCGGAGGATCACCTGACACCGGCTTTATTCCAGAACTTTGCGCTGTTTTCAGACTTTGACTGGCTTCACGAAATCCTCGGTATTGTGGGCGGCGAGGCCGGTAAGGTCGCCAGGGTCAGGTGGGCATACCTCTGCGAGGAAAGGCTGGACGCGAAGCTTCAACGTTCCCACGGAAGGAATTTCATTATCCCGGACATACTGGTTTTCTGGGAAGATGATCAAGGCGAGGGGCTGATAGGTTTCGAAGTTAAGCGGCACGGAGGGGCTGCGGACGCCAAAGACAGTCGTAAACTGGAAAGTTACGTTGATTTGCCGAGCACCCGAGGTATTGATCGCCGCTATGGATGCTTGCTGGTCTGTGACCGGCAAGCCACTAGAAGCTTGGATGCCACAAACAAACGGTGGCCGGTTCTGACTTGGGAACGGGTCGGCTGCATTCAGCAAAAGGCAACCTATTCTCTACCGAGCCCAGAAGAAATCAGGGCCTGCACTTCACAATGGATCGCTCGCCAGTTCATGCGATATGGAATTGACCTCGACGGCGTTGGCGCTGATGCGCCCGAGTCATTCGGTGCCCGATTCGGTACGAAGGACGCTTACGATACTATCGAGAACCTCCGCGCGCCTGGTAGTGTTAAGCGCTTTCTCAAGGGCTCGGAGTGTGTCGAGGCGGCATGGCAAGGTCATGAACCGGAATCACCGATGGAATGGCTTAAGCATGAACCTACGGCGGAACAACTCCGCGGGAAAAAATGGCAGACGACGGAAGATCGAAGGGTCCGCAGATGGCACTTCGGCTGGTCGGTCAAGCACGAGCGCAACTGGACATAATGATTGCGGTTGACAGGCAAGCGCTGGCTTGGCACTGCGCGGCCAGGTAACCCGCGTAGATGCCCCAGTGCATTCAGGTGTCGGCTGTCGGATCTGAGGCTGGGGTGCAGTTCCAATAAGGATCACAACGAAATACAGTGTTATCAATAAGCCGTGCCTTTCCGCACAGTTCCAGTTCGCGCCTTGGGATTGGTGGGAATTTCGGCGAGCAAATGGAGTAGATACCGCCATGACGCAGACAGCTTCAAACCTGATCGACGAGAACACGTTGACCAAGATGCAACTTCGCAAGCTGAACGCGCTGCGCAAGTCCGTCGGCAACGAGATCGGCGAGCGGGCGTTCGCCGAGTGGATTCGGGCGCAGAACGTCGTGGAGAAGACAGACAAGCACGCCGACTTGATCACTACGGCGCTCTGGCCACTCATCGAGGAGGGCAAACTCACGATCCCGCGGGGCGGGTATCTGGTCCGTCGCGGTCGCGGCAGGATCACCGTCGAGCCGGCGGAGGCCAAGGATTACTCGCCACCGCCGGAAGACGACGCCGAGACGGTGTCATCTTCCTCCCTGTCGGAGCCGTCATCCAGCGCCGCAGGCGATCCCGGGGCCGTCGAAGCATCCGTGTCGGACATCACAATAGGGGACGCGCCCGCCGCAGAAGCCTCAGGTGAGCAGGGACCGCACACGTAGTGTTCTCATGGACGACGACGAAGGAGATCGATTCAACAAACTCGCCGCTCGAACTCGTGGCTGTCGTTGACGCCGACGGCCTTCAGCCGAAGTTCGCCGTCGCGGTGCGCGGCGTCGAGGAAGTCGAGGTACTTGCCGCGAAAGACCTTCGAGAGCGCGGCCGTGGGGAACAGGAAGCCCTTGCGCACAGGGCTGAGCCAGCGCTGCCCGTCGGCCAGTTACAGCCTCGTTCAATATAGGCCGGAGTCGTAACTCCGGCGACACTGCTAATCACGGCGAGCTGCGGTCCGCTCGGTACGGTTTCGTCCTATTCCAGTCGTCGGACCGCCGAGAGGATGGCTGAATTGCCTCATCCGGCACCAAGCCGCAGGATAGTGAGACACTCGCGCTTTCCGATCATGGCGGCCCAGCCAATTCATTGTCTGGAGTTGAAATCCGATTCCCGCCCCGCGCTTCGATAAAGCGTCGAATTGCGTCAACCATGTTGAGTGTCATCACTGCGTGCACCCGCGCTGATATTGCACGCGGAACACAGCGCCTGAAGGTTCTCCAGCTCGTCAGTTCCCTCTCGAAGTCGGGGGACAACATGATCAAGGTGGACAGCCGTCGGCGGCAAAGCGTAGAGGTAGCATCCACACCCCTTCTCGCTTGGATCTTTCGATGGATCACCACAGAGGCCATTTTGGGCTTCCACAACGGGGAGAAGACGATGACCGAATCTTCTTGCGCTCTCCCAAGCGTCGGCACGCTTCCGAATGACCTCTTCACGCCGCGCTTCAAACGATCTCCAGTCTTCTCCAGGATAGCTGCCGATCGTCGCAGTCGCCTCAATTCGGCTCCTCAACGGCAAGCACCTTGTCTGGGAAACAAAATCAATATCTTGACGCATGGATTGTAGTCGAGCCGCAGCTTCCTGACCTCTTGCAGCTTCGCTGGCTGCATCTGCACGCCGCCGATCTTCTTCCGCTCGATCTCTTGCAGCTTTCGCTTCCCGTTGGTCTTTGATGGCTTGTTTGCGTTGTTTGTCGGCCTGCTTCTCGGCTTCGTAGGCTTGGGATTCAGCCCTTTGGCCGTGCCGAGCGCCGAAGAACCATGCACCCCCCACCGCGGCTGCCAGAGCGGCAGCAGCCGTTATCGGATGAATATCGAACCACCAAGAGAGCCCTACTCCGACCCAATAGATGAAGCCGCAGAGTATCAGACCGCCATAAATGGCGCTGGAAACATCGTCTCGGCTCGGTCTACGCATGGCGGTTGCGGTCTCGTGTGCGAAACTGCGCCATGCCCGAGCCGATTAGCAGCGGCGCTTTCTCCAGCGCCAGTGCGTATTTCCGAAACTGGTTAAATGCCGCGTCGAGGTCGGCGCGGCTGCCCTTGTACTCCCAAGTGAAGCAGCCGCGCTTCCATACGACGGCCCGGTTGGCGCTAGTGTCCTTCCACGCGCCGCGCTCGAAGCAGTACCACTCACCCGCCGCGCCCGCGTCCGTCGGCGGCAGTTCGCCGAGCACTCGGGAGAGACCGTTGAAGTGCGACTGCGCCGCCGAGGGTTCGTTCATCTCCGACTCCCGCCACTTGGCAACAAGTTCGACCGGGTAAGCTGTCTTGAAATCGCGACTTGCTGGGTGCAAGGCTTGCGATGCGCTGGGCGAACTGATCCGCGAGAGCATGGACGATGTACGCTGGAACGTCACCGAGACGGCGGCGCGGGTCGGCTGCGAGCGCGGAACGCTGTCGCGCCTGGTGAACGGCAAGGCGGGCGTGTCCGCGAACATGGCGCTGGCGCTGGAGGACATCGGCTGGGGCACCGCCGATCACTGGATGCGGATGCAGGCGAGCTACACGAGCTTGCGCAGGTGCGCCGGGAGCGGGCCGCCACCGAACGGCGCGCACGCGCATTGCACGCGGGACCCGACGCCGCGTCACCGTCATGCCGTACGAGAGACTGTCGCCGCCGGTGTTCTGGCACCGTTTCCCGCCAACGGAGCGTTCTCCCCACGTGGCACATCCGGAACGGACTGATGCCGCGTCGTGCAATGACATCCGCGCTCGTGCCGTCGCCAACACCGAAGACTATTCGAAAGCGGCCTACCAGAAACGCAGCGCGTCGCCGGAAGATTCAGGTTCTGAGCGTTGCCGCAATCAACATGGATCTCCAGCGGGGAAACTTGCATGCCTTCTAACGCGATGAATACGATATTTGAGGACTTCGCCAAACTCTTAGACTCCCGACTCCGGGATCAAGTTCTGACAACTCAGGATTCCGTGCGGTACACGCTATTTTCATCAATGCTGAACCACCACATACAACCGAACGCTGTGGTATTGGAGTATCCCCATCCCGAGATACCAAGGGCACAAATTGGGTAGTGACTCAGTTTTGAAATTAGCCGTCTAGTTGGTCGTAGGGATCAATTCCTGCAGCGATACGCTCCAGCCTTTCACAGATCGCGGCTCCAACCAGTAGGATGGCCTCTCTGTCCCTGGCCGTTTCGTCGGCCGAGGCTTCCCCGGTCAGTAGGGATTGAACACTCTCTGTCGCCAATTTGACCAGTTCTTCAGTCTTCACATTGTAGGGTTTCGCCATCAGCCTTTATATGGGCGCCTCCCGCTGGCAAGGACGAACTGACGTTTCCGGCGTGCAGGTTGCAGCTTTATATCCGGCCTGTTCGCGCAGGACGTGTCCTGCTGGCCCTGATGGAATCTGCCGGTCCGCACCTCATTTGACGCTCGAGCTCCAGACTCGAATCAGGGTTCAGGTTCTGCGGATCGCGGTCTGACCTTCCGTAATGGGGCGTTTGCCGTCAAGCACGGATCCGAACAGAAGGACGGTCCGGGCCCGGTTTTGGTTCACGAGCCTCGGTGCTGGTGGCGGGCTGCACGCCCCCGGCACGGTTTTCAATTTC
>JAPOOG010000162.1 GCA_026713545.1 Bryobacterales bacterium
AACCTCCGGCAGCGCTCTTCGCAGAAGCCGTCGAAGCCGGCTGCATCCAGTGTTTCGTTGAGTCGTTTGTAAAACGGATGTCCCGGCGTTTCGGCCATCTCGGCGGCGTACAAGAGATCCTCCTGCCGCCGCCGCTTCCCTCGCGTTCCCATCGCCATGGCGCCAGTTTACACCAAAACATCCTTAGCTCCAAATGGTTTTTAGACACAGACTGCTAGCACTACGTCCCCCCTCAAAATGCCAATCAGTTGAGCACTCATCGCCTGTGTTGTTGGCTGTACTCGTTTCGATCGATGGCTTGATCGATGGCAACCCCGCGTTCAGCTTCATTATTGCAATATCCTCTTATCGGCTTCGGCCGTGAAAACACCGCCACAAGTTCCTGATCGACGCCGAAGTTCCGTCAAAGAGCAGATTCGTAAAGAAAGTGGTGACGACCACAATAGAAAACGACACATCACTTGATCGAGCTTTCCAGCTTTTCTGTGTGCACCCAAGAGAAAGTGCTCGTCCAGATGTTCAAGGTTGTCCAAGAATCGCTCATCCTTTCCGCGAGGTTCCTCAACTACGTAGAGCCTGCGTATCTCACCACCACCTTGTATGTGGCAAGGAGGAATCCATGTCAGAGAATCACGCGTTCGTTGCCGTCGCGGCGGGTGAGCTTTCGCCGGTCGAGAAACTCCAGCAGCGGAATGGCGTACTTTCGGCTGACCCCTGCCAGTTCTTTGAAGCGCGCAACGTCGATACGCCCTGACCGTTTGCGTTCATGGCGGAGAAGCAGCTTAAGACGATCGATGCTGTCCCGATGGAGAAGCAGGTCCTCAGAGACTTTAACCAAGATGGACTCTCGCAGGAGCGCCTGCAGGATACGGCGTGCGCGGACCGCGTCGACCGGCAGGCTCGTCAAAACGTCCTTGACGGCAGGTACGGAGAGTCCGGCTGTTTCGAATTTGGCGATGATAGTCGCACGCGCATTGCTTTCCTCATCGTCAAGCATGACAGTATGGCGGGGGAGCCTGATGAACTCGTTCTCGATCAGAATCACACTCGCCGCTTCGAGCGATGCCAGCAGCGCCTCGAGGAAGTTCGCCGGCGCGCTCGCGAAACAACGGCTCCGGAGTTCCTCTTTGGATGCTCCCGGTTGAAGAGGTTCCTTTCGATGGAAGTGTTTGAGGAAGTCAGCAGTCTTTTCCGCTGCCGCCCTGTACGCTTCGGCGGACAGCAAGCGCGAAGGCCCCAACGGTCGAGCCACACCGAGCTTGCACAGATGCGCCGCAGCCTCTCCCACCTTCTTCTCGCTCCACCCCGATCGTCGAATCGTGTCTGACATCTCCAATCCATGTGGTTCATGCTGAAGCAGCACGGACAGCACCCGGAGTGGCTCGCCGGACTGCAACTCAGTGAGTCGGCGGCAGTGCGCCTCCGCGTTTCGCTCCGGCCGTGGTTCTGTATCGAGAACGATCCCGCCACCGATCGTGGTGACTGGAGAAAAGCGCCGCAGGATGAAGCGATCGCCATGGAGTGTGAGGACAGGATTGTCAAGTCGGAGTCGCGCGAACGCTTTTCCCCCCGGAGGGAGCTTGCCGCAATGGCCCAACAGTGCAACCCTAGCGACCGTTTCCGCGGTCCCGCAGTGGAAATGGACAGGTGCTCCGTGCTTGAGGGTGTCTGCTGACGCAAGCAGTTCGATCACACAGTCCAGTTTGCTGGTAGCTCGAAACGGCCCGACCGACGTCGCGACCATACCGCGTCGTAGCTCGCTCGCTTCAATGCCTGCCAGGTTCAAAGCGGTTCGTTGTCCCGCCCCGATGCTGTGCACTGACTTGTTATGGCCCTGAATGCCACGGACACGGACACGCCGGCCGAGAGGGTGAATCTTGAGATCGCTGTCAGCTTGGATCGTTCCCGAGACAGGGGTGCCCGTGACTACGGTTCCGAAGCCCTGTTGGACAAACACGCGGTCGAGCGGCATTCGAAAGTGCCCACTGCCGTTTCGTTCCGGCGTTTCGCGGGCAGTCTGCGCCAATGCATCGCGAAGCTCGGCGAGGCCAATGCCGGTTTTGGTGCTGACAGGGATGACGGGTTTTCCCTCTAGGAACGAACCGGCAAAGAAGTCTTCCAGCTCCATCCGGGACAGTTCCAGCGTTTCAGCATCGACGAGGTCAGCTTTGGTGAGGGCGACGAGACCGTGCCGCACACCGAGCAGACGGCAAATTTCGAAGTGTTCGCTCGTTTGGGGCATCGCCAGCTCGTCCGCGGCGATCACCATCAGCACGAGGTCGATCCCGCAGGCCCCCGCAAGCATGTTGCGTACAAACCGCTCGTGTCCGGGGACGTCGACGAATCCCAGATAGAGTTCCTCCCCGTTCCGCTCATCCGCTACACGCAGATTCGCAAAGCCGATGTCGATGGTGATGCCGCGCCGTTTTTCTTCTGCGAGACGGTCGGTATCGATACCGGTGAGCGCACGGACGAGAGCTGTCTTGCCGTGATCGATATGGCCCGCGGTTCCGACGATGATGTGCTTCATGGGCGAGGCTATGAAGTGAAACCCCACTCGTACCTTCGTCCCTGGGTTCCACGAAGAGGGACGAATCGGCAGCCGGTGATACACAGCGAACGGAGACCGGCCGGCGAACAGCGCACCAACGTCAACTGCTGACTACTCTCAGGGCCAACGGGCATGACGAGACGGCCGCTATTCGGTTCCATCTGTTCGAGAAGCCGGGCCGGCACTTGAGACGCCGCCGCTGCTACGGAGATCGCGTCGTAGGGAGCATGAGCCGGACAGCCCAGAGTGCCGTCTCCGTGAATGATCGTGACTCGCGCATCGTAACCGGTTCGGTGCAAGTTCGTCCGTGCCATGTCAGCGAGATCGGCCTCCCATTCGATGGAGTAGACGTGCTTGGCGAGCAGGGCGATGACCGCTGCGGCATATCCCGAACCGGCTCCGACTTCGAGGACAGTGTCGGTTTGTGTCAACGCGAGCGCCTCGGCCATCACAGCTACCATATAGGGCTGCGAAACGCTTTGACGACGAGGAAGCGATACGGGTTCGTCGTCATAGGCGAACCTCCGCAGTGCGTGTGGAACAAACTCGTGACGCGGCACCTGCCCCATAGCGACCAGCACGTGCTTGTCTCGGATGCCTCTGGAGCGTAATTGGCGATCAACCATGCGCCGCCGCAACTCTTCCCACCGTGCCAATCAATGCAACCTTTTCTTGAACAGAATGTCAGCTCCGACGAGGCCGTTCTCATCTCGCGTCACGATGAACGACCACTGCCGCGTCGGTGCCCACTCAATGCGTACTAGCTGCTGCTGGGCCTCGGAAAGGTCGTAACTGTAGATGAGAGTCAGATCCTGCGTGATCTGTTGCTCGGTGGAGATTCGCGCACCCGGGTTGAGTTCAGCGCCACCCGATTGAGGATCGACTTTGAGACGGCTGACGCCAAAGAAGCGCTGTAACCGTTGCGAGCCGCTTCGCGAGCCGATGCTCGTGGCTCCCGAAACCGTGATGGCGCGGGAAAGGACGGCATTCAGGCCGCTCTGGATCAAAGACTGTTGCTGTGCTGTCTGCTGTGTGGCCAGCACTGGATCGGTGGTGGGCGAGCGGGCTAAAGCGATCAGGTCGAGGAGTTGATCGGTGCGTAACGGCGGGTCCGATCGATAGCTCAGGTTGGGCAGGCTCGCCGGGCCTGAGATGATCAAGGCGATGTCCACGTCACGGATGCGCGTTTCGAGCTCGATGTTGACGACGGGTTCGATTCGGAAGGGATTGTAGAAGTTGATGTCACCACGGTTGATCTTGTAACGCGATCCCTGGAAAAAGAGTTCCCCTTGGGTGATGGTCAAGTCGCCGCGCAGCGAGGGGCTAACGGCCGTTCCGCTCAATTGCAAGTCCATGTTGGATTGAACATTGCGGATCAGGGGCGTGTCGATTAGAAGCTCGGGTACGGATGCAATTCGAACGCTTAGACCCATGTTGACGAGAGCCTGGTGGCTGGCCGGCGTCTGAGTAGGTTGGGCGAGCGAGGCCATGACGTCACCCAGGGTAAGGTCCGACCCTATCGTCACGCGGCTCACGATGACCTCCCCGCTGAGCAGGCTCCGAAGGTCTGTCCCCGAGTACGTTAACCGGCCGTCGATGACGTTGCTGATTAATTCCGGATAACGGATACGGACGCTTTCGATTCCCGCTTGAAGACGATAGTCCCAGCGTCCATCTCGCAACACTAGCGTGCCGCTCAGAGAAAGGTTGCCTCCACCGGACTCAGCTCTTACCCCTTCAACGCGGACCATGTTTTCGTTGAAGCGGATTTGGCCGTTGAGCTCGCTTAATCCGTTCGAGAATGAGTTGTGGCGCAACGTCCCATCTTTGACCTGCATCAATCCGCGGATCGACGGTTGATCGGCGTTGCCCCGGATACGCACATCCAATTCCGACTCGCCCCTCGCCGTGACTGCGGGGCGAAAACTTTCCAGGGCTGCCAGGTTGAAACTCCCCTCGACCGAGACATCCATCGAGTCTTCCTTGCGGGCAAAACCATCCTGTAAGCCTATCGTTCCGTCGACTACGATATCGGTCCCGTCGCCGAGTAGGCGCACACGGTCGATGTCCAAGGTTTTGTTCTCGACCTTCCAGCGCATCGGGAAGGGATTCCAGACCTCGTATCCTCGCTCCGCTCCGGGAATCTGCGAGTGGGAAAGCTGGAGTCGGGTGACCTCGCCGTCGGCGACGAACTTGCTCGAGTCCGTCGCCTCTCCGGAGAAGCGGAACTGACCATCAACCGTGCCGCTAGTCTGGTAAAGGTTCAAGTCAGCCAGAGCTGCCAGGTAGACAAGGTCAACGCCCTTCACGGTGCACTGGCCGCTGAACGGACCGTTCTCGTCCGGCCGGAACTCGGCGTGTCCAGCCAGAGAGCCGGACAGCAGATTTCCCTTCCAGCCGATGTCCACGCGCCGTCCTGAAGTGGTTAGTTCGCCGGAGAAAGAGCCGATGTCCTGTTCTCCCAGCTTGACCTCCCGCAAGCCGAATGACCCGGAAACGAAGAGGTCATCGAGAAGGTCTGCCGCGGATGGCAGGCGACCTTTGCCCTGGAGTTCGAGCGCGAGAAGTCCCGAGGGCGTGCGCTCGTTTTGGGAGAAGGTTTGCAGATCCCTCAAATTCCAGCCGTCGGCGGCTACTTCGAAGTTAAACTCTCTGGTTGTGCGATCAAGCCGGCCGTTCGAGGCGAGTATTGCCTGGCCGCGCTCGGCACGGAATGAATCGACGACGAGGGCCCCGCCGTCGAGTCGGGCGTCGGTGACGATGCGGTCGAGATGCCGTCCCCATGCGCCTCCTTCGGTGAGCTCGAGGTGCGCGGAGCCTTGTGGGTTCGAAAGCGGGCCGCCGAAGCGCACCTCACCATTGAGTGCCCCTGTCAGCGGCTGGTCAAAGGCTGCCGAGCGGAGCACTGAGGAGACGGGCAGATTTTTAAAGCTCACGTGGCCGTTGAACGCTTCAACCTTCGTCTCGTCGTCGGTCAAGTCAACCGTCAGGGATAGATCAGCTCCTCCCTCAGCCCTCTCGATCCGTGCCTGTTCGACACGAATCTTGCGTGGCGAAATATCGAGCGATCCGTGCAGGCGATCCCACGGCTCGCCGTGGAGCGTGAACTTCTTGACATCAAAATTGCCCTTGAAGCGAAGATCTTGCGATGCGAGCCGGCCGGAGAATTCACCATCGATCTGCACCGATCCGGACTGACCGAAGGGCGCCGCAATCTGTTCGGCGTTCGCTTGCCGCAGCCAGTAACGAACGTCTTCGAGGCCGGTGAGGTTGGCGCGCACACGAAGATCGGAGCGATCGCGCGCCTGCAACGAGCCGTGCAGTTGAATGTGACTGCTATCTGTGACTAGATCGAGCTTGTCGATTCTCAGGGTTTGCGACACGCTCACATATCCCATGACGAGAGTGCCACGCAAAGGGACTTGATGTGTCTGGGGGACTTTGGGCGCTTCAAACCCGATCCGCGCCTTAGCTTGCAGGTCGTCGATGCCGCGTCCCTCTACCTCGATAGTACCGCTGACAGCGCTGACCCAGGGAGCGTTGCGAACGCCGACTGGAAGCTGCCGGACCGCCGTCGTCAAAGGCCTTAACGGAAATCCCGCGAGAGCTAAGGCCAGCCGGTAGTGAGGTGAAGGCGAGGTCAAGCCCTCCAGTCGCGCCTCGCCCGTGAGCGTACCGCCCAATGCTTCGGCCTCGATATTTTGAACTCTGAGGGTTTGTGCATCACCGGCAAAGTCGGCAGTTGCTGATATCGATTCGAGGGCGAATTGACGCGCTGGCGGCATCAGATCGCTGATTGTGAGGGATCCTGTGTAACGGAGCGCTCCCTCGGCCCCGTTCCATCGTCCCTCACCCTGAGCTTGCGCCACGCCACCGTCAAGAGGAGCAAGACCGAGCCATGATGTCCACTCATTCAGTTGCGCATCAATCCGATATCGGAAGACTGCTTGAGGCTGGTCTACAAAGTTGACTTCCAGATCTCCGATGACGCTCGTCCCGGCGCTTGCCCATTTTATCTCCGGTACAACGAGCCGGTCAGGGTAGACATGGAATTCCGCCTCGGCTTCCGACAGGACCGGCCGTTTGTCGTGTAGCGACAACTGTGAATCCCCCAACCGCACATTCGCCTGATAGCGCCCCTGTAGTGGCTCAAAGCGTGTTTGCAGATGGAACCGTTGCGACGAGAAGGAAACGGGCACGCTATTGTCATTCCATCGGATCTGGCCTCGGTTCACGTCAAATCGCTTGACGGCCATCTCGAACAGCTCTTGTGGCATGATGCCACTGGCATCGGATTGCAAGGGAAAAGGCGGTAGGTTGTTGGTGCCGTCGGAAGCCGCGATCACGTGAAAATGCGGTGAATCCAGAGCTATCGCTTCCAGGGATAGCTTTGTCGAGTAAAGAGATTCGAGTTCGAAATCCAACTCGGCTGCGGACACTTCCAAGAATGGTTCGGATTCGTCGGAGGGACTTACCGACAGTCCTTCCACCCGTAGCCGTAAGGTTGTCGGCTGAAAAAACAGCTCGCGCAAGGAGGCTTTGCCCCCGGTAAGCGTCTCGATCTGAGAGATCATCTCGTTCCGAATGAGCGCCTGGAACCATTCGGTGTACAGCAGTCCGAAAAGAGAGGTTCCGGCCACCACGACAAGGACAACCAGCCCGGCGGTCCATGCCTTCCAACCGAAGCGACCCGGATTTTGGAAGAATCTCTTCATGGTGATTCTGTCCCTGCCGAGGCTGATGAGCGTTCGACGATCATGATGCGTGTCTGTGATCGAACGCGATTGATCCAATCGTTCAGCAGTGGATCTACTCTGCGTTCCACTAGCTCGGCCTCCAAGTCTTCATACACTAGATCCAGCGGCGGCGGGGAGCTGAATGCCGGAAGCTGCGATCGGAATTCCGTTGCATAGTACGCCTCCACTTCTTCGCGAGGGATGACGAGTCCGGTACGGAAGCGGAAGCCAACGAAGAGCTGAAAATCCAACTGTTGCCGTATGAAGTTTTCCAGGATCGTTTCACTCAGGCCATAGTTGGCCAGTGTCTGCTGAAGCTGCGCCGCGCCGCCGGACTGGCCCCTCATGAAGTCCATTTGTTGACGGACCTGCGCGTCAGTTGCGCCGATAAAGCCCGCCAAGTCCATTTCGCGTTGCACCAGCCGCAACCGGATCAGCCGCTCGATGACTTCCCGATAGCGCTCGGCTGAGCGCTCCCTGGGCTGTTCGCGATCAAGGTCTTCCAACGCCATTTGCTCTTCCACTTCGCCGGCAGTAATAGCTCGGTCACCAACAACGGCGACCGTCTGATCCAGAATGCGTTGGCCGGCCGGCATGATCGTCGAAACACCCGAAAGGGTGATCAGAAGAACCCAAGGCCATCGGAACCTACTTTCCGGTTTTCTCATCATCAGAACGTCTGCCCCAGGGAAAAGTGAAACTGGAATTGTGAAATTCGCTGATGCGTGATGGTTCCCGCACCGCGCAACAGGTCTTCCCGCGTGCCTTCGAAACCGATGAATCTTGGTGGGTTGATGCTGTAAGCCAAGTCAAATCGGACCGGGCCGATCGGCGTCTTGTAGCGAACGCCGAGACCGACGGCGTGCACCATGTAATCGAAATCGTAACCGACCGTGTCGTTGTTCTCGGTCAGAGCCTTCTGCCGGCTTTGGAAGCTGATCTCGCGAGGCCGTGAGTAGACGTTACCCGCATCGTGAAACACCACGCCGCCCACATTCTTCCAGCGAAGCGGGAAGCGCAGCTCCACGCTGTTGAGGAACTGCGCGCCGCCGCCGATCGGGAACCCGGTGGTCGGATCGCGAGGTCCCGCCTGATTCACGGGAAAGCCACGATGGGAGTTGGCGCCTCCGGCGAAGAAACGCTCCGATAGTGGAATGCGGGGATCCGGCTCCGAGGCCCCGGGAATAAAGCTGATCGGATCCTGCATCCAAAAGACGCCGGTCGGCATCAGCAGTCCGAGTTGCAGCGTGCGCGCCAGGACGACACGGCTATTCCCGAGTCGGTGATACGTGCTGTTTTGACCCAGGAAACGCACGAAGTCCGGCTCGGACGCCCAGATTCCGCTGGCGAAGCTCAAGTCGACCGTGTTGAAGATGCCCTTTGTCGAGTCGGTTGGGTCGTCCCGGCGGTCTTGAATGTAAGTGCCCGACAACAGGCCCACGCGGACAGGTTGTGAAGTGAGTGGTATCAGGAGAGGAGTGATTTGCAGAGTGTTCTGGTCGATTGACGTTCGCCGGTACGTGAAGCGGTACAGGGCCGTTGACGGTTTGCTGAGCCGATGACGAAGTTGAAGTGCGCCTTCGAGCCTCCTCCCGGAAAAGGTGCGGACGTTGCGGGACGTGTCGAACAGACTGCTGATGGTCATGTCCCACTTGTCCGACCCTGTCCAACGCGGCGCCTCGTAGATGAACAGCGCTCTTTGCTGGAGATTGGAGAAGCGCGTGCGTAGGCTCATCGTGTGTCCGAGGCCGCGGACGTTGAGGCGGGTTATCTCCAGTGTCACGCGAGGGCTGAAGGAGGCGTCTCCGAGCGGAGAGCTTACGTCAGCCGTATTACCGCCGATCCGTGCGAACTCCGCACCTCCGCCGACCCGGGCTGTCCAACGACGTCCCTCCTCCACCTGAATCAGCACGTTCTTGGTTGGCTCTTCTCCGTTGGGGTTCTGAAGTCCGACATCCACCTTCGAGAACACGCCGAGATCGTAGAGTCGGCGTTGGGTTTCGAACATGGCGTTCGCCGAAAAGGGGTCTCCTGGCATGACCTGCACCTGTTGGTCGATGAGGCTGGGTCGGGTATGGCGTAGGCCGGTAATGATCGGCTCGCGAAGATAGAGCGTTTCACCTTCACGAATCTCGTATTCCAGCTCGACACGATGGGGGACGTCGCTTGGAAGTCGTTTCCAACTGAACTCTGCTCGGTGGTAGCCGGAATCGTGGTAGTCCCCCAGAATGAGATCGCGGTCAGTCGCGACGCTGACTTCACTGAATGGCTGGCCGGCTACCGATGACAACCGATCCTCAAACAACTCTTCCGAGAGCCGCTCCATGCCCTTGATCGTTAGCCCTGACACAAGAGTGCGCTCGCCTTCGTGGATGTCGCAGAAGACCGCCATGAGTTTGTCGTTTCTCTGGTAGCCCGCCTCCTTGCGACAGGCGACTTCCGCTTCGTGAAAACCGTTCGACCGGTAGAGGTCGAGGATGACCAGCCGGTCCTGGGCCAACAAGCTGTCCGTCAGCCGTCCCTTCCTGTCGTCAATGTTCCTCGGTTGCACCAGCATCCGCTCTTGTATGGTCGGCAGGTCGAAGGAGCGGTTCCCGGATATTCCGACGTGCACAAGCTCCTGTCGTGGACCGCGGTCAACTTGGCAGATGATCAACACTTCGTCCTCTCGGTCGCGTTCCAGGACGGGAGAGACGGAAGCCAGGAAGAATCCTTGGGACTGAAAATAGTCGCGCAAATTGTCCCCGCCTTCAGCCAAGAGGTCGTCATCGATGACTCCTTCCTCATAGATAGGAAGGTAGCGACGGAGCTTCTGATCGCTGATCTCCGCTCCCTCGACCCGGACAACGACCCGCGGTCCGAGCCGGATGTCCACAACAAGACCGACCTCGTTGAGGTCGGCATTGAAGTCCCGGCCGACCAAGCGGACTGTCGACAGCCAGTGTTGTTTGCCGCGGAGATGATCCTTCAAGCGACTGACTCCTTGCTGAAGCCTGCGCTGGGTGGAAGGTTGGCCTCGTTGCCAACCACTGATGCGGCGAACGTCCTCGATGGGCAACGGTGGGGCTTCATCAGGTCCATGCCCGGTGAGATAGATCTCTCCGATCGCCGCGCGCTCGCCGGGCATCACTACGAACGTGATGTCCTTCTGGCGACTCTCGAGGTGCTCGATCTCGGTCTTGCTGATGTTCGCTGAGAAAAAGCCGTTGTTCTCGAGGAGTCGCCTCATCTCTTGCATGGCAAAGCCGACATCTTCTTCGAGATAGGGCTGGCCCAGGTCCAGATGTCCTGCGTTGACGAGTTGTAGAGGCGTAGGCGGCGCTTCGGCCCCTTCCACCTGCACTTGTCCGACAAACCAGTTCGGGCGGGCCATGAATGTGATTCGGATGCCTCTCGGGACGTCTTCGCCGCGGACCTGAATGTCAGGCTCATAGCGACCGGTCGCGAACATGCGCTGTATGCTTTGGCGGATTAGACGGGGTTCGAGCGGCTCTCCCACCTTCACGCTGACGAGATTGTTCAGGTGCTCGTCTGGCAAGGGTTGTTCGGCGGGCGCGAAATCTACGGAAATGACAGTTGGCGCCGGCGTTGGAGTGCGTTCTTCTGCATGAGCCGTCCCGGCCAAAAGGGCCGCCAGCAGAACAATCGGCGGGATGGCTTGCACGAACATTGACGATTATAAGACGGCCCTGCCGGATCCACGTTGCTTCAACCTTGATGCAATCGCACTCCAGGAGAGGGCTGTTAAGATCAGGGTTCCGACTACGCATCCTTGCTGGAAGCAGACGACAGAGAGCGCTATTCGCGGCAGATTCTCTTCACCGAGATCGGCGTCAGGGGGCAAGAGCAACTGCTTGCCTCGACCGCCCTCGTCGCAGGGTGCGGGGCCCTCGGGACTGCTCAGGCGAGTGCCCTGGCGCGGGCGGGAGTCGGCCGTCTCATTCTGGTTGACCGCGACTACGTCGAACTCAGCAACCTGCAGCGGCAATGGCTGTTCGATGAAGACGATGCCCGCCAGAGCCTGCCCAAAGCCGTCGCTGCGGCCCGCCGTCTGTCCGCCGTCAATGCCCGCATCCGCACGGAACCGATCGTGACCGACCTGACCGCCCGAAATGCCGAACGTATCCTGGTCGGGGCCGATGTGATTCTTGATGGGGCGGATAACTTCGAGTTGCGTTATCTGCTCAACGACGTGGCGGTCAAGCACGGCATTCCGTGGATCTACGGTGCGGCTGTGGGCAGTTACGGCGTCACGATGCCTGTTCTGCCCGGCGTGAGCGCCTGCCTCGCCTGTCTTTTTCCCGAACCTCCGGACAACCCCCACCCGACCTGTGATACGGCGGGTGTTCTCAACTCCATTGTCGCCGTGGTGGCCGCGCTGCAGGTTGCCGATGCAATCAAGATTCTCGCCGGAAGGCCGGAGTGCGTCCAGCGGCGGCTGTTGTCGATCGACGTGTGGAAGAACACTCTTCAGACTATCTCCTCGCTCGAGCCGAACCCGGACTGCCTTGTGTGCAAAGGGCATAGGTTCAAGCATTTAGAGTCTTCAAACCGGCGTCCGGTTTCCCTCTGTGGCCGCAATGCGGTGCAAGTCCACGAGCGCGATGTTGCGATCGACCTCGAGAGCCTTGGACGTACTTTAGAGCCACTGGGCAAAGTCCGGGCGAATCCATACGCCTTGCGGTTCGAGTGTGATCCCTACGAGATGACGATCTTCCCGGACGGACGGGCGATCATCAAGGGCACTGAAGACGCCGCTGTCGCCCGCGGGATTTACGCGCGCTACGTTGGCATCTGAGCGACTGCCGGAGCTTCCAGAACCGCCGCCACAACGTCATCGAAGCAATGCGCCAGAATATCCGGAGGATGTTCCTCGAACGTCTCCGGCTGCAGCCCGTATGTCACGCCGCAAGATGCCACCCCCGCGTTTTTCGCAGTCAGCACGTCCACGGAACTGTCGCCCACCATCAAGGCGCGCTCCTTTGGAACGTCAAACTCGGTGAGCAAAAGTTCCAATCCATATGAGTCGGGTTTCTTCGTGTCGAAGCTGTTTCCTCCGTAGACCCGTTCGAAGAGTGGGCTGAGGCCGAGACGATCGATAATCTCACCGCTGAAGCGAACCGGCTTGTTGGTGAGCACTGCGAGCCGTGACCCGGTTTGCACTAACCGATCCAATCCCGCCCGTACACCGGGATACAGGTAGGTGTTATCGAGCATGTGGTCACGGTAGTACTGGTAGAAATAGAGGAGCCCTTCCTCGGCTTGCCTCTCGGTTGCGCTCGGGCCAAGTGAACTGCGAATCAATCTCGGTGCGCCGTTACCTACGTAGGAGTAGACTGCTTCATGGGGAATCGGTTCCATCCCGGCGTTGGCTCGGGTAGCGTTGACGGCAAGGGCCAGATCCAGTTTGGAGTCAATCAGAGTTCCATCGAGATCGAATATCAGGAGGTCAAAACGCATCTCGTCTCAGTCTATCAACCGTGATTGTCACGGCCTTTGCTAGACGTGGATGCCGAAGCGCCACAGAATGTAACCCAGCGATTCTCGGGCGTAGAACCAATGTCTGCGCCACGCGCTGATCTGCTGGGGTCGTCGCGGCGAGCCGTATACTTCGATTCCCAGCGACTCGAACATGCGCTTGATTCGGAAAATGTGGTAGGCGTCGCTGACGACGACGCAGGTGCGCAGCTCCATGCGGTCCATGATTTCCGCGACGGCCAAGGCGCTTTGAACCGTGGACTTGCCTTCCGTTTCCACGGTTACGAGCTCGGCCGGAACGCCTTGCTGGGATAGGTACTCGCGGCTGACCTCACTTTCGGAGAAGGCTGCTCCCTCGCCGACGCCGCCTGTCGTGATGATGCGTGGCGCAATGCCGTCCCGGTAGAGCTTGAGAGCGTGGTCAAGGCGCGCCCGAAGAACCGGTGAGGGACGGCCCCAATACTGGGCCGCGCCCAGCACTACGATCACATCGACCTGCCGTGCCTCATCGATGTGGGCTTGGCGCCAAACGCTGTAATAGACCTTCGAGAAGTAGGCGGCGCCAAGAGCGGCGACGATCAGAAGTAGAACGACCCATCGTCGACGGCGGCGCGGCTTGGCTTCTCCGGTCATCGCAGGTACGCATCCAGTTCCTCGATCGGTATGGCTCCGGACCGTATCACGCAGGGCTCTCCGCTGAGATCGACGATCGTCGAAACCTGCCGGTTGGCCGACCGGCCGCCATCGACAACATAACAGAGCCTCGCGCCGAACTGCCGTATCACTTCTTTCGCCGTTGTGGCCGCGGCAAGGCCGGAAAGATTAGCGCTTGTGCCCGTGAGGGGTGATCTGAGCGATCGGCTGAGCATCCGGATCAAGGGTGACCCGGGACAGCGCACCGCGACGTTGTCGGTCCCGGCCGTGATGAGTTCCGGAACGGATTTGCTTGCCGGCAGAATAACTGTCAACGGGCCCGGCCAGAAGCGGGAGGCAATCTCCTGAAACCGAGGGGGGAAGGTGCTGACAAGCGGAGCCAGCCGCTGCCACCCGTCGATGAGCAAGAGGATTGGCTTCGTTTCCGGACGCCGCTTGAGGCGGAAAAGTCTCCGGACGGCCTTGTCGTCATACGGATTCGCTGCCAGCCCGTACACGGTGTCGGTAGGCATGGCAACCACGGCGCCGCGGCGAATCGCGCTTGCGATGCGGCGAACCTTCCCCCAATCAGGCCGGCGAGGATCCACGGGCAATAACATCACTCCTCGAATTCTAGCCTGCATTTCTCACCACGTGGCGAGGCGAAGTGCGTGAGAGGTCCGTCAGGACGAAGCGCGAGCCGCTTGGCGCGCACAGGTGTTTGACGGTACATCGAGCACGGCAAGCAAGCGCAACGAAGACCTGGCGGTCGTATCGTGTGCTTCGACCGTCGGGTAGTGAGAAATACAGGCTATTACGTCCGAAACCCCTGATAGGATGAGTTGCGTCTTGGCCCGGCCCGTTTCTGAGCTGCGAAGTCCGAGCAATCCGCTCATCAAGGATGTGCGCCGCGCAGTGACCCGGTCCGCGGCGACAAAAAAGGGCCTGTGGGTCGCTGAGTCGTTACGTCTGTTCGACGAAGCGCTGGCGAGTCGGCTCAAGGTTGACACGGTAGTTGCCGCAGTTCGCAGGCGGCGCGAGGTCGAGGCAAGGCTGCGCGGTCATGGTGATGTGACGCTCAGCATTGTCGATGACAACCTGTTCTCGCAGATCACGAGCACGGAAACGAGCCAAGGCGTGCTGGCGCTCGTGGAGCCTCCGCAATGTGATCTCGATGAGCTTTTCAAGGGCACTCCTCTCGTGGTTGCTCTTGACGCTATCCAAGACCCCGGCAACGTCGGGACGATAGTTCGCAGCGCGGAGGCTTTTGGGGCAACGGGTGTTGTCTTGCTGAAGGGAACGGCGCACGCCGCGAATCCCAAGACGTTGCGGGCCTCGGCCGGTTCGCTGTTTCGTCTTCCGCACATCGAAGGTCTTGAACCCGAGGAGTTGATTGACGAAATCAATAAGCGTGGACTGTGTTGCTTCGCCGCGTCCCCGCGGGCGGAAAGACCGCTTTCTCAAGCACGACTCGAGCGAGGCTGCGTGATCGTGCTGGGCTCGGAAGCTCATGGCGTCCGGCCGGCTTTGCGGGAGGCCGCCGAAGACCTGCAGATCCCGACTGGAGCCGTGGAGTCGCTCAACGTCTCGGCCGCTGCCGCTGTTGTCCTTTATGAGGCGTCTCGCCGGCGGTCCGCCTCCGGCGAGAGCCGGAACGACAGGGACATACGGTGAGCCTTTTCGAGCCTTCTCCTCCGATTGCGGAAGACATTGCTGGAAGGCCTCTTGCCGATCGTATGCGTCCGCGCCGCTTGGACGAGTTCATGGGGCAAGAGCATCTGCTTGGTCAGGCCAAGCCGTTGCGCGTGCAGATCGAGAGAGACCAACTCAGCTCGATGATCCTATGGGGACCGCCGGGCGTGGGCAAGACGACCTTGGCCCGCCTGATCGCCAAGGCCGGTCGCGGTCAGTTCGTTCCGTTTAGCGCCGTGCTAAGCGGGATCAAGGAAGTGAAGGCTGTAATGGCCGATGCGGAGCGTGCTCGCCGGGTCGGGATCAGGACCGTCGTGTTTGTCGACGAAATCCATCGCTTTAACAAGGCCCAGCAGGACGCCTTCCTTCCCTATGTCGAACGCGGCGACGTGATTCTCATCGGAGCGACGACGGAGAATCCGTCTTTCGAAGTTATTTCGGCGTTGCTCTCGCGTTGTCGAGTGCACATTCTGCGTGCGCTCACGGCCGATGAGTTGGTGCGCATTCTGAAAACGGCGCTGCAGGACAAGGAGCGCGGTCTTGGAGATAAGGAGATTTCTGTTTCCGATGAGTTGCTGGCGCGGATGGCTCTCTTCTCGAACGGAGATGCCCGCGCCGCTCTCGCGACGCTGGAAGCCGCCGTCGCTTCAGCCCTGGCCGGTGAGATAACCGAAGGGCTGCTCACGGATGTGCTCGAGCGGAAGGTGGTCCTGTACGACAAGTCTGGTGAAGAGCATTACAACTTGATCTCGGCGTTGCACAAGTCGGTGCGGTCGAGCGATCCCGATGCAGCGCTCTATTGGTTGGGCCGCATGTTGGAGGGCGGTGAAGATCGTATCTACATCCTGCGCCGCATGGTTCGGATGGCGTCTGAGGATATCGGCTTGGCGGACCCTCGTGCGCTGGAGCAGGCCGTGGCGGCCGTGGACGCGTTTCGACTGATCGGAGAACCGGAGGGAGATCTGGTGCTTGCGCAGGTGGCCGTGTACTTGGCGATTGCGCCGAAGTCGGATGCCGTGTATCGGGCGCTGGGGAATGTCAAGGAAGACGTGAGGAACTCGATGGCGGATCCGGTGCCGATGCAACTCCGCAATGCTCCCACGAGCGCCATGGAGCAATGGGGCTACGGCAGCGGGTACCGGCACGCGCATCACTTCGAGGACGCCGTCACGGACATGGAATGCCTGCCGGAGTCGTTGCGGGGCCGCCGGTACTACCATCCGACCGAGCGGGGGGTCGAGAAGCGCATCGCGGAGCGGCTGCGGGAGTTGCTTCGCAATAAGGGACGCGAATGATTCTGCGGCGCGGAGAGTGCTTCCGGGCGCAGTAGTGTCCGATAGCTCGGCCGTCGGGTGGTGAGAATGGCAGGCTAGAAACCAATGATGCGGACGGTACAATGGATTCCTCCCCTCCAGGACTTTCTCGAAACGGCTCTTTCATGGGACCTCTTTTGAAGCGTTCTGACTTGATCGAGAAACGCCGTGTCTGGCGCGATGAGGGGCGGACCGTCGTGTTTACGAACGGCTGCTTTGACCTTTTGCACCCCGGCCACGTCCGCCTGTTCGAAACGGCGCGCGAGCATGGAGACGTGCTGGTCGTAGCCGTCAACGGAGACGAGAGCGTACGTCGCTTGAAGGGAGCTGCGCGTCCGATTCTGTGTGCCGAGGAAAGGGGCGCCATCTTGGGCGCGCTGGAGGCGGTGGATGCGGTGACGGTCTTCGACGAGGAGACGCCGTGCGAGCTCCTCGAACAGCTACTTCCCGACGTTCTCGTCAAGGGCTCGGACTGGAGCCACTGGATCGCAGGTCGCGAGATCGTCGAAGAGTCCGGAGGACAGGTCTTCCCCATTCCGATCGAGCCGGGTTACTCCACGACCGATCTGGTGCAGACCATCCTCGATCGAAACCCTTGATTCTCGTCGGCCTCACTGATTTCTTCGATGTGGCTTCGCGCCACCCTGCGTTCCTGGCGCTGGAACGTGCCGTCCGGAGCCCCGAGCCACAAGCACTGCGGCTGTCGGGGCTCAACGCCACGGCTAAGGCCCTCTACTTGCTGCTGCTGTACAAGCTGACCGACCGGCCGATGGTCGTGCTGGTTGAGTCGAATCCCGTCGCCGAGGCGCTTTGCGAGGCATTCACGGCATTTCACGATCTGCTCGATTTCTCGAAGCATCGCGGGCCGCCCTTCGTTCTCCCCGCGCACGAGGTTCTTCCGTATCACGGACAATCCCCACACCCGGAAGTCAGCGAGCGGCGGGGGATCGGGCTGTGGCGCATCGCCGAAGGCGCCGCTTCGATCGCCGTTGTCCCGATTCGGTCCGCGCTGATGAAGATCCCCCGGAAGGAGTTCCTTCGTAGTCTCGCTTGGAGGATTGAAATCGGAGACGAGTTCTTCGTCGAAGATCTGTTCGAAGGCCTCGCCTCGGTCGGCTACGGGAAGCAGGATCCCGTCGAGATGGTCGGACAGTTCTCCCTGCGCGGCGGGATCATCGACGTGTATTCTCCCGAAGCTCCGCATCCGGTTCGTATCGAGATGTTGGGTGATCAGGTCGAATCGATTCGGTTCTTCGATGTGGAGAACCAGAAATCGATCCAGCGGGTGGATCAGGCCTTGTTGCTCCCGTTGACGGAATATCCGGTGGCGCCGCCGGGCCGGGTCGATGAGAACACGGACGGAGATGCGGGAGATCCCGAGATCCTTCCTCTTGGCTGGGAGTTCAGTGCGCAGAGTGCCGCGGCGCGTACGGGCTCGATTTTGGATCTGTTCGACAACCCGCTGATTGTCTGGTCCGAGCGGGCGGCGGTTCAGGCCGATGGCGAGAAGTTGTGGGAGAAACTCGAAGACGGCTACGAGGCGTCGGGCAGCGTCGGACCGTCCCCCGCGAATTTCTACCTCACGCCGTCAGGCTTTGCGGAAGAAGCGCAACGAGGTTCGCAGTTGCTCGTGGAAGAGCTTGCGGTCGAGGCCGCTGGCGAACCGGGGCTGCATCTCGGGACCCAGCCGACGCCGAACTTCCAGGGAAATGTGCCGCACTTCGTGCGCGAATTGCAGGCTCAAGTGAGCAGCGGACGCCGAGCTTTGATCGCCGGGCATTCCCCCGGCGACGTGGAGCGGCTCGCTGACATTCTCACGGAAAACGAAGTCGGCTTTCAGCTCAGCTTGAAAGATCCTTTCAAGGCGGCCAGTCCCTATCTCGAGGAGAAAGCCCGCCTGGCCGGCCCGGTGGCCAATGTCATGTTGGTGGAATCGCCGATTCGTCGCGGCGTCACCCTTCCGGACAGCAACCTCGTCCTTTACGGTCACGAAGATCTTTTCGCATCTTCCGACTTGGTTGCTCGTCCGAAGAAAGGCAAATCAGCTCGGTCGACCTTCCTTTCCGACCTGCAGGATCTCAAGGAAGGCGATCTGGTCGTCCATGCCGAGCATGGTATCGGGCGGTTCGTCGGACTGCGGCAAATCGAGCACGCCGGACGGCGCGAAGACTTGATGCTGATCGAGTACGCCGAACGCGCCCGGCTCTATCTGCCGCTGCATCGGCTCGACTTGATCCAGAAGTATCACGGCTCAGGTGGGAAGCCGCCGCCGCTCGACCGCATGGGCGGACAGACCTGGTCTCGCACCCGAGCCCGCGTCAAGGCAAAACTGCTCGACATGGCTGATGAGCTGATCAAGCTCCACGCCGCAAGAGGCAAGGCGCCTGGGTTTGCATTTTCAGCGGACAGCAATTGGCAGCGGGAGTTCGAAGAGGCTTTCGAGTTCATCGAGACCACAGATCAGATTCAGTCCGTCAAAGACATCAAGAAGGACATGGAGTCGGACCGGCCGATGGACCGGCTTGTGTGTGGCGATGTCGGGTTCGGAAAGACGGAAGTGGCGATGCGGGCCGTTTTCAAGGCATTGGGGGATGGCAAACAGGTCGCCTTGCTCGCGCCGACGACGGTTCTCGCGTTTCAGCACTACGAGACGTTTTCACAGCGCTTCGCCTCGTTCCCTATCGAAATCGAAAGTCTCACGCGGTTTCGGACTCGGTCGCAGCAGAAGGAGATTGTCGAGAGGCTCGCGGAGGGCAAGATCGATGTATTGATCGGTACCCATCGCTTACTGTCCCAGGATGTCGGTTTTTCGGATCTCGGACTCTTGATTGTCGATGAGGAACAACGGTTCGGAGTCCGCCACAAGGAGCGGTTGAAGCAACTCGCGAAGAATGTGGACGTGCTAACGCTCACCGCGACGCCGATTCCGAGAACGCTTCAGATGTCGCTGGTGGGCTTGCGGGATATCTCGATCATCCAGACACCGCCCCGCGACCGGCTCGCCATTCAAACGGTCGTCGCGTCGTCGTCGGACCAGATCATTCGAGACGCCATCGAACGCGAGCTGGCCCGCAAGGGTCAGGTGTATTTCATCTACAACCGGGTTGAAACCATTTGGCGGATTGCCGCTTACTTGCAGAAGCTTGTGCCACGGGCGCGTATCGGGGTCGGTCACGGTCAGATGCCAACGAAGGACCTCGAGAAAGTGATCCTCAAGTTCATGCGGTATGAGTACGACGTTCTGTTGTCGACGACGATTGTCGAGAACGGACTCGACATCCCGTTGGCCAACACGATGCTCATTCACAGGGCGGATCTGTTCGGATTGTCGGAGCTCTACCAGTTGCGCGGCCGTGTCGGGCGCTCGAATCGCCGTGCGTATGCATACCTGCTTGTCGATGAAGAAGTGGAGTTGTCATCGACAGCCCGCAAGCGGCTCGCGGCGCTACGGGAATTCAGTGAATTGGGATCGGGCTTCAAGATCGCGGCTCTCGACCTCGAATTGCGAGGCGCCGGGAATCTGTTGGGCGCCGAGCAGCATGGTCAGATTGCCGCCGTCGGTTTCGAAACCTACTGCCGTCTGCTGGAAGAGGCCATGCGGAAGCTCGAGGGCGAGGAGGTGGAGGAAGAAGCCCGCACGACGGTCAAGCTGCGCTTGGACCTGCACATCCCCACAGATTACATCCGCGACGAGACACAACGTCTTCAGGCCTACAAGCGCCTCGCCGAGATCCGAACCCGCGAAGATCGCAGCCGTCTGCTGGAGGAGTTGCGCGACCGCTACGGCTCGTTGCCCAAGCCGGTGCATCATCTCGCCGACCACGCCCTCGTCAAATCACGCGCCGAGAGGATGCGCATCCAGTCGATTGAGCGCAAGCGAGGCCGCTGGATGCTGCGCTTCAGCGAAGACTCACGGGTGGATGCAACCCGGCTGATGCGGTTTTTGGCGGAGACTCCCGGCGTGACATTCTCTCCCGAAAGGCTCCTGGAGTGGCGGCAGACGGAGAAGCAGACGCTCAGCGCGGCTACGGCGCTCAAGGAGCTCGACGCCCTCCTGGACAGGCTTGAACACAGACCGGAAACCCCGGCAACGATGGTTTAACCTGCATTTCTCACCACGAGGCGAGGTGAAGTGCGTGAGAGGGCTGTCAGGACGAGGCGCGAGCCGCTTGGCGCGCGCAGGCGTACTTGACAGTACGTTGAGCACGGCAAGCAAGCGCAACGAAGTCATGGCGGTCGTATCGTGTGCTTCGGCCGTCGGGTGGTGAGCAATGCAGGTTAACCTGCATTCCCGCCATGTGGCGAGACGAAGTCCACGCTGGTTACGAGACACGAGACACGGATCACGGCCTTTTATCGCCTGCTTCGGCCGTCAGGTGGTGAGAAATGCAGCTTAGCGCGTCGCGGGCTTGCGAAAGTGCAACCAGGATTGATGGATCAATACCGGGACCCCGACCAGCACCAGGTAGGGAATCAGAGCTCCGATCAGTACTCCAGGCGGGCCGAGCAATCCTCCGCCCAAACTGAACATGATCGCGAACGGAGTCGCCAGCCCCGCACCAGCCAGCAAGACGTAGCGCCAGGCTCCGGTACAACCTCTCAAGAGGCGTTGCAGCAGCAATCCCGCCAGCAGGCCGCACAGAAAAAACATGGCGAGCCCGAAAAGCATTGCCGGTATCTCGAACGGGTTGACGGGTACCCAACCCCTCCTTCCCCCGAATCGCGCGAACGCCATCAGGATTTGCAGGATGCAGAAGCACGCGCCAAACACCACGGGCGTCTTCCAATAGCTCCACGAAAGTTGCGCCCTGGTAGTTGATTTGGCGTTTTTTGAGAATTCTGTATTTGATTCCATGGCAATCCGGCGGAAGTCGATTTCAACGACTCGGGAGTAGTTTGGCGCACACGATAAAACGCACCGGCACTTCTACTTACCCATAATGGTTTCACAAGTTGCAGCCAACAAGGTCGCCTGATGTATTCTGCCTCACATCGCCTTGAACACCACGTCTCTGCGACCTGCGGCGGATCGGCCTTTCCGCTTTCCGCATAACGAGACACGAAACACGGCCCTTTGCCGTGCCCTGCTGACTTGAAACATCCTGTTTATCAAGCCGGGTTGACACCGGCCCGGATGTTTTCAGCTTGAATGATCCGCGCACGGGCGGAGGAAAAACCAGCCTGCATGTCTCACCACGCGGCGAGGCGAAGTCCGTGAGAGGGCCGTCAGGACGAGGCGCGAGCCGCTTCGCGCCGGCAACACGGCCTTTACGGTACGCCGGCCCTCGGACATTTCTTTCTGGAGCGAACCAGGACCCCGCCAAAGCTTTTCACTAATAACTGGCAACTAACCACTAACCACGGCCCTTTGCCGTGCCCTGCTAGAAGGGGAAGATACCGTAGTCGGGCCGGGACGCATAGCCCGGATAATAGCCGGCTCCGATCAGCACCGGCAGGCCAAAGACAACGACCCTCTTGACGAACGTCACCTTATTCTGCATCTCGCCGGTGGCGGGATTCCGTGCCGTGTAGTACAGAAGGGATTCCCCGAACGCATCCCCCAAGCTCACCACGTCCCGGCCGCCGAAGGGTCCGTCCATCATGTCGTTCAACTCCGGAGCGCCGGCGCCCGGCTGCCCGCTGTCGGGATCGCCGCTGAACAGCGCGCTGCCGTAGGTATCCAGGCCGAACAGGTAGATCGAGCCATGCTTCCAACGTGGATCGGCTCCCAGCGTGATCGTGGCGAAATAGCCTTTCGATTCCAGCTCCATGGCCGCGCAACGGACGAACTCCTGCAGCCTCGCTTCGGAAGGGTCGGCCTCGAGCCCCATGGCGTTGACATCTTCGCTCTCGCACGTGCCCGGGATGTCGCGGAGGTAGATCCCGGCGCCGATCGCGGCCGGAGTCCCGTACCAGTCGATGCTCTTGATGTAGGCAAGCTTCGGCTCGTCCCGGCCCGTAGTGAAATTGGTGAAGGAGTAGTAGAGCCAGCCCTCGCCGAATTCGCTTACGATACGGTGCTGTTCCTTGTAGTAGTCGTTGCCGTAGGCGTCGATCAGCAGTCCCAGCGAGGTTCCTTCCCTCTCCGGGGTAGGCGGGAAGATGAAGAGTCGAGCCTGGTCGCTCATCGGTGTCGCTTCGGAGACGAAGACATAGATCGGGCCGCTTTTCCAGCGCTCGTCCTCGTTGAAGGCCCGGCGTGCCTCCTCCAAGCCCATTTCCTGGGCGTACTCGTAGGCGCACTGCACGAACGCCTGAACGTCCTGTGTCGTGCGCACGGCCCTGGCGCTGACCGAGCGGTCCGCGCAAGTCAGCGCTTCAGCGTCTGGATGGCTGGAGAATGCAGGAGCGGCGGCCAGCAGAATGAAGGGAATCAGCAACGGTGAAAGAAAATGTTTCATGACAATATGATCTCCTATGGAGTAGCCCTCTATTCCACAGAGTATAGCCGGGCCTCGGCCTCCGGGGGGCCGCGCCCGGTGAAGCTGGAGACGGTCTGTTGGCGCCTCAGTCCGTAGTCCTTGATGACTATCAGCGTCACCGGAATCGTGACCGGCCATCCCGGCGTGCGATCTGAGGAAAGAGAAGGGATTCCTGCGGGTTGCTGCTCGGTGATCGTGATCACGCCCTCGAATGTGCCGGACTGCATAGCCATCGGATCCGCTCGTATCTCGGTGATGTCGGTTTCTTCCATTGGAACCACTATGGGGTGAGACCGGCAGCAAGAGCGAATCGGGGCGTTGGGCGAGGACTTGCAGCAGCAGTTGAGCGAGTTCGAACGGCAAGTCGAGCTCTTGGAGGCGGACTACAGAGAGGTCGCCATTGACAGCCCGCGCAGCATTCTCGGAACGCAGAGCAGCAGCTCGATTTCCAGGACCGTAGATTGCCTGGACAAATGCCTGGGCATGGCCGAATCCGTGCGCCGTCGCCTCTCCGAGTGTCGCACCCGGTATCCCTTCTCGCCTTGCCTGCCGATCGTTGATGCCCTTAGGGTCGATCGTGATGGAGGTCCTGACCGATGGTGTTTTGCTGGCATCTATTGTGGCTTCACCGCCGTAGTCACTTCCCACTGGCATGTGCTTAACAGTCATCACAGCCATCCAAGATGGAGCCCAAGAAGTAATCCAATCAGGGGCGCCCCACATTGCAACTGTGTCAGACAGCTGGAAATCCACGACAGTATCGCTCACGATCATTGCTCCGAGGTCAGCTTCCAAATCGCCCGCTTTTTGGAAGCCGATGATGCTGCCCTCAATGCCGACTAAAAACTGCCCTTGGTCATTTTCGATGATGGATAGCTGATTTGCCACTTCGCTATTCACCAACGATGCCTCCTCACTGCCGCGGCTTGATCGCCTGCGGGTTCAAGGGCGCAGCGTATCTACGCGGAGCCAGCCCCTTTCGAAAGCCCTGTTGCCAGATACCCCACCCCTGCCCAAAAACCCGCAAGCCCACCTCGAATTCACGACCAAAATACCGGATCAGGGCACCGAGACTGCCAGACGACGGCAGATAGACATGACCGAGAAAATGATGGGCAAATTCGTGCAATGTAGTGTTGTTGACAAGCAAGGTGCAACCATACGGAGGCGGGGTGTGCGCGTCCAGCGGCGTCGTACGGGTTGAAAAGTATTCGCCCTAGCGGGGCCGTTTAGTCTCGTATATAGCGGGGGGACCGACTTCCATTTCGAACAGAACCGTCTTTGCCGCGATCTTCGCATCCTGTAGGACCTCTTTGGCGCACTTCTTGACCGAGCTTTTCCAGCAGCATCCCTGAGTGCGAAAAACGATTAGCTTGTCCTTGGTACCAAACTCCACTGTATAAACGATCCGAGTTCGCCCGCGCCTGTGTCGCGGGTAGACGTGGGTTGGGATCGTGACAACCAGAGTTCCGACCGTTGCCTCCGTTACCCCCTTACCCTCTATGGGAACCACGAAGTCGGGAGAGGAGATGAGAGCCTTCTCAACGGCGACGGCCAACGATTGAGTCAATCCGTCATCGCCTCCGGTCCGCAACAATACCAGCATTGGGGCCTCAACAGCAGCGCCGGTTCCGCAGAGTGATCTTCCCCCATCGAATTGGTCCACCCTTAGATTACGGAAAGAGGAGGACCGACGATGGCAAGGAAGCGTTACAAGCCTGAGGAGATCGTGAGCCTGCTGAGGCAGGCAGAAGTTTTGCACGGCCAGGGCATGTCGATG
>JAPOOG010000068.1 GCA_026713545.1 Bryobacterales bacterium
CAGACATTCCTTCTGGAGCGAACCAGGCCTCGACCAACGGTTTTCACGAATCACGAGACACGAAACACGGCTTTTTTTCGCCGTGGATGCGCAAGGGACGCACAATCAGAAACCCTCGCCCGGTCCCGCCGCGCACCCCGCCCGTTCGCTGCTTCCTTGCGCGTTGTGGCGCGGCATGGGGTGGCTATGGCGCGGCATGGGCGGCGGCCGTCCCCCGCGCCGGCAACACGGCCTGTATGGTTTTCACCAATCACGGCTTTTTGGCCTTTTCCGTTCACCGGCCGTCAGACATTCCTTCTGGAGCGAACTAGGCCTCGACCAACGGTTTTCACGAATCACGAGACACGAAACACGGCTTTTTTTCGCCGTGGGTGCGCCGTGCGGAGAAAAAGCGGAGCTGAAGGTGGCTGAACCAAGAACCGAAATCCGCCGCCCGGACCGCCGTGCCCACCGCCCCTTGACGACTTCGATGCGAATCTCGACGAGGCCATTCCTCGATATTCCGAGGTTTTTGCCGCCGGAGAACGGGTCTTTGCCGCGCGAGAACGGGTTTTTGCCGCCTGATGACGACTTTTTCCCGAATCATAACGAGTCAAAAACCCGCTATTCCCCACAATTCGTCGGAATTCGTCGGAATTCGTCGGATAACCCCCGAGCCGCTGTCCGCGCTCCGTCAGCCGTTCTCGCTGGCAACCCGCCTCCTCCAGGCTGCTTCCTCTCGGGCGAAAGCCGAATGAACCCATGCTGAGAAAGAAAAACGTTCTGGACTGCGTTGACATGAGCGCGAAAAGGGCTGACTCTCGCCGCGCCGCGGCGTATCATGGACAGGGACGCTCCAGGAAACGGCCTGCTTACCCCATGAGAATGGTCCCCCTGCTCACCGGCTTTTTTGCGTTGGCCTTGGCCGCGGCAACCACCGGCGCGGAGCCGGTGCGGTTCAATCGCGATGTCCGGCCTGTTTTTTCCGAGAATTGCTATCGCTGCCACGGACCCGACGGCAACGCCCGGCAGGCGGGCCTGCGGCTCGATCGGCGCGAGGAAGCGGTTCAGGCCGGCGTCATCGTCCCCGGCGACCCCCAGGCGAGCAAGCTTGTCGCGCGGCTGTACGATCCGGAACCGCTGCGGGCCATGCCCCCGGTTTGGTCGAACAAGAAACTGTCGGACGATCAGAAAGCGCTGCTGAGGCGCTGGATCGAACAGGGTGCGGAATACGAACCGCATTGGGCCTACATTCCTCTGGAGCGAATCGAGGCGCCCCAGGGGTCCGCGGGAATCGACCATATCGTCAACGCGGCCCTGGAAGAAAAGGGGCTCCGCCCTGTCGGCGAGGCGGACCGTCGCACTCTCGTCCGCCGCCTGAGCTTCGACCTGACGGGCCTGCCGCCCAGCGCTGAGGAAGCGCGTGCGTTCATCACGGATCACGATCCGGACGCCTATGAAGGGTTGGCCGACCGTCTGCTCGACTCGCCTCATTTCGGCGAGCGGATGGCTGTCTACTGGCTCGATCTCGTCAGGTATGCCGACTCGATCGGGTTCCACAGCGACATCCCGATCAACGTCTATTTGTTCCGTGACTACGTGATACGCGCGTTCAACGAGAACAAGCCCTTCGATCAGTTCACCAGAGAGCAACTGGCGGGCGATCTGCTTCCCGATGCCGGCGCCGCTGAACGAGTCGCCAGCGCCTACAACCGGCTCAACCGCATCACCAACGAGGGCGGCGCGCAAGCCAGGGAATATCTCGCGAAATACGCCACCGACCGGGTGCGGAACGTCTCCGAAGTGTGGTTGGGGTCCACGCTCGGCTGCGCGGAATGCCACGACCACAAGTTCGACCCGTTCACCGCGAAGGACTTCTATCAAATGGCGGCGTTCTTTGCGGACATCGAAGAGGTCGGCGTCTACGGTTCGCAATTCGAGCCGCTGATCCGGGTTCTGCCGGACGAGTCGAAGGAAGAAATTTCGTCGATCCAAAACCGCATCCGGGAGCTGCGGCAGGACGGAGGCAGACTCAAGAGCAATCGCGAGAACATCGAGACGTTCCGCGCCTACCTGCGCGAGCGGCTTGAAGAATGGAGGATGGTAGAGCCCCAACGCGTCTGGAACGACTGCTCCCATCCTGACATCAGCGGCTGCGAGGACATCGATCTACGGCTGGAAGAAGACGGTTTCTTCCGCCAGGTGGTGACCGGTGAAGAGAAGCCCCGCGAGGCGGTGCAGAAAGTCGAGGCGAAGCTCGATGGCGAGGCGATCACTGCGGTGCTCTTGGAACTCTTTCCCAGCGAAGGCTTTGACGACTTCTACCTGAGCGAGTTGGACGTGAAGCTGCTGCGGGAAGACGGTCGACAGGAATCCATCGGGTTCGGTGCGCTCGTGCCGGATCGCCAGGGAACGGACTCCTACCTGCGTCACACTCTCGACGGCAACGCTCGGTCCGGTTGGCAGGGCGACTTGGCGGAAGAAGGTCCGCGGCGCGCCATGTGGGTCCTGGCCAAGCCCTTGCAGTCGAAAGTCGGACAGAAGCTGCAATTCACGATGACCTACAACGGCAGAGACGCCAAGAAGATAGCGGGGCTGTCTCGGCTCGCCGTAACGGAGTCGGGCTTCCCGGAATTGCCCCCCGCTGAAGACCTCCGGCAGGCCCTGGGCACAGAGGCGAAACTCTCCGGGAAACAGGGCAGAGCTCTTCGCCGGATGTTCAGACAGTGGACAAAGAGCAGTTCCGCATGGCGTGAGATCCGCAAGCTGGAGCGGCGCCGGGCGGAGTTGCTCGACCATGCGGACGAATGTCTCGTCACCGGGGTGAGCGAAGAATTGCGGGAAGTCCGCATCCTGCCGCGCGGCGATTGGATGAATGATTCCGGCGAAATCGTCGAGCCGCAGTCGCCTCACTTCCTTGAACAGATTCCCGTCAATGGGAACCGTCTGACTCGCCTCGATTTGGCGAACTGGCTGGTGGACCGCGAGAATCCGCTGACCGCGCGGGTGTTTGTCAACCGCATGTGGAAGATGCTTTTCGGAACCGGATTGTCCAAGGTGCTCGACGATCTCGGCTCGCAGGGCGAAACCCCGGTCAACCAGGATTTGCTCGATTGGCTCGCTGTCGAGTTCATCGAGAGTGGCTGGGACGTCAAGCACATCATTCGCACGATCGTGCTGTCGGAGGCCTACCGCCGGTCGAGCGAGCCGAGTGAGGCGTTGCGGCGGCAGGACCTTGACAACCGCTATTACGGCCGGCAAAACATGCGGCGGCTCGATGCGGAGTTCATCCGCGACAACGCGCTCGCCGTGAGCGGGTTGCTGAATCGCAAGATGCACGGTCCGAGCGTGCGGCCGTACCAACCGGCCGGATACTACCGGGAACTCAACTTCCCGAAGCGTGAATATGAGCCGGACTACAACGAAAACCAGTTTCGGCGTGGGCTCTACACGCATTGGCAGCGCACCTTCCTGCATCCGTCGCTGATGGCGTTCGACGCGCCGGCGCGCGAAGAATGCACGGCCGAGCGGATCGTCTCGAACACGCCGCTGCAATCGCTGGTCATGCTCAACGACCCCAGCTATGTTGAGGCGGCGCGCGCCTTTGCGGCGCGGATTCTCCAATCGGGGCGCTCGGATACGGCCGCCCGAATCGATTTTGCCTTCGAGCAGGCCGTTTCCCGGAAAGCGGTGGCTCAGGAGCAGGAAGCCCTCGCGGAACTGGTCGCTTCGCAGTTGGCCGGCTTCAAGCGCGATCCTGAACAAGCGCGCCGGTTGCTGAGCGTCGGTTTCGCACGAGTGCCGGCGGATCTCGATCCCGTCGAGCTCGCCGCCTGGACCGGAGTGGCCCGCGCGGTGATGAACAAACACGAGTTCGTGATGCGTTACTGAGGCGCGAGGAGATTCACTTTAAGATCAGGGTCAGGGAAATGTTGACGACAGATATGCGGGAAACCCGCCGAGCGTTCTTGGGTCGAGCTTCGATGGGCCTGGGAAGTCTGGCGCTTACGTCGCTGTTCAAAGGGAGGCTGCCGGCGGTGGCTCCCGGCATCTCCGGCTTTCCGGATCACTCACAAACCATCAAGCGGGTGATCTTCCTCTGCCAGGCAGGCGGCGCGGCGCACCTGGAACTCTTCGACTACAAGCAGGCGCTTGTCGACCGTGACGGTGAGCCCATGCCTGAATCGTTCACCAAGGGGCAGCAGATCGCGCAGCTCCAGGGCAAGGAGCTGCGCATTCTCGCACCGCAGCATCCGTTCAAGAAGTACGGCAAGTCCGGCCAGCACATGACGAGCACGCTGCCGCACATCGGCGGGATCGCCGATGACATTTGCATCATCCGATCGATGGTGACAGAGCAAATCAACCACGACACCGCCCACACCTTCATGAACACGGGCTTTCGCTCCGCCGGGCGGCCCAGCATGGGCTCATGGATCACGTACGGTCTGGGCAGCGAGTCGGAAGATTTGCCGGGCTTCGTCGTGCTGACCTCGGAGGGCGGGGCGCAGTCGCAGCCTATCGCCGCGCGCCAGTGGCACAGCGGTTTCCTGCCCAGCCGCTATCAGGGCGTAAAGTTCCAGTCCGGCGGTGAACCGGTGTCGTACGTGCGCAATCCGCCGGGCGTGAGCCGTGACAACCAATCCGGCCTGATCGATGCGGTCGGCAAGCTCAACCGCATTCAAGGCGAGATGATCGATGACCCCGAAATCTCTACCCGCATCGCGCAATACGAGTTGGCGTTCCGGATGCAGATGAGCGTACCCGAACTGGTCGACTTTTCGAACGAGCCGCAGCACGTCCTCGACATGTACGGTGCGACGGGCGGCGATGGCTCCTATGCCTCCAATTGTTTGCTGGCCCGGCGCTTGGCCGAACGTGGCGTGCGCTTCATCCATCTCTACCATCGCGGCTGGGACCATCACGGCGATATCAAGAACGGCGTCAAGGAAACCTGCGGCCTCGTCGATCGAGGTTCGGCGGCGCTGGTCAAAGACCTCAAACAGCGCGGGTTGCTCGACGAGACATTGATCCTCTGGTGCGGCGAGTTCGGTCGAACGCCGATGTCGCAAGGCGACCGGGCGAAAGCCGGACGCGACCACCACATCAAGGGTTTCTCGATGTGGATGGCCGGGGGCGGCGTCAAACCCGGTTTCAGCTACGGCGCCACGGACGAGCTGGGCTACGCCGCCGTCGACAATGTCGTCCACGTTCACGACCTGCACGCTACGATTCTCCACATGCTCGGCATCGATCACACCAGGCTGACCTATCGTTTCCAGGGCCGTGACTTCCGCTTGACGGACGTTCACGGAAAGGTCGTCGACGACATCCTGGTTTAGCCTGCCGACTCGCGGTCGCTGCCTTTTCGAAGGCGGAGAACAAAGATCCGGCGATCCACCAGCCATTGCCAGGCTGAAATACGCCCGGACAGGCTGCGCGATCCTTTTTTCTCGGGCGTCTGGCTCCGGAAGATATGATGAGCGCAGCGGCAACAAGCCGAATGCCGATCGCAAACGATGCCCGGGTGGCGAAATCGGCAGACGCAGAGGACTTAAAATCCTCTGTCCTTCGGGACGTGTGGGTTCGAGTCCCACCCCGGGCACCATGACGCAAACATCGTTCGAGCGAGTCGGCGGTCTCTGTACCGGAACTTCAGATCGTTCGCGTCACCTTGGTCAGAGTCCGGGGATGGTCTGGGTCGAGGCCTTTCTGTTCGGCCAGGGACGCGCAGAAGAGTTGCGCCGGGATGATGTAGGGGATGGGCGTCAGCAGATCCTGGGGGCAATCGGCCGGAACTCCACCCGTGACGGACACGCTGATGGATCGCATCGCGGCGTCCGTCGCCTCTCCGATCACGATGGTCTCGGCCTCGAGCTCTCTCAGGCGCCGAACTATATCGAGGGTCGTTCCGCTGGTCGGGCCCGGGGGCGAGAAGACGAAGACCGGGAAGGCGCGCTCGACGAGCGCGATGGGGCCGTGCAGGAAGTCCGCGCCGGAGAACCGCTCGGCCACGACATAGCAGGTCTCCATCATCTTCAGTGACAGCTCGTAGGCGTTGGCGTAGTTCAATCCGCGGCCAACGACGACGGCGTGGTTCATCAAGCGGTATCGCTCTGAAAGCGCGGCGGCCCGCTTCCTGGTTCGCAGCGCTTGCTGCGCGAGCGCGGGCAGCTGCTCCAGGCTCTTGGGCGGGATCGGCGCCCCGAGAGCGTACGCGAGCAAGTACAGCATCAGTAGCTGACCCGTATAGGTCTTGGTGGCGGCGACGCTCTTCTCGTGCCCGGCATGAACGAGAAAGACCTCGTCGACCATGCGGGTTAGCGAGCTCGTTCTCTCGTTCGTAATCCCGACCGTCAGCGCCCCCGCCTCGCGGGCGGCCTGGACATACAGATTGGTGTCGGTGGACTCCCCCGATTGGGAAAGCGCGATGACGAGTGTGTTTTTCCATCGGTGCCGGACACCGTACAGGGTGGTCACGGAAGGGGCGGCGAGCGTCGCGGGCAGGCCGGTCGAGATCTCGATGAGATAACGTCCGAAAAGAGCCGCGTTGTCAGACGTTCCTCGCGCGGCCAGGCTCACGAAGTCGATCGACCGATGGGCGAGGCGCCGCCGAAACGCTTCGACCCGAGGAAGTTCCTCGCGCAAAGTTCGATCGAGCGCGTCGGGTTGCTGCTCGATCTCGTCGATCATGAACGACATGCGAAAGTGTATCTTCGCAAATCCGCAGGCGTTGACTTTTTAGCCAGGGCCTGTTAACACTAACCTGCAAGAACGTTTTATAATAGGGCATGGAGATCACCGAGGAGCAATACCGCCGTATCGAGCCCGTGCTGCCGCGCCAACGCGGTAACGTGAGCCTGTCGAATCTCACGGTTCTGAACGCCATCTTGTATGTCGCCGAGCAGGGCTGCCAGTGGCGTGGCCTGCCCCGACGCTTCGGAAACTGGCACACCATCTACACCCGCATG
>JAPOOG010000163.1 GCA_026713545.1 Bryobacterales bacterium
AGGCCGCATCTGGGCCGAGAGCGGCGGGCCGGGGCGGGGCACGCGGTTCAGCTTTACGATCCCGGTGGCCGAAGAGGCCGGAGACAGCGCCGTGGCCGCTTACGCTTACGTCGCGAGCCGTTCCGGTTCGCTTCGGGAAGGGCGGGAACAGCAGCGCATCCTGGTGGTCGACGACGACCCTCAGACGCTGCGGTACGTTCGGGATGCTCTCAAGCCGGCCGGCTACGCCGTGTGGACTACAGGCGACCCGCAGGAGATGCCCGGCCTCATCAAGATGCACAAGCCCCAACTGGTACTTCTGGACCTGCTGCTGCCCGGAAGCGATGGCATCCAGTTGATGCAGAGTGTTCCCGAGTTGGCCGATCTGCCGGTCATGTTCATCTCCTGCTACGGCCGGGACGAGACGATCGCCCGGGCGCTGGACTCCGGTGCCGCCGATTACATCGTCAAGCCCTTCTCGCCGACGGAACTGACGGCGAGAGTGCGGGCGGCCCTGCGCCGGCGGGCGGAACCGGACCCCTTCCTGCTGGGGGACCTGGCCATCCAGTACGATCAACGCCTTGTCACCTTGGGCGGCCGTCCGGTGGAGTTGACGGCCACCGAGTACGAGCTGCTCAGCGTGCTCGCGCTCAACGCCGGGCGGGTGATGACCTATGAAGTCCTCCTGCAGCGGGTGTGGGGCGAGTGGGACCCCTCCGGCTCGAATCGGGTGCGCGCCTTCGTGAAGAAGCTCCGCCGCAAGCTGGGTGACGATGCCGACAATCCGGCCTACATCGTTACCGAGCGCGCAGTCGGCTACCGCATGCCCGCACCGGACGACCCGTGATGTGATGGCCGGCCTCACGGATCCCGATCTGATGCCGCCGAAGCTGCGGCGGATGCATCAGGATCTCGACCGCTCGTAGACAGGTCCGCTCGCCGCCTTCGCTTTCGAAGAAGCACCCATCCGGATGCGATGCCTGGCATGCAGGCGCGCGCGCGGCGCCGGCTCCGAAGAAAGCTACCGCCGTTCATAGAAATAACACGCTTAAGGTCAGATATTTCACCTCAAGGTCACACTGATCGTTTAGAGTTGTGTCATAGCGTTGGCGCATGCCTCCAGGAAGGCGCGGTTCGGTCTCTTGCCCGAACGGCTACATGCCCCGATTTGATGGTCCAAGGCATGTGATCGACGAACTCTTGTCCGCCAGCATCAGATGCATGACACATCCAATTGAAGAGCGCACAGCCAGGAAAAGATGCACATGAAGTATTAAAACTCAGTAGTCCGGCAACCGGATTGTTCATCGGGTTCAGCGGCGTGACGCAAGCACAACGTGGAATGTGACTTCCGGAACGTGTATGGTCATGCCTTCATCTCCGACGGTCACGGTCAGTCGCAAGCTGATATCGCGGTCGTCGAACAAGTTAGCGGGGGCTGCGTTCTGCTTCGTGTTTTTTCTGACGGGAAGCAGAATCAGGCGCGCCCCTCGCTATGCTTCGATTCCATAATCTTCAGGCGGTTCTGCCGCAAGGTAGAACCGCCTTTTTTTAACCGCAGGATCTCGACAGGTTCCACCGACACCGCCCACACCGTCACCGGCCTCGACAAAGGCGCCACCTACCTCTTCGAGGTAAGGGCGGTCAACCGCGTCGAAGCCACCCCGATGGCCCCGGAACCGCAAGTGTTCACCCTCGACTTCCCTCATTTCGCCAACGGCGGGGGCATCACCTCTGAGGTCGTGCTCCTCAATGTCGGAACCACACCGATCCTGCCCGTGCTGTACTTCTCCGATCAGCGAAGCGCTTCGATTGACGCCGATTCGGTAGTGGAGGTGACGGACGATCAGGAGGCCCTGGAGGACGACGGCTGGCTGACCGTTCAGAAGGCGATCGAGCCGCTGGAGGAACTCACGATCTCGACCCACGGGCGCGGGGAGGAGTTGAGCGGTTCGGTGAAAGTGGTGTCGGAGGGAGCGATCGGGGGAGTGCTGCGCTACCGCGTGCCGGGAGTGGGAGTGACCGGGGTGGGAGCCGGACGGCGGCGGCGATGCGCAACCTGGGAGGGGAAGCGATGAAGCTGACGTGCCGCTTGATGAGCGGCGGCGCGGGGCTGGAGGAGACGGAGATCCCGTTGGCGGGCAACGGGCAGACGTCGTGGTTCATCGAAGAGGCATTCCCCGAGACCGATACGACGGACTTCGCGGGGACGGTGCGCTGCTCGGCGCCGGTGGAAGGCGCGGAGGAAAAAAGGTTCACGGGATTGGCGGTCGAGGTGGACGCCGCCAACCGCACCTTCACCACGCTGCCGGTGGTGCCGGTCATGGAGAGAGCACACCGCCGAGCTCCCTTGTCGAAGGAACTCGTGATACAAAGAGAAGCGGGGATGGCTGGCGCCAGCCTCCGCTTGAATGGCCCGAGTCAGTGAACTGCTACGGGAAAGCGGTGCTAGTCTAGCGTATTCATTAGTGTTTCCGAAGCATTGTCACCTGCCCGCGGATCAGCCCGGTGTTCTTGCGAGAAAAAGTCGTGATCGTGACCGGTGGCGCCCACGGCATCGGGCGCGCACTCTGTGAGCGGTTTGCCGCGGAAGGCGCCCGAGGAGTCGTTGTCGCGGATATTGACGCTCCTCAAGCCGCTAGCGTGGCCTCGGCAATCGGCGGCTTGGCGGTCCCGACCGACGTCACGAGCGAGGCTTCGATACAAAACCTGGTTAGGCGGACGCGCGACGAGATCGGTCCGATCGACCTGTTCTGTTCCAACGCGGGCATCATGGACAAGGGCGGCCTGGAGGTTTCCGACGAGGATTGGGACCGGATGTGGCGTATCAACTTCAGGGCGCATCTCTATGCGGCCCGGGCGGTCGTTCCCGCCATGGTCGAGCGCGGCCGCGGGTACCTGCTGTCGGTGGCCTCCGCTGCCGGATTGCTCACGCAGATCGGAGCGGCCCCGTACACGATCACCAAACACGCCGCTGTGGCGCTGGCGGAGTGGCTGGCGGTGACCTATGGCGACGCGGGCATCAAGGTTTCTTGCCTCTGCCCTCAGGGAGTACGTACCCGACTGCTCGCCAACGATGACGGGCCGCTCAAAGAGATGCTTACCGAGATTGCTCTTGCTCCGGAACAGGTCGCCGATAGCGTCGTCAAGGGCCTGGAGGAGGAGAAGTTCCTGATTCTGCCGCACCCTGAAGTGGCCGAATACTTGCACCGCAAGGCGGACGATCATGACCGCTGGCTAAGAGGGATGCGCAGGCTGCAAAAGAAAGTCTCGGCCCGCTGAGCCGGACGTCAAAGACAGCAGCGCCTTATTTGCGTTTCAGCTTCGGACGCTCGTCCTCTTCGCTGTCCTCGACCGGCTCGTCACTGGCCTCGATGGGTTCCGTCGAGATCGTACCGCCGCCCCGCCGCAGGATGGGACCGCGCCGGCGCACGGGTTTTTCCTCTCTCTCCAGCCGAGCCAAATGAAGAAACCTCTCTTTTACATCAAGGAACTCGGAACGGTCGACCACGTACTCCGGCTTGGCGGGCAGGATGCGGTCGATCTCTTTCTGCGTCCTGGCAATGCGGTCGTCGGTGAGCGGATGGCTGCGGAACACCTGGGCGAGCGCGCCCGGCTTGGTTTTCTCCATTGTCTGGAGCTTCTCGAAGAAATCGACGAAAGCGATGGGGTCGTACCCCGCCTTGTAGAGATACTGCACGCCGAGATAGTCGGCTTCCGCTTCCATGCTCTTCGAGAATTGAAGGAACGTCGCGGGAATGGCGAAGGCGGCCGCTTGCTGGATGCCAAACCCCGTCCAGCCGCCTGTCAAGATCACAAGCGGGATGATCCCCAAGTTGGCCAATTGCCCTCGTGTTGCCTGGCGTGTGCCGTGCCGCGCCGCGACATGCGCGATCTCATGCGCCAGAACGCCCGCGACCTCGCTCTCGGTCTCGGCCTTCACCAGCAGGCCGGTGTTGACGAAAATGAACCCGCCGGGAAGAGCAAAGGCGTTGACCGCGTCATTGTCCACGACCTTGAACTGGAACGGCACCTTCGCGTCGGAGTTCCGAACCAGGTTCTGACCGATGCGGTTGACGTACTCGGAAATGATGGGGTCGTACACCATCTTCGACGTCCGCTCGACTTCGTCGGCATACGACTTGCCGAGGGCGATCTCCTTCTCGATCGAATAGAAGTTGACCTTGCCGTCGACGTCGCGCTCACCGATGGCCTCGATATTGTCCTTCTTCTTCTTTTTTTTCTTCTTGGGCCGGTCGTCCTTCGCGAAGAGCAGTCCCGGAAGAGCCAGGATCAACACCACGATGAGAAACCACTTGCGAGCTTTCATGACAGGTCCTCCCCGAGCGCGTATCCGGCCCAGCGACAGCATGGGCCACCCTTATTGTAGACCTCGAATGGTCCGATCGTACGTGGCGGCGTGATTTTGTTCACCTTGCGTTCGAACCGCGGGTTTGACCGCTGTCGCTTTCTTCGATCACCTTAATCGGCGGCAGCCGGCCGCTCGACGCCAAGGCCGTGGTCGTCGTACTGATAGTGCAGCGCCAGAACGTCTCGTCCGAAATCGCCCGCGAAGTCGCGCCAGACGGTGTGGGAGTGGTTCGCTTCGTTCTGAGTGTTGTCGTATTCGATCAGGAACCTCGGCCCCTGGACGCGATAGTAATCGCCCTTGCCGGCATCACCCGGCCCCGCCCAAGCGAAGAGAAGATCGGAGTTCGCCGTCGCCTGGACGACCTTGCGGCGCTCGGCAGCGATCGAGGCCGGTACATTGCTCACGTACTGCTCGATCAGAGCCGTCAGAGCCTCACGCTGCTTCGCGGTCATCTCCGATGCCGCCAGACCGCGCGGTTGGTCTTCGAGCATGGCCCGCGTGTCGGCGCGCGTAAGGATATCGTCGTAGGCAACGTCGGCCACGATGGCGGAATTTCGTTGCTTGTCGTTCAGCGACTTCAGGAGGTCTCGAGCAAGGTCTTCCTCCGCGCCGAGTGAGCGAAAACCGCCCGGCACTTTGTGAGGATTCGCCCCGAAGAACGTCGGCGAGGCCGAAACGAGCTTGCCGTTCTGCAAGGTGTAGTGCAACGAGACGTGGTGACCTTCGACCCGCCAGCCCCAGTTGCCCGACATCGCGGGCTTGCCGAACACCGTGAAGTAGTACTTCTCGACATCCCGGCGACCGGCCGTGTCGTTTTCCCTGACGCGCAGAATTTCTTCCAGGCTCATGATCGTCAGCGCTTTCGTCAAGCCGTCGGTACTCAAGCCGGAAGCGAGCAGGGCGTTCGCCAGACTGCGCTGCCGAGGGTTCATGTTCTTGTAGGTCAAGCCGCGGCGGCCGTAGCCGTACGTATTCTGGAAACTGCTGTCCGGGACAAAATGCCACTGTTGGCGGTCTTTCGCATTGAAGTCGCCCTTGGCCTTGGCGCGTCCCGAATCGTCGAGCGCATGGAGAAAGCGGTTGGCGGCCAGCTCCATCCTCTTTTCCGTCGACACTTTTTCGTAGGCGATCGATAGAGCGGCGATCCCCACCGCCAGAATCAATACCCGAACCAGTAATTGCCTGCGCATCACGAACCTCCTGGGCTCACGCCACCGCAGATTATATCGGAACGGCGCGCTTCCGTAGCTCTTGTCAAAATCTTTCGCGTTGATCGATTGCCCGCGAACGTGGGTATCGAGGTCCGTTGGCTAGAATAGGGTCATGCTGGTCGTGCGGCTGCTGAGCGTGTTCCTGATCGCCGCTCTGGTTGCGGCGCAGGCGCCGCTGACCTATCCGCAATTGCAAGATCTGCTGAAGTCATCGATCGGGCAGAATCTGCAGGACAAACAGATCGCGAAGTATCTCAAGAGTCAGAAATTCGGTTTCGAGTTGACGGATGCGCTGATCGAGGAGTTCCAGGGTTGGGGCATTGGCCCGCGGACGCTGCGAACCCTGCGGGAGCTGCAACCGGCAACCAAGGGATTGTCGGCCGCCAAGGCCCCTGCTGCCAGCGAGGCGCCGAAAGCTCCCGAGCAACCGCCCCCATCACCGGAAGAGCAGGAGCGCATCATCGAGGAAGCGCGCTCCTACGCTCTGGACTACACCTCCCGCCTGCCGGATTTCATCTGCCTGCAGATCACGCGCCGCTTCATCGACCCGAGCGGCCTGGAAATGGATTGGCTCAAGCAGGACGAGATCAAGACAAGGGTCAGCTACTTCGATTCACACGAGAACTATGAAGTCGTCAGCATCAACAACAAGCTGACGGACGCCAGCATCCTCGAACTCGGTGGAGCCTCTAGCACGGGGGAGTTCGGCAGTATGTTGGCCGAACTCTTCGATCCGAAGACACAAGCGGATTTCCGGTGGGCGCGCCACTCGCTGCTGCGCGGACGCGGTGTCTACGTGTTCGAGTTTCAGGTGCCCCGGCACCGTTCCCGCTGGTCGCTGACTTTCGAGAAGACGAATTCGATCATCACCGGGTACCGCGGGCTTGTCTATATCGACAAGGAAACCGAGAAAGTGCTCCGCATCTACATGCAGGCGGAGAACATCCCGACGGACTTCCCGATTCAACTCGCCCAGTCGCGTCTGGACTACGATTTCACGAAGATCAGCGGCGAGAGTTTTCTACTCCCTTTGAAGGCGCGGATGCGCATGCGGCAGGGCCGGTACCTGTCGAGGAATGACGTCGAGTTCCGGCTGTATCGCAAGTTCGCCGTCGATGCGGAAATCTCCTTCGACGAGGCTGAGAGCCTCGAACCGCTGCCCGAGGAACCTCCCGCCAGCCCGTAGCCGGCCCATCGGAGAGTGCGCCTCCAAACCCGTCCGAGCGGCGAAATACCAAGCGGAACCAAGTTAGCCTGCTTTTCTCACCACGTGGCGAGGCGAAGTGCGTGAGAGGGCCGTCAGGACGAGGCGCGAGCCGCTTGGCGCGCGCAGGCGTACTTGAACCGTACGTTGGCACGGCAAGCAAGCGCAACGAAGTCATGGCGGTCTTATCGTGTGCTCCGGCCGTCTTGTGGTGAGCAATGCAGGTTAGACCGCTTCCGCGTGCAAGAGTTTGGAAGCGAGCTGGTCGGAGTGGACCAGTTCATAGCAGGAGGCATCGCTGAGGATCTGTTTCACCAAGGCCGTGTGCATGGCGTGACCGGCATGTTCGGCGACAACGTGTCCCAGCAAAGGCCGGCCCAGCAGGGCGAGGTCTCCGATCAGATCGAGCACCTTGTGCCGGCAGCACTCGTCCGGGAAGCGGAGCCCCTCCGGGTTCAGGACACCGTCCGGCCCGAAACAGACCGCGTTATCGAGCGACGCCCCGCGAATCAGCCCCATGTCGCGCATCCGATCGAGGTCCCGCTCGAATCCGAACGTACGCGCCGGAGCGATCTCCCGCGCATAACGTTCGGGCGTGACGACCATCTCCAGCATTTGGCGACCCGCGAGAGCGTGTCCATAGTCGGTCTCACAGGTGATGGCGAAATGGTCCGCGGGGTGGATCACAATCGTTTTCTTCCCCTCGCGCACTCCGACGGTCTTGAGAATGCGGAGGTAGGTGCGGGGCCTGCTCAGTTCCCGGACGCCTGCGTTGCGGATCAACTCGACGAATGGCTTCCCACTACCGTCGAGGATGGGTAACTCGAGATTGTCGATCTCCACGCGCGCGTTGTCGATGCCGAGGCTGTAGAACACACTGAGCAGGTGCTCGGTCGTCGAGAGCAGCACTCCTTGCCGCATCAGGCTCGTCGCATAGCTGACGCGGGCGATGTGCCTGGCTACGGCGGGCAGTTCGAAGCTGTCGAGATCCGTCCGGCTGAATACGACTCCCTTGCCGGCACGGGCCGGCAACAGCCGCATTCTGACCTTGACACCGCTGTGGAGTCCGATCCCCGAGGATTCAACGGGGCTGTCGATGGTTCTCTCGAAATCCAAGAAACGCCTCCTGCACGAAAAACCGGAGCTGTACGATTCTCCACTTGCACTTGCCTGACCAATGTCAAGTTACTGATTCCAAACAAAGAAAAGAAGTCGTGGTGTGTCTATTCTACAACACCTGCGTTGCCTCTTCCGATTAGACGATTCCGTTTCGGCAGCGGCAAGGCGTATCTACGTTGGATCAGTTGACGACGACGACGGCACGTTCGGGTTCAAGATGAACGGCGCGGATTTTCTCGGGAAGCGAGACTCGATTGGCGGGTCCGGAACCAGGGTCCGTATCGGAGATCGTGGCGGCGATGAGCCAATCGAGCAAGGCTCCCGGCAGGATGGTGTCTCCGAACTGAACGTTTTCAATTTCGACGAAGGCTTGGCCGTCCGTGGAGCGCAGCCGGAACTTGGCGTTGAGCTCTCTTTCGCCGCTGAACAACAGAGCCCATAGCCCTTCCGCTGGCCGGCCGCCCGCCTGTTGCATCTTTCCGATGTCGATGTAGGCGTGGAGGGTCGCGTAATCCTGGAAAATCCGCACGCTCGGATCGCGAACTCCCGCGGGTGTCTCGGCTTCGTATTCGTACTTCAGCAGGGAGTTGACCTCGGCCTCCGTAAAGACAACGGCCTCTCCGGGCATCGTTTCGCCTTTCTCGATGCGCTCGACTTTTTGCCGTGCGCTCCGACCCAACTCCGGCGAGAGAGAGGACGGTAAGGCAAGCGCGGCTGCGCACAGGGCAAGTGCGGCGAGAGCCAGGCCCCCCCGCCTCAACGGTGCGATGGCTCGTGTCGAGCTGCTCGTCCTCTGGTCCCTCGAAACGAGCTGTCTGCTTGAACTTCGGAGCGCCGGCCGCATCATGCCTCGTCGGTGGCGGGACCGGCGCAGCTCTCTCTGATTTCGCCGCCACGGTCGTGGAAGAACTTCACGGCTTGCCGCGCCGCATCCTGTTCGGCCGCTTTCTTTGTCCAGCCCCCTGCGGTGGTCTGGAAGAGGCTGCCGACTTTCAGTCCGACCTGGAACCATCGTCGGTGATCAGGCCCGCTGGTGGAAACGATTTCATACTCGGGATGAGGCAGATTGTGCTTCTGAAGCCATTCCTGCAAGGCCGACTTGTGAGCGGTCTTGTCCTCCAGCCGCGCCTTTTCAATGGCGTCGTCCGCGAGCATCAGGCTTGTTACGAGCCGCCTGGCGGCGGGAATGCCCCCATCCAGATAGACGGCAGCGATCAAAGCTTCGAACCCATCGGCCAAGAGTGTCTTCTTGTCGCGGCCTCCGGTGCGTTCCTCGCACTGCCCCAGCCACAAGAACGCTCCGAGTTCGATGCGCCTTGCCGCTGCCTCGAGGTGCGTCCCGTTGACAAGGATGGATTTGAGTTGCGTGAGCTGTCCTTCCGTGTAGTCCGGGAATCGATTCATCAGTTCGTCGCTTACGAGAAACCCCAGTACGGCGTCGCCCAGAAACTCGAACCGTTCGTTGTAAGAGCCATCGTCCCGGGCCGCGGATTCCTGCCAATACGAACGGTGCGTAAGCGCTTCTTCGAGGCAGGAGCGATCAGAGAAGGAGTAGCCGATCCGGCTCTCCAACTCGGTCAAAGCCGCTGGTTTCGCCGCCGCCAAGACAGGTTCCTCCCGTCCGCTCATAGACGCGCTCGAATGCGGCATCGAATGGACTTGCTCGAAAGATTGGTTGTCTCTTCGCGAAACACGACAGAACGGCGCACGATATCCACCCGGTTGGGGTGCGAACCGAGGCTGGCTCTCACGAAAGCGGCTAAGGCTGTACCGCCGGTGTGACTGGAGCGGCAGCACCTGGCGCCGTACCCGCACTCTCGGCCGGAGGCGCCTTGCTCAATGTGATCTCCGCTTTCAGGATCGCCGCCGCGTCGCGGCCGTTCGGCAGCTTGAACCCGCCCCGGGCAATGGACTGGTCGAGCATGCCAAGGGCTTCGTCATTCTTGCCCTGTTCCTTCAATGCCTTGGCAACTTGATAGAACACCTCGCCGGTCTGTTTGTTCGCCAATTGCAGGGCCTGCCGGTAAGACTGCTCCATCGCCGTCCAATCCTCGCGCTTCGCGGCAACGGCCCCCAGCGAGTTATGAGCATTGGCCATCAGGTCCTTCTTTTCGAGCAACCAGTCGTCATCGGTCATCAAATCCGGATTGGGATTCTCCGCGCGCGGAATGATGTCGAGCGCCCTCTTTGCGTACGATTCGGCCTGCGACAGCTTTTCCTCTTTGTCAAGGTCGTGCTGTCGCGTTCGGATCGGCAGAACGTAGGAAAGCGCCAACAGGGTGCCCATGTTATCAGGGTTCTCTTCCAGTACGAGTTCGCCGTACGTCAACATATTCTCGAAGTCGTTTAGCCGCTGATAACCGAGTGTCGTGAAAAAGAGTGCGTTTTCCTTATATTCGGTGTCTTTGTACTCGACAAGCAGCTTCTGGCAATAGTTGATGCTGCGATCTGGGATCTGAGGGGCTGGGGTACAGGCTGCCCAAAGCGCATACTCCCTGAACGCGCTCTTGGGATGGTTTTCGAGGAAAATCTCACACGAGTCGACGCGAGACTCCATATCGGGTGCGCCCATGCAGGCGTTGATATCATCGGCTTCCTTCTGCGACTTCGGTCGCGGTACGTCCTGAGCCAGCGCAGGAAACGCCAGCATCGCGGTCAATAGCAAACATACACCTGCACGAATCATTCGAATCTCCTTGTCGACGGCCCTTGCGGAGGGGCCGTATCCGAACTGTCTCTATTCTAACCGCTTTGCGGGAGCGGATTGAGCGCTGCGCCGGCTCACGGCTGCTGGTTCTCCTGCTCTTCGTCTTCTTCACGATCGACACCGAACGCGTCTTCGAGTCCGCCTTCGGCCAACTCCCGGATGCGCGGCGACGGGTCGCCGACATCGAGCGCCAACTGATAGTGCTCGACGGCCTGCTCGCGGTTTCCCATCAAATCTTCGATGCGGGCGATGTAGACGTGCGACATGGCCCGTATATGGGTATCATCCGCCAGGGCAATCGCCTTCTGGAAATGTTCGCGGGCCAAGTCCGGCTCGCCTTCGAAGGCCGCTACACGGGCCAAACCGTATTCGGCCTGTGCATTCCGTCCTCCGGCTTCAGCCAACGCCTCTTCGAACTTCGAGCGGGCTTGTTCCATGTCTTCCAACCGGAAATATCCCTCAGCTTCGTTCAGCAGCCGGTCCAGTTTGCTGAGCTGCGGGCGAGCCGGCTGGGACGCCGGTTTCGGCTGCGCCTGCACGAACTTCGTGTTCTGCAGGCGCCGCGCCTCGGCCTTGGGGTCGATATTCTGTATCAGTTCTCGGTAGTAGCTCGAAAAGGTTTCCGGTTGTGCTTCGTACTCCGCCAGTTGCTCATAAAAGCAGGGCGTGAGAATAAAACCCTCCTTGAGGAATTGCTCGGCGCGAGCCTGCTTGTCCGCATCCGATGCACCGGACAACCTCACGTCCACCGCATTGGCCAGCGATTTCGATACCAGGAGCTGAAAGTTCGATTTGTAGATCTCACTCAGGGCCGGAGCGAATAGAGCAAAGCGGGAGAGCACTTCCTTCTTGGCGATTTCCTCGGCGTGTCGGATCGACATCGGATCCAGCAGGTGCATCAGGAATGCCTGTCGGATCTCGTCGAGGCGCAACTTGTTCGAGGCCTGCAGCACCACTTGAATCTCCCCGCCGTAGCTTCTCGACGTTACCTGATTCGGCGCTCCCATGAGTGAGAAGTAGATCTTGAAACTGCGCATTTGCTGGCTCGTCGGGGAGAACCGCAGGTAAGCGCCGGTCCGCAGCAGCATTTCAATCAGGGGCTGTTGATAGCGGGCGATCTCGTTGTCATAGGCCGGCTGATAGCGGTCCCAAAGCTCTTCGATGCCGGCCTCGCGGTAGAACTCGGACAGGATCGGGCTCAGCGAGCGGAGCCGCCGGACACTCGGCGGCAGATCGGTTGGCAGATTCGCCCTGACCTCAAACGAAGGGGGGCCGTTGCAGGTCAACGCGAAGGTGACGTACTGCGTCAGGTTGCTGACGGGGTCATCGCGCAGAAACTGCTGATAGAAGTTCCGGATCTGCGTGCGGCTATGCCCGCGGAAGTCTTTCAGGTCGTCCCGCACGACCCGCCGGACGACGCTGTCGGACGGTGAGCCCAAACCGTTGTCGTACCCGGAGATGTTGATCGCCGTCAGCACGGTGAACAGGCGGATGTCGGTCAGAAGCTGGTCGCCTTTGTTCTGCTGCGCTGCAAGGTCGGCGGCAGCGTGAGTGCACAATGCAGCCGCTATCAGAACGAGCGTGCCGACTCGGTACATGGTTGCAGGAGAAGAGAATACTGCTGCGAGCTACCGTTAGTCTAGAGGACGTTTTCTCGGTGCGTCCACGCAGAGCGCTCCGCGGCCAACACCACGACAACGGGGGTAGCGCAATCGTTCAAAGCTACCCTTCCTCTACAGCCAGAGTTGGAATGTCTTGCGGCCCGCGTAGACGGCTCTGTCGCCGAGTTCGGCTTCGATCTCCAACAGGCGATTGTACTTGGCGGTCCGCTCTCCGCGGCAGGTCGAACCGGTCTTGATCTGGCCGCTCCCGGTGGCCACGGCCAGATCCGCGATGGTGGTGTCGGACGTCTCCCCCGAGCGGTGAGAAATGATGTACGTGTATTCGTTGGTCTTGGCGATCCCGATGCACTGCAGAGTTTCGGTCAGCGTCCCGATTTGGTTGAGCTTGATCAGAATCGAGTTCCCCAAGCCTTCGGCTATGCCCTGCTTGAAGATGGCCGGGTTCGTAACGAACAAGTCATCGCCTACGAGCTGCAACTTGCTGCCGAGCTTCGGCGTGGCTTTCCGCCAGCCACCGTGGTCCTCTTCGGAGAACGCGTCCTCGACCGAGATCAGCGGATACGTCTCCGCCCACGAGGCCCACATCTTGCTCATGTCGTTTGATGACTTGCGGCTGCCGTCCGACTGCGAGAAGACATACGTCCCTTGCTCGTAGAACTCGCTCGACGCCGCATCGATCGCGATGGAGATGTGCCTGCCAGGCTTGTAGCCGGCCCGCTCGATCGCGCGGACCAACAACTGCATCGGCTCCTCATTCGATTCGAGTCGCGGCGCGAAACCGCCCTCGTCGCCCACAGCGGTGGAATAGCCTTTCTTCGTGAGGATCGCCTGCAGCGAGTGGAATGTCTCGGTGACGGCACGCAGCGCGTCGCTGTACTTGTAGAAGCCGAGCGGCACGAGCATGAATTCCTGGATGTCGACATTGTTGTCCGCGTGTTCGCCGCCGTTGAGGACATTGACCATCGGTACCGGCAGGGTATAGGTTTCAGCGTCAGTGAGATGACGGTAGAGCGGGATCTGCTTTTCGTTGGCCATCGCCCTCGCGACCGCCAGTGAGACCCCGAGAATCGCGTTCGCGCCGATGCGGCCTTTGTTGACGGTGCCGTCGGCGGCTATCAGCTCTTCGTCGAGCCGTTGCTGATCATCGGCGTCAAAGCCGCGGACTGCGTCGAGCAACTCGTTTCCGACGTGGCCGACAGCCTTCCGGACACCCTTGCCTCCGAAGCGCGTCTGGTCATTGTCACGGAGTTCGACGGCCTCATTCATTCCGGTCGACGCGCCCGAAGGCACGCGGGCCGATCCGCGAGCGCCGCTTTCCAGGGTCGCCGTGACCTGAACCGTCGGATTCCCTCGTGAGTCGAGAACTTCGAGCCCTTCCAGATTGCTGATCTTGGACATTCAGGGTTCTTCCGGGTTGCCCGTGCACGAAGAAAGTCCAGGGTAGCACGCACCCTGACAGAGCGCCGATCTCTTGTCGATCTCCGTCAGCTTGGCCGATCGGTGGGTAAACCTCGAGCCTTCTTCCGGAAACCCGACTCGGCCTCATCAAGAAATGCCGCACTTTCGCTTGCCATGTCCGGCCGCTTCCGCCTCCCAACCGCCGATGTAGTAGAGCCCGGCCGGACCCTGATGGCTGCGGCCGAGGCCGGTGGCTCCGAGCTTTTCCTCGCGAATCCCAACCGCACAAAACCTGGCCGAAGACTGAAAAACGCTGTCTCCATGCCTCCGGCTATAACTGCGGGAACCACAGCCGTCGAGCGGTCTCGCCGAGCACCTGGGCTTTCGCTTCGTCGCTCAATGGCAAGGCCTCGGTGAAGATGCGCAAGTGCTCGGAGTAAGTGAGCTTCGGCGTCCACAGCGAGTTCGGGAAATTACTGCCCCAAACACAGCGCTCCGGTCCGTACGTATCGATGATTTTGAGCGCTGCCGCGTGCAGGTCGCTGCCGGGATAGCCCTGCTCGGTCCCGGTGCTGATGAAATCCACCTTGGCGTACAGGTTCTTGTACTTCGAGAGCCGCAGTACTTCGCGGAGCACGGCGTCGTATTGGGGACCGGGCTTGAGATCCATGCAGTGACAGAAGCCCACCGTGATGTCGGGAAACTCCTTGAGCAGCTTCTCAGCCGATTCGACCCACTCGAGCCGCATCAGGAAAATGTCCACGCTCGCGCCGACATCCGCGCAGGTTCGCCACAGCTTGCGAACGCCGTCATGATCGAACGTCGTTCGTTGGTTCCCGGGCGTGCTGCGCAACGTTTTGACGCCATACTCGCGAACAAACTCCTCCAACAGACCGGGGCTGTGCGGGTCGTCGGGTTCCAGCGTGCAGACGCCCGCCATCCAACTCGGATTGAGCTTCGCCGCGTCACACAGGTAACGGTTGTCATAGTCGTAGAACGACACGGTGTGGACCGCCCGGACCGCGGAAACGCCGTTGGCGAGACTGGTGCGGCGGAGCTCATCGAGCGAGCCCGTGCCCTCCGGAACCCGCAAAGGGTTGTTCGGCCGCGGAGGATAGCGCTCCTCGTCCGGCGAAGTGATGTGAGCGTGGCAGTCGATGATCAGCATGGACCCGTTCCCGTCAGTTGTGGTGCTCTGCCATTCTACGGAAGAACGAACGGAAGGGAAACTGCCGGGCAGTAGTCCGATCTCATCGCCAACCTGGACCACGGACATCGTCGTGGCGCAAAGGTAAACTGTTAACCTGCATTGCTCACCAAGTGGCGAGGCGAAGTGCGTGAGAGGGCCGTCAGGACGAGGCGCGAGCTGCTTGGCGCGCGCAGGCGTACTTGACAGTACGTCGAGCACGGCAAGCAAGTGCAACGAAGTCATGGCAGCCTTATCGTGCGCTTCGGCCGTCAGGTGGTGAGAAATGCAGGTTAGTCCATCGCCTTCGGCGTATCCGCCAAACGAGGAGACTTCCGGGATGCACCTGCCGTTGACACCGATCCGCTTTCTGCTTTGGGCGGCTGACGAATACGGCGGCAAGGTCGGGGTCGTCGACGGAGACAAGCGCTTCACCTACCGGCAGTTCCTCGACCGCGCGGCGCGGCTCAGCGCCGCTGTTCAGAGCCTGGGCGTCGAGGCCGGCGACCGCGTGGCGACGCTGAGCTTCAACTGTCACCCGCTGCTGGAAGCCTATTACGGCATCCCGATGGCGCGAGCGATCCTGCTCTCGCTGAATGTCCGTCTTGCCGTCGAAGAGCAAGCGTACATTCTGGAGCACTCCGGGGCGAAAGTAGCGATTTTCGATCCGGAGTTCCTGCCCCTCGTTGATGAACTGCGCAAAAACCGTCCCGGGATACGCTGGGTCCCGCTGTACGCTCCGCCGAACCCGCTTTCCTGGGTTCACTCGCAAACCTACGAGGAGTTGCTGGCCGCCGCCTCGCCCGAGTCGATCGATTTCACGACTTACGACGAGAACGCGATCGCCGAACTGTTTTACACGAGCGGCAGCACGGGACGTCCCAAGGGCGTAATGCTCAGCCACCGCACGCTTTTTTTGCACGCGCTCACCGCGCTGATCGGCATCTACCGCCGCGGAGAAAAGCGGCCGGCGGACCAGCAGGTCGAACTCCATACCATACCCCTGTTCCACGCCAACGGATGGGGCAAAGCGCACACCGTCACCCTCACGGGGGGTCGCCACGTCATGGTCAAGCGTTTCGAGCCGGCCCATGTGTTGGCTCTCATCGAGCGGGAGAAAGTCACCGGTCTGTGCGCCGTCCCGACGATGGCTACGGCGCTTGTGAACTGTCCCGAACTCGACCGCTATGATCTTTCCAGCCTCGAAGAGATCATGATCGGCGGCGCGGCGTCCTCGCCATCGCTCATAGCGGAGACGGAAGAGAAACTGCAGTGCAAGGTGCTTGCTGGGTACGGGCTCACCGAAACCTCGCCGGTCGCCATGATCGCCCACCTCAAGGACACGCTCGGCGCCGTCTCGGAGGAGGAACGCATCCGCCGGCAGGCCATGACCGGGTTCTCTTTCCCCGGCGTCGAGACCCGTGTGGCCGACCCTGCCGGAAGCGATGTCCCGAAAGACATGCGGACGATGGGCGAAATTCTCTTCCGCGGTGACCTCGTCATGGACGGCTACTGGAACGAGCCCGAAGCGACTGCCGAGACCGTCCGCGACAACTGGCTCCACACGGGAGACATCGCCGTCTGGGACGAGCATAACTACTTCCTGATCGTCGACCGCCAAAAAGACGTGATCATTAGCGGCGGAGAAAACATCTCATCCCTTGAAATCGAGAAGGTCATCGTCGCTCACCCGGCCGTGTACGAAACGGCAGTCGTCGCGGTGCCGGATGAGAAGTGGGGCGAGGCGCCGAAAGCCTATGTCGTGCTCAAGCCCGGCGCGGCGGCCACGGAGGACGAAATACGTGACCACGTCCGCAAGCACTTGGCTGGTTTCAAGGTGCCGCGGACGGTTGCGTTCGAGGCGGAGCTTCCCAAGGGAGCGACAGGCAAGATCCTCAAGCGGGCACTGCGCGACCCACACTGGGAGGGCATGGAGAAGCACGTACACGGCAGTGGCCGGAGTTAGCATTGTATTGCGAATGAACTGAGTCGATGTCCTCCGCCGGCGTACCCGCAGACCCTTTGCTCGATGCTCTTTGGAACAAAGGGCTCATTCTGATCGGAGAGCGCGTGAGGCGTGAATACGCACTGCGGACGCCGATCTTCATCGACCTGCGTCACAAGCTGTATGACGATCTTGACTTGTTAGGGCTGCTTGGCGCGGCGCTTCACGGCGAACTGGTGCGCATCCTGCACACTGACTCCGGACCGGCCATCGCGCGTCAACAAGTCATCGGAATTCCGGATACCGCGACACCGATCGCCCTTTCCCTGGCTTTGCAATCACAACAGACGGCTCTGCCCGTTGCCTACGGTCAGTTGCGCAAAAAGCCCGCCACCTATCCTGGGGGTGAGTGGGGTATGAGCGCCTACATGGGTACGTGCGACGACACCCGTGAGATCACGTTGATCGATGACGTGATGGCGTCGGGACGCACGAAGGTATGGGCGATCGATGAATTGAAGAAAGACGGCCTCGAGGTGAAGCGCATCCTGGTCGTGGTCGACCGTGAGCAAGGGGGCAATCGAATCCTCTCGGAGCGCGGCTATCCGGTGCACTGTCTCTACAGGGTCTCGGCGCTGATCGAGTACTACCGAGCCAGCGGCCGCATCGATGCCCCCACGGCCACCGCGGCTCTCCGACACGTTCAAGCCAAACGGTTCTCCTGACCTGAAACATCCTCCTGATCAATCGGCGCCGACACCGATCCGGATGTTTCCCGCTTGAATGATCCGCACACGGGCGGAGCAAAAACTGACCTGTAACCTGCTGGAAACTAACGCCGCAGTTCCTCCTCCACCGCCGTCAGCTCCTCAACCAGACCCTCGGCTTGGCGCCGGAGTTGCTGAAGCCGTGAAGCAAGCGCTCGAAAACGGCTCGCATCGGCCGCCGCGGGGGACCGCTGAGACCTGGCCGAAGAAGGCTCCTCGCTGGCGGTCGACTGTTCTCGGAAGTCCGCCATCGATATGCCTCCGCCCAGCTTCGAGAGAGCTTCTTCAAAAGTGTCTTCGTAGATCAGACGGTTCCCGATCGCGAGTACGACCTTCCGTAACTGCGGCATACGGGCCGAGTCTGCCTGAATGTAAATCGACTCGACATAGAGAAAATTGTCGTCAACCGGCAGAGCGATCATGTCGCCTCGCAGGACTCGCGAGCCCTGCTGGCCCCACAGGGTCAGATCCTTGGCAATGTTCTGGTCCTGATCGATACGCGCCTCGATCTGGCTCGGCCCGAATACCAGCTCCTGTTTCGACAGTTGGAAAAAGATCAATTCGCCGAGCTTCTCGCCGTCGCAGCGGGCTGCCATCCACCCGATCAGATTGGGTCGGCTCCGTGGCGTAAACGGCAGCATCAACAAGAACTCCGGCTGCGACTCTCCCGGGACCGTAGCCACGATATAGGTCGGGCGCATGGGAGCGGGCGTGTTCGTATCACCGGCGAGGCTCTGCGCGACATCCCAAACGTCCTCTTTGCTGTAGAAGACTTCGGGGTCCCGCATATGGAACGTGCGATAGATCTCAGCCTGCACCTGGAACATCAACTCGGGGTACCGTACGTGCTGGCGCAGCGAGGCCGGCATCTCGGCCTCGTCATGGAACAGGGCGGGAAACAGGGCGCGATAGATCTGCAGGATGGGGTCCGCACTCTCGAACTCGTAGATCTTCGTCTCGCCGTTATAGGCGTCGATCGTCGCTTTCACCGCATTACGGACGTAGTTGGTGTTGTCTCCGAAAGCCGAGACGTTGACGTGAGCCGAGTAAGGATGCGTGTTCGATGAGGTGTAGCCGTCGACGATCCACACCAGCCGGCCTTCATCGGTGATCACCAGGTAAGGATCCGGCTCCCAATGGATGAACGGAGCGATGTGCTCCAATCGAGCCCGCACATCGCGGTACATCATCATGCGGCTGTTTTCATTCATCTGGCCGGTCAAGACGATGTTGTACTCTCCTGTGGCGATTGAGGCCGCCAGGCGCAACAGCAGCGAGCTGATCGGGAACCCGCCGGTCCCCTCGTAGGCGGAGTAGATGTTCTCGACACCCGACGGATAGTCGAACTCCTTCTCATCTGTCGATACGAAGACCGAAGAATCCGTGAACTCGCCGTAGTAGATCTCGGGCCGGCTCAGGGTCAGAGCATCAGTGTTCACCACTGGCGGCGCGTCTTGGATCAGCAGAACCGGCAATCCGTCGTCGGTCGTTCGATTGACTTCCGACATGACGACCCCGTAACCGTGGGTGTAGATCAGGTTGCGGCTCACCCAACTGTTACGAGCTTCGCCTGGCAACTGCGTCACGTCGATTTCGCGGGGCGACAACAGGACCTGCTTGATCTTGCCGTTGATGATGTAGCGATCGATGTCGACGTCAAAAAACTGGTAATAGGGGCGCAAGGCCTGGATCTGCGTGATGGTGTCTTTGAACGCGCGCACGTCCCACAGCCGGATGTTGTCCACCAATGTGCCGTGTGCTGAGACATCGATTTCTTCAACCTGCGACGACTGAAACGACTGTTCCGTGGCCCGGCTGGACAGCCCGAAAGCCTGGATCGTCGCCTCGATGTGCCGCCCGATATACGGTTTTTCGAGCTCCAGCTCGTTCGGTTGCACCCACACCCTGCGAACCACTACGGGAAGCACCATATTGGCGATGAGAGAACCGGCGAGCAAGCCTACAGCCAGCCGCAACTTCGTCCTTGCAACCAACGGAATGCTCACCAGCGCCGCGGCGATCACCACCCAGCGCAAAGGCAGCGTCACGTTTTCGTCGACGTAGTCCATGCCGGTCAAGACCGTATGCTGGTTCATGAGAAGGCTGTAGCGTCCGAGGTAGAACCACAGCGCCATGGACGTCAAACCGATGCCCGCAAGAATTTTCGCGAAGCTCGTCCGGGTGGCTCCTGGCAGCAGCAGCGGACTGGGTCCGGGATCGAATTCTTCCATCGAACCTCCACCAGCGCGAAACTGCTTGAGTTTGTCGAAGAGCTGCCACCCGCGCCCCGACCCCCAGAACACGATGCTCGAGAACACCGCGACGACCAATACGAAGCGCAGTAGTTGCGTATAAAAGGGGAGCTGGAAAAGATAAAACGGCAGTTCCTCGTTGAAGACAGGGTCCGCCCACGTCTGCGCGCCGGCGTCGGCGATCAGTGAGCCGACGAACGCCATGACTCTCTGTGAGTCGACGCCGGTGCCGATGAAGACGACCGCTACCACCAGCAGCGCCACCATCACGATTCGCCGGTAGAGGCTGCTTTGCGCTTCGCGAACACCAGCGAAGCGCAAGCCTTTGCTGTGTGCCCAAAGCAACGACAGCCAGGCGACGATCGACCCCACGACGACGGGCAGGATCTGGTAGAGCAGCATGGTGTACCACGTCGAGAGTTGCTCGACCTCGCTCCACCACTGGTATTCGATCACCAACTCCGAGAACGTCCTCGAACCAGCGAGAAGCATCAGGACGAGAGCGATCAGAACGAAAATTCGGATTTGAGAGGTTTGCATAGCCATGCTTGCGGCGCTCCTAAGGACACCGCATCGCCCTAGTGTAACTGCTCCGTGAAAACAAAGCTTGGGACGGCTGCTGTCGTCTGCCCAAACGAGGTCTGGCCAGGCTTCGCCTCAGACCGGCGAGCAAGGCAACCGATCGCCGTGAGATCTTGACTCGAATGTCAACGTCAGCCCGGAATAAAAAACCTAGGCGGCAACAGCCACCGGTGCTTGCCAAACAGTTTTGCCCGCGACGATGGTCGCTACCGGGCCGCCTCGGAACATGCGGCCGTGGAAGGGGGAGTTCTTGCTCTTCGACTGCGACTCATTCACGTCGAAGACCCATTCACGGCTCGTGCTGAACAAGGTCACGTCGCCGGGTCCGCCCACGAACAGCTTGCCGCGATCGAGACCGATCACACGCGCCGGACCGGTCGTGAACAGCTCCACCATGTGTTTGAGGCCGATCGTGCCCGGATGCACCAGCTCTTCGAGAGTCAGCGCGATCGCCGTCTCGAGGCCGGCCACGCCGAACGGGCAGCGCTCGAACTCCTGCATCTTCATGTTGCCCGTGTGCGGCGCATGGTCCGTCGCGATCGCATCGATCACGCCGTCAATGATTCCTTCGAGCACCGCCTGCTTGTCAATGTGGCCCCTCAGGGGGGGCTTCATCTTGTAGTTGCCGTCATAGCCGGCGATGTCGGAGTCGGTGAGCGCGAAGTGATGGGGGGTGACTTCGCTGGTCACACGGATGCCGAGACGTCGTGCCTGACGCACCATCTCGATCGCATTGCGCGTCGAAATATGGGCGATGTGAACCGCGCCTCCTGTCACTTCGCTGAGGATGATGTCCCGCGCGACCATCACGTCCTCAGAGCAGGCTGGGATCCCTCGCAGGCCCAATCGGACGGACTGGGCGCCTTCATGGATATCGCCGCCCATGCTGAGGTTGAGGTCTTCGCAGTGATCGATGACGGTCAGGCCGAACGAAGCTGCGTATTCCATCGCGCGGCGCATGACGCGCGAGTTCATCACCGGACGGCCGTCGTCGGAGATGGCCACGATGCCCGCCTTCTTCATCGCTCCGATCTCCGCTAGCTGTTCGCCCTTGCTGCCTTTCGTGATGGCCCCGATCGGGAACACGTTGACGATGGCGGTATGTCGGGCCCGCTCGACGATGAAACTCGTCACGGTGGGGCTGTCGTTGACGGGAATCGTGTTCGGCATGCAGCAGACCGACGTGAAACCGCCCGCGGCGGCCGCCTTGGCGCCCGTCTCGATCGTTTCCGCATGCTCGATTCCCGGCTCGCGCAAGTGAACGTGGATATCGAGAAAGCCCGGCGCCACAAAGCAGCCGCCGGCATCGACGACGTCCGCATCCGCTGCTTCGACGCGAGGCTCGATCGCCGCCACGCGGCCGTCTTCGATCAGGACGTCGCGCCGCTCGTCGATCCCCGAAGAAGGTTCGATCAAGTGGCCATCCTTGATCAGCAGGCGGCTCATCGGTTGCTCGGCCTCAACAATCTCCACACACCTTCTCGAGGACAGCCATCCGAATCGCGACGCCGTTCTCCACCTGGTTCAGGATGACCGACCGCGGCGAATCGGCAACCTCGGACGAGATCTCGCGTCCCCGGTTGATCGGACCAGGATGCATCACGATGGCATCCGGCTTGGCGCGCTGGAAATGTTCCCATTCGAGACCGTAGAACTGAAAGTACTCGTTCTTGGGGAAGTTCAAGACGTTCTGCCGCTCGAGCTGCACGCGGAGCATCATGATGACGTCGGCGTCCGTGATCGCTTCCACGATGTCGTTGGTCAACAGAATTCCGGGCGCCAGTTCCGCCAGCGGCTGAGGGAGCATCGTGGCCGGTCCGCACAATACGATATCCGCTCCGAACTTGGAAAGCAGGTACACGTTCGAACGGGCTACGCGGCTGTGGCCCACGTCGCCGATAATCGCGACCCGCAGCCCCTCCAACGTAGGACGGTAATCGAGAATCGTCAGTGCATCCAGCAGCGCCTGCGTGGGGTGCTCGTGCTGTCCGTCGCCGGCGTTGATGATCGGTGTCGACAGAAACCGTGAGAGAAACTGCGGCGCTCCCGATGCCGAATGGCGCATCACGATGGTGTCGGGCAGCATCGCGGAAAGAGTATTGAGCGTGTCGACGAGTGATTCGCCCTTCGACAAGCTCGATCCCTCGCCGGAGATCGAAATGGTGTCTGCGCCGAGGCGTTTCGCGGCGATCTCGAAACTGGCCCGCGTCCGTGTAGAGGGCTCGAAAAAGAGGTTTACAATCGACTTGCCGCGGAGAGTGTCGAGCTTCTTGGCGCTTTCCCCCGGCTTGCGCTTGTGGTAATGCCCGCGATCGAGCAGCCATTGAATCTCGTCGCGCTCGAGCGTTTCGATTCCCAGCAAGCCGCGCCGTGCCGCACTCGAAATCGGTTCCGGCGGCATCGTTGTCCTGACAGCCGGGGAACTCATGCCGCCTCGATCCTCTCCATCAACAGCACCCGCTCTTCGCCGTCAAGGGATTCCACTGTGCTTTCGATGATTTCGTGACCTGACACACCTGCGATCGATCGATTTCCGAGCCGTTCCTCAACTGCGCTTTCGTCCAGGTTCGGCTCACGGGGGGCTGACCTGAAACATCCCCCTGGCCAAGCGGCGTTGACACCGGCCGCGGATGTTTCCAGCTTGAATGATCCGCACACAAGCGGAGGAAAAACCAGCCTGCATGTCTCACCACGTGGCGAGGCGAAGTGTGTGAGAGGGCCGTCGGGACGAGGCGCGCGCCGCTTGGCGCGCGCAGGCGTACTTGAACCGTACGTTGAGCACGGCAAGCAAGCGTTGCGAAGGAAAAGCGAAGTCCTGGCGGTCGTATCGCGTGCTGCGGCCGTCGGGTGCTGAGACATGCAGGCTAATCGACATTTACGATATCACACCGATGCGGCCGCTCAGCCTCGCCGTATGGCTCCTTGTCTGTTTCTCGCCCGGAACTCCAATCGGAGCGGTCCCGGGTGTGTTGGTTACAACCGTGTTTCCAGAACCGCGGCGTCGCCGTCATCGACCGGCAAGATGCAGTATGGTAAGAAAAAAGGCCCTAAGAAGCTCTTGCCGCGGTTTGCCGTGGCTCTGAAACCGACCGGTTGTCCTTCTTCGGACACGGCTTGACGCAGAAAAAGCCGGCCCGTGCCGCACGGAGTCGAAAAACCCGACTGTCTGCCCGCCTCACGTGTGATCCAGGGTTGCTGGATTCCCCGACGGACGACTCTTCAGCACGACCCTCGGATCAGAAAACACCATGCCCAAACGATCAGTCAAGACCCCGCCTCCAGTCGAAGAACGGATCGTCCCCGACGAGGTGATCCGCGAACTCTACGACAAGATGCTTCACATCTACTACGTCGAAGAGCGCATGAAGGTCTTCGTCAAGCAGGGCAAATGCACGTTCAACGCTCCCACTCGCGGGCACGAGAAGGTCCAAGCCGGAATCCCGATGCTCCTCAAGCCCGGGCACGATTGGTTCTATACCTATTACCGGGAAAAGGGAGTCGCCGTTTCCCTCGGCATGGATCTCAAGGATCTCTTCCTGGGGATGCTCAGCCGCGACGGAGATCCGAACTCCGGCGGCGTCAACATGCCGGAGCAATGGTCATCCCGTGAACTGAAACTGGTGTCTCAGACCGCTTGTACCGGTTCCCAATATCTCCCCGCCGTCGGCATGGCCAAAGCCTGTAAAAAGAACGGTAAGGGCCAGCTTGTCTACGTATCGTCCGGCGAGGGGGCAACGAGCGAAGGAGAGTTCTTCGAGGCATTGAACTGGGCGCAGCGCGAAACGCTGCCGGTGCTCTTCGTCGTGCAGAACAACGGCTACGCCATCAGCGTGCCCCAGGCCAGCCAGACCTCGTCGAAAGTTCATCGTATCGCCGAGGGCTTCGGGATGCGGGCCCATCCGCTCGACGGCACCTGGTTCGAGCCGATGTACCAGATCCTGCCCGAAGTCATCCGGAACATTCGCGACGGCAAGGGGCCGGCCTTGATCGAGTGCAGCGTCGTTCGCCTGGAATCCCACTCCTCCTCCGACGACCAGAAGAAGTACCGCTCCGAGGATGAGTTGGAGGAGATTCTGGAGCGCGATCCGGTCCTGTTGACCGAAAACTACATCATTCGCCACCAGTTGATGACCGAATCCGAGATCGAATCACTGCGGCGCGGGATCAAGGAAAAGGTGGATCAGGCGGCCGAGGATGCCGACAGCCATCCGTTTCCCCGGCATTACGACGTACTCGAGCATGTCTTCTCTGAAAACTCGCCTGTTGCCGAAGAACCCGACCCCGGCTTCGCGTCCGACCATAAGGTCAGCATGGTGCAAGCCATCAACAGAGGCTTGCGGGAAGAGATGGAGCGCAACCCGAAGATCGTGATGTGGGGCGAGGACATCGGAGACCCCAAGGGAGGCGTTTTCGGCGTGACGCGCGGCTTGGGCGAAGCCTTTCCGGGGCGGGTCGTCAATGCGGCTCTGGCGGAAGCGAGCATCGTCGGCATCGCAGGAGGCATGGCCACCGGCGGCTACAAGCCGATCGTCGAGATCCAGTTCGCTGATTACATCTGGCCCGGTTTCATGCAATTGCGCAACGAGATCGCAAGCATCCGATGGCGCAGCGACGGAGTCTGGGACTCCGCGATGGTCGTGCGGGTCGCCGTCGGCGGATACATCAAGGGCGGCCCCTGGCATTCGGCGAATATCGAGTCCTTCTTTGCCCACATCCCGGGCTGGTATATCGTCTATCCCGCCACCGCCGCCGATGCCAAGGGACTCATCAAGACGGCCGCGCGTGCCGAAGACCCGGTCCTCTTCCTGGAGCACAAAGGGCTGTATCGCCGGATGGATGCCCGTACGCCGGAGCCCGTCGGCGATTACCTGGTGCCGTTCGGCAAGGCGCGCGTGATCAACGAGGGCTCCGATCTGACGATCGTCTCCTGGGGAACGGCTGCTCATCTGTCCAAGCGCGTTGCCGAGCAGTTTGCAGAGGAAGGGCCGACATCCGTAGAGGTGATCGACTTGAGAACACTCATCCCCTGGGATCAGGAGTGCGTTTTCGAGAGCATCCGGAAATCCAGCCGCGTGCTCATTGCCCACGAGGACACTCTGACGATGGGCTTTGGCGCCGAAGTGGCCGCCAAGGTGGCGGATGAATGCTTCGACTCGCTCGATGCTCCCGTGGGCCGCGTCGGAGCCAAAGATTGCTTCATTCCCTCGGCTGCCAACCTCGAGCTGGAAGTGCTGCCTTCGGTGGAAACCATTCGCGCGGCAGCGGAAAGAATTTTGGCTTACTGACCTGAAACATCCTGCTGATCAAGAGTCCTCGACTCCCGCCCGGGTGTTTCCCGCTTGGTTGATCCGCACGCGGGCGGAGGAAAAGTTTTACTGAAAACTGACAACTGCCCTAACGAGCCGCCCGCGCCGGCAACACGGCCTGTACGGTCCGCCGGCTATTGAGTTACCAGCACCGGCCCGGCGCCCGAAGCCGCGGCGTGCCGCGAACGCGAGACCGGCATGAAGAGCGACCGCTGGACCGGCTCGGTCTTTGCGATGGCATGCAGATCGGGGTAGTGGGCCAGGAGTTCTAGCGGAGCTTCCACCGGCTCTTTGTTCGTCATCTCGATCAGATCGAGCGCGTTGACGACTGCCTTGCCCTGAAAGTGATTGCTGGTGACGACGTAGGTTCTGCGGGCCTGTCCGGCGATTTGGTCGATGCGCGTTTTCCACTTCGCCAACTGCTTGCGGGAATAGAGATAGTTGGAGCGCGCATCGACCCTCCGTATGCCGCTGCGGCCGTTGGCATCGCTGTCGTGGCGGAGCCACTCCTGGTAGTTGCGGCCGTGGAACCGCACGTAGCCGACTGGCGAAGTGACGTGGGCCGTTGGGGGCAGGCAGTGATCCATTTGGGGTTGGTCGATGTTGCAGAAGCCGATCCGCTGATCGATCAGCAGATCGAGCGAGGCTTGGCAGTTCCAACTCGAATGCCGGAACTCGGCGACGAGGGGGAAATGTCCGAAAGCCCGTTTCAACCGAACAAGGTAATCGCAGTTTTCCTTGGTGAGTCGAAACGTCCAGGGGAACTGCAATAGCAGACAACCAAGTCGCCCCGTCTCGGCCAGAGGGGCGATGCCGTCACTGAACTGCTTCACCTCGCCGCGCAGGATCGTGTGCTCGTGGGTAAAGCCGCGGTACAGCTTGGCCGTGAACTGGAAATCGCGGCGATGCTCGACCTTGCGGACCCACAACCGCGCCAGCTCCGGGCGCAGCGGGCGGTAGAACGAGGTGTTGATTTCAATCACTGGGAAGTAGCTGGCGAGATACGACGCTTCGTGAAATCCGGCGAGACGCAACCGGGGGTAGACGACGCCGTTCCAATCCTTGTACGACCAGCCGGCCGGTCCTACTCGAATGTTTGCCTGCATCGGAATCTCCTTGTCTACGTTTTTTGTTCGCTTTTTATTCTATTCTACTGCAAGGGCCGTCAAGTGTCAAGGGCTGTGTCGGAACGTGTCAACGCCCAATAGAAATGTCCCCTTCTACGTCAAGAGAGAATCGTCGTCGTGGCTGTGGGAATATGGGAATCGCGGCAGCGATTTCCAAGGACGGTGGGAGGGGTGGAAAACCCTGGCATGGACCGGCCGGTGTGCTCGCCGGGGCAAGAGGGTTTTCCACGCTTTCCATCCGGCCGTCATTTCCACACCCCTCCGCTCCGCCGCGCCGTTGTTTCCACGGCCGGGTAGCGTCGCCAAGGGTGGTCCGCCGCTGACGGCCGCGGTAGCGCCGCCCTGCGAGGCCGCGGCTCTAAGCGCCGCCGCGAGGCGCGCGCAGGCGTAGCGGCCAGATAGCCTCCTTCACGCCTCGGGTCGCGAAACATGGCCTTTTCCGTTCACCGGCCCTCTGGCATTTCTTCTGGAGCGAACTAGGCGCCGCCCATGGTTTTTCACGAATCACGAGACACGGCCTTTCCCGAAACACGGCTCTTTACCAGTTGCCGCCTTGCCGCCTTTCCCTGCCCGTCCGGCGTTCCCTGGTTGAGCAACCCCCAGCCCGGCTAACCGGTTTTTCACGAAACATGAGACACGAATCACGGCCCTTTATCGCGTGCTGCGGCCGTCAGATGGTGAGATACGCGGGCTAAGATGTGATGGCCCCCATGACCGCGCAGCAAGTCCGAGATCCCTATGCGCTGACATCAGCGGATGTCGAGAACCCGCCTCGCTCGCTAGCGAACCTGATTCGCAAGCTCGGTCCCGGCATCATCCTGGCCGGATCGATCGTCGGATCCGGCGAGTTGATCGCCACCACCGTCCTCGGAGCGGAGAACGGCTACACGCTGCTGTGGCTGATCGTCGTGAGCTGTGTGATCAAGAACATCATTCAGAACGAGCTCGGGCGTTACGCGATCGGAACCGGAGAGACCACTCTCGAGGCCTTCGATCGGATTCCCGGACCTCGCTTGGGCGTCTCCTGGGTCGTGTGGCTCTGGGTGCTCATGATCGCCGGGACGGTGCTTACGATCGGAGCCATGCTGGGCGCGATCGGAGAAGTGCTGAACATGCTCGTTCCGGCCGTCCCGATCAACGTTTGGACGTGGCTGATCGCCGCTGTGAGCGTGATGATCCTTCTCGTTGGCGAATACGGCCTCATTGAGAAGGTCTCCATGGTTCTCGTTTCCTACTTCACGCTGATGACCGTGCTTGCGGGAGCGATGCTCGTCACGCAGCCGGAGTATTTCTCGTGGGGGCGCGTGCTCGAAGGCTTCACGTTTCAGAGACCCAGCGGGGGGCTGTTGACGGCGGTAGCGGCGTTCGGCATCACGGGCGCGGGCTCCGTCGAGCTGTTCATGTACCCCTACTGGTGCATCGAGAAGGGCTACGCGCGCTTCGCCGGTCCCAGGGACGGTTCGACGGTTTGGCGTGATCGGGCGCGGGGATGGGTTCGGGTGATGGGCGTCGACATCATCAGCTCGATGGCGCTCTACACCGTGAGCACGATAGCGTTCTATCTGCTCGGCGCGGGAGTCCTGTTCGGAGCGGGGATCGTGCCCGAGGGTTCGGAGATGATCCGGTCGCTTTCGACGATGTATACCCAAACCCTCGGAGATTGGACGCAGCCGCTGTTTCTGCTGGGGGCGGTGATCATTCTCTATTCGAGCGTCTTCGCCGCCGCGGCGGCCCACCCGAGAATGCTTGCGGACGTGGTGGGGATGCTGGGGCTCTATGACAGGCACGACTATCGCCGCCGGTTGAGGGTCACTCATGTCTTCGTCGTGATCTATCTGCTGCTTCCGGCGGTCTGCTACCTCTTCGTGGGCGAGCCCGTGATCATGGTCAAGCTCGGCGGCACGGCGGAAGCCCTGTTGCTGCCGGTCGTCGGGTTCTCGACGATCTACCTGCGCTACAAGCACCTGCCCAAGACGATCCTGCCCAAAGGCTGGCTCACGCTCGGGCTGTGGGTGACGTCCGCCGTCATGGCGTTCATGATGGCCTACGCGATCATCGTTCCGCTGTTGTAGTCCGCAGGGCCGGAACGGCGGCCGAGGCCGTCAGGCTCCACGTTCGATGCGGTTAGCCTGCATTTCTCACCACGCGGCGAGGCGAAGTCCGTGAGAGGGCCGTCAAGACGAGGCGCGCGCCGCTTGGCGCGCGCAGGCGTACTTGAACCGTACGTTGAGCACGGCAAGCAAGCGCAACGAAGTCATGGCGGTCGTATCGCGTGCTTCGACCGTCGGGTGGTGAGAAATGCAGGTTAATGCTCGCTTGACGGGTTATGCGTTCACTTTTGGTTGATGCTCGAAGGCGAAATCCCGGATGTTGGCGCTCTCCGCGGCATGCTCAATCGTCATCGAGACCAGGTTTCCCTTCTCGTCCAGGTCCAGGTAGATGTTCTCAGACACCTCTCGGGTCTCGGCGACCAGCTCCGAGGTGAACTCAATCAGTGCGGTGTCGGTATCTTCAAAGTAATTGATCTTCATCCTCTTTCCTTTCTCGGATACCTCCGATCGAAGAATGCATTGTGAACCGTTTCCCCATCTGCCAGCAGAATGACGCGCAGAAAAGCTCTCTTTTCCTCAACCCAGACCCACTTTCTGATTCTTCCGTCCGACTGGATTTTCTCCTCCACCGGATCGCGGATAGCGGCGAGAATCCATTCATCCCGAATCTCCCGTCGATCAGGTCGACTCCGACTGTGGTCGAAGTAGCGGGTGGTTTTCATGGATTCATTTTCTGAATACCCGCCAAGTCATGCCTGGCGGATATGCCATCGCGTCAAGTGGCCTGCCGGCCCGCCCGATTCATCTTCTATGATTTTGACCGGCATCGTGATACAGGGCAATAGACTTGTGTCGGCAAGCGAACGCCGCGTTCCGCAACCACCCCGTCTCCGACGCTCTTCTTTCAAGCAGCGGTCGCGCGCGAATGCTTCGCGAGAATATCCTGGATGTCTCCGGGAGACAGCGATACGTCCCAGTACCAGCGCCCAAAGCCGCCGTGCGCGTTGACGGCGTTGACCCACTCGTCGAGGAACCGGCGCTTGGTTCGGTTCTGATCGCTGTCCTCTCCCTTGGTTTCCAATACCAGCATGTCGCCCGATTTGAGCCGGATGAGGAAATCGGGGCGGTACTTCCGCACCACTCCGCGATGGATGTAGAACACTTCGAAGCCGAGGTGGTCGTTTTTCACCCAGGCGGCCACCTTGGGGCTGTGGTCGAGCGCAAAGGACTCCGACGCTTCCCAGGTGCTGTCATAGACGCAGAAATTGATGTGGCTGCGCGCCGTGCGCTCGCAGGGCTTTCCGGTGTACCACGTCATCATGTCGCCGGTTGAACGGATGGGCCGGTCCCGGTCGAACACCGGCTCCAGGCTCTCGGTGTTCTCGAAGCGGATCGCCTCCCAGATATGCTGGACCACCTTGGTCATGTTGAGCGTGATGATGAGGCGCCGCATGAGATCGTCACGAAGGAACAGGGCGGGGGTGATGCTGATTCTGTCCGAACGGATGAATTGCTCGACCAGCCGCACAAGCTGGGCCAGCAGGAACGCCCTGCCGCCCCGCCAGCTCTCCTGCATCTGGTCATAAACGTCCCGCGCGGTCTCGAAGATGATCTTTTGTGTGCGGTTGTCCCGCGCCAGCTTCTCCAGGTCGATGGTTTTGAGCTTCGTCACGTCCGGCTTGCCCTCGACGATCGGAGCGATTTCGGCGATTTTTGCGGTCGCGCTCGCGTCGAGTTCCAGGACCGCCGCCTTGCCCCAATCCAGCGACAGGCGCGGGCGGTAGTTGTGATCGATGCGGATTACGTTCGGCCAGGAGATTTCGAAAGCCGCTTTGGCCGCTACCGGCTCGATGGCGGTCTTGGGCTTTGGCGGTGGCGGGGGAGTATCCCCTCCGCCTTCATGAGGCAGAAAAGTGAAGGGCACGCCGAAAATGTTGACGTGCTCCGCCGTGAATAAGCCCGTGTCCGGGTTCACGTCGTAAGACGTGCGCCGTAGGCCGCGCCCGACGACCTGCTCGCAGAGAAGCTGGCTGGTGAATGCGCGCAGGCCCATGATGTGGGTTACCGTCTTCGCGTCCCAGCCCTCCGACAGCATTCCGACGGAAATCACTTTCTGGATCTGCGCCCCTTCCCTTCCGGGTCGGCCCACGGTGTCCACTTGCCGGCGTAGCAACTCGGCCTGCTGTTTTTTGGTCAGCTTGCGTTTGCGGCTGCCGTCGGCGTTTTCTCCGCTCTCGCCGCCGACCTCCGCGATCGGCTCCTCGGCGGCCTCGGCCTCGCCCAGGACCTTCGAATCGATGTGCAGAGTCCGCTCCGGGTTGCATAGTTCGGTGATACGCACCTTCCTGTGGTCGAACGCATACTTGATCCGGGCCGCCGTCTCGGTGCGGTTGGCTACGGTGATCATGACCGGCGGGGTGTTGTCCTTCCGCTTCGCCCAATCCCTGGCGGTTTCGCGCCAATCGTAGCCGAGCAGGTAATAACCGTTCATGACCAGGTCAGGCAGCGGCTCCTCGGGCTTGGCCCGCCGGTTCAGGTCGTCCTTGACCTCGGCGTCGTTGTAGATGTGGTAGAGGCGGGATTTATAGGTCTTGGCGTCGGGCACGGCGTCGTCGCGAACCACGACGCGCGGGGTCTTGACCAGGCCGGACTCGATGGCGTCGTTCAGGCCAAAGTCGCTCACGATCCAGCCGAACAGCGCTTCCTCGGAACTCCGTTTGCCGGACGGCGCGAACGGCGTGGCGGAGAAGTCGTAGCAGGCGAGAATGCTCCGCGACCTGTGGATCCGGTCGAGGCCGCCGACCCACTTGGTCGCTTCCTCGACTTCAGCCTTGGCAATGCCTCTGACCTTCGAGCCGGCGGGAACGCGCCAGGCGTGATGCGCCTCGTCGTTGATGACCAGGAGATTCCGGGCGTTCGCCATGTCCCCGAGCACTTCACGGACATAGGCTTCGTCGCTCTTGGCCCCGCGCTTGTCCACGCCTCGCTTTCCGGCGATCTTCTCCTCGGTCTCCCAATTGAGCGCGTGCCAGTTGCGGACCACGACTTTGCCTCGGCGCAGCTTGTCGAGCAGGGCCGAAGGAACGATGTGGAAGTCTTTGTAATAGTTCTCCGGATGAGACGATTCCAGCACGGCCAACCGGCTCTTGACCGTGAGACCCGGTGCGATCACCAGGATGTTCTTGGCGAACCTCGCATCCTGGGGATGGGCGGCCTTGTTCAGGACATGCCAGGCGATGACCATCGCCATGACGATGGTCTTGCCCGAACCGGTCGCCATCTTCGCGCACAGCCGCTGGAACGTCCCCCCGTCGGACGGAATGTCCACGCCGACCTTGTCCGCCGCCGGCGCCTCGGCGAGCCAGATCAGCGTCTCGGCGGCCTCGAGCTGGCAGAAGAAAAACCGCCGGCTGTCGAACTCCTCGGGGTTCGTCCAGTGCTCCAGCAGCCGCTTCGTGATTCCCGTAACGCCCTGATACCCGGCCTCGCGCCACGCCCTCACGCGCGGACGAATCCGGTTCACCAGCGGAATCTCGACAAACACGCCGGGGTCGTCGAATGCCTTGGAGTCGCTCGACGCCACCACGTATCCCGCCGGACGACGGCCGTCCGCAAGATCGAACAATCGCGTCTGCCGGTCGTAGCGCCAATGCTTCGCCGGCTCCTCGTAGGGCGAGTTGACGATCAGCCGGTCGATGGTTGCTCGGGCCATTACGCCGTCTCCGGCGGCGTTAGCGGTTCGAGTTGGGCGACCAGATAAGGAATGTCTCGCTGCACGGTCTCCCACACGCGCTTCAAGTTCACTTCGAAGTATGCGTGCACGAGACGATGCCGCAAGCCGATGATCTCGGGCCAGGGAATCTCGGGATGCGCCTCTTGCGTATCGGCGCTGACACGGGATGCAGCCTCGCCGACGATTTCCACCGCTTTCAGAATCGCGAGCTGCGTCATGCGGTCTCGCTCGAACTCCGGGAAGGTCCGCCCGGCGGCGAATTCCGCTGCTTCTCGCGCCGCCAGCAGCATGTCGAGCAGACAGGCGTCGTCAGGCCGCATAGATCGTCTCGGCGGATTCGAGAATAGCCTTGCGGCGGATGTAGTTTCGGCTCTTTTCAACCGCCGTGTGTTCGACCAGATCCACATCCCGGCCGAGCATTCGGCTTAACTCGTTCTCCATTCGTGCGATATCCAGGAGCGTGTGGCGCGCTTGCGAATCGAAGCGCACCAGTAAATCAATGTCGCTGGCCGGTCCGAAGTCGTCCCGCAACACGGAACCGAACAGCGCAAGCTCGGTGATCAACCAGCGTTTACTGAAGGCGGCGATCTTGTCAGGGGCAATGTCGATATGCGCGTTCATGTCTGAAATGCCCGGTTTGCGTCGATTTTGAATCCGGCGGTCTTCAACTCCTTGATAATCCCCATCTTCCAACCGCCCGAATCGTCAAATGGGATATAGAGCACGCCATCGTAGTCCGAAGGCTTTTCCACGTCGTCCTGCACCAAGGCGCAGACTCGTTTCCGGCCAAGTTTGCCAATGAAGTACCCGAACTCGAAAATCACGTTCTGCCTGGCCCGTGGCTTGCGATTATTTTTATCGTCCTGAAGAGCACCCACGTCGTCCGGCGTCAGCAGGGCCACGGTGAACCCGACTTGCGCATGTTCCTCGAACTTCTCGATGATGGTGCGGCCCTGGTTCGCCTGCTCGTGTAATATCACCGGAACCAGATCCAGCTTTTCGATGAATCTGGCTACCTCGTTCTTGGCGCCTTCATCCCTGCCATGGACAATAAAGACTTCATTCGTGCTTAGCTGTTCGTTCTCGCGTGTCTCAGAAGGTTTTGGCGTCTGATTTTCATCTTCCCAATACTCCTCGATCTCCTCAATCATGGATATGAGTACTACCCCCGCTGATTTTAGGCCTCTCAAATAGATTGCTTGGTATTCTGAATCAGATAAGGGTACTATCGGAGAGAAATGGATATTAGTAAAGTCTCCAATGTGTCTCGACTCGTTCCCAAACGTGTTTGTGATAGCAACCTGGGTGTCTCTTCGCCACTTCTCAAACTCAGGCGAGTCGTGCCTTAGGTTCTCTAGTTCGTGTATTGCATCCAATACTTTCCGCAGCCGTTCCAGAGCCTTGGCTTTTGTTGGTCGCGCCATCACTCCATCTCCACGATCTTCAGGCTCTCGATCCCCCGATCATCGACGATCTTGACGGCGACGCGCCGGTGCTCGCCGGCTTCGAACGGCAGGGAGACGGTGCCGCGATAGGCTTCGATCAGGTCTTCGTCGACCGCCGCCTTGAGGTTGCGGGCGAGCTTGGCCCAGCCGTCCTTCTTGCTTGCCATGGGGAAGAACACCTGCCTGGGAAACAGGCTGCGCCCGTCATAGTCCGGATCGAGCATCCACATGGCGATCTTTTCCGCGCCGCCCGATTCCACGTTGCCGCTCCTGGTGTTGTAGTAGTCGAAACCCTGCACCGAGACACGGAACTTGCCTTGGGCTTCGCCTTTCTCGATCTGCTCGACTTCCACGTCCGGCTGTCCGATCAGCCAGAAGCTCTCGTTGCTCGCGCGCCTCTTCTTGAGGTCGTCGGTAAGCAAGTCGGCGTTCATCTGCGCCTTGAGCAGTACGACGCCCGGCCAGTGGGTCTCGTCGATGTCCTTCGATGCCTCGGGGTCGAACTGGAAGGCCGCGAAGACGATGATCTTGGGCTTGGGAACGAGGCTTTGCGCCTCTTCGATGGCGAGAGCCACTTGGCGCTGCTCCAGCGGCGCGTGGTCCGGTCCGAACGAGACCGCTACACGTTCCGCTACGGCATCTCCGGGCCGCGTCTCTCCCTCGGCGTGCAGCCATCGGACACCGGGCAACGGCTCCAGCCGGGCGAACCCAATACGTTGCCCGCCCTTGCCGCGAATGCCGGTCTTGAGAAGCTCGTCGCGCCAGTCGCCTTGGCGCAAGGTCTGCCCCGTGCGCGTCACGGATTCATCCGCTGGTTGTTCATCGGCTTGATCGACTTCATCCAGTGGATTTACAGCCGGCGCAGGAACGGCCTCGACCGTAAAAGGACCAGTGACGCGGGCCTTGCTACGGTCGATTCGAGGCTGGTCATAAAGCATGACTTCGGCGGGCGGCTCGTCGTAACCCAACGTCCTCGCAGATACGGTGGCGACGCTGCGGTATCGGAGGCCCGCCCCAACTCCTTCATCGGGATGGGCCAGTTCGTAATAGTCGAAATTCGCCGTCATGAGGCGTTGTTTGGCCAAGGCTGTCGCGACGCGGGAGGTGTCGCAGGTGATCCAGCGACGGCCCCACTGCTCGGCGACATAAGTCGTCGTGCCGCTGCCACAGGTCGGGTCGAAGACCAGATCGCCCGGGTCGGTGGTCATCAGGATGCAGCGCTGAATCGCCTTCGTAGCGGTCTGGACCACATAGCGCTTGTCGGTGGGCGACATCGGCGCGGCCCAGATATTGTTGATCCGCCGTCCCGGAACCTCGTCTTCATATCGCTTCCACATCAGCGAAGTCTGTCCCTCAAGCGCCTCAAGCCGGTTCAGTTTGCCGAGCCGGTCCATTCCCTCTTTGGAAATTCGCCACTGGCCGTCCCGACTGCAACGAAAGACGCGACCGTCATATTCATAGGATTCAGAGCGGCCGGTTGTGGAAACTCCCTGAGAATCGAGCGGCATGCGGCGGTATATGCACGCTCCTTTCGGCAGATGCCGGTCCGGGTCGAAACACTCCTCCGGGGTAGGTTTGCGGCATTGCCCGCCGGGTAGCTCTACCATGACGTGCCAACTGAAGGACTCGATAACCTCGCGCCGCGTAAGCGGTTCGTACAACTGCCGATACTTCGCCAATTTCTGGTCCTTGGCGTACCAAAGCAGATAGTCCGACACCTGCGGCAAGTTCGATGTAGAACTTGCGCCGGTAGTGGCGTAAGAGATGGTCGCCATCCGGTTCTCCGCGCCGAATATCTCGTCCATGACGACGCCCACGCGATGGATGTTCTCGTCTCCGATCTGCACGAAGACACTGCCGCTCTCATGCAGCAGCTCCCGCGCCAACAGCAAGCGGTCGCGCAGATAGGCCAAGTAGGAGTGGATGCCGAGTTCCCAGGTGTCGCGGAAAGCTCGGATCTGCTCTGGTTCGCCCGTCAGGTCCTCGTCCCTGCCGTCGGTCACGTCGCGCTTGTTGACGAAGGGTTGAAAGTTCGAGCCGTAGCGGATGCCGTAGGGCGGGTCGATGTAGACCATCTGCACCTGACCCCCCAGGCCCTCCTTCTCCAAGAGGCTGTTCATCACCAGCAGGCTATCGCCGGCGACCAGCCGGTTCGTCCAGTTATGCCGGTGTTTATAAAACTCGATGGCCTTGCGGATCGGCGGGTTTTCCCCGGGCGAGGCGAACAGCGACATCTGCGGTTCCGCGCCGTTGCGCTTCCGCACCGCCTCCACGATGGTGCGCGGGTCGATGCGTTCATGAACGTGCAGCGAGACGGTCGGCACTTCGAACGAGGTGTGTTCGGCCTTGCCGGCCCATTGCAATTGCGGGTCAAGATGCGGGTCGTAAGCGTAGGTCTTCTTGTCAGCGTCCTTGTCCGTCTCCGGAGTCACCAGACCGACGGGCGGGTTGTTGACGCGCTCCTTGCCGGGGTGAGTGTAGTGCTCGACCCCACGTTGTTTGTTCTTCGTTTGCGCCATGGCGTTTCCTTCAGCCCCTAGCCCCTGCCCCGCCTTGAGAAGAGTTGGCCGTCATCTCGTGATCTGTCGCGTCGATTCTCGATCGCCCCGATCCGGCATTTCTTTTCGATCTCGCAAGTCCGTGCTCACCCGGACCTTGCAGTGGACCACATCGCTTCGAAACAAGGCGGTCGTCCCATTTCGGGAATGCACCGCGTCTTGTGACTAATGCTCAACCTGCGCGCCTCTTTTCGATTTCCGCTTCGTCGTCCCACCACTTTGCCTCCCTGTCGTAAGCTGCCGCGATGCTTTCGATGACACTGCTGACATAGGGATATTCGAAAGCGCGTTGCTTTGCTTGGCTCCGGTATGTTGCGGCAAGATCGCGTTCCTGCGCCCCACCCTTCACGCTCCGATGCACCACGCCGCGCCCATTGCATACACCAATGTGGAAGCCGTTGCCGATCTCTGTGGAAGCAATCCTTTCCATCGCTTCGCAGACTGGCTGGCACGGCCAGATGCCGTCCTCTTCGGTTGGAGCCCTGGACAGAAGCTGACCGATGTGTTGATCACCGATCGCCGCGCGGTCATGTTCAGCGCAGAGCCGCCGCACTTCGGTCACCCAAGCCAATAACACTTTGTCATCGATCTTGCCGTCTGTCCCAGTACCCGGGATGTGCTTCATTTGACCAAGGAGGCGATGGCAAGAGACGGCCATGGCGTCACGCCGCTTGGGGTCTTCGATACGCCATGCTGGCGGGTCCTGACCACCGTGGCTGCGCTTGTACACAAAAGCCAGAACTTCAACGAATAATGCCGGAGAATTGGCAATTTGTCGTTCCAGATTGGGAATGCCATGTTCGCTGCGATCAAGGGCATCGACATATAGGAACTCAAGCTGCGCCATCTCGTCCGGGCTGACGTTGGGCCGACCATCAAGTGCCTTCAGCGCATCGGAGATTTGGTGAGCATCGAGTCTGTAATGCTCCGAGGGCTCGGTGTCCACGGTCGCAACGGCGAGGAGCAGACGCTTCAGCCGCGATGTCTCGATCTGCCGCCAAGCGAAACGTACGGTATGGAAAGCGGCGTGCGGGCGCTGGGCTTCGAGCAGGCGATCGATCAGCTCGATCAGTTCCGCTTCTCTGAAGCGGTTCCAGTACGGAAAGACTTCTTGCCAATATCGATCCCTGACTTCGTTGTCGAATCGATCGAGCAGACGCCACGTGCCCTGTCCGAAAGGGCCGCACAGGAACAACCGCAGTGTCCGATTGGTGTCTGCGCTCGTTGCAACATCCAAGAGGATCTTGTCCCGCGCTTCGTCTTCAACAACTAGCAGAAAACCCCGAATGCAGCCCTCAAACTCCTTCTCAAGGTCACCAGTGACGGAAAGACATTGCCTCAAAAAATCAGCCTGTGCATCCGCGTCCGTGATGCTCAGCACCAGAGAGCTCCCTACAACATCAGCTACTCCACCCCCGGACAGGAGAGCCTTCACACCTTCAAAACCGCGTTCCGTCCATATCTCGGCCATCGCCGAGCAGCGTTGCCCGTGGATTCTCTCCTCGTGCTTGGCATAGTCGATATCGCCATCCTCGGACTCGTCGGCGGAAAACTCAATCCACTTTTGGGCGAAGAGCCAAGCGTGCCGGACGACGGAATCGCAGGACTCCAAATTCACGTATGCCCTGCGCGCCCGGTCTCTTGTCGTGTCACTCAAGCCGCGCCGGTGACCGAATCGCGTAAATGCAAATCCGCGAATCCGCTCTCGGAGATCGGCCTTGGCGCTGTCATCGGTTTCCGTAGCCGCCCATGTGTCGATCAGGTCCCAAACCTTAGCTTGGTCTTTTTCGGGCATTGGCTGGAGCCGTTCGACGAGATCCCCAAGCGTCTTCTGATCGTGCTTTGGCCATGCGAGCGCGAGATCGATCGCTTTGAGTATGAACTTTTTCCTTTCTTCCCCCGTCACCCGCCGCCCGGCACCTGTGGCATCGTTGCGCCAACGTGGCCGGCAGCTGTCAAATCCAGTCTGTTGATAAGCAGTGAATTGCTCGACACAAATCTGCCAGCCGATATCCGGAAACCGCCTCGTCAGCGTCTCAAGGGCCGTCATCCGCTCTTCGAGTGAAGCCGCTGTCTGCGGCATCCAAAACCGGTAGATCGCTGCCAAGCTGGCGATTGGCTTGTTGCTCCAATTGTCCTCGATAACGGTCCCCGACAACTTGGCGAGTAACGTGCTAACGCGTACGATATGCTTCCAGGCGAGGCACTCCAGCGCCCATAAGAGCCCTGTTCGCGGGCACCAACCGAACACGGGGGTGCTGTCGGCCGGCTCTAGGAGGCCAAGCACGACTGGCCGGGTTTGCTGCAAGTCCGTCTCAAGCAGACTCATGAATGTGTCCGGCGCTGCCTCGGCATAGCGTGGAAGGTCATTGTTATGCGAGAGCAGCTTTTCGAGGGTTAGAGGCGTCAGCAACCTATGGATGAGCGAAGAGACACAAGCTTCTACATCAATTCCAAGCCGGTTCCGGAACAGGTTGTTGCCGTGGACAGAGAGGATGACGAGGGTTTCACAGACACCCTCGCGCAACGCGGCAGAGTGATCGCGCACTTTGTCATATAGTCCCGCCGCCCACCTCTGGTCCTCCGGCAACTCAAGCGCCGGATCAGCCTCGGAGAGCACGTATTCAGCGAGCCAGAAGAATTCCTTGAGGTCCCTTTCGGTTACATGCTTGTTGATCGCGAACACGGCGTCGATTTTCGAAGCGACCCCGCGATGTTGCCCGGCTGACCAGACGGGACTGTCATCGAATTGCCTTAGGTGCGCGAAGCTCACCTCAATTTTCTGATAGGGTCTATCAGCAAGGACTTCGAATACTTCACAGTCGGCACTGGACTGTGCGTTCCATGCGCCGACCAGGGCCATCGGGATCAGATCCCGCGCCGTCTGCGCATCTCCGGCCCATTGGGGTTTCTTGATGGCGTCGACCTCCGAGAGCCGCCGCAGCAGGATGGTCGGCGAGCGTCCCGACTCCCTTTCGAGCTGCTCGGCCCTATCGCGGTCGATGCCCATCACGGCAAGTGCTTTCATGAAGCTATCGTGGTCCAAAAGGTCGAGCGCGATATTGGGCTTTGGATCGACGGCGTTGCGGGGGCGCACTACGATGCAGTGGTGCCGCCGGTACACTTCACCGATTGCACGTTCGGTCTCCTGGCTGCACACGACAGCGATGAACGGCTGCGACGACGGGGCCAGAAGTCTCAGGGTGTCCGCCGATTCGAAGAGGACGGCGCGGTCGCATGCTCCGGCCGGCAGGTCATCCTGACGCAGCAGGCAGGCGATGAATGCGACAGCCTCTTCCCTGGAGTCGGCCGCAACGGTGAACGGGCGGTCCGGGGTCGCCCTCAGCCAGTCGCGGAAGCCTTTTTCGTGCCGGTCAAGGGACGGCTTGAAGATCGTAGCAGTCATCGGCGGCTCGCTCGCTGCTGCCCATCGCTCCCAGCATTGCCCGATCGTCTGAAAACCGCTCGTGGGCATCCCCAGCTTCCCGGCCAGCCAGATTCGTGGCGCGACCGTAGTCTCCAGCCACTGTTCCAGATCACTCGCGTCGAACGCCCGCACCGACTTCCAATCGCCGGAAGCATTCTTGCTTTCGGCCCAATCGTTCTTGCCCGGCCAGTTGCGCGGGGTGACAAACACGAAGGTGCAATCCGCACGCTCCTCAGGCGTGAGCATGGCTAGACGTGCTTGGTAGTCATGTTCGGCCTTGTCTCTCGGGCGCTGCCCGACACCGAACTCCCAGCCCGACTGGCCAGCCGGCACCCAGGGTGTCGCCGCCTCCGCTTCGACCCAGCCGTCCCAGCCGTGACGCTGGGCGTTGTCGAACCCGGGGAAGTCGACACGGCGCAGTTCACGCCCCGTCGCGTGGATCAGCCGGCGCAGCAGAACCGGTAGATGCTGGCGTGCTTCGATGTCTGTACCCGTCCAACCTTCGATTTGCCTCGCCTTGATGGTGAGGAAGTCTGGTACGTAGGCGCCGACCGGCACGGCACGATCCTCGTCGCGTTGGAGTTCGCGTCCGGCAGTCGATTGGAGATGGAGGAGTTGTTTCCGGTCCGCACCGAACGTTTTCTCTAACCGTAGCGCCATCCTGGAAGTCAGTGCCATTTTGCCGTTCAGGAGATTCGACAGCGCTGGCCTGCCGACGCCCAACCTTCGGGCGGCGTCCGTTACCGACATCCCGCGAGGGATGACCTGCTGTCGAATGAAACGGCCGACATCCACGAAGCGGGTTCCCGATCTCGCCATAAACCCTATTGTATCCTGTCGTGCTACAAAGTACAATCTGCAATGCGGCTATTGCACGGGAAGACATTCGAGCCCTGACCACGGCATCGCTGAGCCGCTTCGGCAACGGCCCCAGAGTGCTAATCACGCACTCTACCGGTCAAGAACTTTCAATCCGCTACAGCGCTGCCAACGATTCCAAATACCCCCGGGCCCGATTGATCTCCGCCGACACCATCCCGGCCGTCGGCAGGATCGGGATGCCGCGCGGATACGGGTGCATGAAGACCGAGACGAAGCCTCGATAGCCGCTCTGCTTCAGCGCTTTGACGATCGGGCCGAAGTCCAGCGGCCCCCTGCCGGGCATTTGGAGCAATTCGTCCTGCTTCGGCAGTTTGCCGGACCCCTTGCCGTGCTGCCAGGCGTAGAACATCGCCATGCGGTCGCCGAGGTCGCGGATCAGACCGGCAATCAGGTCCGGATTCTGCGGCAGGTGATAGGGCGCCAGGGCGATCCCCAGGTGCTTTGACGGCATGTACTCGACCAGCCACTTCACGGCGTCCGGAGAATCGATCAGGTTGTTCCCGTGATTCTCGATACCGATCGTCACGCCGGCCTGCTCGGCGGCGTCGACATGCGGCTTGAGCTGTGCGGCGAATTCCTGGACGGCCGCCCTCAATTCCGCGCCGCTGAGGCCCTTCGGCCCCCTCCCGCCGCAGATCAGCAGTTCCGCCCCGAACTTGCGGGCGACTGGCATTTCCGCTTGCAGGCCGAACGGTCCGAGGTCGTAGTGCGTCAGCGCCCCGAGCTTGACTCGATGGCGCTCGAGCAGGGCCGCGAAGGCGTCGTGCCCCATTACCTCCATCTGCTCGCGCTGGTTCCCGTGGACGCGCGGCCAGATATCGATGTGCTCGGCGCCGGTCTTGCGGACCTCCGGGACGATGCTCTCGACCGGCATCGTCCCGTACATGCAGGAGGAGAGCGCATACCGGAACTCGCCCGGCGAGGTTGCCCGCAACCCTCCACCCGAGCCGGCAACCGCTCCGGCAAGACAGCGGGCAAACCGCCTTCGATTCATGGGGTTTGCAGTCGTCACGCGAAGGTCCATAAAGGTTTTCCACGAATCACGAAACACGGCCTTTATGTTTTCCACTAACAACTAAAAACGAACAACTAAAAACTATCCACTATCCACGGCCTTTTCCCCCGCCATAGGGCGATGCCGCCGAGCAGACCCGCGACGTTTGGAACGATCCGGACATTCTTCGGCAGCTCGAACTCGATCTTGCGCGCGTTGCCGCCGCCCAGATAGAGCATCCGGTAACTGAAAACCCGCTCCCAGACCTTGATGGCTTTCTTCAGCCGCTGATTCCACTTCTCTTTTCCGGCTTTCTTCATGGCGGCGTTGCCCAGGCACTCCTCGTAGGTGCGGCCCTTCGAGAAGGGGTGATGACCGAACTCGAGATTCGGCACGGAATGACCGTCGACATAGAGGGCCGTACCGATCCCTGTCCCCAGTGTGATGACCAGCTCGACCCCCCGGCCGTCAATCACGCCCAGGCCCTGCACGTCCGCGTCGTTCGCCACGCGAACCGGCTTCTTCGTCATGTCCTCCAGAGCCTTGACGATGTTGAACCCGTCCCAGGCAGGGCCGAGGTTCACCGCCTGATGGACCACGCCGTCGACCACGATTCCGGGAAATCCGACAGAAATCCTGTCAAACTCCCCCTGAGTGGCGATTTGCTCGCCAAGCACGGCGAGCACCTTGTCGGGGGTGCGATTCTTCGGCGTCGGCGTCCGCGATCGTTCCATGATCGGGCGCCCTTCGCCGTCCAGGACGATCATCTTCAGCCCCGAGCCGCCGATGTCGATGGCCAACGTGCGGATACCGCAGGAATCGTTCGCCATGGTTGGAGTCTAGCAGTCCGTGGTGAACCCCCGCGAGGCGCCGGGAGCGGCCCGCGTAGCACCAGGAACGGCGCTGCGCCAGGCTGAAAAGCGACAAGCCGCGAGCCGTCCGAGCCCGCAACACGTCCTGTAAGGTTTTTTGTGATTCACGAGTCGCGGAGCACGACTTTTTTCGAGACCTGAATCGCGAGACACGAGTCAAGGCCTTTACGGCCCGTGGTGAAACCCCGCGTAGCACCGAGAGCGGCGCTGCGCTTGGCTGACAAGGCGCGACGAGGGAGCATATTGGACATATTCGACCGGGGAGCAACGCAGTTCAGCCGGGATGCATCGCCGCTTGCATGCAGCGGGGCTTTTGACACGGGCTGTTTACGGTTCACCGGCCGTCAGACATTCCTTCTGGAGCGAATCCGGTCGCCGCCAATGGTCTTTCACGAATCACGAGACACGAAACACGGCCTTTTTAGCGCCCGGCCAAGCGGCCGCGATATTCTGGATGGGACGACGCAATGTCTCTTGCCATGGATGAACAGCTTGCAACACCTCGGCTGACGCGCCGCGATGTGCTGTCGGCGGCCTCTTGGGGCGCCGCCGCCTTCTCCTGCTCGACGCCCGCGGGGAAAAAAAGGCCCAACATTCTCATGCTGATGTCCGATCAGCATCGCGGCGACTGCGTCGGCGCGGACGGCAACCGGGCCGTCTCCACGCCTCATCTGGACCAGCTCGCGGCCGAGGGAGCCCTGTTTCGACACGCCTACTCGTCCACGCCGAGTTGCACGCCGGCGCGCGCGGCGTTGCTCACCGGGCAGTCGCCTTGGCGTCACGGAATGCTCGGCTACGGCCGTGTCGCCGAACGTTATCCGGTCGAGAAGCCCCGCGCCCTTCGTCAGGCCGGCTACTACACGGCCGGCATCGGCAAGATGCACTGGCATCCGCAGCGCAACCCGCATGGGTTTCATAGCGTGCAGCTCGATGAGTCGGGCCGCGTCCAGTCCCCCGGATTCGTCAGCGATTACCGCCGGTGGTTCGCGCAGGAAGCACCCGATCTCGACCCCGACGCCACCGGCATCGGATGGAACGACTACCGCGCAAAGGCGTACGTATTGCCCGAACGCCTCCACCCCACGACTTGGACCGCCGACCGCGCTGTCGAGTTTCTGCAAGGCTATGGCCGTCCCGAGCCCTTCTTTCTCAAAGTTTCCTTTGCGCGCCCGCACAGTCCTTACGATCCGCCGCAACGTTTCATGGATCGGTACGCCGAGGTTGCCCTCCCCGAGGCCGCGGTCGGCGGCTGGGCCGGACGCTACCGTGAACGCAACAACGACAGCTTCAGCATCTGGCATGGGGATCTCGGGCCGGAACAGGTTCGCCGCTCGCGCCAGGGCTACTACGGTTCCGTCAGCTTCATCGATGAGCAGATCGGCCGTGTTCTCGAAGCCTTGGAGCGGCGCGGTGAATTGGACGAAACACTCATCCTGTATTTCTCCGACCACGGCGACATGACCGGCGACCACCACATGTGGCGGAAGTGCTTCGCTTACGAGGCTTCCGCGCGCATTCCGATGATCGTCCGTTGGCCTGCCGGGCTCGTCGCGGCTGAACGCGGACAGAGGATCGACCGGCCCGTCGAGATCCGCGATGTCTTGCCGACGCTGCTCGACGCCGCCGGCCAGGGCGAGCGCGAGGACATGGACGGCCGCAGCATGCTGAGCCTGCTTCGAGACAAGGATGCCCCCTGGCGCGAGTTCATCGACCTGGAGCACAGCATTTGCTACAGCCCCAGGAACCATTGGACGGCGCTGACCGATGGCCGCGCGAAGTACATCTTCCATGCCCTCGATGGCGAAGAGCAGCTCTTCGACCTGGTAGCCGACCCGCACGAACGGGAAGACCTGGCCGGCGACGGCAGCCGCGAGAACCTGCTCCGTCTCTGGCGGAACCGCATGATCGATCACCTCGCGGAACGCGCCGAGCCTTTTGTCAAGGGCGGCAAGCTGATGACGCGTCCTGAACGATTCCTCTATTCGCCTCACTACCCCCAGGCGGCCTGAACGGTGAGGCGCGAGCCGACCGCGCCAAGGTTTTCACGAATCACGAATCACGGCTTTTTGGTACTGAAGCCCTTCAGTCTTTTTTTACTGCCCCGGCCTGTTTAGCATGAGGACAGCGAGGCGGCGAGGCACAGTCCGTGCGGGTCACGAATCAGGGCTTTCCAGGCTTTCGCTAGCCTGAAGAGTTCCTCTTGCAGGTTTCACATCCGGGCGGAGCAAATCCCTGGGAGCGCGGGCATCCTGCCCGCTTCTCCGGATGACCCGCAGGCAGGCGGAGGAAAAACGAACCTGAAACACCGTCCGGATCAAGCAGCCCTGACGCCGATCCGGATGTTTCTTGCTCGAATGACCCGCACCGCGTAGCGGGGCGGGGGCGGGACTAGCCACTAGCCACTAGTCACAAGCCACTGCTTTTAAGGGTTTTCACGAATCACGAGACACGAAACACGAATCACAGCCTTTTTCTCTCCTGCTTCGGCCGTCGGGTGGCGGGAAATACAGGTTAGAATCGTTATCCGGGTTCGGCTCTCGCTCGCTTGGCCGCTCCGCCCGGGTTCACGTTTCTTTTCTCGGATGAATACCCTCGTTCGCTTTCTCTGGCTCGCCGGCCTGCTGGCTGTCGCTTCCCCACATTCATACGCCCAGGCGCCTGAAGCCGCGCCGTTGAAGACGCTCCGCGCGCAACGGGTCTCCGAGGCGCCCGAGCTGGACGGCTTGGTCACCGAAGCGTTCTGGGAGGAGATCGACGTTGCGACCGACTTCATCCAGCAGAATCCCGAAGAGGGTGAACTCTCTCCCGAGCGCACGGAGGTTCGCGTCGTCTTTGACGACCGCAACTTGTATTTCGGCATTATCTGCTTCGATTCCCAACCGCAAAACATCGTCGTCACGCAAAACCGCCGGGACGCCGATCTCGAAGACACCGACTCCCTGCTGATCCTGCTCGACACCTTCAACGACGACCAGAACGCGTTCATCTTCGGTACGAGCCCCACCGGCATCGAGTTTGACGCCCAGGTGTCCAAAGCCGGCCAGAGACGCGGAGGCGGCGGCGGTCCGGCCCGCGCCGGCGGCAGCGGCGGCGCCCAGCGCGGCGGCTCGTCGGCGTTCAACCTCAACTGGGACGGCGTCTGGAAAGTCCGCTCTCGAATCACTGGGCGCGGCTGGGAGAGCGAAGTTGTCATCCCCTTCCGGACACTGCGCTACAAACCCGGTGAGACCGTTTGGGGGCTCAATCTGATGCGCAACCTCCGCCGTCGCAACGAGCTGTCGTACTGGTCGCCTATCAGCCGTGCATTCAGGCTGACGCAGGTCAGCATGGCCGGGTCGCTCTCGGGGCTCGAAACCCGCACCCACCGCAACCTCAAGCTGCTGCCGTATGTGCTCGGCGGTTTCTCGCAGGATTACAACCGCTCGGATGATCAAAGCCGGTTTGAACGCGACGCCGGCCTCGACCTCAAATACAGCCTGACCTCGAGCGTTACGCTCGACGCCACTTTCAATACCGACTTTGCCCAGGTTGAAGTCGACGATGAGCAGGTCAACCTGACGCGTTTCGATCTGTTCTTTCCCGAGAAGCGTCCGTTCTTCCTCGAGAATTCCGGCTTCTTCGAATTCGGCACCACCCGCGAAGTCGAGATCTTCTTCTCCCGCCGGATCGGACTCGATGACGACCGCAACCCCGTCCCCATCGACGCCGGGGCGCGCATCAGCGGAAAGGCCGGCCCTTACCAGATCGGATTGCTCAACATGCAAACGCGGTCCGTGGACGGAGCCGCCCCCGCCAACAACTACAGCGTCGCCCGTCTCAGCCGCGAACTGCCGAATCGCTCTTCCGTAGGGGTGATCGGCGTCAGCCGCCAGGCCACGACGCAGTTCGGCGGCAGCCGCAGCTACAACCGGACCTTCGGCGCTGACGCCAACATCGGCGTCGGCCGCTTCGGAAACTGGTTCAACTACGTCGCGGCGACACGGACTCCGGGCCTGGAAGACAGCGACCACACTTATTCGAGCCGTTTCGAGTACGACAACGCCCGCCACGAGTTCACGCTGGGATATATGGAAGTCGGACACAACTTCAACCCCGAAGTCGGGTTCGTCCGCAGAGTCGGCTTTCGCAAACCGGAGTACTTTTACCGCTACACGCACTATATGGACGGCGGTCCCATCCGCAGCATCGAGCCGCACTTCCTGAGCGATACCTGGCTGACGATGGGAACCAACGAGAAGGAGTCCGGCTTCGATCACCTCCACCTGGACACTCGCTGGCAGAACGGTGGCCGGCTCGGCATCGCCTACAACCGCAACTTCGAGCGGCTCGACATACCCTTCGAGGTCCACCCCGACACCTTCATCCCGGTCGGACGGTACCAGTTCAACGAGTGGATCACGAACTTTCAGACCGACCCCAGCGCGACGGTGTACGTCGCGGGCAACGTGGCGTCCGGGGATTTCTACAGCGGAACGATCCGCACCCTCAACGGCCGCGTCGGCCTGCGCAAGGGAAAGAATCTGACGTGGGTAGGCTCTTGGGTCCGCAACTTCATCGAATTGCCGGTGGGCGATTTCAATACCGACCTGATCGGCCTGCGCTTCAACTGGTCGTTTACGCCAAAAAGCTTCCTGCAGACCTTCAGTCAGTACAACAGTCGGACCGAGCAGATCGGACACAACATCCGCCTGGGCCTGCTCTCGACTTCGAGCACCGGGCTCTTCGTCGTCTACAACACGACCGATCTCTCGCGCGACTTCTTCGACCCGCACGAAGTCCAGCGGCGCACCCTCTCCCGCGCCCTGTTCATCAAGTTCAACTACTTGTTGGACTACTGATCCGCGCCCACAAGGCTGCCCGGTATGGTTTTTCACGAATCATCAGTCACGAGATTTTTCAGACACGAAACACGGCCTTTACGTTTTTCACTAACAACTAACCACTAATAACTAAAAACGAACCACCATCCATGGCCTTTTTGCCACGGGCTGCCAGCAGCCCGTGTTGAAACCCCGCGTAGCACCGAGAGCGGCGAGGCGCCTGGCTGACAAGGCGCGACGAGGGAGCATATTGGACATATTCGACCGAGGAGCAACGCAGTTCAGCCGGGATGCATCGCCGCTTGAATGCAGCGGGG
>JAPOOG010000164.1 GCA_026713545.1 Bryobacterales bacterium
GGGAGTCCAGCACCAGCTCCACCAGCGGCGCCGGCGAGACGGCCGGCGCGGGCAGCGGATCCGCTGGAGGAGTTGCCTTCGAGTGTAAAAAAATCTCCCGCATCAGCGTGTGGGTGGGAGTTGCAGCTGACGCGGGCGGCCGGGGTGCTGCTCGGCCCACAGTTGGGTGAGCAGCTCGGGGACCCAGCGGTCGATCGAGCCCAGCCGATGCATGCGCGCGTGGCAGGAGCGGCAGAGGGGGATCAAAGCGGAAGGGAGATTAGGGGGCCGGGGGTGGTGGAAGACGAGCGGCGCCGGGGAGCAGCAGACGCGGCAGGTGTGGTGGTCGCGCGCCAGGACCCGTTCCCTGCCCCCGCCGAAGCGGGCCCGCGAGCGCCGGCCGCGGTTGTAGCATCCCTTGCACAGCCCGTGGCGGTAGAGTTCGGGGCTACCGCAGGGGCAGCAGAGCGGGAGCTGTTGTTGGCGGTCGGCGGGCATGAGCGATCGGCGGGGTTTCTCTCCAGCTCCGGCAGGCGCGGAGCGGTGTGGGACGAGCGGCCAGGAAGCGCCGGCGGCGTCCGGGAAATCACCATTGATAAAGTGGTTTTCCGAAGCCTATTGCTCGTCTCGGAGCTTCTGGTGCTGAAACTTTCTCCCGCATGTGCCGGGATGGACCCGCTCTGGGAAGCGAGCGAAGCCCTGGCGGCGAAATCCCGGGAACCGCGCTGATCCATCCGGAAGCATGCCGCGTTCGATAGCCAAGTCCGTCAATCACCTGCTTCGGCTGATCACCCGCAAACCCATCGCGGCAAGGATCGACATGTCGGGACGCCGCGTCATCGTCACCGGCGCCTCTCCCGGTTCCCTCGGATACGAAACCGCCAGGATCCTCTCGACTTGGGGAGCGCACGTCGTTGTCACCCGCACGCGCGAGGCCGCATCCATGGAGCATTCCCTGAAGGACGACCTGCGGAGGGCCGGCGCCGGCCAGGGTCGAGTCACAGCCCGCGCGCTCGACCTGTGCGATGCCGAAAGCGTCAAAGGCTTCGCGAAGTGGTACGAGAACAACCAGGGCGGCAGGCTGCACGTACTGATCAACAACGCCGGGATTCACAAGAACATCCTCAGCCCGCGAAAGAAACCGCCCCCGAGCAAGGACGGCTTCGAGATTCACTGGCGCACCAACTACCTCGGAACCTTCCACCTGACGAGCCTGTTGCTCCCGCTCCTGAAACGAACCGGCCTGGAGTGCGGGGACGCGCGGGTCATCAACGTGTCTTCGCGCCTGCACGACAGAGCGAAGAACGATCAGCTTTTCAACGGCCTCGAACGCTACCACTCGTGGGATGCGTACGGGTTGTCGAAGCTGGCGCTGGTTCACTTCTCGCTCGAGATCCAAAGACGGTACGCTGACCGCTACAACCTGCGGTCTGCCGCAGTGCACCCGGGTTCCGTCGACACCAATCTCACGCGGACGGCGGTCCCCGGAGGGAGGACCGCCGGCGTCTTCTATCGAATCGGTTCCGCACTGTCATCCCTGGCGTTGCTGCCTCCGCGGGCCGGCGCGCAAACCGCCGTGATGTGCGCCAGCGAGCCTTCATGGCAAGGCGGGGCGTATTACTGTTGCTGCGGCATCTCGGAATCATCCGAGGAGAGCCGGGACGAAAGCGCTTCGAAATTACTGTGGGAGAGGACGAGTGCGTGGGCCGGGACTCTCGTGAATCCCGGCGGTGATGAGCATGAGCGGGATTGAAGTGCGGACCGAGCCCATGCGGATCGACGCGCCGGCCGCATTCGTCTGGGACATCCTCACCGACGTTGAGAATTACCGGCAGTGGAATCCGTTCACACCGCAAGCACGGACGGATTTCAGGATCGGTGCGGCGGTTCATCTTCGGGTCAGGATGGGGCCGCTGAAGATGCCGATGACCGAAATCATGTCCGCATTCGAGCCCACCCGGCTGATTGCCTGGAGAAAGACCTTCGGGGCGGGCTGGTTGCTGGCCGCGGTGCGGGAGCAGCACCTCGAAGCGAAGAGCGGGACAAGCTGCGTTTATCGCAACACGGACCGACTAAGCGGTGTGTTTGCGCCGATCGTGCTGCGGTGTTTCGGCGGATTCATGCGGCGCGGTTTCACCGACGCGGGCCGGGGATTGAAGCGCCATGCGGAAGCGAAGTACGCGATAAAAAGGCCGTGATTCGTGTTTCGTGACTCGTGATTCGTGACCCCAAAACCAATACAGGCGGTACAGCCGTTGCTCCAAGTCAGCTTACGTTCAGGTCGGGTCTCGTAAAACCCCGTGATTCGAAAAAAGGCCGTGATTCGTGTTTCGTGAAAACCGTAAAGGCCATGTTGCTTGCGCCAAGCGGCTCGCGCCTCGTCCTGACGACCCTCTCACGCCTGCCAGCAGCAGGCAGGCGCTTCGCCTCGCACCGTGGTGAGGAAGACAGGCTGCGCGGCGGCGCGTTGATTTGCTTCCGGCGGCAAGCTTCGCCATGCTGAGCGTTGTACGAAACGGAACGCCGTTCCCGCGAAGGAGGAGGAACCATGAATTCAGGCAGCGCCGGCGAACACCGCAAGAAGGCCTCCGAGAGAGGTCCCGTCTCGGTTGCGATCGTTACCGTGAGCGACACGCGCACCGAGGAGACCGACGTCAACGGCAAATATCTGCGCGAGCAGCTCGTCGAAGCCGGGCACAGCGTCCATTCTTCCCGTATCGTGAAAGACGAACCGGATCAGATTCGCGGCATCCTCGACGAACTCGCGGCCGATGGGGAAGCGCAGGTCCTGCTGTTCAACGGCGGAACCGGCTTGTCGCGGCGCGACCGCACGTACGACGTGATCAGCGCCCGGCTCGACAAGGTGCTCTCGGGCTTCGGAGAGATCTTCCGGATGCTGAGCTATGAACAAGTCGGGGCCGCCGCGATGCTTTCGCGCGCAACCGCGGGCGTTTGCTCCGGCAAGGTCGTCTTCTCCACGCCCGGATCGCCCGCCGCCGTGCGGCTGGCCTGGGAAAAACTCATCTCCCCCGAATTGCACCATGTCGCCTGGGAGTTGGCGCGCTGATCCCGCTATCCTGCATTTCTCACCACGTGGCGAGGCGAAGTGCGTGAGAGGGCCGTCAGGACGAGGCGCGAGCCGCTTGGCGCGCGCAGGCGTACTTGAACCGTACGTTGCGCACGGCGAGCAAACGCAACGAAGTCCTGGCGGTCGTATCGTGTGCTTCGACCGTCGGGTGGCGAGACATGCAGGATAACTTCCCCCGGCGGACAAACAGACACCATGATGCAGGCTCCAATGAGGTTCCTGCGGCCTTGCGCGGCCGCGTCGTTTCTATTGATATTCGCCGTCCCCGGTCTGCACGGCGCAGACACGGTCATCCTCGACAACGGCGACCGGCTGACCGGCGAGTTCCAAAAGCTCGAAGAGAAAAAACTGTCGTTCAAGACCGACTATGCGGGCACGCTCAGTATCGACTGGGAGCACGTGAAAGAGCTCATCACCGAGGACAAGGTCGAGATAGAACTCGAGAGCGGACACATGGTTCGCGGCAGTTTCGAGCAGAGCGGAGAAGAACTCGAGGTCGCCACCGAAGAGGAAGGAGTATTGACGGTCGAAGTGCCGGATGTCGTCCGCATCAGGTTCTATGACGACAAGCTTCCGGGCTTCTTCGACATTATCGAGGGTGCGGTGGACGCCGGTTTCAACTTCACTCGCGGAAATTCCCGTTTGAACTCATCTTCACTGGGCCTCCGGGGTCAATACCGCAGGCCGAAATATCAGATCTCCGCAAGCGCCACATCGCTCTTTACCCGGCAAGAGGACTCCGAGCCCACCAGCCGCCAGACCGCCGACGCCCGCTACGATCGGTTCTTCAGCACTCGCCAGTTCGCCTTCGGCCTGCTCGGCCTGGAACGCAATGACCGCCAGCGGTTGAATCTGCGCTCGCGGCTGGGCGGCGGCTACGGCTACAAGTTCAAGGACACCCAGACCACGCAATTCTCCTTTCTCGGCGGCTTCACGATCACCAACGAGCAATTTCAGGATGTGCCCGGAGTGGCTCCACAGGTCGGCGCAAGCAGTGGCGAGGCTGTCGCCGGAATCGACTACCGCGTCGAGTTGTTCAATGAGGTCGATGTCATCACGACGATCTCCTTCATCCCCAACCTCGTGCAGACCGGGCGTTACCGCATCGAGTTCGACAGCACCGCCCGGATTCCCATACTGGCGGGATTCAGTTGGAGCTTGAGCCTCTTCGATCGATTCGACAGCAACCCGCCCAGCGCGGGCGTGCAACGCAACGACTACGGTGTGGTGACCGCTGTCGGCTACGCCTTCTGACTCTCTGCCAGCGCCGATTTGCAGTACTCGAAGCACTTGCGCACTTCGGCCACGGTGTCTTCCCCCTTGTATTCGTATTCGATATTGGCGGGGATCGGGTACTGCTTGTCGCGCAGCAGGTGCAGCACCTCGACGATCTTCGTGTCGCCTTCGCCGAAGGGCATGTTGTCGCCCTGATCTCTTTTGCGGTCCTTGACATGCAGGGTCAGGATGTCGGCGTGTTCCTTCTCGATGTAGGAGACCGGGTCGAAGTTGGCGGCGCTGAAATGACCGATGTCCAGGTTGATGGCGATGAACTCGGAAGCGCCCATGCGGGCGGCGTCGAAGTCCTCCGGGCGGGCGAACTCGTTCTCGTGGATCCGGGAATGGTTGTGCATGCCCACCCGCATCTGGTGCTTCCTGGCGTAGGGGTCGATCCTCTTGGCCGTCGTGACGTTCGACGACGCCGTGATGACCTTCGCGCCGAGGGCCTTGGCCATCTCGAAGCCCCGCTCGATCTCCGGCTCGGTGAAGTCGTCTCGAAAACTGTAGTTGAAGGCGTAGAGGTCGATCCCGGCATCCCTGAACTTCTTGCCGGCTTCTTCGAAGTGCGCCAGGGGAGTCGTGAGCCGCCACTCGCGCAACTCTTCGCGATCCCGCCGTACGCCGTCATTCCGCTCCAGATGGCCGGAGAACATCTCGCACTCGCCGAATCCGATTTCGGCCATCCCGGCAATCGCTTCGTCCATCGACCGGTCGCGGAAGCTGTAGCTCTGCACACCGATGCGGACGCCCGCGAAGGTTGACCTGTGTCCATCGTTCGGGCTGTCTTCCCGTGCAGCTTCCCCGCCCTCCGAACCGCAACCCGACAACAGCAGCCCGGAAAGACCTCCGGCGGCGCACCGCGAGAACTGCCTACGTGTGAAACCCGGCATGGGAACCTCCCTGACAACGCGTAAAAAAATCGGGCAGCCAACAAGAGCTGCCCGACAAGGGTTGAAGATGGAGTGTGGTGCCCATAAGATACCACTTCCTGGCCGCAGGGCGCTAGCCTGCATTTCTCACCATCCAACGGCCGAAGCACACGATAAAAAGGCCGTGGTTAGTGAATAGTGGTTAGTGGTTAGTGAAAAACCTTACAGGCCGTGATTCGTGAAGACCATTGGCGGGGGCTTGGTTCGCTCCAGCAAGAAATCTCTGGCGGCCAGTGAACCATAAAGGTCGTGTTTCGCGTCTCTTGTTTCGTGACCCGAGGGCCGAAGGAGGCAATATGACCGCTACGCCTACACCTGCGCGCGCCAAGCGGCTCGCGCCTCGTCCTGCCGGCCCTCTCACGCACTTCTCCTCGCAAAGTGGTGAGAAAAGCAGGCTCGCCTGCCTCACTCGCGGCAGTGGGCCGCCGGCGTGATAAGGCGGTTTACGGCTCGAACGGCTTCCCGGTCCTCTTGAGCGACTTCGGAATCCCGATCTGCAGGGTTACGTAGGCCCTGTCATTGGGGAAGCCGCGGTTGTTGAGCTTGCCGGCGGCATATCCGGGCAGGGCGTCGCCGATGGTTCCCACGATCCGGTTGGCGTGCTCGGCGTTGGTGTCGTAGAGGTGCTCGACGAGCGCCACCGCTTCGGTCCAGGCGACTTTGAGAGCGGTTTCCCAGTCAGCGGCGACACCGGTGGCGTACCATTTCTCGTCCGTCTCGACGACAACGCCGCCGTTGGGAAAGTCCGGACCGCGCTCGACCTTGATCGTCACGGTCATGTCGATCTCGACGCCGGTGCCGGTGAGCTCGCCATCCCCCTGATAGGCGTGCGTGTCGCCGATCGTGAGCAGACCCTTGTAGCGCTGGGCGCGGATGTAGACCGTGCTGCCGGCCTGCACCGAGTTCAGATCGAGGTTGCCGCCGTGGTTCCATGCTCCGCCCGGGTGGTTGATCCGCGGCGCGACCTGGACAATCCCGACCATGGGGCGCACCGGCACCACGAAATCGGGCGGGAAATGCAGCATCCCGTTCTTGATCGGAGCGACCCGCCGCAGGCTGCCGCGAAACGGCCCGCCGTTGTTGTAATACCCGTAAGGCCCCGGCTGGGCATCGATGATGTGAATCGCCAGCCAATCGCCGGGTTTCACCCCTTCGATCTCGAACGGCCCGCCGCGGCGCGAGTGGCGCCGTTCGCTCAACTCCGGCGCAACGCCCGGTTCGAGGATGCTGTCGAATCCGCCCGGGATCTCGATCACCACCGTTTCCCCAAGCTGGATCGTGCCCCGAACCTGCCCCCGTTCGGGATCGTCGGGTCCGGAGAGATAGGGGGTCCGCGTAAAGCGGCGCGGCTCCTGGGCGCCGGCCGGCAGCGCGAGTGTTACTGACAGGGTTGTCAACAGGACGATGCGAGTCCAAGTCATTTGAGGTCCTCCGTGTTTCGAATCGAACGGCTTCGAGATGCGACCAAGATTCTAGCCTTTCTCACCCCGTGGAGGGTCGAAGCGCGCGCGGGTCACGAAACACGGGTCATGAATCACGGCCTTTTCTCGAATCACAGCCTTTTCGGTTCACTGGCCGCCAGAGATTTCTTGCTGGAGCGAACCAAGCCCCCGCCAATGGTCTTCACGAATCACGAATCACTGCCTTTAGGTTTTTCACGAGACACGAGTCACGAATCACGGCTTTCAAATCCGTTCGGTTCGCCGTTTGTTGCGCACGGGGCGCGCCGCCAGGAACCGCCGGCCGGGGCGTCGAACCCTCTGCAAAATCAATGCTTTACTGCCCTCTACTTCCAAATTTTTACGGCAAACTGTTGCGCACAAGTGCAGATGAGGATGACGGGATGTGCACATGTCTGCGCACCGTCAACCGTTGTGGGTCGGCCTCATGACGAGCGCCGTTCGCCGGGAAATCCTGCAAAAGCGCACAGAATCCCGTTTGCCCCAGGAACATGCTCGAAGCGCAGCGCTCGCCGCCCTGCGGGCCGCTTCCGCTGTAGCCAACGAAAATGAACCCATGCCGGGAAAGGGGAACGTTCTCTACGGCGTTGACATCCGGAGCCATTTATTGACACTTCATCGATTGCTGTGATACCACTTAGGTTCTCTTCAAGAGCTAGTGCCCGCTGTTGTCTTTTCGAACAGGCTTCGGGACCCGCACAAGATGGACGAAGACAAGAAGCCTGAGGCGCAAACTCCACCCGCAGCAGCACAACCCGAAGCCGAGCCGGTGAAGGCCGCCTCGGGCGAAGCTGCCTCTTCCGGAGCCGATAAGCCTTCGGGGTCGGCGCCCGCTGCCGCGGCCAAGCCGCCCGCCGCAAGACCGGGCGCCGCCGAGAAACCCGCCGCCCGAGCGCGGCCTCCCCGCCCGAAGGTTCCGCCGAAGAAAGCTCCCGCCGTCATGGAGGTCGAGCCGTGGCAAGGGTCCCTCGTCGACGCGCTCAGCGAGCGGTTCGGCGATGCGATCAAGGAGTTCTCGACCTACCGCGGCCAGGATTTCCTCGTGGCCGACCTGGCCTCGGTCGCCTCGATCATCGAGTACTTGAAGCTGGAACAGGATTTCGATTACCTCGTCGATATCACCGCGGTCGACAACCCCGAGAAGGAAAAGCGGTTCGAAGTCATCTGGATCATTTATTCCTTCGCCAGGAATACGCGAATCCGGATCAAGGCATCCGCAGGCGAGGACGAGAAACCGAACACGGCGGCCAGAGTCCACCGGGCCTCCGACTGGCTGGAGCGCGAAGTCTTCGACATGTTCGGCATCGAGTTCGAAGGCCATCCGAACATGACGCGCATCCTGCTGCCGGACGAGTGGCAAGGCCACCCCCTGCGCAAGGACTACTCCATCATCGGGCAGGATCAGGACTGGGTCCGCGAGAACCTGCAGATCGAGAGCGCTCAATAATGGCGACCTCAACGACGTTTCTCGACACCAACGAACTGGTCCTCAACATGGGGCCGCAACACCCTTCCACGCACGGCGTGTTGCGCGTGATCCTCAAGCTCGATGGCGAGAAGGTGATGGGGGCGGACTGCGTTATCGGCTACCTGCACCGCGGCGTCGAGAAGATCGCCGAAAACCGCACCTACCAGCAGTTCGCGCCCTATGTCGATCGCATGGACTATGTGGCGGCCGTTTCCAACGGCCTGGGCTACTGCCTGGCGGTGGAAACCCTCGGCGGGATTGAAGTTCCCGAGCGCGCACAATGCGTCCGCGTCATCCTGACGGAGCTGAACCGGATCGCGAGCCACCTGCTCTGGCTCGGGACGCACGCTCTCGACATCGGCGCGATGACACCGGTGTTCTACTGCTTCCGGGAGCGCGAAGAGGTCCTCAAGATCTTCGAGAAGTACTGCGGAGCGCGCCTGACCACCCATGCGTTCCGCATCGGCGGCCTGCAGTACGAGACGTACGACACCTTCGAGAAGGACTGCCACGCCTTCTGCGACTGGTTCGAGAAGAAGGTCGTCGAATACGAAGAGCTGCTGACGACCAACCGCATCTGGGTCGGCCGCACCAAGGGCGTCGGCATCCTCGATGCCGAGGCCTGCAAGGCCTACGGGGTGACGGGTCCCGTGCTGCGGGCGGCGGGCGTCGAATGGGACCTGCGCAAGGCCCAGCCCTACTGTGGATACGAGAAGTACGACTTCGACATCCCGACCTGCGCCGGCGGCGACACCTACGACCGCTACATCGTGCGGATGCAGGAGTTCCATCAGTCGGTGCGGATCATCCGCCAGGCGGTCGACAGCCTGCCGGAAGGCCCCATCAAGGGCAGGGTTTCCAAAGTTTTCAAGCCACCGGTCGGCGAGGCCTATGCGTCGATCGAGGCTCCGAAAGGCGAGTTGGGGTATTACGTCGTGTCGGACGGCTCGACGCAGCCCTTCCGCCTGCGCGTGCGGCCACCGTCGTTCGTGAATCTTCAGGCGCTCGATGAAATGTGCCGCGGCTGTCTGGTCGCCGACGTCGTGGCGATCATCGGCACCATTGATATCGTGCTGGGAGAGGTGGACCGCTGAGGCCCGTGAAGCGACTCTGATGGAAGAGATCCTCGACAACCCCTACCTGCAGCCGATCATCGCGACCCTTCTGATCATCGCGGTGTTCCCGTTGGTCGCCGGCTACATGGTGCTGGCCGAGCGCAAAGTGCTCGCGGATCTGCAGGTGCGTCTGGGACCGATGCGAGTAGGTCCGTACGGGTTCCTGCAGCCCCTGGCGGACGCTTTCAAGCTGATGCTCAAGGAAGACATCATTCCGGCCGCCTCCGATAAATGGATTTTCTGGGGCGCGCCCGTTCTCTCGACGTTCACTGCCTTGACGGCATTCTCCGTGATGCCCTTCAGCGACAAGTTCTACGTCGCCGACGTCAACATCGGGATCCTGTTCATCCTGGCGATGTCGTCGCTGGGCATTCTCGGATTGATCCTCGGCGGCTGGTCGTCGAACAGCAAATACTCCCTGCTCGGCGCGCTGCGCTCGGCGGCGCAGATGGTGAGTTATGAAGTGCCGCTGGGATTCACGACCGTCACCGCTCTCATGGTCGCCGAGACGCTGAGCATGCAGGGAATCGTACAGTCTCAGCTCGACAAGGGTGTGTGGATCGCCTTCTCGAACTACGGCCTGATGCTGGTGCCGGCCGTGGTGTTCTTCATCGCGGCCGTGGCCGAGACCAACCGCGCGCCGTTTGATTTGCCGGAAGCGGAATCCGAGATCGTCGCCGGCTTCCACACCGAATACAGCGGTTTCCGGTGGGCCCTCTTCTTCCTCGCTGAATACGCCAGCATCTTCGTGATCTGCGGAATTGCGGTCACGGTCTTCTTCGGCGGGTGGTTGCGGCCCTTCGCAAACGTTGGATTTCTGGAAACTCCGCTGAATGTCGTCTTTCCGATTCTGCTGTTCGTCGTGATCGGCGCCGGCTGCGCCCTTGGCGCGGCGCGAGTCACGCTGGCCTATGAGAAAGCCATCATGGGCGTGCTGGCCTTGGGAATGTTCCTGGTCGCCGGCTTGTTCGCCATCCCGATGATCAACGAGCTGATCATCGGATTCTTCTGGTTTCTCTTCAAAGTCCTGATTTTCATCTACGTATTCATTTGGGTGCGTGGAACGTTTCCACGATTCCGCTACGACCAGCTCATGCAGGTGGGCTGGAAGTACCTGATCCCCATTAGCATGGGGGGGCTGATCGTCAACGGGATCGTGTTGTTGTTTACGTCGTGATGGGAGGATAGAATCAAGATATGAAAGAGCTTCTGAAAGCCATCTTTTTCGTCGACCTCATAAAGGGGTTGGCTGTTACGTTCCGCAATCAGAAGCCCTCGCTTATCTACACCGAGCAATACCCGAAAGAGCGGCCGTTCGTGGCCGAGCGTTACCGCGGTGCGCCGCGGCTCAACGTTCATCCCGACACGGATGAGACACTGTGCATCGCCTGCAACCTGTGCGCGCTGGCATGTCCCGAGCAACTGATCGTTGTCGGCGCCGAGCGCAACAAGGAGACGCGCCGTAAGGAACTGACCACGTTCACTTACGACGTGTCCCGCTGCATGTTCTGCGGGCTCTGCGAAGACGCCTGTCCGGTCGACGCCCTGGAGTTGACTCAGGATTTCGAGTTGGCCTCTTACACCCGGGAAGGCGTGATCTGGGATCGCCAGATGCTCGAAGAAGGCCCCCTTCCGACTGAGTACAAACACTAGTTTCAAAGGTTGCTTCGGCACTGTCGATCGGCCTGCAAGAGCGGCGAAGTTTCCAGCCCTTCGCCAGACGGTTTTGATGTATTCTGGGTAGCTCGTTTTTTGAGAAGCCTCGCGGCTCCTGTTCAGTCATGCAGCTAGACAGCATCCTGTTTTATCTCTTCGCCGTTCAGATCCTGTTCAGCGCACTGATGACGATCACGCGCCGTAACATCGTGTACTCGGCGATCTGGCTGATCAGCACTCTTGTCGGCGTCGCGGGCATCTACCTGCTGCAAGGCGCCGAGTTCCTGGCCGGCGTTCAGATCATCCTCTATATCGGCGGCATTACGGTCCTGTTCCTGTTCGTGATCATGCTGGTGCCGGTCAGCGAGGAGAGCAAGCAGCGGCGGTTCTCTTCCCAGTTGTGGGTCGTGCTGATCGTCACGGTGCTGCTGACAGGCGAGTTGGGCTACTTCCTGTGGCAGGGCGCCGATTCGTTCCAGATGGGCGAGCCCACACCGCCGGCCGAGATCGGGACGGTCACCACCAACTCCGAGCAGATCGGGCAAGTCCTCTTCTCCGAGTACCTGCTGCCATTCGAGTTGGCCTCGATCCTGTTGCTGGTGGCGATGATCGGGGCGGTCGTGATGGCGAAGGCACGGCCGGGGGCGGAATAAGCGTAGACGCAGGGTTGATTCGAGTCAAGACAAGATGCCGGTAACACACTACTTGGTGCTCAGCATGGCGCTGTTGATCATCGGGACGGTCGGCGTCCTGACGCGCCGCAACATCATCGTCATCCTGATGTCGATCGAACTGATCCTCAATGCGGTGAACATCAATCTTGTCGCGTTCTCCGATTACCTGCAGAACATCAACGGCCAGGTGTTTACGATCTTCGTGATCACCGACGCCGCAGCCGAGGCGGCGGTGGGCCTGGGCATCCTGATCGCTCTGTTCCGGAACAAGGAAACCGTGCACGCTGACGAGATCGACATCCTGCGGTGGTAGGGGTCTTGAAGAGTTGAAACGAAGCTGAAGACAAATGTTCTTCCTCGATAGCATCTGGCTCATCCCCGTGTTCCCGCTCATCGGCGCGGTGATCATGCTGCTCTTCGGACGCCGCCTGGATCCGCAGAACGCCCATGGCCACGATGGCCATGGCCACGGCGAACACCACGCCCCCCCCGGCAAGAAGCTCATCAGCTTCATCTGCCCCGGCATGGTGCTGTTGTCGTTCGTCTTTTCCGTCGGCGCGATATTCGAGTTGCGGAGCGTCGAGGGCCATTCGCACGAGGTCGTGAAGTTCACCTGGCTCGCCGGGCTCAAGACGGCCACGTCTTCCGGCGCCTTGGTCGACTTCAGCGCTGACTGGGGTTACCTGCTCGATCCGCTCAGCAGCGTGATGATCCTGGTCGTCACCGGCGTGGGCTTTCTGATCCACGTCTACTCGATCGGCTACATGGCCCATGACGGCGGCTACTACCGCTTCTTCGGCTATCTGAATCTCTTCATCTTCTTCATGCTCACGCTGGTGTTGGCGAACAACTACCTGTTGCTGTTCGTCGGATGGGAAGGCGTGGGGCTTTGCAGCTACCTGCTGATCGGCTTCTACTTCCACAGGAAGTCAGCGTCCAACGCGGCGAACAAGGCGTTTCTGGTCAACCGCATCGGGGACGCGGCTTTCGTGCTGGGCATGCTTCTGATGTTCACGACGCTGGGTACGGTGACCTTCACGGAGATCGGCCCGGCGCTCGAAGCCGGCGGGATCCAGGCCGAGACGGCCGGGTTCGGCGTGCTCAGCGTGATGACGCTGCTGCTCTTTATCGGAGCGGCGGGCAAATCGGCGCAGCTTCCCCTCTACGTCTGGCTTCCCGATGCCATGGAAGGCCCGACGCCGGTCTCCGCGCTGATTCATGCCGCCACGATGGTGACGGCGGGCGTCTACATGGTGGCGCGCTCGAGCGCGATCTACGTGCTCACGCCGCAGACCATGACCATCGTCGCCGTCGTCGGCGCCCTGACGGCGATTTTTGCCGCGACGATCGGCCTCGTGCAGCACGACATCAAGCGTGTTCTGGCCTACTCGACCGTGAGTCAACTCGGCTACATGTTCCTTGCTTGCGGCGTAGGGGCGTTCTGGGTGGGTATCTTCCACCTCTATACCCATGCGTTCTTCAAGGCCCTGTTGTTCCTGGGATCCGGCTCGGTGATCCACGCCGTGGGCGGTGAGCAGGACATGCGGAAAATGGGGGCGCTGAGGCATAAGATCCCGACAACGTTCCGTACCATGCTCATCGGCGCGATCGCCATCGCGGGAATGCCCGGCCTGGCCGGATTCTTCTCGAAGGATGAGATCCTCTGGCAGGTCTGGTCAACTCATCATCCGGGACTCTGGATTCTCGGCTTCATCACCGCGGGCTTTACAGCTTTCTACATGTTCCGGCTGATCTACCTTACGTTCTTCGGCAACGACCGAGTGGACCCCGGCGTCCAGGTCCACGAATCGCCGCGCACGATGACGATCCCGCTGATCGCACTGGCCGTGCTGAGCATCTTCGGCGGCTGGGTTGCGACGCCCGCGGCCTTCGCTGATATCGGGCTGTACGTCACCGCGTTCGAGCACTACCTCGAGCCGGCCGTCGCCATGCCGACTGCGCTGGGCGCGGGCGAGCATCACGGAACGGGCATGGAATGGCTGCTCATGGCGGCGTCCGTCGGACTGGCGCTCGCCGGCATCTTCCTCGCGAAGTCGATGTTCGACCGTACGCGCGAGGGAGACGCGATGCAGAAACGGCTGGGTTCCGGCCTGCACCGCCTTCTCTACAACAAGTACTTCGTCGACGAGATCTACGACACCCTGTTCGTCAATGGCTTCGCCAAGGGCGGCGGCGCCGCGTGTTCGAATTTCGACGCCAGGGTCGTTGACGGCGGCGTCAACGGCGCCGGCTGGCTGACACGGTTGAGTTCGAACGTCACCATCTGGTGGGACACCTGGATCGTGGACGGCTCGATACGGCTGATGGCGTTCAGCATCAAGTTCGCCTCCTACCCGATCCGCATGTTGCAGACGGGCATGGTGCAGAATTATGCGTTCTTCCTGGTCACGGGCGTGCTGGTGATCTTGACGTACTACCTGTTTCCATGAGTCCGGAAGAGGTGAGAGCCCCTAAGGGGGCGATTTGATAGAGCCATGAAAGAGCACATACTCAGCATCGTCTGGCTGACCCCGTTGGTGGGCATGTTCATCCTTCTGCTGCTGCCCAAGGAGAACAAGCAGCTCATACGCATCGTCGCGAACCTGGCTGCCTTCGCCGGCTTCCTGGTGTCGCTGCCGCTGGTTTTCTGGTTCGACAACAGCATCGCGGACTACCAATTCGTCGAACGCGTGTCGTGGATACCGGCTCTGGGGGTCGAGTACTACCTGGGCATCGACGGCATCTCGCTCCTGCTGATCATGCTGACGACGGTCGTCGGGTTCCTGTCGATCCTCTCGTCGTGGACGGCCATCGAAGAGCGGGTCAAGGAATACTACGCCTTCTTCCTGTTCCTGCAAGCCGGGATGTTGGGCGTCTTCATGGCTCTGGACCTGTTCCTGTTCTACGTTTTCTGGGAGATCATGCTCGTGCCGATGTACTTCATCATCGGCATCTGGGGACACGCCCGGCGGCTCTACGCGGCCATCAAGTTCTTCCTTTACACCTTGGCCGGTTCAGTGCTGATGCTGCTGGCGATGCTGGCGCTTTACTTCAAGCACGCCGAGCAGTTCGGGGTCTACACCTTCGCGATCGAAGACCTGATGCGAACACAGATTCCGCTCGACATGCAGATCTGGTTGTTCTGGGGCTTCTTCATCGCCTTCGCGATCAAAGTGCCGATGTTCCCGCTGCATACCTGGCTTCCGGATGCCCATACTGAAGCCCCCACGGCGGGTTCGGTGATCCTGGCGGGCGTCCTGCTGAAAATGGGGCTCTACGGATTGGTGCGGTTCTCGATCCCGCTGTTGCCGGAAGCCGCGAGCGATGCAACCACGGTGCAGATCATCGCCGTGCTTTCGATCATCGCGATCGTTTACGGCGCGCTCGTTTCGCTGATGCAGAAGAATTGGAAGAAGCTCATCGCGTATTCCTCGGTGAGCCACCTGGGCTTCTGCACGCTCGGCATCATCGCCCTGAACCCGAACGGCATCGCCGGCGGCATTCTTCAGGGCCTCAATCACGGCCTCTCGACGCCCCTCCTCTTCCTGGTGATCGGGATTGTCTACGAGCAGCGGCACGCGCTTGAGATTGCCGACTACGGCGGACTGGCGAATCGCATGCCGATCTACACCACCATCTTTCTGATCTCGATACTGGCGTCGATGGGCATGCCGGGGCTCAACGGGTTCATCGGAGAGTTCACGATCCTGCGAGGCGCTTTCGAGCGCGATGTGACCTGGGCCGCCTTCGCGGTGCTGGGCATCGTGCTCGGCGCGGCCTATCTGTTGTGGCTCTTCCAGCGCACGATGCTGGGCCCGATGACGAACCCCAAGAACGAGAAACTGCGCGACTTGAATCTGCGCGAGATTTGCGTGATGGCGCCGCTGGTTCTTTGGTGCTTCTGGATCGGGCTCTACCCGAAGCAGCACTTCGAGGTTCTCGAGAAGCCCGTCGCTCGCATCGTCGAGCGCGTCGATCCTGAGTATTACAGCCGCAACGGCATTCCGAATCCCCTGAACGAGGGCGTGCGGGCCGCCTCGCTGGTGCAAGACTGATGGACCCTCTTTTTACCTGGACCGACTTTTTCGTCCTCAAACCGGCGATTCTTCTCAGCCTGTTTGGTTGCGGCATTCTCCTGACGGACTTCCTGCTCAAGCAGGGCCGCTGGAATGCCCTGACCGCGCTTGTCGGTGAAGGGTTCGTCGCCGTTGCTTTATGGCAGCACTGCGAGGACGTCGCAGCCAATGGTCAACGTTTCGCTCTCGGCGGCTCGATGGCCGTGGACGGCTTCTCCGTCTTCTTCAACTACATCTTCGTCGTGTCCGCGATCCTGGCGATCATCATCGCTTCGCGCTACATGGACGACGAGAAGTCGAATCGCGGCGAGTTCTACGGGTTGATGCTCTTCGCGCAGGCCGGCATGACGGTCATGGCGCAGGGCTACGAACTGGTCACGCTCTTCATCGGTCTGGAACTGATGGCCCTCAGCTTCTACGTCATGGTCGGCTTCCTGCGCAACGAGCTGCGGTCCAACGAAGCCGCGATGAAATACCTCATCCTGGGCGCGCTTTCGAGCGGATTTCTGGCCTATGGCTTCTCGATCTTCTACGGCATGAGCGGGTCGACGAACCTCGCCGCCATCGCCGACGCCGTTGCCGGACGCGAAATCTCCGACCCGGTCTTGCTGATCGCATTGGTCACCACATCCGTGGGCCTGTTTTTCAAGATCTCGGTCGTGCCGTTTCATATGTGGGCGCCCGACGTCTACGAAGGCGCGCCGACGCCCATCACCGCCTACGTCTCGGTAGCGTCGAAGGCCGCCTCGTTCGCGATGATGATGCGCATCTTCCTCGTGCCGCTCGTAAGCGTTCAGGAACTGTGGATGCCGTTGTTCGGCGCCGTTGCCCTGCTGACGATGACCCTGGGCAACATCGCCGCTCTTACGCAGAACAACCTCAAACGACTGCTGGCCTACAGCTCGATCTCGCACGCCGGCTACATCCTGCTGGGGCTCGCTGCGGGCAACGAGACGGGCCTCAAGGGCATCTCGCTCTACATTCTGGTCTACATCTTCATGAATTTCGGCGTCTTCGCCCTGATCTCCGCGATGCGCCGGGAGGGTCATGCCACCGAAGACATCGATGACCTGAACGGGTTGATGCACCGCCATCCCGGCTACGCGATTTTGATGCTCGTCCTGCTGCTTTCTCTAGCGGGCATTCCGCCCATGGCCGGTTTCTATGGCAAGTATTTCATCTTTCTCGGCCTGCTCGAAGCCGGTAGCTACCTGCTTGCCATTGCCGGAGCACTCTACGTTGCCGTCTCGGCCTACTACTACTTCCGCATCGTCCGAGCCATGTTCCTCATCGAAAGCCTCGAACCCGCAGTTATCGCGCCGGGCTTGGGAACGAAGATTGCTCTTGTCGCGAGCGCCGTCTTCACTCTGCTGATCGGCCTCTACCCCGAGCCTTTCATCAATATGGCGACGGGCTCGATCCTGCTGTCTCTTCGGTAGCGGCCCACCGAAGTTTCTCCGAGCCTTTCAGCGCGGACGTGGCGTGCAGTTTTACAACCGCGCATCCGTTTCTTTCACCATTTCCTGAAACACACACTCTCTGCAGGCTGGTTTTTCCTCCGCCTGCCTGCGGATCATTCAAGCGGGAAACACGCGGACCGGTGTGAACGCCGCTTGATCAGGGGAATGTTTCAGGTCAGTCGGCCTTCTCTTGTGCCGCGGTACTCCCCGTAGCCGCCATCGTTTGATGGACGGCGCTGGATGGTTGAGCGGGCGCCGGGGGCGGCTTGTAGAGCGTCACCATGCAGCCTCCGATCGCCGCGAACAGAATCCCCGCGGCAAACTGCCAACGAATGCTCGACATGCCACCCGCCGGCGGATGCAGGCTCATCGATACGACGGCGTTCACGATCGGCGCTCCGGCGAATACGATCGACATGACGACCGCAGGCGTCCCTTTGGCGCCGAAAGCCAGCAGGATGCCAAAAGCTCCGACCGCGCCGGCGCAGCCCGCGATCAGCGACCATCCGGCGCCCTTCATCGGAAGATTCCAGCTCGCGTTGCCGGCGACGAGCACCGCGATCGGGGCCAGGACGGCCACAAGAAAATAGGCGATCCCTACGAAGAGGAAGGCCTTATAGCGGCCGTTGACCGGATCGCCCATGCCGAGCTGTCCGGTGTGCAGCAGATTGCCGTAGGTGCCCCACGCGAAAACGGTCATCAGGGCGTAAGCGAGCCAGGCGAAACCGGCTTGTTGCATATCGGGTGCCTCCAGGAAGAGTCATTGTTTGGGACTGTCGAGAATCTCGAAGGATAACAGGCCCGCTTGCAAGGCGCGGGGAAATGAGCCGCGCGATTCACGCGCGGCCCGTAATGGGGAAGCAGGGTGAACCTGTGACGACAAGCACTGACGATCTGTCGCGCGCCGGTCAAGTTGAAAGCGCGAGAACCAGTCGAGTGCTGTTAGCCTGCATGTCTCACCATGTGGCAAGGCGAAGTGCGTGAGAGGACCGCCAGGACCAGGCGCGAGGCGCTTGACGCGCACAGGTGTAGCGGCCTTATCGCCTCCTTCGGCCCTCTGGTCACGAAACATGAATCACGGTCTTACGGTTCACCGGCTGTCAGACATTTCTTCTGGAGCAAACCAGGCCCCTGCCAATGGTTTTCACGAATCACGAGACACGAATCACGGCCTTTCCCCATCGGACACGGCAAGCCAGCGCAACGAAGTCATGGCCGTGGTATCGCGTACTTCGGCCGTCAGGCGGCGACAAATGCAGGTCAGGCCAGCGCCTTCTTGACGACGTTGCCCCGCACTCCCGTGAGTCGCTGGTCGAGGCCTTGATAGAGGTAGGTGAGCTTCGTGTGATCGAGACCCATCAGATGAAGAATCGTCGCATGCAAATCGGAAACGTGGCAAGGCTCTTCTTCGGCTTTGAAGCCGAGTTCATCCGTAGTGCCGATCGCTTGACCGCCTTTCACGCCGGCGCCCGACAACCACATGGTGAAGCCCTGCCAGTCATGATCGCGGCCGGGCTTGTCGACACCCTCGCTGGTCGGGGTGCGCCCGAATTCCCCGCCCCAGATGAGGAGCGTTTCGTCCCACAGGCCGGTGCGCTTCAAATCGCTCATCAGCGCGGCGATCGGCTTGTCGGTCTCGCCGGCGTGCAGCTTGTGGTTCGTGATGCAATCGTTGTGACCGTCCCAGGTGTCTTCGATATGACCGCCGCCGGAATAAAGCTGAACGAAGCGCACTCCGCGTTCGAGCAGCCGGCGCGTAATCAGGCACTTCCTTCCGAAATCAGCCGTAAGGTCGTCATCGAGCCCATACAGGTCCCGCGTCTGAGGAGACTCCTGGTCGAGGTCCACCGCCTCGACCGCGGCCGTCTGCATGCGATAGGCCAGTTCGTATGACTCGATCCTCGCGGCCAGCTCCGATTCCCCCGGGTGTTCCTGCAGGTGCTGCCGGTTCAAGTCGCCGAGCACGTCGAGGGCTGCGCGCTGGGTTCTTTCGCTGACCCCCTCCGGCGTTTTCAAGTTCAGCAGCGGCGCGCCCTTGCTGCGGAACAGCGTGCCCTGAAAGGCCGCCGGCATGAAACCGGCCGTCCAGTTGGACGCTCCGCTGATCGGGCCGCCTCGCGGGTCGGTCATGACGACAAAGCTCGGCAAGCTTTCGTTCTCGGTGCCCAGCCCATAGCTCAGCCATGACCCCAGCGAAGGTTTCCCGATCGTCACGCTGCCGGTGTTCATCTGCAAGCACCCCGACGCATGGGCGGCCGTGTCGGTGTGGCATGAGCGGATCACGCAAAGGTCGTCGGCAAACTTGGCCGTGTGAGGGAACAAGTCAGTGATCCAAAGTCCGCTCTGGCCGTGCTGCCGGAATGCAAACGGCGTCTGCATCAAGTTCCCGATCGGACGATTGTTCGAGCCGACAACGGCATCGCCCTTGTACGGCGTGTTGTTGAACCTGGTCAGAGCCGGTTTGTAGTCAAAGGTATCGACCTGGCTCGGCGCGCCGTTCATGAAGAGAAAGACCGCGTGCTTGGCCTTGGCCTCGAAGTGGGCCGGTTTCTCTCTGAGGATTCCGCCGGTCGCTGCATCGTTAGCCGCGCCGTAGGCGGGCCGTGCGAAGAAGCCGTCGCGCGAAAGGACATCGAGCAGCGCCAACGCCGGAAAGCCGGCGCCCATGCGCTGCAACATCTGCCTTCGATTCGGCGGACTGTTGACGCGGAATCGCTGTTTGTCGGACACGTCCATGGCTGTTCACCTCATGACCACGCCACAGCCCGTCTTGCTTGGCAGTTCCTTGACGGTCTTCGGGAATCGCGCGGCCGCGTTGGTCATCTCAAGCGACTCGTCAACAAGATTATATAGCTCGACGGCACTATCATTGGGAATTATATCCGGGCATCCAATGCAAACCCGTCAATCCTGCCAGCCGGCCCCGTCTCATCGAGGACAGCGGCCAAGACTTCGGGAAGTACAAGATCCGGGAACTGCTGATCAGTCGGAACGAGCCAACGAGCCCCCGAGGCCGCATGATTCGTTCGAGTCGCCCAGAGCTACCCTATCCCTTGAGCGCCAGGTAGATGAGCACCTTGACATGCGGATTCTTACCGCTGAGCCTGGCGTCGAGCCTCAACCATTGGCCGAAGTTCCGCAACGGCATGGAAGCGAGGCCAGCCTCTTTCAGGGAAAAAGAGCCGCTTTCTTGATCGCACCAGAAGAGCCCGTCGGGCGAAATCTGCGCCGTCATCGTGAGTCCGGCTCCCGGTGATATTTCGAGAATCCGAACGAACCAGCGGGCTTCGAGCGCCCAGCCCGCCTCGTAGGGTTCCGTCACGAAATCAGAAGTGAATGTGGAGTTCTTCTCGAGAACAGCCGTGAACGATCTTCTCAGCACTTTCGCTTTCCCTACCAGTCCACCGAAACGAGGACCGAATCAAGATACAGGAAGTTACGTACGTTGGTGTGGGTTCGCACATCCAAAAGAAAGTTCAGCAGATTAGGGAGGCCGTGATAGTGTCCGTCGTACACCGGGACTTCGATACTGCTGAGATCCATCACGTTATCGTTACATTGCAGCTCGACCATACGGCGTCTGCTGGTGTCCATGATCCATTTCAGGTAGTGCCAGTTGACTTTGGAAGCTGTCTCGTTGAAGCAGAGAGGCTGGTTCCCGCCTGGAATCTCCTCCCAGTCGTCCGGGTTCACCGTATGGAAATCCTGATTCGGAGGGACAACCCCCTGACGCTCCATTCTGGTGGTCGGTTGCACTGATGTCTTGTGCATCCACTTCTGGACCAGGTTTCCGTCAACATCGGTATTGAGATAACGAACAAGCCCCATGTAGCGCTTCCCGTTCTCTCCATCACAGATGTCGTTGCTGAATGAGAAATCTCCGAACTGTCTTTCCGATGGCGCCTTGTTGCCGTCCCAGCCGCTGAGCGACGCCCGATCAAAGGTTTGCTCGGCCTTGAACGTGAACCAGGTCTCGAACTGAACCAGGCCGCGCCGCATATAGGTGAGTCGTTTGATGGCGATCGCCGCGTGGTTCGGAACAGCCCGCGTGGCCAGCTTCAGAGAATAGGTGCCTTCGATGGACCCGTGTGTTCCGATATCGAAGAAGGTGCAACTGCTGAGTTGAGGGGGACGGAAATCCCTGGCAATCCCTCGAATGTCGTCAAGGTTGCCTGCGTGATTTCCGACGAGTTCGCACCAACCGTTGACTCCCTCGTCGAAATCGTCGTAGAAGAGAATGCGGGACAAGGGATTGTACTTGCTCAAGCGAGTGTCCGCCCGCAGGATCGAGTCTCGCATCGAGGCAACTGCTGACATGTCCATATCTCTCCGATGACTTTCCGCTCGATCAACGCCTCCGCCGCCAAGTGAGGCCATCGAGATGCGCGTCTGTCGGGCGTTCGGTCACATAACTATAGCCGAGGCCGGCGGCGAACGAGATGACGGTTGCGAAAGCGCTGTACCAAAGCCACGAGACATCGGTCAGTGCGGACAGCGCAGCCGTGGCCGCAAACGACGCGACCATGCTCAGGAAAGCCCCGTTGCCGTTCACTCGGGGAAAGATCAAGCCGAGCAGAAACACTCCGACCAGGCTGCCCCCGAAGAAGTTTCGGATCTTGCCCTGCGCGACGAGAATGGTGCCGAAGGACTCGGCGTATACCGAAAGACCCGTCGCGGCGCAGCCGAACACAACGGTGGCCAAGCGGGCAAGGTTCACGGTCCCCTTGCCTCGTGCCAGAGGCTCGTAAAAATCGCGTACGGTGACCGTCGCCAGCGCGTTGAGGATCGAGCTGACCGTTGACATCGATGCAGCAAATACCCCGGCGATCAACAAGCCGCGAACTCCGGTGGGAAGGAATTCAACGATGAATCTCGGAAAGATGCGGTCCGAGTTCATTTCTGCCCCTCCCAGTTCGGGATGCTGAAGATGAAAGACATAGAGCGCCGTTCCGATGAAGAAGACCATGACACCGTACAACGAGGTGAACACCATGGTGGAAACCAGCGCCCGTCGGCTGTTGCGCACAGATGAGGTGGTCAAGAAGCGCTGCAGCTCGGCTTGATCCACCGCGTACTGGCTTAGAAGGAAGAATGTCCCACCGATCAACCCGCCCCACACGGTGAACTCCGTGTCGAAGCTCGTGGACCAGTCCAGGAAACGAAACTTCCCCTCGGAACTTCCCACGGATACGATCTCACTGAATCCACCTTCGACGCGGCCGACGATTGCGGAGTACGCGACCACCAGCCCGCCGAGCAGCACACCGAACTGGATGGCGTCGGTCCAGATCACGGCCCGCATCCCGCCGTGGGTCGTATACACCGTAGTCAGGACTCCGATTCCGAGGCAGATCCATCCGAACGGTAAGCCGGTCATCTCCGCCACCACCAACGCCGGGGCGTAGATCGCTACAGCGGTGTAGAAACACTTCAGAACGATGAAGATCACCGCGGCGAGCAGTCGCGTCTTGAGGTCGAAACGCTTTTCCAGGTACTCATACGCGGTGAAGACTTCGAGCTTGTAGAAGAACGGAATGAACAGGACACAGGTGATGAGGATTGCGATCGGCCATGCGAAGCGCGCCTGCAGATAGGTCCAATCAGACGCAAACGCCTGCCCCGGAGCTCCGAGGTACCCGATGGCGCTCACCATCGTCGCGATTCCGGAGCAGGCCGCGGCCCACCATGGGATCGTCCGGCTGCCGAGAAAGAATTCTTTCAGGGACTTCTGTCCAGAGCCGTAACGCCCTCCTATCCAGACCACCAGGAACAGGTAAACGCCCAGGACGGTGTAGTCGATCGGGGTCATGGACTGGCGGCCGGAACTCTGTACGCGAGGCCGTTCGAGAGATGCAAATACCACGCGCGACTGACACGTTCGAGGATCTTGAAGGATTGAATGTTCTGCCTGATCATGGACAGTCAGTCCGAAGGCGCCAGCCTGTATTTTTCACCACGCGGCGAGGTGAAGTGCGTGAGAGGGCCGTCAGGACGAGGCGCGCGCCGCTTGGCGCGCGCAGGCGTAGGTGTAGCGGTCTTTTTGCCTCTTTTTCGCCCTCGGGTCACGAAACAAGAGCCGCGAAACACGACCTTTATGGTTCACTGGCCGCCAGGGATTTCTTGCTGGAGCGAACCAAGCCCCCGCCAATGGTTTTCACGAACAACCAACAACGAATAACTAACCACTATTCACTAACCACGGCCTTTTATCGCGTGCTTCAACTCTCAGGTAGTGAGAAATACAGGTCAGCCTTCAGCCAAGGAGAGTCTCAGGATCACTCCGCTCCTCCGCAGTCGCGTGCAGGGGGTTCGCCTAGTCGGGGTATACGAACTCGTTAAGGTTCAAAATCACGCGACAGACTTGCCGTAAGGCTTGATGACTTGCCTCTTTTTTCGTGTGTTGCCGAGCTGAATCGGTCAAGAGCCGCTTTGCTTCGGCGTAAAAAAACGATGTCAACTTGCGCAATTCGCCTTGGGTTGGTGTTCTCGCCAGGGCCAGACGATAGACGAGCTTGATCTGCTCATCGCGGTCCTCGCCCGCCTCTGCGCGAAGGCGCCGCGCCAGATGACCTGCCTGCCGATTGACAAAATCCCCGTTGAGGAGAGTCAATGCCTGAGGCGCCACGCTGGTGTTCACGCGCGCCGCGGTCGTGCGGGTTGTATCGCAGAAGTCCAGCACTTCAAGCATCGGTACGATCATCGAACGCTTCACGAACGCGTAGATCGTTCTCCGCGACGCTGCGTCTTCAACAAACGGCCTCCAGATCTTGTCCGGATCGCTATGGCCTTCAAGCGCGGCTGCGGGCACGTACGGATACGTGCTTGGACCATACATCTTGCGGTTCAGCCTTCCGCTGACCGCAAGCATCGAATCTCGAATCGCCTCGACCTCCAATCGCTCGTAGGGAAAGCGCCAGAGGAGTCGGTTTTCGGGATCTTTCTCGCCGTAGTCCTCGCGCCAATCCTTGCTCATCGCGTAAACGCTGCTCGTCATGATCAGGCGGTGCAGCTTTTTTGACGACCAGCCGTTGTCGATGAACCAGTTCGCGAGCCAGTCCAGCAATGCAGGATGCGTCGGAGGATCACCGTTGACACCGAAGTCACTTGGCGTTCTGACAATTCCCTGTCCGAAGTGGAACTGCCAGATGCGGTTGACGATCACGCGCGCGGTGAGAGGATTCTCGGGACTGGCGATCCAGCGCGCCAACGCCAGCCGCCGCAAACTTGTCTTCGGATTCTCGCCCTCCCATGTTGCCGGCCTCACAAGAGCCTTGTCGCCGGGGTCCAGCACCGCGGGAACACCGGCGGTTACCTCCGGACCCGGCGCTGTGGCCTTGCCGCGAATCAACAGATGAGTCGCCGCTGGTTTCTTCTTCGGTTCGTGCAGGAAGTAGCCCCGCGGCAGATCCGGCGTTTCCTCGCGAAGCTCACAGATCAGATTCTCAAGCGTCTCGATGCGCCTGCGCTTTTCACGAGGCAGGGCAGCGGCCAACTCCTCATCCAGCCGCCGTTGGTTTTCCTTGATGAGCTCCCGCTGGCGAACCGTGATCTCTTCGCGAGTCGCCAGGAAAGCGTCTCGCACTTCACGACTCAACTTACCGTCGCCATTTCTTAGATGCTCGAGCCGGAACTGCGAACGAATCTCGGTGATCACCTTCTCGAGCGGCTCGATCTTCGCATCGCGCAGTTTCTGTCGTTCGATTTGGAGGGGCCGTCCGATCGGAAGGTCCAACTCACGGCGCCCGTTCCGAGCGCGATCCATCGGATCGAATACCGCCAGGAATCGGTAGTAGTCACGCGCGGTCAGGGGCTCGAACTTGTGGTTGTGGCAACGAGCGCAGCCGAGGGTCAGTCCGAGAAAGACATTCGATGTCGTGCTGACCAGATCGTCGAGTTGGTCGTAGCGGTCCGTCAGCGGATCCGCCGGTTCATCGTCCCACGGGCCGAGCCGCGTGTATCCCAAAGCAATGAACGTCTCGGCGGAACGATCGGGCAACTCATCACCCGCAAGCTGTTCGAGAACGAAGCGGTCGAAGGGCTTGTCGTCGTTGAACGCCCGAATAACGTAGTCGCGGTAGCGCCAGACGTGCGGCTTGGTGGCGTCGCGCTCGTATCCATTCGTCTCGGCATAACGTACGAGGTCAAGCCAGTGACGCGCCCAACGCTCACCGTAGCCTTTGCGGCCGAGAAGCTCATCGACGACAGCATCAAGCGCCTCCGCGGATGGATCTTCGTAGAAGACCTCTTGCTCTGCAATCGTTGGAGGCAAACCCGTCAAGTCGAGGTGCACTCGCCGCAAAAGCTGATGCGGTTCCGCTCTCGGGTTGGGCTGCCAGCCCTGTTGTTCTAACCGCGCGAATACAAAGCTGTCGATCGGATTACGAACCCGGGCCAGCAACTCATCGCTTTGTACTGGCGGCGGATCCGGTCGGCTTCGCGGCTGAAACGCCCAGTGGTCTTTGCCGTCGGACGGGCCGTGCTCGGCGTGCACCTCGCTCCCGTCGTCCGGCCATGCCGCGCCTTGATCGATCCAACGACGTAGCAGCGCAACCTGATCGACGGTCAGTCTCGGGCCCTGCGGCGGCATGACAATCTTTTCGTCAGCCCCGCTTACATAGCGAATCAGAAGACTTTCGTTGCTCTTGTGAGGAACGATCGCGGGCACGCCCGACCCGCCCCCACGCAAAGCGTCGGCCCGCCGATCCAATCGAAACTCGCCGAACTGGTTCTCGGAACCGTGGCAGACGTAGCAGTGGGTTTCGAAAATCGGCCGAATGTCGTTCTCGAAGTCAGCGGAGTCGGCTCCCCACGATCCGGCTGGAAAAATGAGTAGTGCAGCAAGGAAGAGGATTGCGATGGCAGCAAGACGCGGCATCAAGAGCAGCTAGCGGTTCACCGGGAAGGTACAGCAAAAACCTTGGCTCTACTATACCGCAGCACTCCGAGGCCACCAAGACACGGCCTTGTGTCAATGCAAGATGCACTGAAAGCTCGGCGCTCGAGCTTGCAACCTTGGCAGCGAGCGGGCAAAGCAAGCGACAGCGCTAAAAACCCTGTTGTTTGAGGTCTTCGATGGTGAGATTTGAACCGGGGTCGATGGTCATGTTGCAGAGGAGTTTTTCGACGTGTTTGGCAAGCATGTCGCACTCGATGTTGACTTCGGCTCCAGGGCGTTGGGTGTGGAGGGCGGTGGCTTGGTAGGTGTGGGGAATGATGGCGACGGAGACCAGATCATCTTCTACGGAGGCGAGCGTGAGGCTGACGCCGTCGATGGCGATGCTGCCCTTGAAGACGAGATAGCGGCGCAGGGGCTTCGGGACGCGGACTTCGAGGAGCCAGTTTCCGTCCCCGGCGGGGTCGAGGCGGCTGATCTCGCCAGTGCCGTCGACGTGGCCCAGGACGAAGTGTCCGCTGAGGCGGCCGCCGGGGGCCAGGGGCCGTTCGAGGTTCACCAGCGATCCGGTTTGGAGTGAGCCAAGGTTCGTCTTGTCGAGGGTCTCGGGAGAGAGGTCGGCGGCGAAACCGGTTGCGCTGACTTCGACGGCGGTGAGACAGGCGCCGTTGACGGCGATGCTGGCGCCGATGGTGAGGTCGGAGAGGATTCGTTCGGTGCGAATGCTCAGTCGAGCGCCGGCGGTGGCCCGGGTCAGGGATTGGACGCTGCCTGTCTGTTCGATAATTCCGGTAAACATGGTGTTGGGATTCAGGGGTTTGCGTGACGGATTGAGCAGGTCGAGGGAAAGGTCGCGCACCACAGGGTCGATCTTCTGGCTACGGGTTTGCCGCGTTCGTCAGCGGTTTCTTGCGGTGTTCCGGATTTGTACGAGTTGCCACCCGTTCCAGCGTCTGTGCGCGGATTGTCAGCCGAGCCCTCCGCCGCTTGGCATTTTAGTCTTCGGAGCCCAGGTAGGCTTCCACCGCGAATTCGTCGCGGCTTACGGAGAACGTTCGTACATCGTGAAGTTGGATGGCACCCGAGCGGCTGCGGCGGCCGATGCCGCCCGCCAGCGGGAGTGAGTCGACGCCGCCGAGAATCTTGGGGGCGTAATAGAGCAGCGTCTTGTCGACGATGCCGCTGTCGAGGGCAGCCCAGTTGAGTTTGGCCCCGGCTTCGATGACAAGCGAGATCATCTGCTGTTCACCCAGCCAAACGACAAGGGAGGGCAGGTCGACGCGGCCTCGAGGGGCTTCGAAGACCTTGACGGGGATGCCACGCTCCTCGAGCGCGGAGCGGCGCTTGGCAGGCGCGGCGGAAGTCGTCGCTATGACCAGATCATCATTGAAGGATTCCACCATTCCCGACGTGAGCGAAATGCGCAATAGAGAATCGGCCACGACGCGTACCAGAGGCCGGCGTCGCAAGAGCTTGGAGCGGTCGGTGAGGAGCGGGTCGTCGGAGAGGACGGTACCGATGCCGGTGAGAATGGCATCGTGATCGTGGCGCACCTGCTGGACATGGGCGCGGGCGACCTCGCTGGTAATCCAGCCGGTGTTGTCGTCGGGCGCGGCGATCTTGCCGTCGAGAGTGAGCGCGGCCTTGAGCGTGACAAAGGGGTGTCCGGTCTTGCTGAAGTGGAAAAAGGCTTCGTTGAGGCGTCGGGATTCCTCTCGAAAGTCGTCTGCGGGGTCGACGGTGAGACCTGCGTTGCGCAGGCGAGCCAAGCCGCCGCCGGAGACTTTCGGATGCTCGTCCTCCAAAGGGCAGACGACGCGGCGGATTCCGGCGGTGATGATGGCGTCGGTGCAGGGAGGCGTGCGGCCTTCGAAACAGCACGGTTCGAGGCTGACGTAAAGCGTGCCGCCGCGGGCCCGTTCGCCCGCTTCCTCGAGTGCGAGAACTTCGGCGTGCTTCCTGCCGTGATAGGTGTAGAAACCGCGTCCGGCGGGTGATCCCGCGGCGTCGCAGACGAGAGCTCCGACCATGGGGTTGGGGCTTGCCAAGCCTCGTCCCTGGCGGGCTAGACGAAGGGCTTCGCGAAGGTTGTTGCTGTCTTCGGCCATCATCCTTCGAAAAGCGACCGCACGAAAGTCTTGGCGTCGAACGGCACGAGGTCGTCGGCCCGTTCGCCGACGCCGACATAGCGGATGGGCAGGCCGAGCTCGCGAGTAATCGCGACTACGATGCCTCCCTTCGCGGTGCCGTCGAGCTTGGCGAGCACCAGGCCGGTGACGCCGGCGGTATCGGTGAACCGGCGGGCTTGCTCCAAACCGTTCTGGCCCGTGACGGCATCGAGCACCAGCAGGACTTGATGCGGCGCGCCGGGGAGAAGCCGCTCCGCGGTGCGCTTCATTTTTTGGAGCTCGGCCATCAGGCCGGCTTTGTTGTGCAAACGGCCCGCCGTGTCGACGATGACGTGATCAACGGCACGCGCCTTGGCGGCTTCCAGTGCATCGTAGAGAACTGCGCTGGGGTCGGCGCCTTGCTGTTGTTTGATGACGGGCTGACCGGTGCGCTCGCCCCACGCGGTGAGCTGTTCTGCGGCGGCCGCGCGGAAAGTATCGGCCGCGCACAGGAGGACCTTCTTCCCTTCCCCGCTGAAACGGTGGGCAAGCTTCCCGATAGTAGTGGTCTTGCCGGTGCCGTTGACGCCGACGACAAGGATGACCTCGGGCGGTTTGACCGCACTATGTTCTTTGGGTTCGGGTGCCTGCAGCACGTCGAGAAGGTGGCGGGCAATGTGGTCCCTGAGCTCCGCTGGATCTTTAAGCTGATCGCGGTCGAGTCTTTCGCGGACTTCGTCCAGGACTTCGGTGGCGGTGCGGACGCCGATGTCGGCGTCAATCAGCATCATTTCAAGCTCATCGAGGAGGTCGGTGTCGATTTCCTTCTTGCCCTGAACGAGGTCGTCAAGCTGCTCGCTAAGGTCGTCGCGCGTCTTGGCGACGGCGGTTTTGAAGCGGTCTAGCAGACCCGGGTCCGGGGGGGGACCGAAGAGCGTCTGAATCATGTCGGATGCGTCCGTAGCGGACGGTCGGGGGAAACGACGGTACGTCTTGACGCGGGAGGGCGCCCGTTATGGCGATGATAGCACGCAGGTCTTGCAAGACCGTGACGGCGAGCTCGAGTGCCCCAGGCGAGGCCTGGGAACGGCAGGGGTGCGCCAGTTTTGCGCCTTGACGAAGATCAGCCCTTCCGTCGGTGGTCGGCTACGAGTTGCTCAATGCCGACGACGTCGGTGGGATAGCGGCCGGTATAGCAGGAATAGCAATATCCGCCGTTACGATCTTGGACGGCTTGCCGCAGGCCTTCGATCGAGAGGTAGGCGAGCGAGTCGGCCTCGGTGTAGCAGCGAATCGATTCGATATTGTGATTCGCGGCAATCAGCTCGTCTTTGTCGGGCGTGTCGACGCCGTAGTAGCAAGGCGACATCGTCGGAGGGCACGAGATGCGCAAATGCACTTCCTTTGCGCCTGCCTTGCGCATCATGCGGACGATCTTGCGGCTGGTTGTGCCACGGACGAGCGAGTCGTCAACGAGCACAACGCGTTGACCTTCGATGAGGTGACGGACCGGGTTCAGCTTGAGCTTGACGCCGAAGTCGCGGATGGACTGCTTGGGCTCGATGAAGGTGCGGCCCACATAGTGGTTGCGGATGAGACCCATTCGGAACGGCAGTTCGGCTCCGGCGGCGTAACCGATGGCCGCAGAGACGCCGGAATCGGGAACGGGGACGACGACATCGGCAGGCACGTGCGATTCGCGCGCCAGCAGACGGCCTAGCATTTGGCGGGAGTCTTCGACAGGGCGGCCGAAGACCAGTGAATCGGGACGGGAGAAATAAACGTGCTCGAAAACGCAGTGCGCTGCTGGCAGTGCGGGTGCGAAGGGCTCGCGGACGAGCCCGTCTTCGCTGACCAGGACCATCTCGCCGGGATGGACGTCATCGATGTACGTGGCGCCGATGAGGTCGAAGGCGCAGGTCTCGGACGCGAAGACGTAGGCGTCATGTCCGTTGTGCTTGAGCTTGCCGAAGGCCATGGGACGGAAGCCCCGTTGGTCGCGCGCCACGATGAGGCAGTCTTTTGCGATCAAGGCCAGGGAGAAGGCGCCTTCCAGCCGCAACAGCGATTCGCGCAGCGCATGTTTGAGGTTGGGCTCACGGGAACGCGCCATCAAGTGCAGGATGACTTCGGTATCGCTGGTCGCATTGAAAATCGAACCGGACATTTCCAGCTCGTTGCGAACTTCGATGGCGTTCGTCAGATTGCCGTTGTGTGCGAGGGCAAGTTGGCCTTTGTTGCACCCGACAATGAAGGGCTGGGCATTGAGCTTGTTGCTCTGACCGGCGGTGGAATAGCGCGTGTGGCCGATCGCCACCTTGCCGGGCAGGTCTTTGAGGACGCGCTGCGTGAAGATTTCGGCGACGAGGCCCCTCTCCTTCGTGCAGTAAAGCCGTTCGCCGTCACTCGAACAAATGCCGGCGCTCTCTTGCCCGCGGTGCTGCAGGGCATAGAGACCGAGGTAGGCCAGGTTCGCGGCCTCTGGGTGGCCGTGAATGGCGAATACGCCGCACTCTTCGCGGAAGCCGTCGAACTCCGTTGCGCCGTTGGAATGGCCCGCTGGATCGCCGGTGTCCTTGCGCCTGTGCGTCATCAGCCGCAGAGCATCCTCTCCAGAGAGGAATCCCATGATCGGAAAAGTTCTCCGACGGATGCGTGGAACGTGTCTCCGTTGATTTGGATTTCCAGATTGCCCTCTTCGGTTTCGCCGATGACCGGCGCGGGAATCGCCAGATCGTCTGCGATGCTGCCAACTGCCTCGCTGTTCTCTTTGGATACCGACAACAGGACTCTCGAGGGTGCTTCGTGGAACAGAGTGAAAAGTGGGCTGAACTCTGATGATAGCTCGATTCGCGCACCGATGCGCCTGGGTCCGAATCCGCAGCGCGCCAGAGCCACGCCCAGGCCGCCATCGCTGAGATCGTGTGCCGATTCGGCAAGGCGGGCGCGCACGATATCGCGGACGGTTTTGTGAACTCGTTTTTCGTAGTCCATGTCGAGAGTGGGCGGCAGACCCCATGTCTCTCCCAGGATGACTTTGGCGTATTGTGAGCTTCCGAATCGGCGCTCCAGGTCAAGCGGGTCGGCGGTTACCCCGGGCAGGACGCCTCCAACGAGCATGATCTTGCGGCCGGGCCGTTGAAAGTGCATGCCTGCCGGGACGCCCATGTGGTCGAGAAGGCCGACGATGCCGATGACGGGTGTCGGATAGATGGCGTCGCCCAAGGTCTCGTTATAGAAGCTGACGTTGCCGCCGGTGATCGGCGTGCCGAAGTGGCGGCACGCTTCTCCCATACCTTCCACGGCTTCGACGAATTGCCCCATGATCTCAGGCTTTTCGGGGTTGCCGAAGTTCAGGCAATTCGTCGCGGCAATCGGTTCGGCGCCGACGGTCGAGAGGTTTCGGCAACACTCCGCGACGGCGAGCTGGGCGCCTTCGCGCGGGCTGAACGCGCAATAGCGGCCGTTGCCGTCGAGTGCCATGGCGAGAGACACGCCGGCGTCCTTGACGCGGACCACCGCGGCATCGCACCCGGGCGGTGCCGTCGTGTTCGTGCGGACCATGTAGTCGTACTGCTCGTAGATCTTGCGCTTCGAGCAGAGGTCCGGAGCAGCGAGCAGCTTCTTGAGTGCGTCGGCATGGTCGGCGGCCGAGGGTTGCGGCAGCTTGGGGCCATCCAACGGTGCGGGGCGGAACGGCGTCGTTGCAGGGCGATCGTAGAGCGGCGCGTCATTGGTGAGCAGTGAGTTCGGCACCTCGGCAACGACCTCGCCATGATCGCGCACCCGGAGAATTCCGTCGTCCGTGACGGTGCCGATCTCCACGGCGTCGAGTCCCCACTTCTTGAAGATGGCGAAAACTTCTTTCTCGACGCCGCGTTCGGCTATCAGCAACATGCGCTCTTGCGACTCGGAAAGCATGATTTCGTAGGGCGTCATGCCTTGCTCACGCTGGGGAACGTTCTTGAGGTCAATCTCCACACCGGTGCCGCCGCGGCCGCCCATTTCGCAGGTCGAGCAGGTCAGCCCGGCGGCGCCCATGTCCTGAATGCCGAGAATCACTCCACTCTCCATCGCTTCGAGACAGGCTTCGAGCAGAAGTTTCTCGAGAAAGGGGTCTCCGACCTGAACGTTGGGCCGCTTCTCTTCCGACTGTTCGTCGAACTCGGCCGAGGCCATCGAAGCCCCGTGGATGCCGTCCCGACCGGTCTTCGCTCCAACGTAGATCACCGGGTTGCCGATTCCGGAGGCCTTGCCGAAGAAGATCCTGTCCTTTCGGAAGATGCCGAGCGCGAACGCGTTGACCAGGGGGTTGCCGTTATAGCTCGATTCGAAGACGCATTCGCCGCCGATAGTGGGGACACCGAAGCAGTTCCCGTAGTGCGCAATGCCGCCCACGACGCCGCCCACAATGTGGCGGTTGCGGTTTCCAGCTTCGGGGTCGTTGGGTGGCCCGAATCGTAGCGAGTCCATCACGGCTAGCGGGCGCGCGCCCATCGTGAAGATGTCGCGCAGAATGCCGCCGACGCCCGTCGCCGCGCCCTGGAACGGCTCGATAAAGCTGGGGTGATTGTGGGATTCAATCTTGAAGGCCGCGGCGTATCCGTTGCCGATGTCAACGATACCCGCGTTTTCGCCGGGGCCGACAAGAATCCTCTCACCCGAGGTGGGCAGCTTCTTGAGATGCTTACGCGAGCTCTTGTAGGAGCAGTGCTCGCTCCACATCACACTGATGATGCCGAGTTCGGTGAGGTTCGGCTCGCGGCCGATCTTCGCGACGATCAGTTCGTACTCCTCGATCGTAAGGCCGTGTTGCTCGATGACTTCGGCGTTGATGGTCATCACGGAGCGCAGGGTCGTAGCGAGTCGAGTGAGGTTAGCTGCGGACGAGAGAATGGATCATCGATTCGAAGACCAGCCGTCCATCGATAGAGCCCATAGCCGGGTCGGCCGCTCTTTCAGGATGAGGCATCATGCCGAGCACGTTGCGGCCTTCGTTCACAATGCCGGCGATGTTGTTGACTGAGCCGTTGGGGTTTGCCTCGGGCGTGACCCGCCCATCAGCATTTACGTATCGAAAGATGACCCGGTTATCCCGTTCGAGTATGTCGAGCGTCTCTTCGTCGGCGTAGTAGCAGCCTTCACCGTGAGCGATCGGGATTGCCAGAATTTGACCCGGGTTACAGTGCCGAGTGAACGGAGATTCCGTACTCTCAACGTGCAAATGCACCGTGCGGCACACAAAGTGCAAACACCGGTTCCGCACGAGTGCGCCCGGCAACAATCCCGACTCGACGAGAATCTGAAACCCGTTGCAGATCCCGATCACAAGGCCGCCGTGCTCCGCGAATCGTTGCACCGCGCTCAGAACAGGTGAGAAGCGAGCGATTGCGCCGGCGCGTAAATAGTCGCCGTACGAGAAGCCGCCGGGGAGCAGAATCGCGTCGAAACCGGACAGATCTTCCGACTCGTGCCAGATGAAGTCCGCGGATTGACCCAGGTTCTCCCGCAGCGCGTAAAGCGCGTCGTGGTCGCAGTTTGAACCAGGAAAGAGGACGACTCCGAAGCGGAGGGAGGGCGAGTCCGCCAAGGCCACCTGTCAGTGTAGCATTGTTGCCGCTTGCTCTCGAACGGCCTCTCGATGCTGTCGATACGATCTCCTGAAGGCTTGGGTTCGTGTTAGATTGGATGGGAAGCGGGCGCAGCATGAGCATAATGATCGCCGAGGTGTACAAGGCTCTGGTCGAGGCCGGAGCGCCCGAGGACAGCGCTAGGGCCGCCGCCAGTTCCATCCCTGTCGCCAAGGACTTGGCCAGCAAGCAGGACATCGCCGAGGTGAGACAGGAAATCACCTCGCTTCGGGGCGAGCTGAGACAGGAAATCACCTCGCTTCGGGGCGAAGTGAAGTCGGATCTGAAGCTCATAAAGTTCGTCTACGGCCCAGCGGTTCTGCCGATGCTCACCAAGCTGGTCTTCTTCCCCTGACCTGAAACATCCTGTTGATCAAGCCGGGTTGACACCCATCCGGATGTTTCCTGTTTGAATGATCCGCCCACGAGCGGAGGAAAAACTGACCTGCATTTCTCACCACGTGTCGAGGCGAGGTGCGTGAGAGGGCCGTCAGGACGAGGCGTGAGACGCTTGGCGCGCGCAGGTGTACTTGACCGTACATCGAGAACACCAAGCAAGCGTTGCGAAGGAAAAGCAAAGTCATGGCGGTCTTATCGCGTGCTTCGCCAGTCAGGTGGTGAGAAATGCAGGCAAGATCGCCTCCCCTTCCGTCGGGTCTCCGCGGTCCGCCGAAGTTGCGCGAGAGTTCGGCGTGCGCGCGGCCCTTCCCACCCGCAACGCCAGGCATGCCTCGGTCCGCCACCCGATCTCCATGTTCCAGTTCGGCTCGATCGGAGGCTCCACTGCAATGGACCGCGCGACTATACTGTTGTCATTTCCCGCATCAGGAGTTGCGCCATGAATCGCAGAACATTTCTCTCCGGCGTCAGCGCCGCGCCTCTTATCTCGGGCCAAACAAGCGGCCAGGACTACACCCCGGTCGGCGAACGACCTCCGAACATTCTGTTCCTCCTGTTTGACAAGTGTCGAACGGATGCCATCGGAGCGTACGGCGAGCGCGAAGTGCACACGCCCAACCTTGACTTTCTCGCCGAAACCGGGGTTCGCTTCAACAACTGCTATGCGCCCCAGGCTCTCTGCGGGCCGACGCGGGCGTCGATCCTGACGGGCAGCTACTCCCACGTTCATGGGCTGAAGCGGAACGTATATCCGCATAGCCCCGGCTCCAGCAACTCGACCTATCAGGAGCCGATCATCGACCCCTTCCGCGATCAGCGCTTCCGGCTGTGGGACAACTTCGCGTTCTATCTCAACAATGCGGGCTACGCGACCGGGCACATCGGCAAGTGGCACTTGGGGCCTGCAAACCCCGGCTTCTTTGATTACTGGAAGTCGTTCAACTCGCTGCTGCTGCACTGGATCGGCGAGCCGCACCGATCGCGCTACCGGCCCGACGTGCACACCGATCAAGGTCTGCGCTTCCTCGACGATCACGCCGACGAGCCTTTCTTCCTCTATCAGTCCTACTATTCGCCGCACGAGCCATCCGATCCGCCCAAACACTTCCTGAAACACTATGAAGGGCAGCCCCACGCCGGCTACTACGGCTCGGTCAGTGCACTTGATTGGAACGTCGGGCGCATCCTCGACAAGTTGCGCGAGAAGGGTCTGCTCGATGACACGATGATCATCTTCACGACCGAGCACGGCCGCGCCTGGACGGAGCGTCCGGGAAGCGTCGAGGGCATGACCACCTCGTACGACGACGCGGCGCGCATCCCGCTGATGATTCGGTATCCAAAGCGGCTGCCCTCCGGCAAGGTGTGGCAGTCCGGCGTCAGCTCCGTTGATATCATGCCGACGATCCTCGACGCCGCGGGCATCGTTCCGATCATGGGAGCGTACGGAAATGACTTTCGGCCCGTGCTTCACGGCCGCAGCCTTCTCAACGAAGTCAACCAGGGCCGTGACGATTGGAGCCGCCCCATCATGATCCAGAACGTACCGCAGCAAGGCATCGACAACGCCTATTACGAAGAACGCGGGCTCCGCAGCGAGCAGTTCAAGATCATCCTGCGCAAGTACGGCGTTCGTCCGGTGCGGCGCCCCGGTGAGTTGTACGACATGAAGGCGGACCCCGGCGAGACGCGCAACCTCTGGAACTCGGCGCCTTCGACGGTGAAGGAGATGGCATCGAAAGTCAGGGATTGGGGTGAAGAGTACGACGATGACCTGTCTATCGACCTCGGCATATGGGCAATGGAAAATGCCTGACCTGCGTTTCTCGCCACGCGGCGAGGTGAAGTGCGTGAGAGGGCCGTCAGGACGAGGCGCGAGCCGGGCGGAGGAAAAAGGCGCGCGCAGGCGCACTTGACCGTACGTCGAACACGGCAAGCAAGCGTTGCGAAGGAAAAGCGAAGTCATGGCGGTCGTATCGCGTGATGCTGCCGTCGGGTGAGGAGAAACACAGGCTAGCGTCTCCGTGACGCCATAGGAGTTTGTTGTCAATGCATAATAATTCGCTCACACGTCGCCAGGTTCTCAGCGCCGCCGGGCTCGCGGGCCTCATCACCCTTCCCGCTTGCTCCGCAGGGAAATCCGAACGGCTCACGATCACGAAGATAGAAGTCTTTCAGGTTGTCGTTCCGATGCAGGACGACATCATCAACAGCCCGGAGTTCAACCCGGATCCGCTTTCGGAGTTCCCGAAAGGGCCAAAGGTCATCGTCAAGCTCCACACCGACTCCGGTCTGGTCGGGATCGGCGAAACCTCTCGCAACGTGCCCAGGGAGGGCGCGCTCGAAAACGCCCGGCATCTGGAAGGACAGGCTGTTCTGGATCTGAACCTGCCCCGCCTCGAGCTGCCGGACGGCCGGTCGCGCGCCGGCTTCGAGATTGCGCTGTATGACGTCGTTGGTAAGGCCTTCGGCTGGCCGGTTTATCAATTGCTCGGCGGGCTGGCGCAGAACAAGGTCTACGTTCCGTACTGGTGCGGCCGGAAGAATCCGGTGGATGCAAAGCGCGTTGCCGAGCGGACCCTGAAGGGCGGCTTCACGTCCCTCAAGATGAAGGGCCGGCCGGAAGATCCGATCGCCGAGGCTGTACGCGCCGTCCGTGAAGTGGCGCCCGACGTGCAAATTACGGTGGACTTCAATCGCCACTACGAAACGGCGGACGAGTTCCTGCCGATCGGCCAGGCCCTCGACGGGATCGGCAGCATGCGCACGATCGAAGACCCCGTCGACGACCTGGGCGAGCTGGCCAAGATCGCGGCTGCGCTCGAAACCCCCATCACTCTCACGCCTCGCAGCCGAAAGCACATCGTGGAGGCCGCCCGACTGGGCGCCTGCCGGTTCATCAACACTGGCCCGCGCCCCTCGATGATGAGCTTTGTCGTCAACGCCGCGCTGGCGGAAGCCTTCGACATGCCTTGCTGGCACGGCTCGGGGCATGAACTCGGCATCAAGGACGCGGCCTTCGTGCAGTCGTGCGCGGCCGCGGGCAACTGCACGCTGCCGAGCGACATCCTGTCGCATCAACGTGTCGATGACCTGATCGTCGAACCGATTCAGATCAAAGACAGCTATGCGATCGTTCCACACGCACCCGGACTGGGAGTGCGGTTGGATGAAGACGCCCTGGCGCGCTTCTCGGTCTGAAGTTCCGAAGCGTTACACGCTGCTATTGGCGCAGCCGGCCCTTGAGCGTCATAATGAAGCTTGTCATGATTTCACAACGGCTCATTGAACAAATCCACGAATCCGCGAATCGGCTCACGAACGATTTGATCGAGCGACTCCAAACCGACTCGCGTTCGACGGCCTATCGGACGATTCCCCGCGAGCATCTCATCGCGCTCAAGGACGATTTCTACCAGCACCTCGGGAGCTGGCTTAGCACCCGCTCGAAGAGCGCCGTGAAAACCCGCTACTTGCGTCTCGGGCGGGAACGCTATCTCGAAGGGATTCCCCTCAGCGAGTTGATCTTTGCCCTGTCGGTGACCAAGTCGATGGTCGTTGATTTCATAAGGCACAGCATGCCGGGGCGAGCCGAGGAACTGCACCTGGAGTATGATCTGGTGATTTCGATTGGTGAGTTCTTCGACGAGGCCATCTACTTCGCATCAGTCGGTTATGACGATGCTCACCGAGCACACCTCGCCGCGGCGCCAGGACCAGGCGAAGGGACCGACGAGGCTGTCGAGAAGAAGCAGCCCGGCCGGACACACCAACCGATTGATGAAGACTGGGCCGTCAGCCGGTCCGGACAGATCGGTGAGGCTTCAGGATAACGAGAGCTGGGCCTTTCTTCCTCACCACTTGGCGTAAGAAGGGCAGGTTAGCCTGCTTTTCTCACCACGTGGGGAGGCGAAGTGCGTGAGAGGGCCGTCAGGACGAGGCGCGAGCCGCTTGGCGCGCGCAGGCGTACTTGAACCGTACGTCGAGCACGGCAAGCAAGCGCAACGAAGTCATGGCGGTCGTATCAGGTGCTTCGGCCGTCGGGTGGTAAGAAATGCAGGTTAGTCAGCGGGCTCGATCAGAGCCGCCATGGAGCCGAGCGAGCGAGACAGCCGTCGATCGGGTCCATAGGCGTGAATCTGGTCTCGCTTTTTCTCGGCTTCCCGTAACGAGCATGTGCTCAGCCGCGTGTGCCCTTTGGTGTCCACCTCGACGGTGTGCGCGTAGGCCTTCTCTTCGCTGAACGAGAAGATCTCCATCAACATCTCGATGACGTACTCGTAGGTGTGATCGTTGTCGTCGAGAAGGATGACGTGGTAGAGGCGCGCCAGCTCGTCTTCAGACTTGTGGCCCCTGCGAACGTCTTCCTCCACCTCGGGAATGGCAACAGCAGTGCTCATTGCTATCTTGAATCGGCGGAGGCGGGAGCTTCTTCAATGCCGGCTGATTGCTGTCGACTCGCCGTTTATGCTAGCAGAAGCCTCCGAACCGGCCAACCTTGGTTCGTGCGGAGCTATGATGTCTTGCCTGCATTTCTCACCACGTGGCGAGACGAAGTGCGTGAGAGGGCCGTCAGGACGAGGCGCGAGCTGCTTGGTGCGCGCAGGCGTACTTGAACAGTACGTTGAGCACGGCAAGCAAGCGCAACGAAGTACTGGTGGCCGTATGGCGTGTTTCGGCCGTCGGGTGGTGAGAAATGCAGGCTAGCCTTTCTTCGGCGGAATCCAGGAGAACTGCGCCCGCATGCCGTCGAACGTCACGCCGTCTGTGCGGACTTGGATGCGGTCGCCCAGAGACAGTTTGAACTTCGTGCGTTGCTTGATGAGTGCACGGGACGACTCGTGATACTGGAACCGCCCCGGCAGGCTCTCGATCGACACCAGCCCTTCCACGAACAGCTCGATCAATTCGACGAACAGTCCCGCCTTGCTCACCTGAATGACGAGTGCTTCGAACTCTTCGCCGAGTTTCTTCTCCATGAATCGAGCCTTCTTCCATTCGATCAGCGCCCGCTCGCAATCGACAGCCCGGCGTTCGGTAAAGGAGGTTTCCTGCGCGATGGCCGCGAGTTCGCTTTCCCGGTACGGCGCCGGTGCCTCTGCTTCCGTGCAGGGGCTTGCTCCGTCTTCGTTGAGCGACGCCTTGAGAATCCGATGGACGACGAGATCGGGATAGCGGCGGATCGGCGACGTGAAATGCGTATACGGCTCCGTTGCGAGCGCGAAGTGGCTCTGTTTTTTTTCGCTGTAGCGCGCCTGCTTGAGCGATCGAAGCATCAGATAGCTCAGGATTCGTTCTTCCGGTTTGCCCTCGATCCGCTTGATGAGCTTCTGATAGTCCCGGGGAGACACATCAATGTTCGTGTCGGCGGTCAACTCGGTTCGGCGAGCTTTGGAGCCGTCACGCCGCCGCTGCGTTCGGCCGAATCGTCGTAAGGGAACTTCGATGCCGAGACTGTGACCGAAAGTGTGCGTAAGCTGCTCGAACTCGAGCACACGCCTCGCTTCCGGCTTCTCGTGAATGCGAAAGAGCATCTCGTTCCCTAAAATCGCCAGATGCCGTGCCACGGCTTCATTCGCGGCCAGCATCAATTCCTCAATGATGCGGTGCGCGGTATTCCGTTCGGACCGCGCGATGCCCGTCATTTGGCCAAGGTCGTCAAACTCGATCTCGGCCTGCGGCAGGTCGAAGTCGATCGAACCGCGGCGCTCGCGGCGGCGGTTTAGAATCATCGCGAGGTCGCGCATCTGCTCGAAGCGCTCGACCAGTGTCCCGTATTCTTGCCGGAGGGCTTCGTCGCCTTGGAGAATTGCGGAAACTTTCGTGTAGGTCATCCGCTCAACGCTCCGGATGATGCCTTCACGGAAGTCGGCTTTCAAGACTTCGCCCTTGGCGTTGATCTCCAGCAGGACCGATACCACAAGGCGGTCCTGCTTCGGATGCAACGAGCAAATGCCCGTCGACAACTCCGCGGGCAGCATCGGTACCGCCCGATCCGGAAAGTAGACGCTCGTGCCTCGCTCTCGAGCCTTGGCATCGAGCGCTGAGCCCATCGCCACATAGTGGCTGACGTCCGCAATATGAACTTGCAACAGGAAACGGCCGTTGCCGAGTCTCTCGACCCAGACGGCGTCGTCGAAATCACGCGCCGTCTCGCCATCGATGGTGACGATGTCAAGCTCGCGGAAATCTCGCCGCCGCGCGATCTCCTCGTCCGGAATCTTCGGCGAGATGGCTTCGACCTCGCGCCGCGCTTCCTCCGAGAACCTGTGAGGAAGGTGAAAGCGCCGGATCATGATCTCGACATCGATGCCAAAGTCATCGGGACGCCCGAGGACTTCAACGACCCGCCCTTCCGCCATCTCCCATCGCGTCGGAAACCGCACTACCTCGGCGTTGACGATCAACCCGTCGAGCTCTTCCGCCGACTTGACGTCGACTCGTTTCACATCACCCAGTCGTTGCTCGAGTTCGTCCCCGTCGGGCAGCTCCGAGCCGGGAGGAATCGCCACCTGCTCTCGTACGCGATCGTCATGCGGCGTCACGAAGCTGCCATGCCGGGAATAGTGAAAGGTTCCGACGATGAAGCGGTTCGTGCGTTTCAAGATCCGCTCGATGCGGCCCTCGACCCGCCCCCCGGCGCGAAACCGCGCGAGATGCACCAGCACGCGATCGTCGTGCATGGCGTCATTGATGCCGCGGTGCGGAATGAAAATGTCGCCTTCGACTTCAGGAATCGGGTGGTCGGGGACGACGAACCCGAATCCCTTCGCGTGAAGGATCAGGCGCCCCGTGATGGTTTCCGCATCGCGCCGGGGAACTGCGTAGTGGCGGCTGCGGTACTCGACAAGGCGGCCGTCAGCGGCGAGCTGATCCAGGGTCTTCTGGAGAGCGGCTCGCTTCCTGCCGCGAGCACCAACCTGGCGCGCCAGACGGTTGAAGTCCGATCGGCCCTGAGGCTGACGGCCGATGTGCTCGATCAGCTCGTGGGCCTCCATCGCTTCACTATAACGATGAGGGTGTCTCCGCCTGAATGCGGAGTTATTGCAGCCGGCTCCGGGGACAGCGGGGGCAGCCTGCTTTTCTCACCTCGTGGCGAGGTGAAGTGAGTGAGAGGGACATCCGGGCGAAGCGAGTGCCGCTTGGCGCCGGCAACACGGCCTTTACGGTTCGCCGGCCCTCAGACATTTCTTTCTGGAGCGAACCAAGCCCCGCCAAAGGTCTTCACGAATAACCAACAACTAACCACGGCCTTTTTTCGCGTGCTTCGACCGTCGGATGGTGTGTAATGCAGTTCAGCGCGGTTTCTTCTCGATCGCCTCGCCGGGCTTCAGCAGCGTGGGGCGCTTGCCTTTCTGCTCCTGTTCCTCGGTTTGCATCTCCTTCTCCAACTTCTCGACATCCTTGCGCCGCTCCGGAGTCATCAGGGCCCGTTGCCTTTTCTTCTCTCTTGAGTCGGCTTCGAGGATCCTCCGCCCGCGGTCGCCGAGGTCTTCGAGAGTCAACTCCATGCTGTCGCGGGTGATCTCGATGGCGTCTTCGAGAACGAACTCGTAAGTCCAGTGGTCGTCGGCCGGATTCTCCCGGATCCGTTCCAGTGCGGCCAGGAGTTCCTTCTCGCGTTCGGCCAGCGTCTTGAGAGCGTCGTCGAGGTCCACTTGGTCGGCCGCGGCGTCGTCGATCACGAAATCGATCGCTTCGATGATGCGCCCGTACTCCTCGAGGTTGCGGTGGATCAATTTCGATCGGCCCGCATCTTCCCTGAGCAGCGCCTGCCGCACCAACTCGATCCGCAACTGCGCGAAATGCAGATATTGCCCGATTCGATGGTCGGGTTCTTGATTCTCTCGGATCAGATCGGCTTCGTGATCCGTCAGAAAGTCGCGGCGGCCCCCAAGAAGATCCTGTCCCGCGAGAGGGATGCTCATCAACAGCGCGGCAACCGGCAAAACACCGAGAGTTTTCATGTTCGCCTCGCTAGCCTGCTCTTCTCATCACGTGGCGAGGCGAAGTGCGTGAGAGGACCGTCAGGACGAGGCGCGAGCCGGGCGGAGGAAAAAGGCGCGCGCAGGCGTACTTGACCGTATGTCGAGCACGGCAAGCAAGCGTTGTGAAGGAAAAGCGAAGTCCTGGCGGTCGTATCGCGTGCATCCCCTGTCGGGTGGTGAGACATGCGGGCTAGTTCTTCCTTTTTTTGGTCATGATCGCCATCAGCAACTTCTGGTTCAGCTGCTCGATGCGAGTCCGCACCGCCAGTAGTTGATCGCGATCGTTGAAACTCAGTTTCTTTTCCAGATCATCCAGGTCCCGCAACAGCTTCCGGGTGGCGATCTCCACGACCTTGAACGGCTTCGACTTCTTCCATGCCGGCTTGCCGGTCGCCTGCAGGGACTCATTGGCCAGCTCTACAGCCTCCTGGATCTCAAGCAGCAGCGCAGCGCCTTCGTTGCTGTTGTCCTCCCGATACAGGGCCTCCACCCGACTTACCGTTGCACGCGCATAACGGATCGCCAGCCGAGCCCGCTTTTCAAGATGGATCTCCCTTTTGACGGTCTCCATCGACGGAGCGGTTTCGCCCGGCCCCGGCGCCGTCGTCAGCACCGTGGCGGCCGCCATCGCTGCGAGACGCAGCTTCATCGCGGTTCAAGAACCTTCTTGATCACTTTGATACGTTGCTGCGATTTCCACTCCTCATCTTCCATGCCCGGATTCGTGGCCAGAAACTCCTGGTAGCTCGCCAGCGCCTCCTTGTACATCTGCAGCTTGTCTTCGGTGATCGCTCGCAGATAGAGCGCCGCCGGCTTGAGAGGCACCTTCATACGGGCCTGAATCAGCGCCTTCAGTGTTCCCGGGAAGTTCTCCATTTTGTAGAGGCTGAACGCCAGTCCATTCCAAGCGTCGACGTGATCGGGCGCGCGCTTGATCGCGGTGTAATAGTGCTGCGCCGCTTGTTCCGTTTCCCCGGAGTGCAGCAGCACGTTGGCGTAGCGAACCAGCAGCTCCGTGTTCGATGGATCGTTCTGCAAAGCGTCTTGCAGCAGTCCGAGTGCCTCGCTGCGGCGGTCGGTCATCAGGAACGCTTGCGCCAGCCCCTCCCGGTTCGCGGGAGTTGGCTTGCGCTCGACCGCCGGAGCCAGTTCTGCGATCGCTTCCTCGAACCGCCCCTGGTTCATCAGCAGGATGCCGAAACGCTCACGGACGTGAACCGCAGCGCTGTTTGCCGTGAGGTACTCGCCATAAAGCGACAGAGCTTGATCGACATCGCCGCGTTCTTCCAACGTCTGGGCCAATCCGAGCAGCATGTTTGCGATCTTCGGATCGACGGCTGCCCCCTTGCGATATGCTTGCGCCGCTTCCGCGAACCGCCCGCTCTGTTCCAGCGATTGCCCCATGCCGAGGGCTGCGTCGGCAGAAGAGGGGTCCAGTTCCAGCGCCCGCTCGAATGCCGGGACGGCATCGTCGAAACGCCGCGCGTCAAGCAGCGCCTGCGCCAGGAAAAGCCGAAAGCGAGTATCATCCGGACGCGCCTCCGTGACCGCCTGCAAGTGCGGCAACGCTTCCTGCGCGCTGCCGTTCTGCATGAGCAGCATGCTGAGGTTCACCTGAGCCGCGATCAGATCCGGCTTTGTCTCGACGACTTGGCGGTAACCCTCGATCGCCTTGTCGTGCTCTTCGAGCCGCGTATATGCGTAGGCGAGCTGGAACCGCGTTTCGTGATCGTCCGGGCTTTCAGCGAGAACTTTCTCGAGTAGCTCGGCGGCCAGTGTGAAGTTTTCGTCTTCGAGCGCCTGGTTCGCCTGCTGAACCCATTCGTGGGAAGCGGCGGCGGCCGTGACCGCCATCAACAGCGCCGCGAGCCACTTCATGCCCACATTCTATCAGCGGGGTTTTCGGTTCCGGTGATGGAACGGACGGCGCCTCCGGCGCGCTCTGCCGGACGTGATCTCGATGCCATAATGATGCCCATGCCGGTCATCGATACACACGCACATCTCTTCTCGCCGGACGAAAAGAAGTATCCGCCAAGGCCCAACCCGTCGCGGCCTCCGGCTGGCGCCGGGACGTTGGAACACGTCCGGCGGGAGATGAAAGCCAACGGAGTTGACCGTATCTGTGCGGTGCAGGTCAGTGGATTCTACGGATTCGACAACCGTTTCATTTGCGACGCGTCCAAGGCTCATCCCGATTGGATCGCCGGAATCTGCACCTTGGATCCGAATGATCCGCACAGCCCCGGATTGTTGGAGCAATATGTCCGTGACTATGGAATTCGCGGGCTCCGCAGCGTACCCGGCCGCGGCCCCGACGGGCGGCAGCTCGACCACCCGGGCGTCCGCGCGCTTTGGAAGACGGCCCTCGACAACGGCATCACCGTCAACCTGCAAATCGGCTACCAGCATGCTGGGGAAGCAAACCGGCTGCTCGGCGAGTTCCCGGATCTGCCCGTCGCGCTCGACCATACTCTCCGCATGCAGGCCGACGGCCCGGTCGCGGAGACCCTGGCCGCGCTGCGAAAACTCGGCCGCCGCGGGAATTGCCACACGAAGATGTCGTTCATCGCGAACGGTCCGCGAGGATGCCAGGACGGTTATCCCTGCCGCAGCTTCCACAAGGTCGTGATGGAGGTCGTCGACATCTTCGGTCCCGAGCGCTGCGCCTGGGGAGCGCATTTCCCGCTCGAAAAGTACTCGCCCGCGCTGACCTACGCCCAGGCACTGAGGATCTATCGGGAAGAATTGCCGTTGAGCGCTGAGGCGCGGGCGGCCATCCTGGGCGGCACGGCCGCCAAGCTCTATTTCCCTCCTCGATAAAACCACGCGCACCGGGCGGCCTCTTCGAAGCCGTTAGCACAACCACAGCGCCGCCTTCAGGAATTCGATCCTGCGCGGACAAATGACGACGGCTTTCCGCCGAACTCGAGGGTTTGCCGGTCTCGCCAGCGGTCGATGATCGAGACCTGATGAACGCAGGAGATCGTGCAATAGGGAGCGCAGCCCTTCTCGGTCATGTATTCCCGCCGGATGTCTTTTCGCGTGTATTGCTCCAGCGGAATCGCAGGATGCCCACGCTGCTGCGAGCAGTAGTGGACGAGTCCGTCCTCGCAGACATAGAGATAGCGCGCGCCGGCGCGGCACCACCACCAGCGGTTCGGTTTGCCTTTGACCAGGTGGTCCTGAAACGGGTTGTACTTGTTGATGCGCCCGAAGGAACTCTTGCCGAGGTCGCGGACCTGCTCGAAGATGCTCTTCTGATGCGGGCTCAGCGGACGTAACTGTCCACTCCCGTCATGAATGATGCCGACCGTAGTGGCCAGCCCGTATTCCTGGGCGCGTCGGGCTACTCGCAAGGCGTCCTCGGGGCGGCGGATCTTCGCTCCGAGCACGGAATTGATGTTGATGTGAAAGTCCGCGTGCTCGGCCAACATCGCGAGCTTCTTGTCGAGCACCTTGAGGCTTTTCTTCGACACGTCGTCGGGCTGCACGTTGTCGACGCTGATCTGTAGATGGTCGAGCCCGGCCTCGTTCAGCCGCAGGATGCGGTCCCGCGTCAGGTAATAGCCGTTCGTGAGAAGTCCCGCGATCATGCCGTGCTTGCGGATGCGCCGGATCACGTCGTCCAGATCCGGGTGCATCATCGGCTCGCCGCCGCTCAGTGTGACGATGCTGGAGCCAAGTCCGGCCAGGTGGTCGATCCGGTCGAACAGATCGTGGGTCGGCACCGGCGGGGAGTGATCATCGAATTCGTTGCAGTAGGTACACGAAAGATTGCAGCGGCGTATCGGAATCAGGTGGACCAGAATCGGATGGTCCCTGTGCGCCAGTCCATAGGCGACCATCCGGATCTCCCGAACTTTGCGGCGCAAGGTCAGCCACTTGCGGCGCAAGGTGGAGGCTCGCCGGATAACTACGGATTCCATACCGCCCTCCACTTCTGACGGTTCCTTGCTTGTTCCCTTCCCGTTGCTGTCGGAGCGGGGAGAGGTGCTCTTCAGAACTCTTTGACGGGTCCATCGTAGCAAAGGGGCCATGCTTGCTTTCGCCTGGATTTCTCACCATGTTGCGAGGCGAAGTGCCTTCCTGTTGCAGGCAGGCGTGAGAGGGCCGTCAGGACAAGCCGCGAGCCGCTTGGCGCCGGCAACATGGCCTGTAAGGTTTTCACGAAACACGAGTCACGAGGCAGAAACGTTGCCTCTTGGTACTGAAGCCCTTCAGTCTTTTTTTTCCTCCCCGGCCTGCTTAGCATGAGGACAGTGAGGCGGTAATCAGGGCCTGCATGTCTCACCACGCGGCGAGGCGAAGTGCCTGCGGGTCACGAGACACGAAACACGGCTTTCATGTTTTTCACGAATCACGAGTCACGCAACACGAATCACGGCCTTTTTTTCGGTTCGCCGTGGATGCCAAGGGTCCCGGTGCCAAAAACCGCCGCCCGGACCCTCGCAACCGCTGCCCAGTCACCGCTCGCCTGCCCAGAATTGCCCGGAATTGCCCGGCAAGAAATATTGCCCCTGAGCCAGTGTCCTCGCACCGTCCTCCTTTCTCGGCCGGCTTCACGACCAGCGCCGTTAGCTGGAAGGTCCCGGGGTTGTGTGGAGAACCCAGCGTTCGCGGCAGGCCGTCCGGACCGCATCGCCCGCCGCCCGGTCACGGCTTGCCTGTTCACTATTGTTCGCCATTGTTCGCCATTGTTCGGCAAAAAATTACTCCTGAGACAGTGTCCTCGCCTTGTCCTCCGTTCTCGGTGGGCCTCACGGCGAACGCCAATGAACCCATGCCGGGAAAGGGGAACATTCTGGATTGCGTTGACGGGGGACTCTTCTGCGTTGCGGGAACAAACCGGCCGGGATACAATAACCCCGCCCCACCAAGGGAATCCGTACGCGCCCGCCGCGGCGCCGATCATCGGAGCGTTCGTCACGGCCATCGCCGTCATCATTGCAGCGCGACCTCTACCGCGGTTTCTGTCTGGATGGGCTTTGCTGAAATACAGGCCTCAAGCGCGCATGGTAGGGTTTGTTCTTTCGGTGCTGAATCGGCTGAGGGTTCCTCCGGGCGCGGCCGTCGGGGTCTAAGGGCTGTGGGTTCTTACACACAAACAGATGGAGCGGCTCTTCCTGTCTCCGCCCGCGGCGCCGTGACCCACCCGAACCCCGGCAACCGTTCAATGCCTGTTCACTTCCTGGGCTCGCTGGTTTTGGCGGCTCTGTTCGTCACGGCCGCGCCGGGACAGCAGCCCCTCCGGCAAACCCATCCATTGGTGCGGGACCCGGCCGCCGCGGCCGCCGGACGCCCTCTTTTCGTCGAGAAGTGCAGTCCCTGCCACGGACCCAACGGCGAAGGGGGACACGGACCCAGCCTGATCGGAGGCCGCGAAATCCGCCGGGCGTCCGACCGGCAGCTCTTCGACTCGATCAAGAACGGGCTTCCCGGCACCGACATGCCCGGCTTCCCCATGCCCGAGGACGATCGGTGGCGGATGGTCGCGTTCATTCGCAGCCTCAACGCCCCGGTGGCCGCGCAGCCGTTGCCCGGCGACGTCCAGGCCGGAAGCGACATTTTCTGGGGCCGCGGCGGTTGCTCGGACTGCCACTCCATTCGCGGCCAGGGCGGCGTGCTCGGACCGGACCTCACCGACGTGGCCGCCCTCCGCAGAGCCGACCAACTCAAGCAAGCCGTCCTCAATCCCGGCGAGGCCGTCCCCGACGGCTTCCGCGCCGTCGAGGCCACCCTCGTTGACGGATCCAAGGTCCAGGGCGTCGCCAAGTTCGAAAACAACTACACGCTCCGCATTCTCGATCGCGGCGGCCGTCTGCATTTCCTGCAGAAGAAGAAACTGGCCGATATCAGCTTCCGGAAGGGTTCACTCATGCCCGGAGACTATGCCGAACGGCTCTCCGATGACGACATGGGCAACTTGCTGGCTTTCCTTAGCCGTCAGTCTTTGCGAAAGTGGGAACAGAAATGAAACTCCTGATCTTGATGATGCTGTTGTTGCTGCCGGCGGCGGCGCAAGTCGCCTACGAGGACATCCTCGAAGGCCCGACCGGGGAATGGCTCACCTACGCCGGCGACTACGCCTCGCAGCGGCATAGTCCTCTCGACCAGATCACCACCGGGAATGTCTCCTCGCTGGTCCCGAAGTGGGTGTATTACTTCCGGGGTTCGCGGCGCTTGGAAACCACTCCGATCGTGCATGACGGCATCATGTACGTCACCAACACGAACGAAGTCCACGCTCTCGACCCCCGCACGGGCCGCAAGCTCTGGGGATACTTCGCGGAAAACGTAAAACGCAGCCGCGCCAACCGGGGCGTGGCGATCCTGGGAGACCGCATCTATCTGGTCACGAGCGATTGCCACCTCGTCGCGCTGCATCGCGTCACCGGAGCGCTGCTGTGGGACGCCGAGTTCGCCGACACCGACGAAGGCTACCACTCCTCCGTCGCGCCGCTCGCCCTCAAGAACCGGATCATGGTCGGAGTGGGCGGCGGCGGATCCGGGCAGCGCGGCTTTGTTGCGGCCCTCGACGCCGGCACCGGCGAAGAACTCTGGCGCACCTGGACCGTCCCCGAGAAGGGCGAACCCGGCTACGAGACCTGGGGCGGCTTCCCGGCCAAATGGGGCGGCGCTCCCACCTGGACCACCGGCTCGTTCGATCCCGATCTGAATCTTCTCTACTGGCCGACCGGCAATCCCTGGCCCGATTTCTACGGAGGCCGCCGCGAAGGCGACAACCTCTACTCCGACAGCGTCCTGGCGCTCGATGCCGATACCGGCGAGATGAAGTGGTATTTCCAGTTCACGCCGCATGACGTTTGGGATTGGGACGCCAACGAGACGCCCGTGCTCGTGGACATGAACTTCAAGGGCGAGATGCGCAAGGTCATGTTGCAGGCCAACCGCAACGGGTTCTTCTACGTGCTCGACCGCGTTACGGGAGAGTACCTGCTCGGCGAGCCTTTCGTGGAGAAGCTCTCCTGGGCCGACGGCCTCGACAAGAACGGCCGTCCGATCGTTCGTCCGGGCACGACGCCCACTCCGGCCGGCGTGAAGGTCTGTCCGGCGGTTCGTGGAGCGAGCAACTGGATGTCGCCCACCTACGTCAAGGAGACGGGGTTGCTCTACGTCGTGACGCTGGAGCAGTGCGACATCTACTATTCCTCCTCCAAGGAACCCGTGCCCGATAGCGGTTTTCGCGGCACCGGCGGGGCGCAGATTCCCGCCGAGCCAGGTCAACTGTATCTGCGTGCCATCGACCCCGAAACCGCGGCAATCCGTTGGGAGCAGCCGCTGCCAGGCCCGGCCCGGGCCTGGCCCGGAACGGTCTCTACGGCTGGCGGCCTGATCTTTTCCGGCGACGACGACGGCAACCTCGTCGCGCTCGACGCCAAGACGGGCGAGGACCTCTGGCACTTCAACATGGGCCACATGATCTACGCCTCGCCCATGACCTGGGCCATCGACGGCAACCAGTACGTCACCATCGCCAACGAAACCGACATCGTCACCTTCGGCCTGTTCCAGCCGGAATAGCCCCCCCGCGCAAAGAACCCCCGGAATGCGGTTCGACTGGGCGCGGCCGCCTCTTCAGGGTGCGGTTCATGCGTTCGGCTTTGGCTATTGGTCCGTGGAACTGCTATTGGGGGAAGAAGTTTCCAGGTCGCGCCTCATCTTTCACGCTATCCAATAAAATGATATTCACAGGTCAAGGACCGAACACTGCCGGTCTTCGACTCTTGGTCCCTGACGACACGTGACCAGACGAACACTCATCCGATACGCTGCCGCCGGGAGCGGCGTGGCCGCCTTTGAGAGCCTCCTGCCGCTGTGGGCGCGTAGTGCGGAACCGACCGTTGACAAGGGGATTCAGCCCCTTTCGGGCAAGGAGTACGATCTCGAGGTCGCCCCTGCGACAGTGGCCATCGACGGGCGCCGGGGTAAAGCGATCACGATCAACGGCAAGCTTCCCGCTCCCTTGCTGCGTTGGCGCGAGGGCGACGAGATCGTGCTGCGCGTGACGAACCACCTTGAGGAAGACACTTCGATTCATTGGCACGGCATCCTGGTGCCTTATCAGATGGACGGAGTTCCCGGCATCAGCTTTCCCGGCATCAAGCCCGGTGAGACCTTTGCTTATCGCTTTCGCGTCCCTCAAAGCGGAACGTACTGGTATCACAGCCACTCAGGCTTGCAAGAGCAGCTCGGGCATTACGGTCCGCTGGTAATCGACCCCGAGGGCCGTGATCCGATCGAGTCCGACCGCGAGTACGTCATGGTCCTCTCCGATTGGACATTTGCCGGCCCCAAGAGGGTCTTCGCCAAGCTCAAGAAGATGAGCGACAACTTCAATTTTCAGCGCCGTACTGTCGGCAGCTTCTTCCGCGATGCTTCCAGCGAGGGGCTCGGCAAGGCTCTCGACAAGCGCCTGATGTGGAACCGCATGAGGATGAGTCCCACCGACATTGCGGACGTCACCGGCGCCGAGTACACCTACCTCGTCAACGGCCATGCTCCGGCGGAAAATTGGACTGCGCTGTTCGAACCGGGCGAGCGCATACGCCTGCGGGTCATCAACGCGTCGGCCATGACCCTGTTCAACGTGCGCATCCCGGATCTGCCGATGACCGTTGTGCAATCCGACGGACTCAACGTGAAACCTGTCGAGACGGACGAGTTTCAGATCGGCGTCGCCGAAACGTATGACCTGATCGTACAGCCTCGGCGTTCGGAGGCCTTCACTCTGATGTGCGAGTCGATCGATCGCAGCGGCTATGCTCGCGCGACCTTGGCTCCCCGAGCCGGCATGGCGGGGGCGGTTCCGCCGCTCCGTCCAAGACCGTTGCTGACCATGAAAGACATGGGCATGGCCCATCACGGTAGGGAGGGAGGCGGCCACCTGAGCAGCGGCATCGCTCAAGGGCCCCGAACACCCCATCAGGACCACGAGAAGCACGGCGGCCAGGCTCATGACCCGCATGGAGGACATGCAAGCCCGGGCAGAGAGGAAACAGGCCCTCACGCCGGCCACACCGGTCATCAGTCTTCCCCTGGTGATCCCCATGCTGGCCATTCGATGGGACTTGAGGGAGCGAAAGAGGCCGTGGCCGGGGTGCCGGCGCACGACCATTCCCAAGGCCCCGGTGTTCAGAATGTAGCGATGCATCCGAGCCGGCGGATCGACGAGCCCGGCTCCGGCCTTCAGGACGTTCCCCACAGGACGCTGACCTACTCGCAACTCGAAAGTCTCGAAGAAAACCCGGATCAGCGCCTCCCCGGCCGCGAGATCGAGCTCCACCTTACTTCCAACATGGAGCGCTATATGTGGTCGTTCGACGGTAAAAAGTTTTCCGACATCGTGGAGCCGATTGTCTTCTACAAAGACGAGCGGGTCCGTCTGACCATGATCAACGACACCATGATGCCTCACCCGATTCACTTGCACGGCATGTTTTTTGACGTGGTGACGGGCTCTCGGAAACACAAGCCGCGCAAGCACACGATCATCGTGAAGCCGGCCGAAAAAGTATCGGTCGACGTTACGGCGGATGCCATCGGCGATTGGGCGTTCCATTGTCACCTGCTCTACCACATGCATGCCGGGATGTTTCAGGTCGTATCGGTGCTCGAGGGCGCACCGAAGTCACACTCGTGAACCCGGCAATCCGCCTGTTCGTTCTTGTGGTCGTCGTCTTCCAGGCCGTCTCCGCCGTTCAGGCGCAGGATGACGCCGGCGTTGACTACCAATACGATCCTCAGGAGATGAAGAAGGCTCGGAAAGCGCTGCGCCACCATCACGGAGGCCAGATCAACTACTTTCTGCAAGCCGACCGGCTGGAGTTTCGGAGAAACGAGGGCTCCGGACCGATGCTGTTCGAGGCGCAAGGCTGGGTCGGAGGGGACTACCAGAGATTCTGGTTCAAGACCGAAGGGGAGTATGCCGAGGGCGGCGAATTCGAGGAGGCGGAGGTCCAGGGACTGTACAGCCGCGCGATCAGCCCCTTCTTCGACTTCCAGGCCGGTGTGCGCCAAGACTTGGAACCCGGCGCGCTGCGTACCTTCGGGGTTGTCGGGTTCCAGGGGCTGGCCCCTTACTGGCTCGAAGTCGATACCGCGCTCTTCGTGAGTCACGAGGGCGACGTCTCCGCGCGCCTCGAGGCCGAGTATGAACTTCGTTTCACGCAACGATTGATCTTCCAACCGCGCGCAGAGATCAACCTCGCTGTCCAGGATGTCGAAGAATTGGCGATCGGCTCCGGCTTGAGCACGGCGGAGGTGGGGGCTCGCCTGCGGTATGAATTCAAGCGCGAATTCGCTCCTTACCTCGGCATTTCCTGGACCCGTGCGACCGGCCGGACCGCCCAATTCAAACTCCACAGAGGCGAGGACCCAGGCAGCTTTTCGATCGTCGCGGGCTTGCGGCTCTGGTTCTGAGCGGCAAATGCCGCCGGAAAGTAGAACTCTTGTGGGGCGCGGACGGCGCCTGCCGGAGGGTCAGCCGGAGGCGCGGGCGGTGCGGCCGCTCAGCAGGCGCCCGACCGCTTTCAGCTTGCTCCAGAAGAAGTCGAACTGCCCGAGCAGCGTTCCGTATCCAAGCAGCAGCAGTTGATAGACCGGCAGCATCACGATCAGGAAGATCGTCCATTGCAGCCAGCCGGGCGCGGTCGTGGGAAGCAGGAAGCCGATGACAGGGCCTTTCAGCCTGACCGTCGTCAGGCCGGCGAGAGCGAAGGACAGCAGAATGGCCGCCGCGCCCCCGGGTCCCACGCCCCAGCGCGACTTCATGCGGTCGATTAACGGCATCTGTTTCCGAGGTGCGGCCCAATGCGGCCAACAGCTTGCGGGCGCTCCCCTCGATAGTCGGCGATGATTCCATCGAGTGCCCGTCTGACGGATGGTAAGCGGCCCGGAGCGTTCCGAGGCCACGATACGCTTTGGGGGGGCATGAAATCTTTGTATTTCCGTCCTTGGGCCGCCTCGGCCGAGGGCCTACGCAGCGGTGCCGCGTCCGTTGTGGACGAAGAAGTCCCGGAGCACATCAAGCGTCCCCTCAATGCGGCCCATGCGGTCGCGGAGGGCTTCGTTTTGCGCGTCCATGCGGTCACGGAGGGCTTCGTTTTGCGCGTCCATGCGGTTACGAAGGTTAACGATCTCAACGCGCATGCCCTTCATGTCCTGGCGCAAGTCCTTCATGTCCTGGCGCGACTCGGTCCGCACCGTGCGGATGGATCGGTCCAGGTATAAGAATCCCAAGATGAGAATCGCAGGAGTGATCCACTGGGCGAGTTCAGCGAGCATCAGTGTCTCCTGGAGAAAGCATAGCATCCCGGCGGCTTTGCTCGTTCTCACGAACGCGGGGGCGGTGTGTCCGGGGCAGGCGCCGGAGCTTGCTCCCACCGGGTTCATCAATGATTTTGCGGGAGTTCTGAGTCCTCGGACGAAGCGGGCGCTGGAGACGTTTTCCACGGAACTGAAGCAGAAAACGGGCGCGGAGGTAGCGGTGGCGATTGTTCCGTCGTTGGGAGACGAGACGATCGAGACCTACACGAATCTGCTTGCGGAACAGTGGGGCGTGGGAGACGAAGAGGATCGCGGAGTGCTGATCCTGCTGGCGATCCAAGACCGGCAGCTTCGCGTCGAGGTCGGGTACGGCCTGGAGCCGATCATCCCTGACGGCAGGGCGGGCGAGATCCGCGACAGGATGACGCCGCTTCTGCGCGCGGGCAATTATGACGCGGCGGTGACGGTGGCCGTGGCGCAAGTGGCTGGGATCGTGGCTCAGGACGCCGGCGTCAGCCTCACCGGACAGGTGCAAGCTCCCCGGAGCGGCCGCGGGCGGCGGCGGACCGGCTGGTGGCCGCTGATGCTGGTGTTCCTTCTGTTGATGCTGCCGCGGCGGCGGAGGTCCGGCGGTTGGCACGCCGGGGGGATCACGACGGCTTGGATGTTGGGCAGCATGGGAGGGTTCGGCGGCGGCTTGGGCGGCGGAGGTCTCAGGGGAGGCGGTGGATTCAGTTCAGGCGGTTTCGGCGGTTTCGGCGGCGGCAGCTTCGGAGGCGGGGGCGCCTCGGGTTCATGGTGAACGGCTGGGGTGAAATGGCATGAAAGAGCAACTCCTCGATGAGCTTGTCCAACGGCTTCGCGATGGTTTGGGCGGCGATCTGCTTTCGGTGGTGCTGTATGGCTCCGCCGTGACGGGCGATTTTCAGGAGAAGGTATCGGACCTGAACGTGCTGTGCGTGCTGAAGGCGGTCGGGCCGAAGCAGCTTGAAAAGGCGTACCCGGCCGTGGACCGCTGGATGAAGAAGAAGCAGCCGGCGCCGGTGATCCTTTCGCTGGAAGAGGTGGAGAATGCGCACGACGCGTTTGCGATCGAGTTCCTCGACATTCGCGCTGCCTATCGCGTGCTCTATGGAGAGGATGTCGTCGGGGCGATTACCGTGGAGCCGAGCCATCATCGTCATCAGGTGGAGCATGAGTTGCGGTCGCGGCTGCTGCGGCTGCGGGAGCGGTTCCTGGCGATCCAGAAAGACCGGCGGCAGGTGATTCAGTTGATGACGGACTCGATCCCGACGTTTGCGACGCTGTTCCGGCATGCGCTGATCCTGAGCGGCGAGGAGCCTCCCGTAAGAAAGCGGGAGATCTTTCTGCAGAGCTCGTCGAAGTTTGCGATTTCTCCGGCGCCGTTCGAGAAGCTGCTCGAGGTGAGGCAGGGCGACCGGCGCCTGGGAGACGCGGAGATACGGCCTCTTTTCGAGGAATACTTGAGCGAGATCACGCGGACTGCCGAACATGTCGACCAGTTATAATCCGGGAAGACGGCAGCGGAGTGGAAGGAGACCGAGGTGCGAAAAGTCCTGATCGTTTTCGGCATTCTGACAGCGCTGTTTCTGATTGCGGTGTTGGCGTTCGGCGGCATGTTCGTGAGCCGCCGGAATCAGATGGTGACGATGCGGGAGGGAATTGAAGGCGCCTGGGCGCAGGTGGATACGGTGATTCAGCGTCGGGCGGATCTGATTCCGAACCTCGTCGAGACGGTGAAGGGGATCGCGGCGCAGGAGCAGGAGGTCTTCACCAACATCGCCAATGCCCGGGCCGCAATGGCCGGGGCGCGGAGGCCGTCGGAGCGGATCGCGGCCAATGATATGCTCGGCGGGGCGCTGTCGCGGTTGATGGTCGTGGTGGAGAACTACCCGCAGTTGCGGTCGAGCCAGAACTTCATCCGGCTTCAGGATGAGCTGGCGGGGACCGAGAACCGGATTGCCGTCGAGCGGCGCAAATACAACCAGACGGTGCAGCAGTACAACACCTA
>JAPOOG010000142.1 GCA_026713545.1 Bryobacterales bacterium
CTGGATTCCCGTCGTGCCGCCGCGTCGGACCCGCCTGCAGCCGTGGGAATACGACCGCCTGCTGTACCGCCGCCGTAACGAAGTCGAGCGGCTCTTCCGTCGGCTCAAGGGCTTCCGGCGCATCTTCTCGCGGTTCGATAAGCTTGATGTGATGTTCCTCACTTTCCTACACTTCGCTCTGATTGTCGAGGCCCTGCATTAGTATTAACAGGACCTAGCGAAGTGGCTGTTCGAGAGCGGACAACACTTGACTCTTCTACTACCGAACTGTCCTCTGCGACACCCCCGCCGGTGGCTAATCCGTAGGAAACGACAGGGGGAAAGTCGGCTCACTGCCCTGATGGCGCACGCGGGGCTCGATCTCTCGAGCGTGGTACTCGGCGATGTAATCGCTGAGGTTGCGGCTCGCCTCCTCGAGGCAAAGCCTGCCCTTCTCGGCCGTGGCTTTCTCGGCCTCGCCTATGACGCCGCTGTCGGTGTACTGGCTCGTCCACTGTACCTCGCCGACCGCGCCGCTGCCGAACAGATCGACGTAAGTGAACTTCGATGCCCGCTTGTTCGTCTTCGCAATTTCGCTCTTGATCTTGTCCGCGCGCACGCTCTCCGGGGCCAGGTGCAGCAGCATGGATGTCTCCAGTTCCCCGGCATGCGCGCAGCCGCCCGGAAACACGCTCTCGCGCCACTTCGATGAAAACTCCGGATCCACCTGCAGCAACTGCCACCAGTTGCAGAAGACGCAATGCGCGTCCGTCTCCACGACCAGCCGCCGCGCGGCCAATTCGACCAACGGGCCGTTCGAGCCGTGTCCGTTGACGATCACCATCTTCTTGAACCCGTGGTAGGCCAAGCTCTTGCAGATATCGAGCACGAACTGGATGAAGTGCTCAAAGTGAATGTTGATCGAGCCCGGGAAGTCCATCACGTGGTGGACGTAGCCATAGCTCACCGGCGGAAGGACAAGGCTGATCTCCGGCCGTAGCCGCGCCGCTGCCGTCGCCACCGCGTTGGCGCAAAGATGATCGACCTTCAGCGGCAAATGATGGCCATGCTGCTCGACCGAGCCGGTCGGGATGATCGGGATCTTGCCCAGCTTGACGGCCTCGTTGACGTCGGGCCACGTCAGTTCGTCGAAGCGATATTCATCACGAATAGAAGGCATATGCTGAATGCCGGCCAGTTTATCACGTGGTCATTCGGTTGGTGAATCCACAAGATCAGTTCGGAACCGTGCACTCCGAAGCAGCCGGCCGTGACAGGCCCCCTGGACAACTAGTGCCCGCTGCTCCCGTGGGCCTGAAGAAAGCCCGGCGCTTCAGCCAGGGATAAATCGTCCACGAGGCGTCCATCTGGAACGGACGGATATTGTGCATCGTCGTCACCATCAAAATCGACTACAATACGGCTGCCCTTGAGAAAAACTGCTTTACAAGCCGTCCTCCTCTGCGGGCTGACACTGGCGGCAGGTTCCGGAGAAGAAGGAACGGGAGGTGCGCCCCGGCGCGTCAATGAGCAGCCGCCCCGCCCGGCGCGCTGGGCCGGTGACGACATACGCGGCGAAGATCCGGCCGTGCGCCAAGCTGCCACGGACGCGCTGGGCGACAATCGGGGCGCTGTCGTTGTTGTCGATCCACTGAATGGCCGCCTCCTCACCGTGCTCAATCAGAAACTCGCCTTTTCCAGCGGCTACATCCCGTGTTCGACCATCAAGCTGGTTGTTGCGCTCGCTGCTGTCGAGGAAGGGCTCGTCGCTCCGGAGACGAAAGTCTGGTTCGATGGCTATTGGTTCATGACGATCACTGAGGGCTTGGCGATTTCGAACAACGTCTACTTCAGTCATCTCGGCGAGCGCCTCGGCTTCGAGCGGCTCAAGCGCTATGCGCACCGCTACGGCTTTGGGGAAAAGGCGGGCTGGCATCTGGCGGGAGAGCAACTCGGCGAGTTTCCGGCCGAGGAACACTCCTACGGCATCGGCCGCATGTCGACCTTCGGTGACGGGATCTCGGCCAGCCCGCTGCAACTGGCCGCCTTCGTGTCGGCAATCTCCAACGGCGGACGACTCTATTACCTGCAACGATCGGACAGTCCTGCTCGCAGGGCCGGTTTCCAGCCTCGTTTGAAGCGGGATCTCCGACTGAGCGAACGGGTGCGAGCCGTCGAGCCCGGTATGTCCGAAGCGGTCCGCCGCGGGACGGGCCGGAAGGCGCGCACGCCCGGCCAAAAGGTGTGGGGCAAGACGGGAACGTGTAGCGAGCGGATCCGGGGGCGCCGCACCCGGGTGGGTTGGTTCGCTTCCTACAATGAAGCGGACGGCCGGCGGCTGGTTGTCGTGGTGCTGCTCAAGGGTCGCTCCGACGCCGCCGGGCCGCGCGCCGCCGAGGTTGCGGGAAAGATCTACAAAACGTTGGGCGAGCGACAGTACTTCTCTTCGACCGGAGACGTACGGCAACAGGCCGCGCTGGCTCTGCCCGGCTGTTGCTTCGAGTAGCCGAGCTCTTTTGTAGTCAAACCGCGCATCAAATAAACGACAGTCGCAGGACGGATGCCATGCAGCCGTTCTTTGCAAAGCACCGCCATGGGCCGAATCAAAGTGCTGCCTGACACGATCGCGAACAAGATCGCGGCGGGAGAAGTTGTCGAGCGGCCCGCTTCCGTGGCCAAGGAGCTGATCGAGAACTCTCTCGATGCCGGCGCGCAGCGTCTGCGCATCGACGTGGAAACAGGTGGGAAGCGGCTGATCCGCATCTCCGACGACGGCGTCGGCATGGGCAATGACGATGCTCTGCTCGCCTTCGAACGTCACGCCACCAGCAAGCTGCGCGCGGTGCACGACTTGCAGTCGATCTCGACGCTCGGCTTTCGCGGCGAAGCATTGCCCTCGATCGCCAGCGTTTCGCGGCTGCTGCTCGAGACCCGCACCGAAGAAGAGGCAACCGGCACCAGGATCGAAATCGCGGGCGGGCGCATGTTGAGCGTCACCGAGGAAGCCCGTCCAGCGGGCACGACGGTTGCAGTGCGCAACCTTTTCTATAATGTGCCGGCGCGACGCAAGTTCCTCCGCACCGAGAAGACTGAACTTTCACACATCGCTTCGCTTGTCACGCACTACAGCCTCGCACACATCGACAAGACGATCTTGCTCACAAACGAGAACGGAGAGTTGTTGAAGGTAACGCCGGTCGAGAGTCAGCGGGAGCGTGTTTATCAGGTCTTCGGCAGTTCGACCCTCGATCAATTGGTGGAACTCAGCCCCGTCCAGCGCGAGTTGCAAGTGCAGCCCCAGCCGGCGCCGCGGACGCGAGCCGTGTCACGTGCGAAAGACGGCCTCGATCAGCCTCGGCTTCAGGTCTTTCGGCTCAGTGGGTTCGTCTCTCAACCACAGATCCAGAAGCTGAATCGCAACTCGATCTATGTATTCGTGAACCAGCGGCTGGTCCGCGACCGCCTGGTGCTCCGAGCGATCTCGAGCGCCTTCCACAATGTGATCCCTTCGGGCTCTTTTCCGTTCGCCCTGCTGTTTCTCGACCTGCCGTTTGATGAAGTGGACGTCAATGTCCATCCCTCGAAGACTGAAGTGCGCTTCCGCCATCCGTCCTTCGTTCACGACTTCGTGCGGGATGAAATACGGGCGTGCCTGGTTGCCTCGAAGCCGATCTCGACCTTTCCGGTGCCGCCGTCATCGCAAAAAGAGGTGCGCGCGCAGCCGGCGGCAGACATCCCTTTCTCGGAAGCCTCTCTGACGCTCAGCCGTTCCGACCTGCCGCCGTTCGACGGGGCGATCTTGAAACACGGGCATCCTCCGGCTCGGGCACTCGATTTCACGGCAGCACCGCCTATCGACGTGGGAATGGTCGTCAACGAACCGGTCGGACGGTCGGACGATTCCGTGGCTGCCTCACTCGACGAAGTGTCGACTCCGGGGACAGTCCTTCAGCAGAAAACCCACTCCCGCGACCCCATCGTCGAGCTGCCGGCTGATTCGATGGCCCGGCTTGGCCAGTTGCGGCCGCTCGGGCAGTTGCATGACAGCTTCATCATCGCGTCAGGACGCGACGGCCTGTGGATTATCGACCAGCATGTCGCGCACGAACGCATCCTGTTCGAGAAAGTGTTGCGGGAGCGCGCGAGAGGTGATACGGAATCGCAACGACTGCTCGTGCCCGCCATCATCACGCTGCGCCCGGATCAGGAGATCACGCTGACGCGCATCGACGAGGAGTTCCGAGCCAACGGCTTCGAGCTCGAACCCTTCGGCCATCGGACGATTGCCGTGAAAGCGGCTCCCGCGGGCCTGAGTCCCTCGCAGGTCGAAGCCCTGCTGAATGAGATCCTCGACACGCCTGAAAAAGAGCTGCGCGAACTGTCGCTCGACGACCTGCAAAGCCGAGTCGCCGCAACGATAGCCTGCCACGCGGCGATCAAGGTCAACATGCCGCTCGAACCCGCCAAGATGCAATGGTTGCTCGATGAACTGGCCCGCGCGGAATGTCCGATGTCGTGCCCCCACGGCCGCCCCATCGCCTTGCAATACGGTCTCAGGGATATTCTCAAGGCTTTTCATCGCCTTTGAAGATTTTCCGAAATCGATGGCCCTATGTTCCTGTTCGACGCGGGAACGCGGCGGCGAGTGAAAGACCCCGGCATGGCTCTTCAAACCGGGTTCGGTGAAGACAGCCCGATCTGGCTGAGAGATTCGGAGGGGATTTCCGGTGCGGCTTCGGTCGGATGGACAGCCGGTTTCGGTTGCAAGGCCGCGGGCGTGTTCGGATGCGAGAGAAGAAACTCATAGTGGTCTTGACGCGCTTGCCGGATCACTGCCCGCTCCGCAATGATCAATCCCCAAAGCACGAATACCAGAATGCCGATGACCGCCAGTCCACGATTCGAGATTCCGAAGAGTTTCATGTCAGCTCCTGCATCTCTGTTAGCAATCGCCATGCCAACTTCTCCTGGACGCCGCTTCGAAAAAAGATGACTCCGCCCGCGACTCGTTCAGAAACGAGTCCTCCACGGCAGATATCAACTCACGCCTTGAGAATCAATGGTTTACAGCCCTGATTCGGCCTGGGATTCCCGGAATGGCACTCCTGAGAGGCCGTGTTTCCTTCTGCCTGCGCTTCTTTTTCGGCAACGGCTTCGGAGCACCCGCAAACCTGGATCCGGCTTGCCGTGTAAAATGTGCTCCTTTAGAGGACGAGGCGCGGAGGCCGTGTATTTTTTACACGCCAACAAGCGGCTTGGTGAACATCCCGCATGTCCGTCACCGCGCCACGCAATCGGCGGAAGAAACAGGTCATTTGGTGGTTTTCGGCCAATCAGTGGTTCACGACGGACACGCTCCTCCTGCACGCCGAGCACTCCTCCGCAAGGGCGGCTGTAAGCTTTCACACCCCTGTTGCAGCCGCAGCGGTTTTCGACCAGGCATGGCTCGATAGACTGAGATCATGGCTGGTAGGCTTTTCTTTTGTGCAAGGTTGACCTTGTGCGGCCTTCTGGCCGCTGCCGCGCTTTCGGGACTGGGCGGGCCGCCCGGCGCCCGCGTCTATGACTTGTTCGCCGATCCGGAAGAACACGATGTCTTCTTCGCGGCCACCGACAACGGCATCTTTCGCACCGACAACGGCGGTCTCAGTTGGAGGCCGAGCAGCTTCGGCCTCACGAATGCCGGCACCGTCGTGATCACAGGCGCGAAGGGCAGGCTCTATGCAGGCACGACCATAGACGGCGTCTTCCTCTCCGACAACAACGGAACGGCCTGGCAACGTGTCAGCAACGGTTTGACAACCCTCGACGTCCGCTCGCTGGCGGTCGATCCCAACGACCCCGGCGTCCTCTACGCCGGAACGCGCAACGGCGGCATCTTCAAGACAGAGAACGGTGGCCAGGATTGGATCGCCGTCAATAACGGCCTGTTGCTGTTCACCCCCGACGAAGGCACGCCCGTCTTCGAAGGCGACTACACCTCTATCGCCATTGATCCGAACGACTCCCAGGTGCTGTACGCCGTGCAATCAAGCATCGTCGTGCCTGGTAACGGCGTTCTGTTCCGTTCCAGCGACGGCGGCGCCCAATGGACCCACATCAATATCCGTTCCGCTGGGCTCAGTTTGAAGATCGACCCCAACGACTCCGACACGATATACGTCGGCACGAATCTCGGCCTGATCGTCACCCGAGACCGCTTCGCGAGCACCGAGGTCCCGGCAGGCCTGCTCGGAGCCTCCGTGACAGACATCGATATCGACAAAAGCAATACCGATACTGTCTACGCCTCTACCCGATTGGCCCGCACATTCCGCAGCGGCGACCGGGGCGTAACTTGGCAGCCGATCAACCTGGGCATGGCGTTGGGAGAATCCCTCTCTCTGGCAGTCGACCCCCATACGCCGGCGACGGTCTTCGCGGGTCTCAACGGTGCGGGCGTGTTTCGATCGATTGACTCGGGTGCCCATTGGGAACTCTCGTCCGACGGCATGTTCGGGGCGGATATCCGTGTCATCGAACTCGATCCGCAAAACTCCGCTAACGTCCTGGCGGGCGCCTTCGGCGGGGCCATGTTCCTCTCGCAAAACGCCGGCGGCCGTTGGGAAGAAGCTCGCAACGGCTTCATCGCCGTCCAGCCGCACTCGATCGCCTTCAGTCCGCAAGACCCGCAAATCGTCTACGCCGGCTCGGTCAATCCTTTCTCGCAAGGCAACGGTACGCTCTTCCGCAGCACCAATGGAGGCCGTGACTGGCAAAGCCGGGCCACGGGCAGCTCGATCTATTCCGTCGTGGCCGACCCGGCCAACACTGAGAGGCTCTACGTCGCTACCGCCACCGGCGTCTTCCGAAGCGACGACGGCGGAAACAACTTCACCGGCCTGAACGATATCGACGGCCTCGGGTCGGATGCCCTGCTCAATTGGTCCATCACCGACCTGGAGATGGACCCCGGCAACAGCAATGTTCTTTACGCCGTCGGCAACACGTTCGACTTTTTCTCAGGTCGGATCTACCAGTTTTTCAAGACCGACAACGCCGGTGGACACTGGCAGGACGGAGGCACGACTCCTACGCCGCTGATCGACATCGCCATTGATCCGACTGACACGAGACGAATCTATATCGGTTCGAGCCTCGGTATGTTCCGCAACCAGGACGCTGCCGAGAACGACGGCTTCGAGATGCTCACTGCTGGCCTGCCGAACGGAGGCAATGTTACCGTCACCTCGATAGACGTCGATGCCCAGGATAACGCCGCCGTCTATGCCGCAACGTCCGCCGGAATGTTCAAGAGCACGAACCACGGTTCTTCATGGACCATCGCTGACACCGGCTTGCAGACCACCCTCGCCAGGGTTGTGCGGGACGACCCCAGCAACGCGGGAACGCTCTACGCGGGGACATTCAGCAACGGTGTCTTCAAGACCGTTGACCGCGGTGCAACCTGGAATCCCACGCGCAACCCGCTCACGCTGCTTCCCGTGCTCTCGCGCAAAGGCCTGGTTGGCGCAGCCGATTTCGACGCCGAGGGCGTCGCGGCAGGCGAAATTGTCTCACTCTTTGCGCTCAACGCGGGTCCGGAGGCCGGCGCCTCGGCTCAGCTCGACCCTGAAACGGGTACGCTGCCGACCCTCCTGGCGGGTGTCCGCGTCTTCTTCGACGGCATTCCGGCGGCTCTCTTTTTCGTTCGCTCCGGGAGGATTGATTGTCAGGTCCCGTTCGAAGTCGCCGGCCTCGGCGAGGCCGAAGTCCGCATCGAGGTCGACGGCGTCGAGAGCAACGTCATCACCGCCGATATCCTGGACTCGCACCCCGGCCTCTTTCCCCTGGTATCGAACTCCGATGGAACCATCAACTCCGAGTCCAACACCGCCTCGGAGAACAGCTTCGTGAATCTCTTAGCCACCGGACAGGGGCTCGTCACCCCGGAGTTGATGTCCGGTTCACCGACCCCGGCGGGTGAAACCCTCTTCGTTCCGGTCCTGCCGGTTCGGGTCCTGCTCGGTGAGCAGGAACTCGCCAGCAGCGCCTCCCTCGCGCCCACCTTCGTCGGGCTCCTGCAGGTCAACGTCCTCCTTGGCGGCCTTGCTCCCGGTCAATACGAGCTCTTTCTGGAAATCGGCGGCCGCCGCAGCCGACGGGGCGTCAACATTTTCGTCGGCTCGCAATCCGGGGTGTAGCAGGAGGGTCAGGACCACAGACTGCGGCGAGCTCGAACGTTGAAGGCTCGGCATCTTGGCCGCCGCCGCTGCAGCGGGCTGGGCACGGAGTGACTCCGCCAGGCAATCGTGGGTAGAGGCAGGAAGTAGCGCGGCGGGAAGGGCCTCTCCGATGATCGAGGGGCTTTCGCCTATCCCCCGGTTGTGGCGGAGAATCCTTCCAGTGAGCCTATCTCTTCACTTCCACTCCTGCCCATTCCTCCAGCAGGGTCACCACCGAGCAGAAGTCTTCGTCGCCGTGGCCTTTCGCGATACTGGCCCCGAACAGTTCATGCACGAGCGACGTGGCCGGCAGCGGTACCTTCATCTCGTTACCCGACTCGAGCATCAGGCCCACATCCTTGTGCATCCACTTGAGTGGGAAGGCCGCGTCGAAGTTGCGATCGAAGATGTACGGCGCCTTGAAGCTGATGAGTCCGGCTTTGGCGGCGCTTGCGTTGAGCACTTCGAGCATCAACTCCGGCTTGACGCCGGCCTTCGTCGCCAGGACCATGCCCTCGATGAAGCCTTGCATCATGTTGGCGAGCACGAGGTTCTGCGAAAGCTTGGCGTGCAACCCCATGCCCTGCGAACCGCAATAGAAGAGCGTTTGCCCCATCGGCAGAAAATACTCCCGGACGCTCTCGAAAACCTCCTTGCTCCCGCCAATCATGAAGGTCAGCGTACCGCCGATCGCCCCGGGGGTCGATCCCGTGCAGGGAGCGTCGAGGAAATCCACTTCCTTCTTTTCGAGCGCTACGGCAATCCGCCGGGCCGCCGTCGGGGCGATGGTGCTGCAATCGGCCACGACGCTTCCCGGCTTGACGCCGTCCGCGACGCCGTCCTCGCCGATGAGAACGTTCTCGGACATTTCGGTATTCCCGACGCAGAGGAAAATGCAGTCGGCAGATTCGCCGACCGACTTGGGCGTCTCGCAATAGGTGGCGTTCTCGAACCTGTCTGCCAGAGCCTTGGCCTTCGCGGATGTATGGCTCCAGACAGCGACATCGTGCTCGGCTTTGAGAAGGTTGGCGGCCATGGGGCCGCCCATGAGTCCGAGTCCGAGAAATCCGAGTTTCGCCATCGATCGCTCCTGAAAATGCGTCCAAGCCGCTGCCGCGAAATCCCCAATTGTACGACTTCGAAAGCCTGTGACACAATGTATCACTAGTGAGGCTACACCTCAGACCGACAAGCAGGACCACGGATCTCCGCGTGAACTTGACTCGAATGTGAACCTTGGCCAGGGACAAAAAACTAGTGAAACCGGCTGTTCTCGTCACGAAACGCATCTACCCGTCGGCGATCGACTATTTGAGCCTGCGGACCGCCCTCGACTATCACGAATCCGACCACAGCATGCCGGCCGGGGAGTTGCTCGAGCGCTTGCGGGGTAAACAGGGCGCTGTGGGCCAACTGACCGACAAGTTCAACGCGGAGGTGATTTCCGCCTTGCCGGATTTGAAGGTCATCTCCAACGTAGCGGTCGGCTTCGACAATATCGACGTCGCCGCCGCCACCGAACGCGGCATCGCGGTGACGAACACCCCCGAGGTGCTGACCGATACGACCGCAGACTTCGCCTTTACTCTGCTGATGGCCACCGCCCGGCGACTCGTCGAGGCGGACAACTTCCTGCGCGCCGGCAAGTGGAGCCAATGGCGCATCAACCTGCTTTGCGGCGCGGACATCCATCACGCGGCACTGGGCATTGTCGGCATGGGTCGCATCGGCCAATCCCTGGCGCGGCGAGGACTCGGCTTCGAAATGCGCGTCCTCTATAGCGACGTGCAGCGAGCGGCGCCGGACGTCGAGCAGGAATTGCGCCTGGAATACGTACCCTTCGAGACGGTCTTGAAAGAGTCGGACTTCATCAGCCTTCACGTCCCTCTCTTGCCCGCGACACGGGGCCTGATCGGAGCCGCGCAGCTCGCCCAGATGAAGAACAGCGCCATTTTGATCAACACGTCGCGGGGACCGGTGGTCGATGAGCCGGCTCTCGCCGAGGCTCTGGCTGCGGGAGAGATCGCGGGAGCCGGGCTCGACGTGTTCGAGCGTGAACCCGAGGTCGAGCCCCGCTTGCTCGAAATGCAGAACGTCGTTCTCGCGCCGCACATCGCCAGCGCTTCCGTCGCTACACGGACGAGGATGTGCCTGATGGCCGCCGAGAACTGCGTGGCGGCGCTCGCGGGCGAGCGCCCTCCCAACCTTGTCAACACGTCGCTGTTCGACAACTAGCGCAAGTCGCACCGCTCGTAATCCGCAACCCGGCAGTTGGCGGCCGGCCGGCGCAAACGCCTGCTCCAGACCGCTATCGCGGACATCGTTCAATAAACGGCCTTCATCACATCGGGGTTGCGGTCCAACCAACGGCGCGTGTTCGGTGGTACGCCAGGATCCGAAGCCAGCCGCGCCAGCTCGGCCTCGGTGTCGACGTCGTACCATTCGGGAAGAAATGAAACGCTCAACGAACAGGCGCGAAAGGCGGCTTCCGTCTCGCGGAGGGTATCCTCGCTTGACCAGGTCACATCGGCGAACATGCGCGTATCGGGCCGGCGGCAGCCGACGGCGTAGTAGCCGCCGTCAGCGGTCGGTCCCAGGACGGTGTCCGTGCGATCGAGCGCCATGAAGGCCTGCTCGACATGTGCGATGGGCAACGTGGGGCTGTCGCTTCCGAGCAGGAGAATACGGTCGTGCCGGCGCAACGACAGCTCCTTCATGCAGTTGATCATCCGCGCCCCCAGATCGACGCCGTGCTGGATGGCGAAGCGTTCCCGGCCGGCCAGTTCCTCGAACGGTTCCCAGGCCTGGTCGCAATAGAGATAGCGTCTCACGCCGGTCGGCACCGTCAGTCTCCGCCAGGTGTCCGCGACGAAGGCCTGATGCAGCTCGGCGGCCTGAGCGGCGCTCATGCAGGTCCGCAGACGCGTCTTGACGCGGCCCGGCAAGGGCGCCTTCGTAAAAACGGCGATCGCTTTGGACAAAGACCGTCCTCGAAACGCATCGCGGAGGATGACGGAGGATGCGCCGGAATCAGTTAGAATAGTGGTTTCATTCGTTCCGCAGGGAGGTTGATCGAAACATGGTTCGCTTGATGACAGGGATTGTTGTTCTCACGGCCGCGCTCGTGGGCGTACCGGCATCCGCGGCAGAGGGGGATGGAGACGCGGAAGCAGGCAAGGAGTTGTTCGAAACCAAGTGCGCCCTCTGCCATAACGCGGACAGCAAGGAAAAAAAGATCGGCCCCGGCCTCCAAGGCGTCAAGGACGGCAAGCTTCCCAGCGGCAAGGACGCCACCTATGACAACCTCCTCGATAATCTCAACAAGGGCGGCAACGGCATGCCGGCGTTCGAAAAGCTGATCACGCAGGAAGAGAAGGACAACGTCATCGCCTACGTCTTGACTCTCTGATGTGAAACAAATCCCTGATCCAGCGGCGTTGACATCGGTCCGGATGTTTCCCGCTTGTATGATCCGCACTGGGGCGGAGGAAAAACTGATCCGTTCCGGAAAGACAAGAGGAACCAGCCTCTCGCGCAGGGTGTCTCTGTCCCCTTTTTCCCATTAGCCGCAGTCCTGTCGGCGCAATGGGAGAAGTTCCCCTGGTGAGCGAAGGAGAAGGCGAAGGGGGAAATTCCCCTTCGGAAAAAAGGTACTGAAGCCCTTCAGTCTTTTTTTCCGCCCCGGCCTGCTTAGCATGAGGACAGCGAGGCCGGAATCCTGGCCCTCGCGAAGAAAAAAGCGGAAAAATCGAGGAAGGGAGATCACGCGCATGCGTCTGCGGCGAAGTTTGTTCTTCATGGCGCCGGCAACCCCGGGCGGCAGCACAAGCTGCAAGCCGCTCGCGCCAGCAACACGGCCTTTACGGTTCAGCGGTCGTCAGATATTTCTTCTGGAGCGAATCAGGCCCCATCCCCTGGTTTTCACGAAACACGAGTCACGAAACACGGCTTTTACGCATGGCGGCCATATCGCGTGCTTCTCCCGCCAGGTGAGAATTGATGCAGGACGGTACTGAAGCCCTTCAGTCTTTTTTTTCCGCCCCGGCCTGCCTAGCATGAGGACAGCGAGGCTAATGATCGACGTGCCGTCGGCGCGGCGCTCGCTGTAGAGGCTGCCGCGCCCCCAAGAGGTTTTCACGAATCACGAGACACGAGTCACGAAACACGGCCTTTATGTTTTTCACGAGACACGAGTCACGAGACACGGCTTTTTTTCGCCGTGGGTGCGAAAGAGTCGGACAACCGAAATCCGTCGCCGGACCTCTGCGTCCTCCGACAAGTCATGGCTTCCCTGCCTACCATTTCCCACTATTTCCCGGCATTTCCCGGCATTCTTCGGATACCCCCCTCCCCCCGACGCGCACCGTCCGCCATTCTTGGTCGGCCTCACGACCAGCGCTGTTCGCAGCGGCTCCGGATGCCCTCGGTTCGGAACTTCCTCCCCTGGCCTCCGCATCAGCGCTATCCTGTAGAAGCTTCTCCGCGGCGCGGCCCCCTCACAATCAGGAGCAAACCCATGCAGATGCTCATTGCAGGACAGTGGGTTGACGGCAACGGCACGATCCCGGTCATCAACCCCTTCGACAACGCAGAGATCGATGCGATCCCCAAGGCCACAGCCGGCGACGTCGACCGCGCCATGGCTTTCGCCGTGGAAGGCGCCAAGCGGATGCGCCGCAGCTCGGGATACGAACGCTATCGCCTGCTGATGCGGGCCGCCGAGCTGATGGACGAGCAACGCGGCGATCTCGCCGAGACGATTACGCTCGAGGAAGGGAAGATCATCGGCGAGTCCAAGGGCGAGGTGGCCCGCGCCATCGAGACAATGATCGGTTCCGCCGAGGAAGCGAAGCGCCTCGGCTCGGAGGTCGTGCCGCTTGACGGCGCGTCGGGAGGCGGCAACCGCTTCGGCTTCACCTTGCGCGTGCCCTGCGGGGTTGTGCTGGCCATCACTCCGTTCAACTTCCCTTTGAATCTGGTCGTTCACAAGGTCGGACCGGCGCTGGCCGGCGGGAACAGTGTGATCATCAAGCCCGCGACGGATACCCCTCTGACGGCGCTGAAGCTGGCCCGCATTCTGCTCGAAGCAGGCGTGCCCGAAGAAGGCGTCCAGTGCCTCACCGGCTCGGGCGGCGAGATCGGCGACATCCTGGCGAGCGATCCCCGTGTCCGCAAAATCAGCTTCACCGGCTCGCGCGACGTCGGCGAGCGCATTTGCCGCACGGCCGGCCTCAAGAAAGTCACGATGGAACTCGGCAGCAACGCGCCCCTGATCGTGCTTCCCGACGCCGACCTCGAAAAAGCGTCCCATGCCATTGCCGCAACGGGTTTCGCCAATGCCGGGCAGGTCTGCATCAGTGCGCAACGGGTTCTGACGCACGCGAGTATCTATGGCGACCTCATTGACTCCCTCAAGCCCAAAGTGGAAGCGCTCTCGACCGGCAATCCGCTCGATCAGGCAACGAAGGTGGGACCGATGGTGCGCGCGTCCGATGCGGCGCGTGTGGCGGAGTGGGTGGACGAAGCGGCGAACCAGGGAGCACGCCTGGTGACCGGGGGCGGCTGCGACGGAGCGATCCACGCGCCCACGATCCTCGCCGACGTGCGGCCTGAAATGCGGATTTCCCGCGAAGAGGTCTTCGGGCCGGCGGTTGGCTTGACGCCGGTTGAAACCGTTGAGGAGGCGATCGGGCTGGCCAACGATACGAACTACGGCTTGTCAGCGGCGATCTTCACGGAAAACCTCGAAAATGCCATGAAGTTCGCACGAGAGGTCGATTCGGGCAATATTCACATCAACTGGGGTTCGCAATGGCGAGCCGACCTGATGCCCTACGGCGGACTGAAAGAGAGCGGCTTCGGCAAAGAAGGGCCGAAATACGCCGTAGAAGAGATGACGGAGACCAAGATGGTCGTCATGCACCTGCAAGGGTGAGCTGCTCTCAGGACCCGCTCAACGCCATGGAATGGGTTCCGCCCCGATCTGTAGTTGCCCGGGTTGGGGCTGAATAGAATGGTAATGCCTGATGGTTTTCACGCACTTATTCGTCGCCTTTTCCCGATCCGGCTATCGCGCTAGCCTGCCTTTCTCGCCACGCGGCGAGGTGAAGTGCGGGAGAGGGCCGTCAGGACGAGGCGCGAGCCGCTTGGCGCGCGCAACATGGCCTTTAAGGTTTTTCACGAATCACGAGTCACGAGTCACGAAACACGGCCTTTTATCGTGTGCTTCGGCCGTCGGGTGGTGAGACATGCAGGTCAGGCTCCCACAACTCACCTCGCTGTTGCTCGCCGTGCTGGGCACGGCGGTCTCGAGCGCTCAAACCAGCTCCCAGGGCATCGAGTTCTTCGAAAAGAAGATCCGACCGGTTCTGATACAGCATTGCTACGCCTGCCATAGCGCCAAAACGCAGGCGATGGCGGAACTGAGGCTCGATTCCAAGGCGGGACTCGCGATGGGTGGCAGCCGGGGGCCGGCGATTGTCCCGGGTTCTCCGGAAACGAGCCTGTTACTCAAAGCGATCTCCTATCGTGATCCCGATCTGAAGATGCCGCCCACCGGAAGACTCGGTGCGGAGCAGATTGAGGATTTCACGACGTGGGTTCGTATGGGCGCCCCGGACCCTCGTGTCGACGAGGTGCCCCCATCGACTGCCCCCGTGTCGATCGACATCGAGGAGGGCCGCCGGTTCTGGTCGTTCCAGCCGATTCGAAACCCTGCGCCGCCATCGGTGCGCCGAACCGGCTGGCCGATCAATGAGGTGGACAACTTCATCCTGGCTGCACTCGAATCCAAAGGCCTGTCCCCTGCTGCGCCGGCCGACAAACGCACCCTCCTGCGGCGAGTCTCGTTTGACCTGATCGGCCTTCCGCCGACGCCCGAAGAGATCGGGGACTTTCTCGCCGACGACTCACCGCAAGCTTTCCAAAATGTCGTCGAGCGGTTGCTCGCATCCCCGCACTACGGAGAGCGCTGGGCGCGGCACTGGTTGGATCTTGTCCGCTACGCCGAAACGAACGGCCACGAATTCGACAACAACAAGCTGGATGCCTGGCGCTATCGCGACTACGTTATTCGCGCCTTCAACGACGATCTGCCCTATGACGAGTTCATGCGCGAACAGATCGCCGGCGACCTGCTCGACCGGCCACGGCTCGCTACCGGCGGCTCTTCACTCGCTTCCCCGGTCGGTACCGGCATCTACTGGTTTGGAGAAGTCCTCAACAGCGCCACCGACTCGGTCAAGGCCCGCGCCGACCAGGTTGACAACCAGATCGACGTCATCGGCAAGGCGTTCCTGGGGCTCACCGTCGCCTGCGCCCGTTGCCACGATCACAAGTTCGACCCCATTCCCACGGCCGATTACTACGCGCTGGCCGGCGTCATGCACAGCACCGACATCCGCGAAGCCGTCGTCGATTCACCCGAGCGCGAGAGGGAAATCGCCGGCTTGGCCGCCAAGCTTGCAGGAACGAATGATCAGATTCGCGAGCTGCTTGCCCCCGTGCCGCAGCGCCTTGCCGCGCGTCTGGCATCGGATCTGACGAGGGCGGCCGATCTGGTTGTCGGTGAAGACGGGTATCTCTCTGCCGAAGCGGACTCGCTGCACGTCGCCCGAGCGAACCAGTTCCGTCGAGCGCTGGAGGACCCTTCTCACCCCTTCTACCCGTTGATCCGCATCGCACGAAGCATCGCAAGAGGCGAGGCCGCCGATTTCGATCGCGCCGTCGAAAAGGTCAAGGTCGGGATCAGAGCGAAGTCCGTCGAGGCAGCCTCGCGGCGCAACGACATCGAGTTCGAAGATTTCGAGAAGCCCGGCTTCCCATCGTGGATCGTTTCCGGGCAGGCTTTTGCCGGCGGCGCACGCTATCAGCCGGCCCCCGATCTGCCGCTCGCCGCCTACCGTGGAGAAGGAGTCGCCGACTCCTATCGAAACGGTTCCGACACTTTCGTAGGAAGCTTGACCTCTCGCAAATTCCGCATGCCCAGGCGCTGGCTGCACGTGCGGCTGACGGGGCGCGGCGGAAATCTCGTTCGAACGCGCCTGTCGGACGTTCGGCTGACGCTGGTCGCCGACAGCTACAAGAGCAAGGCTTTCGTGCCCACCGGCACGGACAGCTTCGAATGGCAGTCCGCGCGAATGACGACGCAGTTCGACCGCCTCTGTTACTTCGAGCTCGTGGACCGCAGCCGGGAGGGACACATTATCGTTGACCGCATTGTTCTCTCTGACTCCAAAGAGCCGCCCGGTGATGGTCCCGTCGATGCGAGAGTCTCCTCCCTGCTGGAGCGAAAGGACATTCGATCGTCAGGCGGCCTGGCGGGCGCGTACCAGAAGCTGTTCGACACCGTTGTGAGCCAACAGCCAAGCGGTCGCGGCGCCGATCCGCTCTTTGCGGCCGTGTATCCGTTCCCGAGCCTGGAGCAGGCCGCCGTGATCCTCCCCGAAACCGCGCGAGTGCAACTTCGCAAACTCCAGCGCGACCGGACTTACCTCGTGAAGTCGATCCCGGAGTCTACGTTCGCGATGAGCAGCCGCGACGAGGCTCCGCACGACGTCAGCATTCACCTGCGCGGCAATCACAAGAACCTTGGGAAAGAAGTGCCCCGCGGGTTCTTGCGTGTCATCTCGTCACCGCCGACCGGTAAAACGAGCAACGGCAGCGGCCGGATGCATGTCGCGCGACAACTCGCTCGGCCCGACAACCCTCTTCCCGCGCGAGTGATGGTCAACCGCATTTGGAAGCACCATTTCGGAGAAGGCATCGTCCGTTCGACCGACAATTTCGGTAATACCGGACAGCCCCCCACGCATCCAGCACTGCTCGACTACCTCGCGAAGCGGTTTATCGATAGCGGCTGGTCGATAAAAGCCATGCATCGCCTCATGTTGTTGAGTCGGACCTACCGCATGTCGGCTCAATCGACACCGCGAGCGCAAGCGGTTGATCCGGAAAACCGGCTGCTTCATCACATGCCCGTGCGGCGGCTCGAAGCGGAGATCATCCGCGATTCGCTGCTCGCCGTTTCAGGTTCGCTCGACCCGGCCCTTTACGGCCCCTCTGTCACACCGCACATCAGCGAGCATCAAGATGGACGCGGCAAGCCGCCAAGGCCCGGCCCGCTCGACGGCAAGAGCCGGCGCAGCCTCTACATCGGCGTGCGCCGCAACTTCCTGACGCCGCTGTTCCTGGCTTTTGATTACCCGCTCCCGATATCCACGATCGGCCGCCGGAATACATCCACCGTCCCGTCGCAAGCCCTGATGATGATGAACAACGAGTTTGTCGCCCTGGAGGCCCAACGCTGGGCCGAGCGGCTGTTGCGTGATATGCCGGACCGCAGCGGCCGCATGCAGAGCATGTTTCTCCGCGCCTTCGCCCGGCCGCCCAAGGAGGACGAGAGGCGCGAGGTTTCCGCGTTTCTCCGCCAACAGGCGAACCGCTATCATGGAGCCGGAATCGACGACCCGCGCGTTTGGGCCGACTTGGCTCACGTGCTGATCAACAGCACGGAGTTCATTTTCGTTCGATGACCGAGCGCACACCACACCGGCGCCGCTTCGCTTCGACGGGGGTATTCTCCCGGCGGGAAATGCTCTGCCGCGCCGCCAACGGTTTTGGCGGTCTCGCGCTGACCGCGCTGATGGCTGAAGCGTCGGCGGCCGCCGAGACGAGGCGGGACGTAAACCCGATGCTCCCCCGGCCCTCGCACTATCCCGCCAAGGCCAAGGCGGTGATCTTCCTCTTCATGGACGGCGGCCCGTCGCAAATGGATACCTTTGATCCGAAACCGCGGCTCGCCAGGGAGGCCGGCCGCAAGATTCCGCTCGAGACACCGACCACCGTCTTCAACATCAGCGACCAGATCTTCCCGTCTCCTTTTGCGTTCCGCCGGCACGGCGAGTCCGGGGCCTGGGTCAGCGAACTGTTTCCCCATGTCGCCGAATGCGTTGACGATCTGGCGATCATTCGTTCGATGGTCGCGGATCACTCCGAGCACACCGCCGCCAATTACTTCATGCACACCGGATCGGGATTCCAAGGCCGCCCGAGCATGGGCTCCTGGATCACCTACGGCCTCGGCAGTCATTGCCGGAACCTGCCCGGATTTGTGGTGCTCGACAGCGGCCTGATCCCTCCGGGCGGACTCGATATCTTCGGCAGCGGCTTTCTGCCGGCCGCGTACCAGGGTATGCTTTTCCGGCGCGGGAAGCATCCGATCGCCGACCTCGAGCCCCGTGAGACGACTCCGGAACATCAGCAGGGAAAGTTGGCTCTGCTCCGTAAACTGAACCAGAGCGTGCTCGAGCGCTTTGGCGCCGTCAGCGAAGTCGAGGCCGCGATTTCGAACTACGAGCTTGCTTTTCGCATGCAGTCGGAAGTCCCCGGCCTGCTCGACTTGGGCGGCGAGTCGGCGGCCGTTAGAAAACACTACGGCCTGGACGAGTCGGATACGGAGGAGTTCGGGCGGCAGTGCCTATTGGCGCGGCGGATGATCGAACGGGGCGTACGGTTCATCGAATTGCTCACGCCCAGGCGCCGGACCGATCGCTGGGACCAGCATGCCCGCCTCGAACAAGGGCACCGCATGAATGCCAAGGCGACGGACAAGCCCATCGCCGCTCTGTTGAAAGACCTCAAGGCGCGGGGCCTTCTCAAGGATACGCTCGTCGTTTGGGGCGGAGAATTCGGGCGCACTCCTACAGCGCAGTTCCATGCCGATCCGAATGCCACGGGCCGCGACCACAACCCCTTCGGTTTTACGATGTGGATGGCCGGCGGCGGCGTCAAGGGCGGTACGACCTACGGCGCGACCGACGAGTACGGCTACTTCGCCGTGGAGGACAAAGTTCACGTGCACGACTTGCACGCCACGATCTTGCACCTTCTCGGCATCGACCACACCAAGCTCACCTTCCACTTCAGCGGACGCGACATGCGCCTGACCGATGTCCACGGGGAAGTGATTCACGACATCCTGGCGTAGCCGGCTCCTCACCCACCTCATGCCCCGGCCTTGCCCCATGCAAGGTAGGGAGTAAGGCAGGCTGGTTTTTCCTCCGCTCGTGGGCGGCCCATTCAAACAGGAAACATCCGGATGGGTGTCAACCCGGCTTGATAAACAGGATGTTTCAGGTCAGGACCGCCCGTAAACAGGGAGCAGCGCGCCGCTGACGTCAGACGCTTCCTCGGAGCACAACCAGAGGATCTGGCGCGCGATCGACATGGGCGCCACCCACTTCGAGAAGTCCGCCTTGGGCATGGCCTTGCGGTTCGCGGGCGTGTCGATGATGCTCGGCATCACCGCGTTGGCCGTGATGCCGCGTCCCTTCCCCTCGAGAGCGATCGTCCGGATCAACATGTGCAACCCCGCCTTCGACACGTTGTAGGCGCTCAACCCGCCGGCCGGGTCCGCGCCGGCCCGCGCGCCCACCGCGACGATGCGGCCGTAACCGGCGTCGATCATGGGACGCAGCACGGCCCTTGTCACCAGAAAGGCTGCTCTCAGGTTGAGGTTCATCATGTGGTCCCAAGTCGCCTCGTCGGTTTCGTGAACCGGCGCGCCCCCCGCGAAACCGCCGGTGACGTGCACGAGCGCGTCGATCCTGCCGATCGGCTCCAGGCCGGCGGCCAGCATGTCGCTGACTCCCCGGGCTGTGGTGAGATCAGCGGCGACTTGCGTGCAGGCAGGCTTCGCTGAAGTCTCCGGGAAGTCCAGGGCAACGGCAACGACCGTCGCCCCTGCCGCCAGAAAGATGTCGGTAACAGAGCGTCCCAAGCCGCCGCTGGCTCCGGTGATGAGCACGGTCCGATCAGTGAGGTCTGTCATTACGCGGAAGCCTCCTTATCACGCAAGAGAGAACAATGCAGTCCCATTGACCCAGATCGTTGCTTCCTCTTGACGATTCGCGGCGGAGGTCCTTATCTGTCAGGCCCAGTACGTCCGGTCCAGGCTTCGGTACTGCACGGCCTCCGCGAGGTGGCTGACCATTACCTGGTCCGACCCGCCGAGGTCGGCGATGGTTCGGGCCACTTTGAGAATGCGGTCGTGGGCGCGCGCCGAAAGCCCCATTCGCTGTACCGCGTTCTCGAGCGTTCGCTCGCCTCTCTCATCCAGTTTGCAGAATTCGCGGATTTGCTTCGACGGCATGCGGGCGTTCGGATAGCCGCGGCGCATCTGCACTTGCCGCGCCGTTTCGGTGCGCCGTCGAATGGCTTCGGACGGTTCAGCAAGCTGGTCGGAGCGCAGTTCGCGGTACTTCACCGGCGGCACTTCGACATGGATGTCGATGCGGTCGAGCAGCGGTCCGCTGATCTTGCCGACGTAGCGCTGAATCTGCGCCGGCGTGCAGCGGCAGTCGCGGGTCGGGTCGCCGAAGTACCCGCAAGGACACGGGTTCATCGCCGCCACCAGCATGAACAACGATGGGAACGTGAGGCTGAGGTCGGAGCGCACGATCGTGATCTCGCCGTCTTCCAGCGGCTGGCGAAGGAGTTCGAGAACGTTGCGAGGGAATTCCGGGAACTCATCGAGAAACAGCACTCCGTTGTGAGCCAGGCTCACTTCACCCGGCTTCGCCATCCCCATGCCGCCGCCGACGAGTCCGGCGTTCGAAATGCTGTGATGGGGCGACCGAAAGGGTCGCTCCCGGATGAGGCCGACATTCGACGCAAGCACTCCCGAGACGCTGTGCACCTTGGTCGTCTCCAGCGCTTCTTCGAAGGTCAACCCCGGAAGGATGCCCGGGAAGCGCTTGGCGAGCATCGTCTTGCCCGAGCCCGGCGGCCCGACCATCAGGACGTTGTGTCCGCCGGCGGCGGCGATCTCGAGAGCCCGCTTGGCGGTCTCTTGTCCTTTGACGTCGCGGAAATCATGGCTCGGGGCGCTCCACGTTGGGTCACCGTTGAGCGCATCGCCTCCGTTGACGGGTTTGAGCGATTCGGGCTTCTCGATCAGGCGGACGACATCGGCCAGATAGTCAACGCCGTAGACGTTCACCCCTTCGACCACGGCCGCTTCGACCGCGTTTTCCTTGGGGACGACGACATTCGGGACGCCTTTCTTCTTCGCGCAGACGGCCGTGGGCAGCGCCCCTCGCACCGGCCGCACGCCGCCATCCAACGACAACTCACCGACGACAAGAAAGTCCTCCAGCGCTTTGGACGGGATCGCTCCCATCGCTCCCAGGATGCCCAGCGCTATCGGCAAATCGAAGCCGGCGCCTTCCTTGCGAATGTTGGCCGGGGCAAGATTCACCGTCACGGCCTTCGCCGGATAGCCGAATCCTGCGTTGATCAACGACGACTTGATGCGCTCGCGGCTCTCCCGCACCGCGGTATCCGGCAGACCGACCGTGATGAAGCTTTTCGGGTCGCCGAGGTACATGTCGACTTCCACGTCGATGTGCAGCGCATCGACGCCATAGATCGCCGCCGTCCGTGTCTTGAACAAAGGCATGGCTAGCGAGGCTCCGCCTCCAACCAACATGCAGGATAACGGATCGCGGCGAGAACTTGACTCGAATGTCAACCTTGGCCAGCGACAAGAAAACTAGCGAGGAAGTCCTCAGACCGACAAGCAGGACAACGGATCGCCGCGTCAACTTGACTCGAATGTGAACCTTGGCAGCGAAGAAAAAAACTATTCCGATTCGTCGGGAGGCTCTTGGCCCGGCTGCTCGAACGAACGCTTGTAGAAAAACGACCAGATCCACACCAGGCCCAGCAGCAGAGCGGCTTCGACGAGAATCCGTACCGTCATCGACTCGAACACAGGCGTGCCTTTCGCGCCTGGGCCGAAAGCGCGGCCCCGGCCTCGAGAAGAACCCACAGCGAAGAGGTTGCCGCCATTATACAGAGACGAAAAAACCCGGATCTGCGGCTTTCATCGCCTCGGCGATGGACACTTGGCCAACCTTGCCGAAGGCCGCGGAACCGCGTCTCTAGCGGCGATACAGAAACAGTTTATGGATCGGGATATCTTCGTCTTCGGGATCTTCCACGACGATCTCGCGCTCGATCTCCCAGCCGCGAAAGGTGAAGTCATGAGAGACCACACGGGCCCCTGACTTCATCTGGTCTTCCAGCAACGGCTGGATCTTGTCATTGGATGCCGGCAACAGGTAGACCGTGATCAGGTCGGGCTGGGAGAGGTCGGCCAGCATCAGGTCCTGTTGTTCGATGGAGGCGAGCGCCGTCAGTTTGCGCTTCCTGATGCGCTCCCGGCTCTGGTACACCAGCTTGGGGTCGATCTCGAATCCCACCGCTTTGGCGCCGAACTGCTGGGCGGCCATGATGACGACCCGCCCGTCGCCGCTTCCCAGATCGTAGAGGAGTTCTCCCGGCTTCAACTCACCCAGCTCCAGCATCTCTTTCACCACCTTGGTCGGGGTCGGATAATACGGGGCGAGATTGAGCGGCTTGGGGTCGTCCGCGCCGAGCAGCAGAAGCGCCGCGGCAGACGTGTACAGGACGACAGATAGTACGAGCTTTCTCATGGAAGTCGTTAGCCTGCATTTCTCACCACGCGGCGAGGCGAAGTGCGTGAGAGGGCCGTCAGGACGAGGCGCGCGCCGCTTGGCGCGCGCAGGCGTACTTGGCGGTACGTCGAGCACGGCAAGCAAGCGTTGCGAAGGAAAAGCGAAGTCATGGCGGTCGTATCGCGTGCTTCGGCCGTCGGGTGGTGAGAAATGCAGGTTAGTGCTCCTGTCTCGAATTCTACCCCATCCCTGTTGCGAAAACGCCGACCACCACGAAGAAACCACACGGTAGACTATTGCTCGTGAAACGGCGTTCGCTTCTGACGGCTGCGTTGCTGGCTCTGTCGCCGCGGGTCCGGGCGCTTGCACAGTCTGCTGATACCGCGGCGCCGGCGAACGACAATCCCGTCGTGACGATCGCCACATCCAAAGGCAAGATTTCGGTCGAACTCTGGCCCGAGGATGCTCCCGGCACGGTCGCCAACTTCCTGCGCTACGTCGACACCGGATTCTACGACGACACGATTTTTCATCGCGTCATCGCAGGCGTCTTGATCCAGGGTGGAGGACTGACGCCGGAACTCAATAGGAAGATCGCCGGACCGCCGATCAAGATCGAATCGAACAACGGACTGCTGAACGCTCGCGGCACGATCGCAATGGCGCGCGGCCAGGACAAGGACAGCGCCACGAGCGAGTTCTATATCAACTTGCAGGACAATCCCGTCTTCGACGCGACGTTGAAGCGATACGGCTACACCGTCTTCGGTCAGGTCATCGACGGCATGCAGGCCGCCGACCGCATCGGCAAGGTCCAAACCAGCCGTCGGGGCAGGCATGCCGACATACCGATTCTGCCGGTCTTCGTCGATACCATTCGACGATCCGAGCCGGAACAGACACCCTGAGTCTTGCGCGATCCGCCGAGGCCGCAACGGCCTCTGGCGCTCGTGAGGGAACCGTTGCCGAAGCCCCCACGGGAGGCTCTCGGAGAGAATGCCGTTCGTTGTCGTTCGAGCGCGGCGAGAGATGGGGGCAGGGGCGCCTCCTCCTGCTGACCTGTCGCTGGCTGAGGACAGGCTCGGCCGCCCAATACTCCGGCAACATGTCCCTATCCATGTCGTACGACCGGGTGTGCCGCGCACCCTCCGTGCCTCCGATATAATTCGCAAATGTCGAAAGATGATGACCGGCGGACATCTGCTAGCCGCTTGAACGTCCTCCCTCCGAAAGCATCTCCTCTGACGCGCCGTTCGCTGATCGCCAGCTCCGCTGCCGCCTTCTCGGCCCCCGCGGTGCTGTCGGCGCAATCTCCCAATGACGAGATCCGCGTCGGGATCATCGGCGTAGGCGGGCGCGGGTCGAACCTCCTCCGCCGAATCATCAGGTCGCCGGGCGTGAAGCTCGTCGCGATTTGCGATATCGATCCCGAGGCGATCGCTCGCGCCAGGCAGACCTCGTCAGAGCACAATCCGGATTCGGATACGTACGCCGAGTTCCGCGCGTTGCTGGACCGCAAAGACATCGACGCGGTGTTCGTCGCGACTCCCGTGAATCTTCACAAGGAAATGGCGATGGCGGCGCTGGAGGTTCACAAGCATCTCTATCTCGAGAAGCCTATCGGGCGGACGAAGCAGGACGTGGCGGCGGTGATGCGCGCTTCGCAGACATCGCGGGGTCTGCTGCAACTCGGTTTTCAGCTTCGCTACGACCCCCGGCGCAACGCGGCCGTCCGGCATGTGCGTGAAGGCGGCATCGGCCGGATTGCTTACATGCAGGCGGACCGGCATTCCGGCGACTTGCCGCGCCGCAAGACGTGGTACTTCGATGCGTCGATCTCGGGCAACATGATCGTCGAGCAGGCGGTGCACATCATCGACTTGATGAATTGGGCCATGGACGGGCACCCCGTAAAGGCATACGGCGCAGGCGGCATCAACGTCTACCGCGGCGAGCCGGCGGGCCGAACGACCTACGACAACTACATCTGCATCTACGAATACCCCAACGACGTGCGGCTGGCGTTCAGCCATATCTTCATCAACCCGCGCGGCTTCGGGGGATCGCGGGAGCAGATCTGGGGCACGGAATGGGCGATCGACCTGGTTACCGCCACCAAGTACAAACTCGATCCTCAGCCGCGCCGGCCGGCCGAGGCCGAGGAACTGAAGGTGGAAGGCGAAGACGAGAACATGAATCAGCGCGCCGTGGATGCGTTCTTCCGCCACGTGCGCGACAACTCCGAACCGCTCAACAACGCCGAGTGGGGCCGGCGGGCGACCCTGGCGGCCATCATGGGCCGCACTGCGATCGAAGAGCAGCGGATTGTCCGCTGGGACGAGCTGGCCGAGTAGCAACGGCTCTCGCCGCCGGGCATGGCGCGACCCCTGCCTCGGCTTCCGTGACGGTGATCTACAACGCCGTCCAGCCGCCATCGATGGCGAGGATAGAGCCGGTGACGAACTCGGCTTCGTCGGAGCAGAGGTAGAGGACCATGTGGGCGATCTCCTCGGGTTTGCCCATGCGGCCAATCGGCTGGCGGGCGTGGACCTCGGCTCTGACCTTGTCCTTCTCGTGTTTGTGGAACTTCTCCAGGTACCCCTCGACGAACGGCGTATGCACGGTTCCGGGACATACGCAGTTGACGCGCAGCTTGCCTGCGTACTCGGCCGCGAGTTGCCGCGTCAGAGCGACCACGGCCCCCTTGGTGGCGCAGTAGGCAAACCGTTGCTTGACGGCCACCAGCCCCGCCACGGAACCCATGTTGACAATAGAACCGTATTCCGAAGCGAGCAACAGGGGAAGTGCTTGCTTGGTAACGAGGAAAACGCCGTCGACGTTGACGCGAAACAGGCGGCGCCAGTCTTCAAGACTCGTTCCTTCGATGCTGCCGACATGGCCGATCCCGGCGTTGTTGACAAGAATGTCGAGGGCATCGAGTCCGGCGAAGGCCTCTTGAACCGACTCGGCGTCGGCGATATCGACGGGGACCATGGAAACACGCTCGCCGATCTCGGCGGCAAGCTTCTCGGCCGCTTCATGATCAAGATCGGCAATAACGACCGACGCTCCCGCTCCCGCGAGAGCGCGGACGGTCTGTTCGCCGATCCCGCTGGCGCCGCCAGTCACCAGAGCCCGACGGCCATCGAGTCGAAAAGGCTGTTTCATGCGGTTGTCGGCGGGATGAAGCGGCCGGTCAGTCCTGGGCCGCCCCATGATCTTCTAGCCTGCATTTCTCACCACGTGGCGAGACGAAGTGCGTGAGAGGGCCGTCAGGACGAGGCGCGAGCCGCTTGGCGCCCGCAGGTGTACTTGAAGCACGGCAAGCAAGCGCAACGAAGTCATGGCGGTCATATCGCGTGCTTCGGCCGTCGGGTGGTGAGAAATGCAGCTCAGATCCGGTTGCAGAGCCGAAAGCATATGGTAGGTGATGTTGAAGAACCAATGCAGTCCGGTTGGATCGTTGTACCTTTCGTTGGACTGCTGGAACGGGCGTGCTCAGGTTCAGGCTGCTCTCCAAGACCCCGACGGGTAGCGGAAGACTTGCCGGAAGAACACTTGCCCTTCGGCCTCGCAGGGAAGCCGACCGGTGTTCGTCATGAGTCGATGCGGATTCTGATTTCCCTCTCCCGCTCGGAGTTCGACCTGTGGAGTTACCCGTATTTTTCGTAGTGAACGGCCTGCTCGTCAAACCCGGATGCGGCCAATGCCGCCCGAACGTCATTGACCATGGCTTTGGGACCGCATAAATAGAAGTCAAGCCTCTGACGTTGGTTGACCAGGGCTTCTTGGAGATGATCCTGAACGTGGCCGCGAAGGCCGCTCCATTGCTTCTCGGGACCGCTGATCGTAGGCCAGAACCGGAAGTTCTCGCGACGCCGTGCAAGATCCTCGAACTCATCGCGGAAGTAGAGCCCTTCGGGCGTGCGCGCTCCGTACAGCAGCGTGAACTTGGCGCGAGGACTCGGGTCGGCGTCTCCGGCCAACAAGTGCCGGAGCATGGCCCGTAAGGGTGTGATGCCGGTTCCCGCGGCCAGGAAAACGGCATCGCGGACGGGATTCGAGAGGCGGAAGCTGCCCCCGGGTCCTTTGCACTCGAACATATCCCCAGGTTCGATGTGCGCCAGATGATCACCGAATGGGCTTCCGTCGCCGACGGGTTTGACGCAAAGCTCGAAGATACCGCTGCCATTGGGCGCCGAGGCGATTGAGTAGTAGCGGTCGACTTCTTGACCGTCAAGGGTCGTGCTCAAGCAAACATGTTGTCCGGGCTCGAAGTCGAACGGTTGCTCATCGGCCAACTCGAGGACGAGGTGGCGCGTATCGGGAGTCGGCGCGCCGATCCGCTTCAGCCGGACGGGACGGGAGGAGCCGCTCATCGATCCCATCAGTTCCCTCGCCCGGTCGGCAACGATGTCCACCAACGCCGGGTGTCCGTCCAGCGGCGGCGCGTGGCTTAAATCGAGAGTGGGCCGTTTCGCGGCGATTTGACGCAGGAGTTCCGGCAGATCACGTTGCAGATGAATGCCCATGGTCAAGAAATAGGGAGTGACGATGATCTTTCCCGCACCCCGTTCTGTGAGCCGCTCGACCGAAGACTCCAGAGTCGGCTCGGCGAGTTCCAGGAAGGCAGCCTCCCAGATCGAAATCCCGCAGCGTTCGGCAGCGCGCTCCGCCACGCGGCGAACGGCTTCGTTGGCTTTCGGAACGCGCGAACCGTGGGCGAATACGACCAGCCCGATTCGCGGTTTCGGCGTCATTCCGGCTTAGTCTACCACCCGCTTTCAAGAGGCAGAGCAGTGGAGGTCGACAGCCGGATGACCAAGGAAATGGCGTTCAGCGGCCAACGTTGAGAACCGGCGATGGGGCCTCTTCGGAGGGACGAAAGTGGAGCTGCAGAAAGTCGAGGAACGCTCTGCCTTTGGGACGGCCGTTATCGCGGTCGAGCGCCATACGGAGCAGGAAGACCCATGTCGACAAGACATCGGAATCGCGAGTGCGCGCAAAGCCGGACTGTTCCTGTTCCTCTCGCAGAAAGCGCTCGATCCTCTGCCTGAGTTCATCGAAGATTCTCGCCGCGTAGAGGGAGTCCGGGCGCGAATCATAGTAGAGGCCGCTCTGGCGGGTCTTGTACGTGCGGATCAGCCCTTCGAGAGCAGTTCGGCTATCCGCATCGACGGTGCCGGTCGTCGACAATGACGCTTCCAGCAGGGCCTTTCCACACGTCTCGACCAACTTGGCGTGGTCCCGCAGGAAGCTCTGATCAATACGGATTTCCTTGTAAGGAAAGTCTTTGGGATCGAGGCCTCCGCTGTAGTCCCGTTCGCGGCTCTGCTGCAGGTAGCGGCAATCGAAGGGACAGGTGATCGTCACCTCTCGTTGCTCGCCGCAGCAGCGTTGGCAGATTTGTTTGTTCTTGGCGGGGCAGAAGCGCTTGGGCCTGCGCTTCTCGCAGATGGGGCAGGCCATGGGTGCCATTATACGCGGCGGATCGGCGGAGCCCCGCGACGCGCCGGGGCTTGGGTCTGTCGGCGTAATGAGAGTAGTGCCCCCGGGTGAACCAACGAGAACGTTCCCCTTCTAGCGAGAAAAGCTGGGAGGATGAACAAGACATTGGCGCTCACCGAGGATCTGTAACAGGTACAACCCCGCTCGATGGAAGAGGTCGAACGCGGCGCATCGCGAATCATGAGACACGAATCACGAGTCACGAAACACGGCCTTTACGCATGGCGGCCATATTGCGTGCTTCCCCCGTCAGGTGAGAATTGATACATCAGGGTACTGAAGCCCTTCAGTCTTTTTTTTCCGCCCCGGCCTTCCTAGCATGAGGACAGCGAGGCTGATGATCGACTTGCCGTCGGCGCGGAACTCGCTGTAGAGGCTGCCGCGCCATCAAGAGGTTTTCACGAATCACGAGACACGAGTCACGGCCTTTATGCTTTTCACGCGACACGAATCACGGCTTTTTTTCGCCGTGGGTGCGCAAGGGTGGCGCCACCGGAAACCGCCGTCCGGACCGTCGCCCGGTCACTGTTTTCCAGTTCGCCATTGTTCACCATTGTTCACTATTGTTCGCCATTGTTCGCCATTGTTCGGCAAAAAATATTGCCCCGCGGCAGTGTCCTTGCCCCGTCAGCCGTTCCCGGCCGGCCTCCCGGCGAAAGCCGTTCTCCGCAGCTCCCGTCGCTCTCCAGGCTCCTTGGGCTGTGGCAACCGCGAAAGGGACCCATGCCGAGAAAGGGAAAAGGTCTCGGTTGCGCAAACAGGGGAACGTTCTCGATTGCGTTGACAGCCAGGGGCTTTGGTCTTGATCGGAAGCGTATACTACAATAACGGTAGAAATCCATGAAATCACGATACTTAGGCTGGCTCGGTGCCGTTGTCCTGTTGCCAGGCCTGGGTATCCTTCCCTCGCAGGCTCGGAGCGCCCAAGTCATCCAGGTTGACGTCGAGCACGTGATCCATCCCCTGACTGTCGAACTCGTTCAGGAAGCGATCCAGCAGGCTGACGAGGAAGGGGCTGCGGCCGTCTTGTTGCGGCTGAATACCCCCGGCGGTTTGCTGTCCGCCGCCAAGGATGTCATCCAGACGATAGTTGCCTCGGATGTCCCGATCATCGCCTACGTGGGGCCCAGCGGAGGACGAGCGGCTTCGGCCGGCTTCATGATCCTGGTGTCGGCCGACGTGGCCGCGATGGCGCCGGGGACGAACACCGGCGCGGCGCACCCCGTCCTGATGGGCGGTGAAATGGACGAGGTGATGAAGGCGAAGGTCGGCAACGACACCGCCGCCTCGGTTCGTTCGGTCACAAGCAAGCGGGGGCGAAATCCGGAGATTGCGGAGAAAGCCGTTCTCGAAAGCAAGTCGTTCACGGAGAGGGAGGCGCTTGACGAGAAGCTCATCGAATACATCGCGCCTGACGTGAAGGACTTGCTCGCAAAGCTGGATGGCAAGACGATCAAGCGGTTCGACGGCAGCGAGACGACGCTTTCCCTGGCGGATGCCGGTGTCGTGCCTTTCGAGTTGTCGTACCGCCAATCCATCTTGCTGGCATTGATCGACCCGAACCTGGCCTTCATCCTGTTTGTGCTGGGGTTGGTCGGAGTGTACGTCGAGTTTTCAAACCCGGGTCTGATCGTGCCGGGCGTTGGCGGCGCGATCCTGATGATTTTGGGTGCGATGGCGTTGACGGTGCTGCCCATCAATTGGGCGGCGGCGGCCCTGGTCGTCTTGGGACTGGTCTTCTTTATACTGGAAGCCACGACGACGACGAACGGAATTCTTGCGGCCGGCGGCGTGATCGCGATGGTGCTGGGCGCGGTAATGCTGATCGACACCGACATGCCGGAACTCTCGATCAACTGGGGTACCGCCATTGGCGTGACGCTGCCGTTGGCGGCGATTACGGTTTTTCTGCTGCAGCTTGCGGTCCGATCCTTCCGGGTCAAGGTCGTGACCGGACGGCGGGGCATGATCGGAGAGGTCGGTGTCGCGAAGACGGACGTCCACGCGAAGGGCCGCGTTTTCGTTCACGGCGAGTGGTGGAATGCGTCGTCGGACTCGCCGATACGATCGGGCGCGCCCGTGCAAGTGGTCGGAGTGGATGACCTCAAGCTCAGGGTGAAGCCGCAATCGGACGAAGCGCCGGCAGCCGAGTCGCCGGCCCCTTGACCCGGCAGCAGCGAAGAGTTTCGTGGATCGCCGCTTGTGACGCGGCGGAGGAGAAGAAACGTTATGTTTGGTTTGAACTTGAGCTATGTCTTCATCTTCATCGTGGTTCTGTACTTGATCAACTGCATCAAGATCCTGCCGGAATATGAACGAGGAGTGATCTTTCGTCTGGGCCGTTTGTTGCCGCGGCCGAAGGGGCCGGGATTGGTGTTCGTCTTCGCGCCGATCGATCGCATCGTCCGGGTGTCATTGCGGGTGGAGACGCTGGACGTTCCTCCCCAAGACGTCGTTACTCGCGACAACGTCACGGTGAAAGTCAGCGCGGTGATCTTCTTCCGCGTGATCGACCCGGCGAAGTCGATTGTCGAAGTGTCGCACTATGTGCACGCCACCTCCCAGCTTGCTCAGACGCGGTTGCGTTCCGTGCTCGGTGAAGCGGACCTCGACGAGTTGTTGAGCAAACGAGAGAAGTTGAATGCGCAGATCCAGGCCACTTTGGACGAGCACACCGGGCCTTGGGGAATCAAGGTCCAGGCCGTCGAAGTCAAGAATGTCGATCTGCCCGAGCAGATGATCCGGGCCATCGCGCGGCAAGCCGAAGCCGAGCGCGAGCGCCGTGCGAAAGTCATCCACGCGGAGGGCGAGATGCAGGCGGCGACGAAACTCACTGAAGCCGCCCGCGCCCTGTCGACCCAGCCGACGTCGGTGACGCTGCGTTACCTGCAGACCCTCACGGAAATCGGCACGGAGAAAAACACTACGGTCGTGTTCCCGCTGCCCATCGATCTGTTCCGCGGGTTGGCGAAGTGGGCCGATCAGATAGGCGGCGCAAAGCAGGATGGAGATGGCGGCGGGCCGCCGCCGAGCACGCCGGCATAGGCGGATTGCAAAACATCTTTGGAACCCATTGTTTTTAGGTACAATGGGTTCATATGCCCCCCCGGCAAGACGAAGAGTTTGAACTTGTTCTCGGGAACAAGCAGTTGCTGAGCTTGTTCTTCGTAGTGGTCGCTCTGTTTGCGGTCTTTTTCTCGTTCGGATACACGGTTGGCTTCAGCCGCGGGCAGCAGGATCGAGTGATCGCGGCCACGAGCAGCTTTGCGGCCGAACCGGAAGTGACGGATGTTCGCATCCCGGACACGTTGCTCGAAGATGAGCCCAAGCCGCAAGAAGTTCTATCGCCGCCGCCCGAGCCCGTGAAGCCGGAACCGCCCGAGCCCGCGGTACAGCCCGCGCCTCCGCCTGAGAAGGCCGCGGCCCCCGCGACGCCTGCCCCCGCGACGGGTGCTCAGATCGCTCGGGGCATTCATGTTCAAGTGGCGGCGTTGCGGGTACGGTCCGATGCCCAATTGCTGGTCAGCAAGCTGAAAGACAAGCAATACCCCGTTGCGCTCTATGACAAGGGCGGGGATGGCTGGCACCGTGTCGTGGTCGGCCCGTTCGCGAGCGTCAACGAGGCCAAGGACGCCCAGAACAGAATGCGCGCCGACGGGTTGCAGACAATACTGCGGCGGCCCTGAGGCGGGTTTCTCCCATGGGAGAATAAGGAGTCGCTGCCAACTCCTGTTATTCCCGTGGACCTGATTCAAATCGCTTCGCCGCAACGAACGCCCGGCCCGCGCTTGCCGGAGTGGGTGCGCAGCGGTACGACGCACTATCGGGCTCTTCACGACCTCAAGATCGAGTTCCGCGAGCGCAACCTGCACACGGTCTGTGAGTCGGCGCGCTGCCCCAACATTCACGAGTGCTTCAGCCGCAAGGTCGCCACGTTCATGATCCTGGGGAACGTCTGCTCGCGGCGGTGCGGCTTCTGCGCGGTGCCCCAGGGAACGCCTGAGGCTCTCGACCCGGATGAACCGCGGCTCGTTGCCGAAATGGCTCGCCGCATGGGACTGCGCCACGTCGTGATCACGAGCGTCAACCGCGATGAGCTTCCCGATGGCGGCGGCGATCACTTCGCGCAGACCGTGAGAGCCGTGCAAAATCTTCTGCCGGAAGCGCGGGTCGAAGTTCTGACTCCTGATTTCCTCGGCGACACGGACGCCGTGGCGCGGGTTCTCGACGCCGGTCCGGATGTTTTCAACCACAATATGGAAACCGTATCGAGGCTCTACCGGCGGGTGCGCCCGCAGGCGATCTATGAGCGCTCGCTGCGAGTGCTCGCCTTCGCGAAGCGCTATCGGCCGCAGGTGATGACGAAGTCGGGGTTGATGGTCGGGCTGGGTGAAACTGAGGCGGAGGTTCGCCGGTTGCTTGACGATCTGCGCGCGGCGGACACCGATGTCGTCACGATCGGCCAATACCTTCAGCCCGCGCGGCGGCGTCTCCCGGTCGAGGAGTTTGTTCGACCGGAAGTGTTTGAAACCTATCGCGAGTACGGCGAGTCGATCGGCTTCCGGGCGGTCTTCAGCGGACCGCTGGTGCGCAGTTCCTACATGGCCGAGCAGGTCGCAGAGAGCGCCGTGGCAACAGTGTGACAACTCTCGTTCGAAGGGGCAGGCCTGTTCCGTGCTGCTCTTCACAAGCGTATTCTTTCCCACTCGCTGCGCTTGGCGGCGTACTCCAGGTCCTGGTTTTTCCACGTTTCGGTTTCACGTGGTTGGCTCCAATTGCGGTTGCTCCTCTTCTCATCGCTTGCGCCCGCGAAGATACGTGCCGGGCGCGGTTCCTCGTGGGGTGGTTGGCGGGCTCGATCTACTGGGCTGGAGCCTGCTATTGGATCTACGGCGTGATGCACAGCTACGCCAACCTTTCAGCGTCAGGCGCCGGCGCCATCTTCATGGGATTTTTTCTTTATAAGGGGCTGTATCTGGCCGTGTTCTCGGTCGCCGCGGGACCGTTGATGAAGCGCTCATGGGCGATCCCCGTTGTAACGGCTTTGTGGGTTTCTTTCGAAGGATTGCATCAGTACCTGGCGTTCACGTGGTTGCAGTTGGGAAACGCCGGCATCGACATGCCGCTATTGCCTCGCCTTGCGCCTCTGACGGGAATCTACGGTCTGTCGTTCGTGCTGGCGATCGTGAATGTCGCGGTCGCCGTCCTGTTCCTGCGTAGGTTGCGGCGGGAGGCGCTCTGGCTGGCGCCACTGCTGCTTCTGCCTTTCCTGCCCGAGCTTCCTGACGTTGACGGACCGCGAGAGACAGTCCGGCTGGTCCAGCCCAACGTTCTCCCGGACGAGCTTCGATCGGGAGGATGGGACCATGCGCGGCATGCGCAACACCTCGAGCGCATGGCGCATCTCTCCACGGGAATCGCTGTCGAGAAGGATTCGACACCACCGGCGCTGGTCATTTGGCCCGAGTACCCGGTGCCGGCCTACTACTCGATGGATGCGTCGATCCGCGACTTTCTCCGTAGACTGGCGTCGAGCGTCGATGCTCCCATCATCTTCAATTCCGTCGAGCGGGGAGGCGTGGACGGCAAGCAGCCGCTGAACAGCGCGTTGATCGTAAACGAGCGTGGCGATGTCGTTTCGCAATACGACAAGATGTTCCTCGTTCCGTTTGGGGAGTTCGTGCCGTGGCCGTTCTCGCTATTCGTTGAAAAGATCACGCTCGAGGCCGGCAACTTCCACCCTGGCAGCCGCGTCGTTGTGACCGAGGTCGGAGGGCATCGCGTGGGCACGTTCATTTGCTATGAATCCGTGTTCCTGCGCGGCGTGCGCGAGTTCGTGCGCCAAGGGGCGGAGGTGCTGGTGAACATCTCGAACGACAGTTGGTACGGCAGCAGCGCCGCCCGCCACCACCATCTGCTGATCGCTCGCATGCGCGCGCTCGAGAACGGACGCTGGCTGCTGCGGGCGACAAACGACGGCGTCACTTCCGTGATCGACCCGATCGGTCGGGTTGCGGCATCGCTTCCGTCGTTCGAGCAGGACGTGCTGGTTGCACGTTTCAACTACCGAACGGAGCTGACCCTGTTTACGCGCTGGGGCCAGTGGTTCCTGTGGCTCTGCTGGCTTGCGGCCGGCGGAGGTCTGGTCGTTTTGTTGCGAAGTCGGCTATCTTGAAAACAGAGGAACTTGATGACATTAGACGAGCTTGACCGCAGCTTCGGCAACCTTCGTCCCCGTATCCAGGGGATTCGGGGGTATCTTTGACGCGGCCGCCAAGAAATCCCAACTCGCAGCCATCGAGAAGCAGACCGCCGATCCCGAGTTCTGGAACAACTCCGCAAAAAGCCGATCGGTCATGCAGGAGCGCAAGCGACTGGTGCAGGCGATCGAGTCGGAGAAGGAACTTTCTCAGCGCGCCGCTGACCTGGAAGCGTTCTTCGAGCTTGCCGCAGAGGGCGAGAGCGTCGAAGACGAGATCGCGGCCGAGCTGAAGTCGCTCGAAGAGCGCGCGGACCAGATCGAAACCGAGGCCCTGCTGTCCGCGGAGCACGACCACTCGAACGCCATCGTCGTGCTGCACTCGGGGGCGGGCGGCACCGAGTCGCAGGACTGGACCGAAATGCTGCTGCGCATGTACGTCCGCTGGGCGGAGCGCAAGGGGTTCAAGACGGAGCTGACCGACTCGCTTCCTGGTGAGGAGGCAGGCCTCAAGTCCGCTACCTTCACCGTCGCCGGAGACAACGCGTACGGGCTGATGCGGTCGGAGATTGGCGTCCACCGGCTGGTGCGGATTTCACCGTTCGACTCTGCGGCCCGGCGGCATACTTCGTTTGCATCGGTGTTCGTCTACCCGGAGATCGATGATCAGATCAAGGTGGACCTCCGGCCCGACGACTTGCGCATCGACACCTACCGGGCCGGCGGCGCAGGCGGGCAGCACGTCAATATGACGGACTCGGCGGTCCGCATCACTCACGAGCCGACCGGAATCGTGGTGCAATGCCAGAACGAGCGTTCACAGCACAAGAACAAGGCGAGCGCGCTGAAGATGTTGAAATCGCGTCTCTACGACCACGAAATGAAAAAGAAACAGAAAGAGATGGACAGGCTCGAAGCTTCAAAGTCGGACATCAACTTCGGCAGCCAGATCCGCAACTACGTTCTGGCGCCGTATCGGCTGGGGAAAGACGTGCGCACCAAGCTCGAGCAGGGCGACGTCGATCGCGTGCTCGACGGAGACCTCGACCCCTTCATGCACGCATTTCTGGTGCATGCGAAGACCGGAAAGACGGCCGGCGAAGACCGTGAAATCGAATAAAAGGGGAGAGTTTGCTACTGGCTGGCCGGGGAGGATTCGAACCTCCATTCCAGGCTCCAAAGGCCCGTGTCCTGCCATTGGACGACCGGCCAGTTTGCAGATTCAGAATAACATGCGGGTCTCGGAACCCTGCCGCGGACACATGACGAGTCCCTGAACCGTCGCAAGGGGTGGCAAGCAGGAGCGCTGAGACGAATCGCGGCGGCTTCGGGGAGAGGTTCGACAGCCTGGGCCGGACAACACAGGGAGACGGAGTGGGCGGCGCCGGGTTCCTCACCGCCCACGACCCTCCAACAGCGGCTCAGAGCACCTCCTGGCTCACCTTGGTTCCGCCGGTTGCCGCCGCCGATTCAGGTGTTCCGAGTGACGGCAACGAACGTCCGGTCCGCCTGTCGCCACGCAAGAACAGCAGCCTTCATCCTCCGAGGCTGAGGGCCGACTGACCCTTCTTTTGTAGATGCGCCGCTGCGATTTGATCCTTGAGCGCTAGCTGCTTCATTTCGGCGCTTCTTCCGAGAGGCTCGACATCTTGAGCGGCGGTTCTTCTTGCAAAACTTGTCCGCAACATCGCCATGTCTCGCTCTTTCGCCATCTGCGCCTTGGCTACCTGCTCTCCAGCCCAGCGTTGTAACCACAAATCGGTCTGAGACTCCTGGATCTCCTTCAGGTGGCCGATCAACTCGTCGTGCAGTTCTTCGAGCTCCGCGATCTGTTCAGCCACCTCTTTGCGCACCCGCAGCGGATCGCGTTGGGGCGCCTCCTGATCCCGAGACGACCTTTCCGGCGACGGGCGGCTCATGCCCCAGCCATAGTTGACCCGCACGTAGAAGTTCGTGCCGTTGAACCCGAAGGGCGAGAACTGGCCGTATTGATTGCCGACCGTCATGGCGCCGTACTCGTTCACCTCGGGGTACGTATTCAGTATGTTCTCACCGCCGATGGCCACAGCGACGTTTTCTCCGATCGGGATGCCCAACTCGACATCGAGCAGCGCCTTGCCGGAATAGGACGGGTACATCACCGACGAGGCCACGACACCCAAGTCAGCGTTGTTCCGCGCATCCTCGCTATCCCAGAACGCACCGAAGTAGTTCAAGCGGCTCATGAAGTTCCAGCGGCGGGCGTCGTGATTGACGCCGAAGCTCCACCGCGTGTTCGGCAGCCCCCGTTCCAGCGTATGGATGCGGAACGCGTCGATCACGGAAGATTCGACGTTCTTGACCGCTGTATCCGTGTAGTTGAAGACCGCACTGATCGTCGTGCGCCCCTGCACCAGCGTAGAGATCAAGTCGATGCCCTGGGTCGTCGTTGCAAAGTCGTTCAGGAAGAACCGGAACACGGGAAAATTCCGTGCTTCCGGGATCCCTTCCGCTAGCAACGTCTCGATCTCGTCGTCCGACAAACTGATTTCCTGGGCCAGGGCGACGCGGTCGTCGATGTCGATCCGGAAAAAGTCCGCAGTGAAGGTGAACGGGCCCTCCTCGAGGACGACGCCCGCGCTGTAGTTGCGCGATTTCTCCGGTTGGAGCTGGCCGCCGCCCCGCGCCAAGGCCACGGCCGAGGTAGCCGGAACCACACCCTGGTTGGTCAGTTGCCCGCCGATAAAGGCCGTCGTCACGTTGAACGCGTTCTGCTGCCCCGGCGTCGGCGCCCGAAAACCGGTGCTGAAGGCGCCTCGCAGCGCGGCTAGGTCGTTGAGCTTGACACGCCCGGAGACTTTGTAGTTGATCGTCTTGCCGAAATCGTCGAAGTTCTCGAACCGGAGGGCCGTGCCGAGCGTCCAGCGGCCCGCTTCGCTGAACTCGATGTCGCCATAGACCGCGATGTTGGTGCGGTCCCAGACTCCCGCCGTCGTGTCGGCCCGGTAGCCGTTGAAGCCGTTCGAACCGGAACTGAAGCCCTGTGCGGCATAAGGCCCGATCGTCCACGACGCATCATCGCCGGCGCCGATCGTGAACTCCTCCCTCCTCCACTCCGTGCCGGCGGCCAAGTGCACCATATCGCTGACGGGGTAGGAAACGTCGAAGTTGAGATTGGTTTCCTCCTGCCGGTAGATGCCGGGCCGGAACTTCGTCGGGGTGTCGAAACCGAGCGACGCATTGACCGTATCGTTGATGAACTGATCGATCTCGCTGATGCCGATGCTGGCGCTCGCGTCCCAGGTGAAGCCGTTGCTGGCGAACCCGCGCAGGCCGCCCACGACCGAGTAGTCGATCAGGTCCCCGCCGAACTGCGGCGTGAATCCTCCAGGAAACCGGCTGTAGAGGGTGAAGCAGTTCGGGTCGGCCTCGACCGCGGAGAGAGCGGAGGCGTCGGGGACGTGGCTCATGATCGGTATCGTGGGGCAGTTGCCGGCCTCCTGTACACCGCTGTTCGCCCAAGCTTGGTCGCCCACGAGGAGCGACGAAATGCCGGCTTGCCCGGGAAGGTTTACGGCTTGGCCGTTGGCGTCGTAAACGATGGCGTCGCGGTGATCAGACTCGGTCGGGTCGAGCTCGTTGGGGTCGGGGAAGTTCGTGATCTCTCCGTCGGCGTTGTATACCCTCAGCAGAGAGTCGGGGTGAAGTCTGGGGCCTCGAAAGACCCCGCCTCGCGTGTGCGGATTCCGGAAGTAAAAGCCGCCGGTCACCTTGCGGGACGCGTAGTTGCCGTGACCGTAGAGTTGATAACGATCGTCGAACAGATGGCCGAAGTTCGCGAACAGCTTGAAGTCGTGGTTGACTCTCGGGGACCCCCAAACCTGGGCCGTGTCGCGCAGATTCGTATTGCCCGCGTTGATGATGTTCAACGCGTCCTGGCGCTGGATGGCGCGGTTGGTCGGCTCGGCGGTGCCGTACTCCAGGCTGATGTTGCCGAAACCGTTCTCTCCAAGCGGTACCCCGACGTTGCCGGCCAGGGATAACGTCCGGCCGTGTCCGCCGATGCCGTTGCAGGAGTGCTGGATGTCGCCGATGACGCCCGAACCGCACGTCCCCGGGTTCCCCATGTTGGAATCGCGGAAGCCCCCGGTCTGGACTTCCAGGCTGCCTCCCGAGGGATCGTCCTTCAGTTGGAAGTTCATGACTCCGGCGATGGCGTCCGAGCCGTATTGCGCCGCCGCGCCGTCGCGCAGCACTTCGACCTGCCGAATGGCGATCGAGGGAATGATGGAGATGTCCGGCCCCTGCGAGCCGTCGGCGATGCCGTTTCCCAGCCAGGTGATGACCGCCGCGCGGTGGCGGCGCTTTCCGTTGACCAGGACCAGCGTGTGGTCGGGCGCCAGGTTGCGCAAGTTCGCCGGACGGACGACGGTCGCCGCATCGCTGATCGGTTGCGTGTTGATGTTGAAGGAGGGGACCACCGTCCGCAACTGGGTTACCAAGTCCCGGCTCCCCTGTCTGGAGAGGTTCTGGGTGCTGATGACGTCCACGGGCACGGTGGACTCCGTCACCGACCGCGGCTCGGCGCGGCTGCCGACGACCACGATGGATTCGGTGACGGCGGCCAAGGCGAGAGTAAAGTTTCGCTGGACCGATTCGCCGGTAACCGCTTCGACGCCATCGGCGATGCCGATCTCGAAGCCGGGATTCTCTGCCGTGACCGTGTAGGTCCCTGGCTCCAGTGTCAATTCGTACTCCCCTGAGTTATTCGTCGAACCGCTGACCTCGTCTCCGGTGGCGTTGTTGCTGGCCGTTACTCTCGCTCCGGGGATGACTGACCCGCTATCATCGGTTACCTCTCCGCTCAGGGTGGACGATTGCTGAGCGTATGCTGCTCCTGAATTCCCGATCAGGAGCAGCGCTATCATGACAACAAGCTTTCTTGAAAGCATAAAGGACTCCTAAAAACTAAAAACAAAAAAGAAACAATGTGACTTACCATTATCACACTCTGCAAAGACAAACCGCTACCTCCGAACCGCGTATTGCAGACCTCCATCGGCATGACTCCCGAACATTGCGGTCAGGATTCTGGACGGGTACGCCGGGGTCCGACCGTACCGGCAGCCGATGAGGATTTCTGTTCGACGATCGACTGCAAGCCGTGCGAGTTGTTGTTGCCGACGGGTTTGCGTTAGGCGTCAGAGCCGGCAGTGGCTTCCACCTACTGACACCCGGTCTGGCGTGCTGGGAAAGGCACATGGATTCCAGCTAAGGCCATTGCGAATCGAGTGTTCACATGCCAGCGGCCCATGCGCTTTGGTGTCGGTTGTCTTGTGCATGCCAAGGAGTGGGAAATTTATGGTCTAAGTTATGCGCGAAACCTGTGGAGTCATTGCAGCGAACGTTGCGCTGCTGCTGAGTTTATCCATCAACACGTTTGCCCAGGGCGGCGCAGCATTGCGTGGAACCGTGACCGACAGCACTGGAGCATTGATTCCCGGTGCGGAAGTCACCGCGACCAACGACACGACGGCGATTTCCGTAAGGCAGGTAACGAACGAAGTCGGAAATTTCGAGTTTAGCGGTTTGCAACCCGGGCTCTACACGCTCACCGCGGAGGCGGCCGACTTTCAAACCGGGATTCACAGCAATGTCGAACTGCGAGCGGGCCAACGTGTCCTGCTGAACTTCAGCCTCGAGGTGGTCGTGGTGGACACGATCGTCGTGATCGGTTCGCGTGCGCGGCCACGTTCGGTGACCGAGTCTACGGTACCGATCGACGTCATCTCGACCGAGGAGATCGTGAGCCAAGGCGACACCGACTTGAGCAATCGGTTGCGGGCGATCATTCCGTCCTACAACGTCAATACCCAGCCGATCGGCGACGCCGCCACGATCGCCCGTCCGGCGAACCTGCGCAACTTGGCGCCCGACCACACGCTGGTTCTGGTGAATGGCAAACGGCGCCACCGCTCGGCGATCATCACCTGGCTGGGCAATGGCGTGTCGGACGGCGCGCAGGGGCCGGACATCTCGCCCATCCCGACGATCGCTCTGCAGCAGGTGGAGTTACTTCGCGATGGAGCGGCGGCGCAGTACGGCTCGGACGCCATTGCTGGTGTGCTGAATTTCCTGCTCAAGGATGACCGGTCTGGCGGCAGTGTCGAGTTTCTCAGCGGGATTCACCAAGACGGAGGAGCAGGATACACTGTCGCCGGCAATGTCGGGTTGCCGCTCGGCGCAACCGGCTTCGCCAATCTCAGCCTTGAATACGGCAACTCCAATCCGACCGACCGCAGCATTCAGCGCACCGATGCGGCGGCGCTGATCGAGGCCGGCAACAACCATGTCCGCAACCCGGCCCAGATCTGGGGTTCTCCGGACATCGACGATAATTTCAAGTTCTTCGGCAATTTCGGCTACCTGTTCGGCAACGGGTTGCAGTTCTACGGACACACGAACTACGCCGGCAAGAGGGTGGACGGCGGCTTCTTCTTCAGGAACCCCAACACCCGCGGCGGCGTGTTCAGCGACGACGGCGGCCAGACCCTGCTCATCGGTGACGTGCTCGCCGCGCGCGGCGAAGGCTTCGCCAACTGTCCCAAGGTGACTGTCACCGACAACGTACCCGATGCGGCCGCTTTGCAACGTGTCACGGACGATCCGAATTGCTTCTCCTTCCAGGAACTCTTTCCCGGGGGCTTCACTCCGCGGTTCGGCGGCGAGGCGACCGATGCATCGGTGGTCGCCGGGCTGCGCGGATACACCTCCAGCGGCTTCATCTGGGATGCCAGCGTCAGCGTCGGCTCCAACGAAGCGGACTTCTTCATCTACAACACCATCAACGCCTCCTTCGGTCCGGACACGCCCACGTCATTCGATCCCGGTCTCTATGGTCAGCAGGAGATCGGCGTCAACTTCGACGTCTCCTATGCCGTCAACGACATGATCAACCTAGCCGCCGGCGCCGAATGGCGTGACGAGAGGTTCGAGATCGGCATCGGCCAGCGCGAGTCATGGGACTTCGGCCCTTTCGCAGCACAGGGCTTCAGCGCCGCGTCCAACGGCTTCCCCGGCTTCAGCCCGATCGCAGCGGGGAACTGGAGCCGCAGCAACGTGGCATTCTACGGCGATGTCGAGCTCCGAGGCCGGAAAGAGCGATGGACGCTCGGCACGGCCGTCCGGATGGAAGACTTCGAGGACTTCGGAACCACGATCAACGGCAAGCTCTCCGGACGCGTTCAGCTTAACCGTGACGTCGCGCTCCGCGCGGGCGTCAGCAGCGGGTTCCGCGCGCCGACGCCCGGACAACAGAACGCCTTCAATGTGTCGACGCAGTATGTCCCGGAACTCATGGACCTAGTGAACCGAGGCACCATCCCGTCGATTTCCGCACTCGCTCAACAGTACGGCGGGCGGCCGCTGCAGCCCGAGACATCCCTCAACTACACCGTCGGGACGGTAATCGATAGCGGCCCCTTCACTTTGACGGCCGACTATTTCCGGATCGATCTGTCCGACCGCTTTGGGAATTCGAGAGACATCAATCTCTCGCCGGACGATGTCGACATCCTGGTCGCGGAAGGAATCACCAGCGCCAGGAACCTGCGGAGCTTCCGGTTCTTCATCAATGACATCGCGACGAGAACGCAGGGGCTCGATGTGGTCTCGACGTACACGCCCCCGGTGCTGGGCGGCGACACTGCGTTCAGCGTCGCCTTCAACCACACCGATACCAAGGTCACGGACTTCAACCCGCAGACGCTCTCGCCCAACCGCATCCGTCGACTGGAGGCGGCGCTGCCAGAAACCCGCTGGTATTTCAGCGCCAACCAGCGCGTCGGACGGCTGAAAATCCTCGGCCGCCTGAGCTACTACGGCGGCTGGTATGACGACGACGACCCGGCGTTCTACGATGGCAAGCCCATCGTTGATCTGGAATGCAGCCAGCCTCTCTCCGAGGCCGTTACGTTGAGGTTCGGCGTGCAAAACATGTTCAATACCTACCCGGCCGTAAACCCCAGTGCGTTGCGAACCGGGGAACGCTACAGCGAGTACACGCCGTGGGGCTTCAACGGCGCCTACTATTTCCTCGGCCTGCGCTACTCCTGGAAGGCGTCACCATAGGTCGTGCTGCCGGCGCCAACAGTCCGAGGCTGGGTTACATCAGCCGCATGCTAAAATCCGCCTGAATAGCTATGTCCATTCACAGCCCTCGACACGAGAACATTAGCCTTGTACAACGCCTTTTGGTCCTTGGATTGGTTGCCGCGGCAGGCCTTGCAGCGCAAGTCATCGCACTCAAGAACGTCCGCCTCATCGACGGCACGGGGAGCCGCGCCATCGAAAACGCAACCCTCGTTCTCGCCGGCGGCAAGATCCGTAACGTCGGACCGGCGTCCAAGATCAAGATGCCGGGCGAGGCCGAAGTCGTCGACCTCACGGGCAAGACCGTCATGCCGGGCATCATCAACCTGCACGGGCACGTCGGCATGGTCAAGGGCTTGAGCCAGGACATGGCGAACTACACACGCGAGAACGCCGAGGCGCAGCTCAAGACCTATGCGATGTACGGCGTCACAACTACTACGAGCATGGGTACCGACGCGGAGCTGATTCTCGACATCCGCGACGAGCAGCGTCGAGGCAAAGTCAACGGCACCCGGGTCTTTACGGCATTGCAGGGCTTTACGACCATCGGCGGTTACCCGACCCACGCGCCCGGCGTCAAGGGCGTGGCTCAGGAAGCGGCGACCGCGGCCCAGGCCCGAGCATGGGTCGACCGGCTCGCCGACAAGGGCGCCGATGTCGTGAAGATGTGGGTCGACGACCATCACGAGACTTTCGAGAAACTACCTCCGTCCATCTACTCGGCCATCATCGAACAGGCCCACAAGCGAGACATGCTCGCATTCGCTCATCTCTATGAGCTGACTGATGCCAAGGGCCTCGTCAACGCCGGCCTCGACATCATCGCCCACAGCATCCGCGACGCAGAGGTCGACGACCAACTGATTGCCGCCATGAAAAAGAACAAGGTCACGTACGTCGCGACCCTCAGCCGCGAGCAGTCAACATTCGTCTATGCCGACTCGCCCGCCTGGCTCGACGACGCCTTTTTCCGCCAGGGCGTCGATGATGCCACTGTTCAGGCTGTCAAAACTACCCTCAAGGACAAGCAGGCCAATGACCCCGAGCGCGAGATCAACATCAGGGGCCTTGACATCGCCATGAAAAACCTCAAGAAGCTCTCTGACGCGGGCGTTCGTATCGGCTTCGGAAGCGACACCGGCCCGCCGGCTCGATTCTCCGGCTACTTCGAGCACTGGGAAATGGAGCTGATGGTCAAGTCCGGTCTCACGCCGGCGCAAGTGATCACGGCGGCGAGCAAGACATCCGCCGAAGCTCTGGGCATCGCCAAGGATTTCGGCGCCCTCGAAAAAGGCAAGGCCGCCGACCTGATCGTCCTCAACAGCAATCCGCTCGACAACATCCTCAACACCCGCGACATCCATTCCGTGTATCTCGCCGGCCGCAAGTTCGAGTAGTCTTGGCGCTTGCCTGCCTGTAAAGGGCGCCCGGGAACACCCGATCTCTGAATCACCGAGGAGCCAGCGCAGTCATCTCTTCCCCGCCCCTTGCACATTCTTGCCGCCGCCCAAGGCATCGAAGGCATTCTTCGTTGCCAACTCATCCCCTTGGGCGCGTTGGGTTTCGACATGCACACCCTATCGAATCCGTCAGACGAAACCACCCGGTTCACCGCCGCCGGCAACACCTCATACATCCCTGCGGCGACATGCTGAGGGGTCGATCTACTCTCGCTCCGGCAGGACTTGCAGGCGGATCAGAAACCGCAATTGCTCTCGAGGCGCCTTGGGCGCCGGGGCTGCTTGCCGGGGAACCGCAGGCTATGCGAGGAGCTTGTGGACCACTTCCCCGTGAACATCCGTCAACCGAAAGTCGCGGCCGGCGTGACGGTAGGTAAGTTTCCTGTGATCGAGACCCATCAGGTGCAGGATCGTTGCGTGCAAATCGTGAAAATGCACCTTGTCTTCAACACCATAATATCCGTATTCATCGGTACGACCGTAAGAGAGCCCCGCCTTGACGCCCCCGCCAGCCAGCCACATCGTGAAGCCGTGCGGATTGTGATCGCGTCCGTCGGCATTCTCCGCTGTCGGAGTTCGGCCGAATTCACCTCCCCAGACGACGAGCGTATCCTCCAGCAGTCCGCGTGTTTTCAGGTCGGTCAGCAGGCCGGCAATGGGCTTGTCCACCTCGCCGCATTTCTTGGTGATCTCTTCTTTGAGCTTGCTGTGATGGTCCCAGCCGTTGCTGTTGCACTGCACGAATCGCACGCCGCGCTCACAGAATCGGCGCGCCATGAGGCATTGCCGTCCGAAGTCTTCGGTCAAGGGGTCGTCAAGGCCATAGAGGCGCCGGGTCGCACCCGTCTCCGAGCTGATGTCTTGCACGCGCGGCGCTTCGGTCTGCATCCGGAACGCCAACTCGAATGTGGCGATGCGGCTTTCGAGCTCGCTTTCATATCCCACTCGGTCGAGATGGTGTTGCGAAAGGCCGCTCAGCATATCCAACTCGAGCCGCTGCAGGTCCGTGCGCCGTTTGCCGTCACCGATAAACGGGAACCGGGCGTCCTTGGATTTCGTGTTCCCATACCCGAGAGGCGTTCCCTGGTAAGCCGCCGGGAGAAACGCGGAACTGTAATTGTTGGCCCCACCCTCGGCCAACGCCTGTCCCATCGTGATGTAGCCCGGCAGGTCTTGATTCTCCGATCCGAGCCCGTAGGTCAGCCAAGACCCCATCGCGGGTCGTATGAATGTGTCGCTCCCCGTGTGCCACTCAAGAACGGCTCCGCCATGCCTTGGATTCGAGCAGTGCATCGACCGAATAATGGCGAGGTCGTCCACCATGCGCGCCACGTTCGGAAACAACTCGCTGACCCAGGCGCCGCTTTGCCCATGTTGCTTGAATTCGAAAGGCGAACCGATCATGTTGCCGCCGCGGCGCGGGAACGAAATCACGCGGGGCTTGGCGAACGGCAACGGCTTGCCGCTGTCTCGATTCAGAAGCGGCTTGGGGTCAAACGTATCGATGTGCGACGGCCCCCCGAACATGAACAGCATGATCACCCGCTTCGCTCGCGGTGCGAAATGCGGAGGGCGTACGGCGAGAGGGTTTGCCGCAGCTCCCGGGGATTCCTCGGCCAGCAACGCGGAGAGCGCCAGGGCGCCGAACCCCGCACCCATCCGGCTCAACCATTCTCTTCGCGACAGTCGCCGCATCGGATTCAGATCCATCTTACTGCGTACCTGACTACATCACATACACAAACTCATTGGACGACAGCAGCACCCGGCACAATGCCTGCCAGGCCCGCATGCGCCGATTGGCCGAATCGCCCTCGGTGGTCGCCGCAGCCTGCTCGTAGCGTTCCAGGAAATCCTTCCAGCGGTTCGACTCCTCGCGATCGGGCGGCCGCAAATGCACCAAGCGATACACGGCATCCAACCGCCCGGCATCATCAGCGTTTTCCCTTACCACCCGCTCCGCCACGGCCAGCGAGGCGTGCTCGATCAGCCCGCTGTTCATCATGAACAACGCTTGAGGTGCAATCGTTGTCGTCGATCGCCTGCCGTTGGCCGTCGAGGGATTCGCAAAGTCGAACGTTTCGAACATCTCGTAAAGCGCGCTCCGAAGCACCGGCAAGTAAACGCTGCGGCGTTCCGAAGCGTAGACCTCGGAATCGCGCGATTTTCCATCGTTCAGGTTGACAAAGCTGGCGTGGGGCAGGGTCTTGCCGCCAATATGGTCGTCCAGGTATTCTGACAGCGCCAGAAGCGAATCGCGGATCACCTCAGCCTCCATGCGGCGGCGGTGCATTCGCCAGAGCAGTCGGTTCTGAGGGTCGATTTCCGCATGACGCGGGTTCGGGCTGCTTCTCATGCGGTAGGCGCTCGAGAGCATGATCAGCCGGTGCATGGCTTTGACAGACCAGCCATCCTCAACAAATCTCAGCGTCAGCCAATCGAGCAGGCCGAGGTTGTCGGGCCGCTCCGCCAAGAGCCCGAAGTTGTCCATCGAGCGAACGATGCCCTCTCCGAAGTGACCCTTCCAAATGCGGTTGACCATCACCCGTGCGGTCAAGGGGTGCTCCTGCCGTGTAAGCCATTGGGCGAGCTCGAGCCGGCCGCTGCGGTCGCTCCCGATCACGTGATCGGCCCGGCCTTGAAGGATGTGCGGGAAACGGCGCGGGGCGGTCTCCCCCGGCGTGAGATGGCTGCCCCGAATCATCACCGGCAAGTCGGCGATCTCTCCCTCACCCACGGCCATCGCCTTGGGAATCGCTTCGTACTGCTCCTTGGCGAGATCGATCGACTTCTTGTGCTCTTCGAGCACCTCCTTGGGCGTGGTCGCCGAGTTGGAGTTCGTGACGAAATCATCGTGGAAATCAAAAGAGTCTTCAATTTCCGTCAGGCGCTGTTCGTCTCTTTCGCTCAGCAGGGCGGTGGCATTGAGCTTGGATGTGACTCGGTAGCTGAGGACGGTTTTTGTGCTCGTGAAGATTCCCAATAGGGAATAGTAGTCTTCGGTCGTAATCGGGTCGAACTTGTGGTCATGGCAACGGGCGCAGTCGACGGTCAAAGCCATGAAGGCGCGGCTTGTAGTGGCAAGTTGCTCATCGGCGAAGTCGAGTTTCTGCTTGACGGGGTCGTCTTCACCGACCATCTTGGGGCCCAACATCAAGAAGCCCGTTGCTATCAACCCCTCGGCACGATTGTCGTCGCCCCAGTCGGTCATCAAGTCACCAGCGAGTTGCTCCCGCACAAATCGGTCGTAGGGCTTGTCGTCGTTGAAGGCTTGGATGACGTAGTCACGATACCGCCAAGCGTCAGCATGAACGATGTTGTCATCCATCCCGTTGCTGTCGGCGTAGCGTACGACATCGAGCCAGTGCCGGCCCCACCGCTGGCCGTATCGCGGCGAGGCCAGCAGGCGGTCGACCACTTTTGCGAAGGCATCGTGAGTGTCGTCGGCCAGGAAGAGTTCCACTTCCGCCGGTGTAGGCGGCAGTCCGTGAAGATCGATCGTCGCTCGCCGGATCAGCGTACGCTTGTCCGCCGGACCTGCGGGGACAAGGCCTTTGGCTTCGAGAGAGGCGAGCAGAAAGCGGTCGATCGGCGACTTGGGCCATTCCGAGTCCGACTCCGGCGGCTTATGCCCTTGTAGTGGCTGAAAAGCCCAATGTGTCATTTGCTCTTTGCTGAAGCGCGGTTGTTCAGATGAGGAGGCCGGCGACGGCCTCTTGGGCCGAATAGGAATCAGAGAATCGGGCCAGTGCGCACCGGTTTCTACCCAGTGCGTCAGCGTCCTTATCGCATTCAAAGACAGCTTCCTCTTGGGCGGCATCTGCACGAAAGTGTCGTGGTTGACCGCGTGAATCAACAAACTCCGATCCGGCTCGCCCGGCACGAGCACCGGCCCGGAACGGCCGCCATTCAGCATGCCCGCCAGCGAGTCGAGGCGTAGACCGGCCTGCCCCTCGCCGCTTGCCGGGCCATGACAGGGATAACAGTTGTTCGCCAGGATCGGGCGGACTTGCTTCTCGAAGAAATCGTCCGTTTGTCCCCAGACGCAGGGCGTCACACACAGGACGACGCCGAACAAGATCAGTCTCCTGATCCGGCTCTTGCTCTGAGCCCGAGTGAGTAGACTCGTCACAGTTCCAAACAGCAATCTGAGCCTAACAAACTCCCGGTCCAGCATGGTTTCCCATGGGGACCGGTTGCCCCGGCCGCCTCGAAAGGTTCGTATCGCAAGGCTTGGAGATGGGCCGCCCCAGCCTGCATTTCTCACCACCCGACGGTCGAAGCACGCGATACGACCGCCATGACTTCGTTGCGCTTGCTTGCCGTGCTCAACGTACGGTTCAAGTACGCCTGCGCGCGCCAAGCGGCGCGCGCCTCGTCCTGACGGCCCTCTCACCCACTTCGCCTCGCCACGTGGTGAGACATGCAGGCTACACGATCAGCATGCAGTCGCCGTAGGAGTAGAAGCGGTATTTCTCCCGGACGGCATGGTGGTAAGCGGCCAGCGTAAGATCCTTGCCCGCGAACGCCGCCACCAGCATGATCAGCGTGGACCTCGGTAAATGAAAATTGGTCAGCAGAGCGTCCACCGCGCGGAATGCAAAACCCGGATAGATGAACAGCGATGTCTTTCCGGATGATGCCCGGAACACACCGCCACCCTCGCGAATGCCTTGCTCGAGAGTCCGTACCGCGGTCGTACCGACCGCGACGCGGCGCGCCGCATCATTGAGTGTCCGAGCGGCAGCCGCTGATATTTCGTAGCTTTCGGCGTGCATCTCGTGCTGCTCGACTTCATCGACTTCCACCGGCTGGAATGTGCCGCGTCCCACGTGGAGCGTGATCTCGACAGGCTTCACGCCTGCCGCCTTGAGTCGGTCGAGTCGTTCTCGCGTAAAGTGCAAACCGGCTGTGGGCGCCGCGGCCGCGCCGGGACGGCGGGCGAAAACGGTTTGATAACGCTCACGGTCAGAGATTTCGTCGGACCGCTTGATGTAAGGCGGCAGCGGCATGTGCCCAACACGTTCCAGCAATGCCGGGAAGTCCGGAACCGGAGCGAACTCGATCACCCGCAGGCCCCGCTCGCCACGGCCGACGATCGTTCCTTCAAGGCCCCCGGGAAAGTGGATGCACTCACCCACTCGCAGCTTCCGGCCCGGTCGGACCAGGGCCTCCCAGCGATTGGGATCTTCCGAGACTCGCTGCAACAGAAGGGCCTCGACAATACCCGTAATCTTTGACTTCGAGGTTGTGGCGTGGACGCCCGCACGGCGCCCGTAGAGCCTGCAGGAGAGCACCATCGTGTTGTTCAGAACGAGCGCGTCTCCTCGCTCAAGAAAGCCGTGCAGGTCAGCGAAAGACAGATCCGACCAAGTTCCCGCCGTCCGGTCAACTACGAGCATGCGGCTCGATGCTCGATCGGGGAGGGGGCTTTGTGCAATCAGCTCCTGGGGGAGCTCGTAGTCAAAATCTGAGACGCGCAAGAACTGGTTACCGCCTGTGCCGGGTTCGCGCGCCGCTAACGGGTCTTGATGCCAGTTCCGGCGAGGCGAGCCGGACGGTTTGCTCCACAGCCGGGCCGCCGAGGCCGGTATAGCAGCACCCGAAGATTCTCACCCGCTGCCCGGTACGTCTTTCCGTAAGTGCGGCAACCTCCTATATCGAGGCTCCGCATTCTCTTGGAACGAGACTAGCACAACGGCCTGCCGCCCTTGCTTGGGCCTGCAACACGATTATGCGCATGTTGCAGGGCTTTCGAGGCTGAGCTGTACGCCTGACTGCTCTGGTTTGAACAGCACGGCGAGCAAGCGCAACGAAGTCATGGCGGTCGTATCGCGTGCTTCGACCGTCGGTTGGTGAGACATGCAGGCTAAGCCACATCTCCGCATGTCTCGGCACGGCCTGATCTCTTTCAAGCTGTTACCCTTGGATGGGTGCCGGCTTCGCCTTCCCGTTTCGCCAAAGACAGTCTCTCTATCTCCGCAAGCAGATAAGGCCCATTGACTGACTCCCCTCTCGTCCGCCGCATCGGATTCGTCAGCGCCACCGCCATCGTCGTGTCGAACATGATCGGCACCGGCATCTTTACAATCCCCGCCTTCCTGGCGGGCGACCTCGGCACGCCTACTCTCGTCATCGGGATCTGGTTCGTAGGGGCTGCCATCGCCGTCATCGGCGCGCTCTGCTATTCGGAGCTCGGCGTCAACTTCCCGCGTTCGGGAGGTGAGTACATCTATCTCACCGAAGCCTGGGGGCCGGCCTGGGGTTTCATCGATGGCTGGGTGACGTTTTTCGCAGGGTTCTCGGCGCCCATCGCCGTCGCGGCGCTGGCCATCTCGGCGTACCTCGCCTACTTCTTCCCGCTCCTTGGTCAGGAAGCCGCCGGCGAACCGATGATGAGCCTGGGCTTCCTCACAATCCAACTCGGCGGGGCTCAACTCACCGCCTGCGCCGTGGTGATGGTCTTCACGGTTCTCAACGTTTTCAACGTGTCGAGGGTGGCGGCGCTCCAGAATGTCTTGACGGCAATGAAACTGCTCGTTCTGCTGGCTTTTCTGGTCCTTGGCTTCAGCGTGGGCGACGGCGGCTGGGATCACTTTTCTCAAGCCGCCCAGCGCGGCTCTTCATTACCCGTCGGAGCGCAGTTCGCGATCTCCCTCGTCTTCATTTATCTCGGCTATAGCGGTTGGAACGCCGCGGTCTATGTCGCCGAAGAAATTCGCGAGCCCGAGAAGACGCTGCCACGAGCCCTCCTCTGCGGCACGCTGGTCGTAGCCGTGTTCTTCGTTGCACTGAACTGTCTGTACATCTACGCCAACCCCCTGGAGCAAATGGCCGGCAAGCTGGCCGTCGGCGCCACTGCATCAGCCGCCCTCTTCGGACCGGGTGCTGCAGGTTTCTTCGCCGCGGCCATGACCGCCTCGCTGCTGGCGACCGTCAACGCCATGTGTCTCATCGGACCACGTGTCTACTACGCCATGGCCCGCAATCGCGCGTTCCTGGCGATCGCGGGCAAGACGCATCCCAAATGGAAGAGTCCGTGGGTGGCGGTTCTTGCTCAGGGCGCTTGTTGCTGCCTGCTCATCTTGACCGGCACGTTCGAAACGCTGCTCTACTACATCGGATTCACGCTGAACCTGTTCAGTGCGCTCTCCGTCCTTGCGCTGTTCAAGTTCCGCAGGCGACCGGACTGGAAGCCCATCGGCTGGGTCAGCTTCGCCTACCCGACTGTTCCCGCGCTCTACATCGGCGTCAATCTGCTGATCTTCAGCTACTTCGTCTCGAACAAGCTGCAGGAAGCAACCTGGGCATTGCTCACCATCCTTGCCGGCGCCGCCGCCTATCACTTCTACCTCAGGACACACCCCGCCGACCCCACTGCACCGACCTGACCGCCGGTCGAAGTCTTGTCTCCCGCCGACACGAACTGAGAAGATGAGGATGGGGATGCGGATCACGCATCTACTCTTCCTTTCAACTCGCTGCTAATGGGCGTTTTGCCCCAAATAAGGGAAACCTGCTCGTCATGAACAGCTTCGGTGCGCAAGGCACACTTTCCGTCTCGGGATCGGACTACGAAATCCATCGCCTCGGCGCTCTGCCCGCCGACAAAATCGCCCGGCTCCCCTTCTCGTTGAAGATCCTTCTTGAAAACCTGCTCCGCTTCGAGGACGGCGTGACGGTCACGCCCGACGACATCGAGGGAGTGATCAACTGGGACGCAACGGCGCAGCCCAGCCGGGAAATCGCATACCGGCCGGCCCGGGTCCTCATGCAGGACTTCACGGGCGTCCCAGCCGTAGTCGACCTTGCCGCGATGCGCGAAGCGATGAAAGCCCTGGGCGGCGACCCGGCCAGGATCAACCCGCTGCAGCCAGCCGAGTTGGTCATCGATCACTCCGTCCAAGTCGACAAGTCCGGCAGCGCCGCAGCCCTGGCCTTCAACAGCGAGATTGAATATCTGCGCAACCGCGAACGCTATCAGTTCCTGAAGTGGGGACAGAAGGCCTTCGACAACTTCAAGGTCGTGCCGCCCGAAACCGGCATCGTCCATCAGGTCAACCTCGAGTATCTGGGCCGCGTCGTGTTCTCGAAAGAAGCCAACGGTTTGCGCCAAGCATTTCCCGACACGCTGGTCGGCACCGACTCGCACACCACGATGATCAACGGCCTCGGTGTTCTCGGCTGGGGCGTAGGCGGCATCGAAGCCGAGGCCGCCATGCTCGGCCAGCCGATCTCGATGCTGATTCCTCAGGTCGTCGGCTTCAAGCTCACCGGAAAGCTTGGCGAAGGAGCGACCGCGACCGACCTCGTCCTCACCGTCACTCAGATGCTGCGCGCCAAGGGTGTCGTCGGCAAGTTTGTCGAGTTCTTCGGTGACGGTCTCGACGAACTTCCACTCGCCGACCGCGCCACCATCGCCAACATGGCCCCCGAGTACGGCGCCACCTGCGGCATCTTCCCGATCGACGATGAGACGCTCGCCTACCTGCGCCTGACCGGCCGATCCCACTCCCAGGTCGCACTCGTCGAAGCCTATGCCAAGGAGCAAGGCATGTTCCACGAGCCGGGTGCGTATCAAGCCGACTACACGGACACGCTCGAACTCGATATGGGCGACGTCGAACCGTCGCTCGCCGGACCGAAACGTCCGCAAGACCGTATCTCCCTCAAGAGCGCCAAGTCGTCGTATGCTTCGGCGCTTTCGACTCTTCTCGAACAGCGTGGCTCGGGAGGAACCGCCGTAGCTACAGCGGCTCCCCAAATCCGGATCAAGGGCTCCGAATACGAACTGCCGCACGGCTCGGTAGTCATCGCGGCCATTACGAGCTGCACCAATACGTCGAACCCGGCGGTGATGATCGGCGCGGGTCTGGTCGCGAAGAAAGCCGTCGAACGCGGCCTGCAAGCCAAGCCCTGGGTCAAAACCAGCCTCGCTCCGGGCTCGAAGGTCGTGACCGAATACCTGAAGAAGTCAGGACTGACCCAGCATCTCGATTTGATCGGCTTCAACCTTGTCGGCTACGGCTGCACGACTTGTATCGGCAACTCGGGTCCTCTGTCCGAGGAGATATCCAACGCCATCAAAGAGGGCGATCTGGTCGTCGCGTCGGTTCTCTCGGGCAACCGCAACTTCGAGGGGCGCGTGCACCCCGAAGTACGCATGAACTACCTCGCCTCGCCTCCGCTCGTCGTCGCCTACGCCCTCGCCGGCTCGATGGACATCGATATCGCCAACGACCCCATCGGTGAAGACCTTGAAGGAAAGCCGGTTCACCTTCACGAGATCTGGCCATCGCAGAAGGAGATCCACGACACAATAGCGGCGGTGGTCGATTCCGAGATGTTCCACAAGAGCTACAGCGACGTGTTCGCCGGCAACCAGCAATGGACAAAGCTCGACGCCGAGGCCACGGCGCTCTTCTCTTGGGACCCGGACTCGACCTATGTGAAGCACCCTCCCTACTTCAGGAACATGGCCGCCGAGCCTGGCGAAGTGAGCGACATCATCGGCGCACGCGTCCTCGCGCTGCTCGGAGACAGCGTCACTACGGACCACATCTCCCCGGCTGGAGCTATCAAGGCCGACAGTCCGGCTGGCGAGTATCTGATCGAGCGCGGCGTCAAGCCCGATCAATTCAATTCCTACGGATCACGCCGCGGCAACCACGAAGTCATGATGCGCGGCACGTTCGCCAACGTCCGCTTGCGCAACCAACTCGCCCCCGGCACCGAAGGCGGCTGGACACGGCATCTGCCCGGCGGCGAGCAGATGTCGATCTTCGACGCTTCAATGAAGTACCGCGAAGAAAGCGTTCCGACGATCGTGCTCGCCGGGAAGGAGTACGGCTCCGGTTCGTCCCGCGACTGGGCCGCCAAAGGACCGCGCCTGCTCGGCGTCCGCGCCGCCATCGCCGAAAGTTATGAGCGAATACACCGCTCGAACCTGATCGGAATGGGCGTCCTGCCGCTGCAGTTCAAGTCCGGCGAGAATGCCGTGTCCCTGGGCCTCAGCGGTCTCGAAACGTACAACATCATCGGCCTCGGCGACGGCTCAGCCAAAGAAGTCACCGTCAGCGCCATCCCTGACAAAGGCGGCAACCCCATCACTTTCACCGCCACCGTCCGTATCGACACACCACAGGAAATCCGCTACTACCAAAACGGCGGCATCCTGCAATACGTACTGCGCCAGATGGCTCGGGGTTGACGCGGCTCTGCAGCGTCGCCCCCGGGTTCGGTTTTGCCATGCTCGGTTACGTCCTTGGGGGGCGGGCGCGTGGACGGCATGTTGCCCCCCTGCATGCCGCGCAGGCGCGGCGTTGCGCGGCAATCCGTGTTGGCGGGACAGAGGACCGCACGTAGACTTGGGACAGCTTGATCCTCAGGCCACTTGCCACCCCTATGCTATAGTCCGGTTGAAATGGGGCCGCAGGCTCAGACGAGGCGGAACGGACCTGTCCCGGAAGCGTCTCGGAGCATCCCCACCAAGCTCGCCGACACGGACTGGTGCCTCGACTCCTGGTACCCGGCGCTGAGAAGCAGTCAGGTCAAAGCGGGCAAGCTTCAGGGCGCGATGCTGCTGGGAATTCCTCTGGCAGTAGGCCGCGATAAGAAGGGGCGAGTATTCGTTGTCCGTGACAGTTGTCCTCATCGCGGAATGCCGTTCACCGAGGGCTGGTTCGACGGCGAGTTGATCGAGTGCTCGTATCACGGCTGGAAGTTTGACGGCCATACCGGACGATGCCATGAGATCCCTTCGCTGATGCCCGACCAGGGTCTCGACGTCGGACGTATCCGCGCGAAGAGCTTTCCGTCCGAGGAGCATGACGGCTACGTCTGGGTATACATGGCGCATCCGGGGTCGCGGTCTGCTCGGGAGGCGGCGCCCCGATTGCCGGTCTTCAGCGACACCTACAAGCGGGAGCAACTGTTTGCTCACCTGCCTTGCAGCATCGACCACGGCATTATCGGGCTGATGGATCCGGCTCACGGGCCATTCGTGCACAAGGCGTGGTGGTGGCGGGGACGCCGCAGCATCCACGAGAAGCAGAAGATCTTCGAGCCGATTCCCAACGGCTTTCGCATGCGGGCGCACGCCCCGTCGTCCAACAGCGCGCCATACAAGCTACTGGGCGTTTACGGTAAGCCGCTGACGACGATCTCGTTCGAGTTGCCGAACATCCGCCGCGAAGAGATCCACTGCGGCAACTACTGGTTCTCGAGCCAGACAACGGTGACGCCTGAGACCCATGACCGCTGCCGCATCGACTTCGTCGCCGCCTGGAACATCTTCCGGTGGGTTCCGTTCCTCACGCCGGTCCTGCGCTGGTTCGGCAACAGATTCATCGGTCAGGATCAGCGCACGATGGAGAAACAGTCCATCGGACTCAAATATGACCCGGCTCTGATGCTGATCGACGACGCCGACCGTCCTGCCAAGTGGTACTTTCAGTTGAAGAAGGCTTATATCGAATCAAAGCGGGATGGAGTGCCGATGAAGCACCCCATGGACGGTCCGGTTACACTCCGCTGGCGCAGTTAGGCCTCCGGTTTCCGTTTGCCGTTCAGCCGAGAGCCATGCAGCAGCGTTTACAAAAAATCATTGCTCGCGCCGGGGTCACTTCCCGCCGCAAGGCCGAGGAACTGATTACCTTGGGGCGCGTGGCCGTGAACGGTGAAGTCGTCACGGAACTCGGCACGAAGGCCGACCCCGAGCTGGATTCCATCAAAGTCAACGGCAAGCGGCTCGCTTCTTCAATCGGATCAAGAGTCTACTTGATGCTCAACAAGCCGCGGGGCTATATCAGTTCGACCTCCGACCCGAACGGCCGCTCGACAGTGATGTCGTTGCTGGGACGCTATCGCTCGCGTGTCTATCCGCTCGGCAGGCTCGACTACGCAAGCGAAGGCCTGTTGCTTTTCACCAACGACGGAGACTTTGCGAATCACGTCTTATCGGCCAAAAACAAGATCCCGAAGACCTACCGTGTGAAGATCAAAGGCAACCCTTCCGAAGAGGAACTGCAAAAGCTTCGGAACGGCATTCGGCTGGACGGCCGCCCCACCGCACCGGCTCGGATCAAGCGTATCCGCTCAGGAGAAAACCCATGGTTCGAGGTGGTGCTTACGGAAGGCCGCAATCAGCAAATCCGCCGCATGTTCCTGCGCTTCGGCTATCTGGTAGAGAAGATCAAGAGAGTCAAGATCGGCCCATTGGGCCTCGGAACCCTGCCCGTCGGCAAACACCGCCTCCTGACCGAGCGTGAAGTGCAACGTCTCGCAGCCGACCCCAGACCCTAGCCACTTTCACGGAGCCTCGCCAAGAAAGATGACCAACGACGATCAAATCGCCAAAGTGCTCGCCGCCGCCAAGACCATCGCGGTCGTGGGCCTCTCGGATAAGCCCTGGCGTCCCAGCTACGGCGTCAGCAGCTACATGCAAAAGCAGGGCTATCGCATTATCCCCGTAAACCCGAACATTGAGGCATCACTCGGAGAGAAGGCCTATCGGCGGTTGGAGGACATGCCGGAAGAGATCGACATTGTCAACATTTTCCGGAAACCGGAGTACGTCGGTGCGATTGTCGACTCGGCAATCCGGTTGGGAGCGAAGTGCGTCTGGATGCAAGAGGGTGTCTATGATCACGCCGCGGCGGGACGCGCTTACGCTGCGGGCCTCACGGTCATCGAGAATCGCTGCATCCTCAAATACCACCGCAATCAGGTCGCCTGAAGCGAAGAAACGTCAGTCGGCCGGCCTCGCCAGTATCGCCCTCGTCTCTTCCACAATCCGGAGCAGATGCTGCCGCTGCTCTTCCTGCTCGAACACGAGCGAGGGGTTGCGATAGTACTCGGCCTCCTTCTCCCAGCGCTCACGCACGGCCGCCCGATCCGCTTCCACGTAGACCGGCTTATCATCCTTCAGAAAATAGGCCGGGTTGGCGTGCGCCCAAATCTCGTACTCTCCTTCGCGGTGCAGAGCGCTCGCCCGCGCCGCGATCCATGAACTTTCCGTCACCTCGGTCTCGAACGGAAGCTGCAACGCGGTCTTTTTCGTGTCGCCTCCTCGGATCGCGACCACACGCCCGTTCACCACGATCTCCAGCTTCTCAATCGGCCGGTGGAACACCACGCTCGCCTCGCCCTTCAGGGCTTTCGATCTGCCCGACCAGGACTCTGTTGCTCCCGACGACTTGCGGTTGACGGTAAATTCGAGTAACGGACCGTTCGAAACCAACACCGCTCCCTGACGAACCCCTTCCTCCCATGCGTCATACGCTGACTCACCCGGCTCCGCTTTCACAAGCGCCCGCTCCGGACCTAGCAGGGGGAAGATGCGCGGCCAGTCATTCCTCAGGCTGGCCGGGAAGTCACTTCCCGCGATCCCAACAACACGGAACCCCGCGTTGAGCAACTCATACCAGCGATTCGTGTGCAGAACCCCAAACTGAAACAGCTCAATGAAGTCGATCGTCTTCCGAGCCAGGTTCATGATCAACGTCGAGTTCGGCATACTGCCGTCGAAATGCGCGAAGCCGACCACGCCGCCGCTGTCCCGCCCCTGCTGAAAGAAAACCGTTGGAAACGGATAGGCTGCCGGTGAATTCGCGTAGATATGCCCTATGCTGAGCGGCCGGATCATCTGCTCGGGCCCGAGCACAAGTGTGTGCCCGTAAAATCGGCTGCGCGTCTCATGCCCGGAGCGGATCGAGAAGCCTCTTGCGCGAGCCTCGCCCTTGCGCCCGAAGGCATACTGCAACGCGGCGTGTTGCTGGCGCTGCAACTCCAAGAAGTTCCCAACCGCCAAGTCTTCCGCCTGCAGCCATTTGAGGAAAAGCTCGTCATCTTCTTGGGCACGCATCAAGTGGATGTGGTCGTCGGCAGCCAGCCACTTGTCTTGCCGGCCTGGCGCAATCGGCTTGAGGTCGATGCTGATGGTTTTCTCCTCTTCGGCCTGCAAGGTGAATTCGATCTCCGCCGGCTCGAAAAACATCCCGTGATAGGCCTCCAGGCGGTACTTCTCGTTCTGGTCCGTTCTGGAGCGCGGCAGGTGGAACGCGGCCCGTCCCTCCAACAGGATGAAGTGAGATGCGTCGCGAGCGGTCACTTCCAGCACTTTCAATTCGCGGTTCTGACGCCAAAGCCGCTCGCGATAGTACGTATCAGCCCGAAGCGGCAGCATCGCGTCAACCGGGCTCAGCCGATAGGGCCGGTTGCCCTTGAACAGGTAAACCCGCGACGGAACCGTCTCGCCGGTATCAGCTCGCCGCGTGACCACCGTCAGCTTCGTCGAAAAATCCGGACGCAGCGACGAGTCGCGCACCTGTGAGTACCCGAGCAGCAGCGCAAAAAGGGTCAATAAGTACACACGGCGGAAAGGACGGAAATGTAAATTCGGCATAGCCAGCCTCGGTCGGATTCTAGCACCGACCCTGCTCCTTAGCGCATCGCCTTGTACCGAGCAGCCCTATACTAGAGCCGGACGGTCTCTCAAGGAGTCACTATGCCTTTCCAACTCACTCGCCGAGCGCTGCTCGCCGCCGCAGGCGCCCTCGCGACCACGCCACTTTACTCCGGAGGAGCCGACATCACCGTCGGCATCACGTCCAACACCCGCCCGGACTGGTCGGGGACTGAGAACTTCCTGAAGTCCATCCGCGAAGCGTCCGAAGTGGGTTACCACTGGATCGAAACGTTCTGGCCCTGCGTCAACAGGTGGGAAGACCGCCCTGAGGAGTTGACCGACATCCTCGCCAAGCTCGATCTCAAGATGGAAACGGTATCGAACGGCGGGCAGATGAATACGAACTTTCAAGATCCCAGGCAGCACGACGAAGCCATCGACGATCACATGCGCCTCGTCCGCTTCATCAAGAAGCTCGGCTGCGATCACCTCAAAATCAACTGCGGCCGCGCCAACCCGGGCGGCAATACGCCGGAAATCTATCGCAATATGGCCGCGGCCTTCAACGAGCTCGGCCGCCGCATCAGCGACATGGGCATTCAGTTCGGCATCCACCATCACTTGTGGAACCAATACGAGAAGCGTGAGGACGTTGACGCGATCATGGAGCTCACCGACCCGCGCCACGTCTACATGATTCTCGACACTGGCCACACCACGATGGCCGGCATGGACCCGGTGCGGCTCACCAGGGATTACGTCTCGCGTATCATCGAATTCCACATGAAAGATTGCGCCCCGGAAAACCGCGGGGGCTACAAGGGCCCCTACATGGAGCGCAGCACGGTCAATACGAACAAAGACAATCTGATTTTCTTCCCGCTTGGCAAGGGCGGCGTCGACTATCCCGCCATCAAAAGGGAACTCGACGTCAATGGATGGAAAGGCTGGATGACCGTCGAACTCGATATGACCGCCACCACCGCCCAGCACAGCGCCACCGTCAGCAAGAAGTATCTGGAAGAGACTCTCGGTTTAACCGTCTGACGCCTGCGACACGAACAGATGGGCGAAACCTGCGCCGGGTCAAGTGCAAAGACCCCGCCTGCACGTTGGTGAAGGCAGTCTCCCCACGCCTACTGACTCAGAAGCGCGAACAGGGACGGCAACCCGTAGAAAAGGACAACGATGTACATCACCGCCCAGCCCCGCGATTGACGGGCAACCCCGGCGAACCACCGGGCCAGCCCCAGAGGAATCTCACGAACGGCCGGGATCGGGTACACCATCACGATGCCGGTAACGTTGAACAGCAAGTGCACGAGAGCGATGGTGATACCGGCCTGGGCATTGGCGCCTGAAACCGCCATCGAGGCCAGCAAAGCCGTTACCGTCGTGCCGACGTTCGCGCCCAGCGTAACCGGAAACGCCTGATTCAGGGTTATCAGGCCCGCACCGGCGAGCGGCACCAGCAGCGACGTCGTGATCGAGCTCGATTGAACCATCACCGTGGCGACCGTGCCGAAGAGAATCGCCAACAGTGCATGACGGCCGAGGAAGAGGCTCACGTTCGACTCGATTTGGGATTGCATGGCGGCGCGCATCACCCTTACCAGCAACACCAGCGCGGCTATGATCACCAGCGCGCTACCGATGGCCATGAACGCGCCTCTCGACGGACCGCTCTCTACGAATGCTTCGGCCAGCCAGCGCAACGGAGAAGCGCCCGCGCTGATCGCCCCCTTCAAAGGGCTGTCGTAGTCCACGCCGCCCACTCCTGACACGAGACCGGACAGGGCCGTGGCGACCCGGCGGCCGAGCCCTGTCGCTATTTCCAACGGGAGCAGTACCGCGACGATCAGGAAGTTGAAAAAGTCATGACAGGTCGCGACAGCAAAAGCTCTTTGAAACTCGTCTCGCCTGGTCATATGGGCGAGTGAAACAACCGTATTGGTCACCGTCGTTCCGATGTTCGTTCCCATAACCATCGGGATGGCGTTCTCGATGGGCAGCGGGTTCTCCGGCGCGGCGACCAGACCCACGATCATCGATGTCGAGACCGAGGAACTCTGCACCAGCGTCGTCGCAAGGATCCCGATCATCAAGGCCACGAAGGGGTTTTCGGTGGCTCGAAAGAACGAATCCAACAGATCTTGACCGAGTAGTTTGAATCCGTCTCCGAGTCCCTTTACGCCTGTCAAGAAAAGAAACAGCAACAAGACAACCACCAGCACCCTCAAGGTGGGGTGGAGAGAACTCTCGGACGAGGGCGAAGCTGTCATGAGGTCCTCATATCTCGACGAAGCAGCAAGGGAGTGAGTACTGATCCCGTAGTTGGCACAAGTCGTCGTTCCACAGTAAGGTTATAGGGTTTCTTCCCCTAAAACCGGCAATGGATCGGAGGTGGGGGTTGCCTCGAATCTATCGGCACGGTCATCGAGGAAACGGCGGTCGAGAAGCCGGCGAGTTTCAATACGCTGCATGGCGGAAAGAATGTTCTCCAGAACGTGCGGGGTCTCCTTCTTCGTCTCCGTGAGGAAGCCGCGCAGCCTTTCGCGCACGGTGCCCGTCTTGTGGGAGCACACGCACGGCGTGACGGGTATGGACTGCTGCTCGGCGTAGCCCTGCGTGACTTCCTCGGAGACATACACGAGAGGGCGGATAAGCCGAAAATCACCCGAACGGGAATTCGTCAGCGCCGGCAGAGCACTCAGACGACCCGTGTAAAGCGTGTTGCGAAGCAGCGCCTCACAAAAATCGTCTTGCGTATGGCCCAGCGCAACGACATTGGCCCCCAATTGCGACGCGATGTCATAGACAGCCCGCCGCCGATAGCGGCTGCAGATGTCGCACCCATGCTCCGGCTGCTCTTCGAGAAGGCGGAAGGACGGTTCGTCGAGATAGCAGGTCCACGGCACGCCCCTCGCCTTCATGTGCTCGCCAAGCGGCGCAATGGGCCTCACGAACTTGCCCTGCTCGACGGTGAACGCCTGCAGACTATAACGAACTGGAGATCTCTTGCGTAATGACAACAGGGCGTCGAGCAGAGCCAAGGAATCCTTCCCACCCGAAACTCCGATCGCGACCCGGTCCCCTTCGCGGATCATGTTATAGTCGTGAATCGCTTTGCCAACGCGGCGTAGGAGTAACTTCTGGAAGTCCATGAAGGCGCCGGTTTGAGGTGGATTTCGGAGTCCGCCGGGAAGGTGTGTGCAGTGGCAAGGCACCCCGATCAAGCGTCTCATTATACATACCTGTTCTGTCCCGCAAACTTCGAGAATGGTAAACGTTGCTGTCGGTCAGGTTGCGATCATGGGGCTCCGCCACGAGGGAGTTGAAGCAATATGACGAATCTTCTGTTGCGGCCATTGTTCATTGTCTGCCTGCTGACAGGCTCGCTCTTCGCACAATATGACCTGCTGCTCAAGGGCGGTCATCTGATCGACGCCAAGAACGAGATCGATGGGGCCAAGGACGTAGCCATTCATGACGGCCGTATCGCAACGGTCGCCGACAGCATCGATCCTTCCCAAGCCGCGAAGGTGATTGACGTCGGTGGCCTGTACGTCACGCCCGGGCTGGTCGATATCCACGTTCATGTCTACGCCGGCACCGGCATGAAGAATGCTTTTTCCGGCGACAACAGCGTCTATCCTGACGGCTTCTCGTTCCGCTCAGGCGTAACCACGATGGTGGATGTCGGGAGTTCCGGCTGGCGCAACTTCCCCGACTTCAAACAACGTGTTATCGACCGCGCCCGCACCCGAGTTCTCGCCATGCTCAATATTGTCGGCAGAGGCATGGGCGGAGACCCGATCGAGCAGAATCTCGACGACATGGATGCCGCTGCCACTGCCAAGATGGCCATGCAATACCCTGAGACCATCGTCGGCGTGAAAACAGCTCACTACAGGAGCCCGGAATGGATCCCCGTTGAGCGCGCGGTTGAAGCGGGTACGAAGGCTGACATCCCGGTAATGGTCGACTTCGGCTCTTTTCTCAAGGAGCGACCCTTTGAAGAACTCGTGACGAAGAAACTGCGGCCCGGCGACATGTATACGCATACTTATCTCGGCCGCGTGCCCCTGCTTGATGAGCAGGGCAAGCCTCGCCCCTATCTCTTTGAAGCACAGAAACGGGGAGTCAAGTTCGATGTGGGCCACGGCGCAGGCAGCTTCTGGTGGTTCCAGGCCGTGCCGTCCGTGAAAAACGGCTTTATCGCCGATTCCATCTCTACCGACCTGCACTTCCGCAGCATGAACGGAGGAATGAAGAACATGGCCAATGTCATGTCGAAGTTCCTGGCGCTCGGTCTGCCGCTCAAGGATGTGGTGCGCAAGTCCACCTGGGAACCAGCGAAGCAGATCAAGCGCACTGAGCTGGGACACCTTAGCATTGGCGCCGTCGCGGATGTTGCCGTCTTTCGCCTGGACAATGGAAAGTTCGGGTTCCTTGACATCAGGAACGCGCGCTACGAGGGCGATCAACTGCTCACCTGTGAACTTACGCTACGTGACGGCAGAGTCATGTGGGATCTCAACGGTCGCGCCGGCACGCCGTGGGAAGAGGTTCGGACGAGCGGCCGCTAGATTCACTCGATCGGCGCACACCGCAGCTACTAGGAGACGTATCGCAAATGAAAACCCTGATACTGGCAGTCGCTTTGTTGTTGGCGGGATCCACCCTTGCACAAGCCCAGTTCGACATGCTGCTCAAGGGCGGTCACGTTATCGACCCTCTCAACGAAATCAACTCCGCCCGGGACGTTGGCATCAAGGATGGGAAAATCGCCCAGGTCGCCGTCAACATCCCCGAATCCGAGGCCGAGAAAGTCGTCGATGTCTCCGGGCTCTACGTAACCCCCGGTCTGGTCGATATCCACGTGCATGTCTACGCCGGCACCGGCGCGCGACGCGGCTACAACGGCGACAGCAGCGTCTACCCGGACGGTTTTACCTTGCGCTCGGGCGTCACCACCGTCGTCGACGTCGGCAGTTCCGGCTGGGAACAGTTTGAGGATTTCAAGGACCGCGTCATCGACCGCTCCCAGACGCGCGTTCTCGCGATGCTTAATATCATCAGTGCCGGCATGACCAGCGGCGATGAAGAGCATGACATCCGAGAGATGGACTCCGAGGCGACGGCCAGGATGGCGATAAAATATCCGGAGCTGATCGTCGGGGTAAAGAGCGCACACTATCGCCACCCCGATTGGACTTCCGTCGAGCGCGCCGTTGAAGCCGGCCGGTTGGCGGACATCCCCGTCATGATCGACTTCGGAAGCAATCATCCCGACACGCGTCCATTGGCCGATCTGCTGACCAAGAAACTACGGCGGGGCGACATCTACACGCATTGCTTCTCCGGCAACCGAGATGAGTTGATCTCCGAAACCGGCAAGATCAACCCGGGCATGTTCGCGGGCCGCCAGCGCGGCGTCTACTTCGACATCGGCCATGGCGGCGGCAGCTTTCGCTGGAACGTCGCGGTAGCAGCGTTGCAACAAGGCTTTCCGCCCGACTCCATTTCTACCGATCTGCACATCGGCAGCATGAACCGCGGCATGCAGACGATGATCCGGACCGTCTCGAAGATCTACAACCTCGATGTTCCACTCTACGACGTTATCAAAATGTCCACCAGCAACCCCGCCCGTCAAATCAAGCGAACCGACCTCGGACACCTGAGCGAAGGCGCCGTGGCCGATGTGGCCGTCTTCCGTGATGAGCGCGGCGTCTACGGGTTCGCCGATTCACGGGGCGCCCGCCTCACGGGAAACAAGCTGCTCGAATGCGAGTTGACCTTGCGAGAAGGAGAGGTCCGGTGGGACTTGAACGGACGCGCCGGCGTCCACTGGAAGGACGTGCAGGAGCGGCGGCGGCGCTAGGGCCTACGACAAGCGGGAGACATCACCATGAAAACCATCCACATCTTCATCGCGCTCATGATCACCGGCGGCGCCCTCCATGCCGACGCCCCTTACGATCTGCTCCTCAAAGGCGGCCACGTCATCGATCCAAAGAACAACCTGAACACGACGATGGACGTCGCCATGAAAAACGGGAAAATCGCACGGGTTGCTCCTGCGATCGATCCCGTCGAAGCCCGCCGGAGCATCGATGTCTCCGGCTTCTACGTGACGCCGGGCTTGGTCGACATCCACGTCCACGTCTACGCCGGCACGGGGATGCGCGGCGCGTATTCAGGAGACAACAGCGTTTATCCCGACGGCCACTGCTTCCGCAGCGGCGTGACGACGGTCGTCGACGTGGGCAGCTCGGGATGGCGAAATTTCGAGGACTTCAAGGACCGAATCATCGACCGCCAGCGGACACGCATTCTCGCCATGCTGAATATCGTCGGCAAAGGTATGGGGGGCGGTGAGATCGAGCAGAACACCGACGACATGGACGCCAAGGCGACGGCCGAGATGGCCAGGAAATATCCCGACACGATCGTCGGGATAAAAACCGCCCATTACCGTGCGCCGGATTGGGTCGCCGTCGACCGCGCCGTCGAAGCCGGCAGGATGGCGAACATTCCCGTGATGGTCGACTTCGGCTCATTCACCGACGAGCGGCCCTTCGAGGAACTCGTCACCAAGCGCCTCCGCCCCGGTGACATGTATACCCACATGTACCTGGGCCGCGTTCCCATGCTCGATGCGAACGGCAAGCTGCGCCCCTATCTTCAGGAGGCCCGCAAGCGCGGCGTCAAGTTCGACGTGGGCCATGGCGGCGGCAGCTTCCTCTGGAAGCAGGCCGTTCCGGCGATCGATCAGGGCTGGGTCCCCGACTCGATCTCGACCGACCTCCACATCGGCAGCATGAATCGCGGCATGAAAGACATGACCAACGTGATGTCGAAGATCCTCAACCGGGGAATCTCGCTCTATGACGTAGTCATGATGTCGACCTGGAATCCCGCGCAACAGATCAAGCGGCTCGAATTCGGACATCTCAGCGTCGGCGCTCCTGCCGATGTCGCCGTACTGCGCGTCGACCGGGGCGAGTTCGGTTTTCTCGACGTGCGCAACGGCCGCTTGGAGGGCGACAAGAAAATCGCCGCAGAGATGACCATCTACGGCGGCCGCATCGCCTGGGACGTCAATGCTCGCGCAAGCCTGGACTGGACGGACTTCTACCGAAGCAGGCAACGCAGGCGAGGCCGCCGTCCCGTAACCGTCAATGTACCGGCGACACGCCGACGATAGGCACTGATAGACAGAAAGGATGCACGCATGAAACTTTCCACGCTCCTGATCGGACTCTTGCTGATCCCATGTTCGCTGATGTCCCAGACATACGACCTGTTGCTGAAGGGCGGCAACGTCATCGACCCTCGCAACGGCGTCAACGTCCCGATGGACGTCGCCGTCTCAGGCAACAAGATTGCCCGCGTCGCTGAAAGCATATCCCCCACGGACGCCAAGAAGACCGTCGACGTCTCCGGCTTCTACGTGACGCCGGGGCTCGTTGACATCCATGTTCACGTCTATACCGGTACGGGGAACAAGGATTCCTACACCGGAGACCGCAGCGTCTACCCCGACGGTTTTACCTTCCGCAGTGGCGTGACCACGGTCGTCGATGCGGGTAGCTCGGGTTGGACCAATTTCCCCGACTTCAAGAACCGGGTCATCGACATCTCGAAGACCCGCGTCCTCGCCCTACTCAACATCGTGGGCAAGGGCATGGCCGGCCGCAAGGTTATCGAGCAGGATACGTCCGACATGGACTCCAAAGCCACCGCGAAACGAGCCAAGGAATACCCCGACACCATCGTGGGCATCAAATCGGCGCACTTCGCCGGACCCGAGTGGACTTCCGTCGACAGAGCGGTCGAGGCCGGTAAGCTGGCCGACCTGCCCGTCATGATCGACTTCGGAACGTTTCAGGAAGCTCGACCCTTCCAGGAACTTGTTCTCGACCACCTGCGGCCCGGTGACATCTACACCCACGGGTACAAACGACAAGTGCCCTATGTGGACGACAAGCACAAGCTGCTCCCTTATCTCGCGCAGGCACGCAAGCGCGGCGTCAAGTTCGACGTCGGCCATGGCGGCGGCAGCTTCTCGTGGAAAAACGCCGTCCCCGCGATCCGTCAAGGCTTTTGGCCCGACTCGATCTCGACCGATCTGCACATCGGAAGCATGAACGCCGGCATGAAGGATATGACCAATGTCATGTCGAAGATCCTCAGCCAGGGCGTGCCGCTTTATGACGTCATCAAGATGTCCACCTGGAACCCGGCGCAACAAATGAAACGCACCGAGCTCGGCCATCTCAGTGAAGGAGCCGTCGCCGATATCGCCGTCCTGCGGCTTGACCACGGCCGTTTCGGGCTGGTCGACGCCCAGAGAGCCCGTCTCATGGCCACACAGCTGCTGGTCTGCGAAATGACGATCCGCGACGGCCAAGTAGCCTGGGACCTCAACGGCCGAACCGCCACCGATTATCGCGAGGCTTACGGCTTGATGTAGCAACACCCGATCCACCGCTACGCACCACGGAAGGATGTTCAATCCCATGACGAAACAAGCCTGCGCTTGCCTCCTTACTGTTGTCGCCCTACTTGCCGACTACGGATGTGGCGAGGCTCTACCCGAGTCGTACGGCATGCTTCTCAAGGGAGGGCACGTCATCGATCCCAAGAACGAGATCAGCGCTCCGATGGATGTCGCGATTGATGAGGGAAAGATCGTCGCCGTCCGCGAAAGCCTGCCCGAAGACCGCGCCGGAAAGGTCGTCGATGTCAGCGGCCTCTACGTCACGCCCGGCCTGATCGACCTGCACGCCCACGTCTACGCCGGAACCGGAATCCCCGGAGTGCTCACCGGCGACAGCAGTGTCTACCCCGATCACTTCAGCTTTCGATCCGGGTGCACGACTCTCGTCGATGTCGGCAGCTCAGGGCATCGCAACTTCGAGGACTTCAAGGACCGCGTCATCGACCGTTCCAAGACGCGCGTCCTGGTCATGCTGAACGTCGCCGGGGGCGGTATGGGACCCGACGGCGAGGACAACCCCGAAGACATGGAGCCCGAAAAAATCGCTGCGATGGCCAAGAAATACCCCGACATCATCGTAGGCGTCAAGACCGCGCACTATTCCGGGCCCGAATGGGTTTCCGTCGAGCGAGCCGTCGAGGCGGCCGGCCTCGCGGGTATTCCAGTCATGGTCGACTTCGGCGGCAACCATCCCAAGGAGCGTCCGATCGGGGAACTCTTCCTCGAAAAGCTCCGCCCCGGCGACATCTACACGCACATGTACTCGGGGTTGCGCGTTGAACTGACCGATGAGGGGAAGATCAATCCTTCGATGTTCCAGGGCCGCGAGCGCGGCATCATCTTCGACATCGGCCACGGCGGCGGCAGCTTCACCTGGCGCGTGGCGGTTCCCGCTTACAAGCAGAGCTTCCCGCCCGACATCATCTCGACCGATCTCCACACCGGCAGCATGAATGCCGGCATGAAGGACATGACCAACGTCATGTCGAAGATCCTCAATCTCGGCTCATCGCTCGAGGAGGTCGTCCGCATGTCGACCTGGAAACCAGCCGATGTCATCAATCGCACCGAACTCGGCCACCTCAGCGAAGGCGCCATCGCGGATGTGACCGTGCTGCGGCTCGACGAGGGAGATTTCGGTTTTCTCGACGTCAGGCGCATCACCCTCAAAGGGAACAAGCTCCTGACCGCCGAGTTGACGATCAAGGGCGGCCATGTGGAGTGGGACCTGAACGGCCGCGCCGGCGAAGATTGGGAAACCTTCTACGCTGATGAAAAAAACCGGGGCGATCCCTGGCGTTAATCCGTGGGAGGTGCCGTGTCCGCCGGCATCTCGGCGGTGAGCGACTTCAAGAACTCTTCCAGATCCACGCGTTCCTGGCCCGTCAAGTGGTCGAGTTCCTTGAGATCCTTGTCGAGCCATTCATTCGAGTTGCCGGCGCCGATGTAGAAGTCGATCACTTCCTTCAGCGTTTTCAAGCTGCCGTCGTGCATGTAGGGCGCGGTCTCGGCGATATTCCGAAGGCCAGGCGTCTTGAAAGCGCCACGATCGGCGTCGTTTTCCGTCACTTCGTAGCGGCCAACGTCCTCCAACGTCCCGTCCAGGTTGGCGCCGACGCCCAGATTATGGAACTTGTCGTCGGTGAAGAGCGCATACTCCTCTTCCATCGCATGGCAGACTTCGCAATTGCCCTTCGCTGGATCGCGAAACACTTCCAACCCCCGCTTGGCCGACTCACTGAGAGCATCCTCGTCACCGCCGAACAGGTAACGGTCAAACGGTGAGTTGCCGCTCAAGACGGTTCGCTCGAAGCTGGCGATGGCTTTCCCGATGCGCTCGTAGGTGATGTCGCCGGACCCGAATGCCTTTTCGAAATCCTCGACGTAGCTAGGGTCTTCGGCGAGTTGCTTCTCTACAGCCTCAAGTGTGTTCGCCATCTCGACCGGGTTCTGGACGGGCCCCTCGGCCTGGTTCTCGAGGCTCGGCGAACGGCCATCCCAGAACTGTGTCGTGAAATACGCCGCGTTGATTACCGTCGGCGCCTGCCGGCCGCCCTTCTTTCCGCCAACTCCGCTCGAAAACTGATCCGGGTCCGCGAATCCGGCATCATGCCGATGGCAGGATGCGCACGAGATCGAGTCGTCAACGGAAAGGCGCTTGTCGAAATAGAGCCGGCGTCCCAGCGCGATGGTCTCCGCGGTCGGTGGGTTGTCAGCGGGCACTGGAACCGGCGGCAGTCCCAGAGGAACCGCGATGGTTATCGTTTCGCCAACCGGCATCGATGAGATCGGAGCCTCCGGTTCCGGCTCTACACCGCATGAAATCAGAACGGTCGAGCAGACCGAAAAGAGCGCAAAAGTGGCTATCCAAAAACGATTCCGTGACATTTCCTTCTCCGGGTGAGGACCGCGAAGGAGCGGCTCCAACGAGTGATAACTTCTAAGAATCGTGGCTGCCCGCGGTCTTTGTCAACTCAACAGGAGCTGAAGAGCAAAACAGCGGCTGTCTGTGCGGAGAAGGTTCTACTCGTCCGCGTGACCATAAACGATGATGCCGATCGGCTCTCCCGTCACCTGCAGGTCGACCACCCATTGCTCCAGGTCGTTCTGCCAGATATTCGGGCTACCGTCACCATCAGCAATCTCGGCCCGGGCGATGGTCGGGTGCGAATTACCGACCTTGTAGCTCAACTCGACCAAGTCGTCGAACCCGTAGTTCCTGCTCGCCTCGGTATCGGCTGCCGCAGGGGTCAACAGGACGAAATCCCTGCTCGGTGCGGCTCCCATGTGGTCGCCGTCTTCGGGGTGCAGCCCGTAGCGCAGGGTATAGATTCCAGCGGGAATGTGCTGCTCGCGATAGTCGGAGCCTTTATCGGGGAATTGAACGAGACCCACAAGCGCACCTTCGGGGATTGTGGTGAACCTGATGCCGAAGCCCGAAACAGGATCCCCTTCGAACGCCGATTTCCGGCCCCAGAATTCGGCGACAACTGTTCCGTCAGGGTCCATCACGCGCACGCCTTCGCCATGCAGCATGGCCGTGACGGCCTCCGGCACCCCGTCGACTGGAGGCGAGCCCGCCGGCTCGACGGAGAAGTCCGCCGCCAGAACCGGAAGTGCGATCAGAAGGGCCAAGCCGATATGAATAGGCCGCAGGACGTTCGTTCTCATGTGAAAATCTCCTCTCTACCAACCTACGTGCGCAACATTACACAGGTTACCTTCGAGCGTAACTGAGTGTGAAGCCTCAAAAGCAACAGGGAGCCGCACAGCGGCCCCCTCTTGTCGCAGAAACAGAACTCTTCTTGCGGTTGGTTCGATGATGTTTAGTCGCTGACAGTCTCGCTCATCTCGAACGTGCCGATGTAAGCGTTGCTGCGGTTCCGCTCGTCAAAGCGAACACCGAGCCCTTCGCCGTCGAAGCGCGTCTGAATGCCGAAGGCGGGCATCGCATGGTCGAGGCTGACGAGCGGCGTGAAATAGAGGTCGTCGAGGTGGCAGAGCGAGTCACTCTCGCGGATCGGGCGCGTCCGGACCTTGATCAGGTCGCCGACTTCCACGGTGGCCCGCCTGGCATGCATGCCGCCTTCGAAGCTCATCGAGATTGGCGCCTCCATGCGGTTTGTCACCGTCTCGACCAGATCGCCGCCCATCGCCCTGGCGAAGCTCTCCAGAGCCGAGCGCTGCGCGTCGGAGGCCTGCTCGTCGAAAATCAACACGGCCTTGGCCGGATACGGGTTGTTGAAGGGATCACCCAGCGTCCCGCTCGCCTTGACGACGGCCGCCACGCCAAGCCCGTCGAGAGCGACGTTGTGCCAGCTTCCTTCGTCGATCCGCCAAGTCATCACCGCCAACTCGCCGACGAGTCCCAACTCGGAGTTGGCGAAGCAGTGCGACGTGTATACTTCCGCGTTCCGGGCTTCCACATAGGTGCCCCGAATGTCGGCCGCGCCGGCCGCTGCCGCTACGACCAGCGACAGAACAATCAAGCTCGCAAAACGAAAGCCTTTCATGGTGGTCCTCCTTATGAACCTCGTCCGTACTAGCTGATTCAAGATTCGATCATCAGTTTACTATAAGCGCCGCGGGATTGCGGTAAACATCTACAACGGGTCGTAGCAGGATCGTGACGCCGTGCAGGTCTGCAAGCTCACGGCGGCGCCGTCCGGACCGACGCAATTCTGGGTGTAGACACACCAGAAGTTGCTGCCGTCCGCATCCTCGGGATTCTTCTCTTCCTCGGTGGCAATGAACATCCCTTTCCACCGCAGAGAATCGCAACGGGTACCTATCACCTTGAATGGCGGTGCTACTTGCATGAGTGGAAGGGGCGAAGCGCAAACCACGCCCCTAGTCATACCTCTTGTTAACCAGCGGCTCGCAGGATCGCGCGCTTGACGGCGACGCGCGCCAACTGCACCTTGTGCTTGTTGCGACTCAGAGGCGTTGCCGCGGAGAGCGCCGCTTTGGCCGCCGCCATCGCCGTGTCTTCCGAAACCGCCTTGCCCGCCAGGGCGCTCTCGGCATCGGACGACCGCCAGGGAGTCGGGGCCACGTGACCCAATACGACGCGGGCGCTCTCGACCGTATCGCCGCTCATCTTCAGAGCAACCGAAGCGGACGCCAACGGCCAGTCCATCAATTGCCGCTGCCGCACTTCATAGGTCGCGCTCCTCGCTCCGCCGCCGGGAAGATTGATGCCGGTCAGCACCTGATTCGGCTGCAAGGTGTTTTCCCTTTGGCTGTCGCTCGACGGCGTCTGGAACAGCTTCTCCAGCGGCATTTCGTCTTCGCCGTCCGGACCCGTCACGGTCACCGTCGCTTCGAGGGCGATCAGCGCCGGGGCCAGGCTCGACGCGCTGACGAAGTACGCCGGTCCCTTGTTGCCGATGATGGCATGGTACTGGTTCTCGCCGTTCGGCGCCAGGGATTTGCCCTTGGCGTCTTTGCCCAGCAAGCCGTAACCGTTGCGGAAATACCAGCAGCGCGGCCGCTGCAGCAGTTCGCCGCCAACGGTGCCCATCGCTCGCATCTGCGGACTCGTAATACCCTCCGCAGCTTGACGAACCGCCGCGGGCACACTACTGCTGCCCAGCAATTCGGCGATGGTAGCGGTCGCTCCAATGCGCGAAGCGCTCACACCTTTCAGCCCGGAGACGTTCTTGAGGCTCACGACGCGCTTCGGCGTGTGGACACCCTCTTTCAACAGACTGAGCAAGTCGGTGCCGCCCGCGAGGACATCCGCCTCCCCCCAATTCGAGGAAAGCAGACCGACCGCCTCTTTGACGGAGTTGGGAGCTGCATATTCGAAGGCTTCCATTACGCCATTCCCCCTTTCTTCTCAAGGGCTGCCAGAACCTTGTCCGGCGTCACCGGCACCGTCGGCACACGCGCGCCGATGGCATTGAACACGGCGTTCGAGATCGCCGCCATGGGTGAGATCGCCGGCGGCTCGCCAAGCCCGATGACGCCGCGGTCGTCGTAGACGCCCGTCATCATGTGGACGACCAACTCGCCGATGTCGCCGATGCCTGCCAACTTGTAGAACTCCATGTCGGCGTTCAGGTAGACGCCGCTCATCTGGTCATACACACGCTCTTCCCAAAGAGCCGAGCAAATGCCCATGATCAGCGAACCGTACACCTGGCTCTCCGCCAGCTTCAAATCGATGATCAAGCCGCAGTCCTGCACGGCCACCATCTTGTTCATCGTGACGATGCCGGTCTCCATGTCGACCGAGACATCCGCCATCTGAACGCCGCCGACGCCGGAATCCGCGAGTTTGCCGCCGTCGCGGTCCGGCTGGTTGCCCATCTCGGAGATCGTCTCCGTACTGAGCTTTCGGCAAGCGGCCGTCCATGCGATCCGCTTCTTCGGATTCTCCTTCAATCGGAGGTAGCCGTCTTTGGCCTCGATCTCATCCGCGGATGAGGCGCCCAAGTCGCCGGCGACCTTCTCCTTCAGTTTTTCCAGAGCGTTCACCGCGGCCCGCCGCGTGGACGAGGAAACGCCGCCCACCGTCGTGCTGCCTCCGGACGCACCCGATGGCGGAAAGCTGCTGTCGCCCATCTTCACGTTGACGCGCGAGACCGGCAGAGCGAGCGTCTCGGCCAACACCATCGCGATCACGGTCCGGGTTCCCGTGCCGATATCCTGGCTGCCGATTTCCGCGGAAGCCGAGCCGTCCGGCTCGATGACCACCCGGCACTGACTGTCGTGCGGACGCCCGCCCCATGTATGGATCGACAGCCCCACACCACGGCGGACATGCCCCGAGCCTTCGCCCGGTTTGTGGTACTTTTCCTTCCAGTCGATCAGCTCGGCGGCTTTATCGATCTCGGTGCGATAGACATCCGGACGAGCCGTCAGATCGGCGTTCTTCTTGAAGAAGTCGACCGGGTCCATGTCCAACTTGTGGGCCAGGTCGGTCAACGCGCAGTGCGTGATCACCGCGCATTGCGGATGCCGCGGCGCCCGCCAAGCGCGGGCCGGACCGGTATTCGTCGCAACGTTCACGTGGCGAACCCGCTGGTTCGGTGGCTCAATGACGTACGGCAGAGCAGGGTTGCCGCCCCGGCCGACACCGCTCGTCGCCCAGCTTTCGACGTCGAAAACGGTCAGCGTGCCGTCCTTCTTGGCGCCCACTTTGACATTGCCGAAATAGGAAGGCCGCGCTCCCGCCATTTGCAGCTCTTCGTCGCGGTCGAGCATGATCTTCACCGGCCGGCCCGTCATCCGCGACAGCTTCGCCGCGGCGACCCCCCACGAATCGATATTGAACTTCGATCCGAAGCCGCCGCCCATCACCGGAGTGATCACTCGGATGTCGCTCGGGCTGACCTTGGGCAGCGAAGGATCCGCCGCCAGGTTCTTCGCCAAGTCCGCCCCGATGCGGCCCACGGCCTGTGTCGAGGCCCAGACGGTAATGTCCTTTTCGCCCTTCCAGTGAACCGTGTTGCCATGGGGCTCCATGCAGCAGTGCGTAATCGTCGCCGCGCCGTAATAGCCCTCGTGCGTAACGTCGGCTTCCTGAAGCGCCTTGGACGGGTCGCCTTCGGTATTCTCCTGACCGGGAACAACGCGGTTGCCGGCCTTCTCGACGTCCTCTTCCTTGACGAGGTGTGACAGAACTTCGTACTCGACCTTGAACTTCCTTACGGCGTCGCGCGCAATCTCTTCGGTGTCGGCCGCGATCGCCGCGATCTCCGCACCGGTCCACTGCACCTCGTCACCGATGTCCTTGATCAAGACCACCCCGCGGACGCCTTTCAGCCGCTCCGCGCCGCTCGCATCAATCCTCGTGATGCGGGCGTTGGCGTGAGGAGACGTTACGAGCCGGCCCACGAGCAACCCTTCCGGATTGCGGTCGTAGGCGTACTTGGCGCGTCCCGTCGCTTTCTCGGCGCCGTCCAGTCGGCTTACACTTCTGCCAATGACGCTACGGTCCGCGGCGCTGGGCCAATCATATTTAGTAGCCACGACGACGCCCTCCTTTCACTTCCTTCGCAGCGTCGAGAGCGGCCAAGCGCACTCCAACGTAGGTGCCGCAACGGCAGATGTTGCCGCTCAAACCAGCTTCCACATCCGCTTGCGAGGGGTTGGGATTATTCTCGAGAAACGCTTGGCACGCCATCACGAAGCCCGGCGTGCAGAACCCGCACTGCTGGGCATCGTGCTTGACGAAGTTCCGAGGCACCGGATCGTTGGCCGACAGGCTTTCGATTGTCCGGATTTCGCGGCCTTCCGCTTCGATCGCCAGCATCGTGCAAGCGTAGACGGCCTGCCCGTCCACCATCACGGTGCATGCGCCGCAGGTCGCCCGGTCGCAAACTTTCTTCGCGCCGGTCATGTCGAGACGGTCGCGCAGAGCATCGAGCAGCGTGACCCGCGGCTCCGCCTCCAGAGAGTGATTCCTGCCGTTGATCCTGAGAGTCATCGACACCGCGCCCGGACCGACGACATCACCACCGGCCGCTTCGGCTTCCGGCGTCGCAAGGAGCGCCCCAGCCGCCCCGCTTCCCACGCTCACGCCCTGGATAAAAGAGCGTCGTGAAAAACCGTTGGGCGGCTGAGTTTCCTTGAGACCCTCCATGGTCTTATTCGAACTCACCAGACACCTTCCTTTGCTGAAACCTGGCCCGCAAGACAGGGGTTTTCAGCCACTGGGCTTTCTACAGACCGTACTACTATATCAAATCCCGAACACCTGTCCAGACGGCCTGTGGATAAACTTCGGCGCCTCCGAAACGCATCGAGAATGTGCACCAAGAGGGCTTTCGGACGGCGGTTCGCGGCCGTTGCTCCGCCGCTGACTCAGACTCCTGGCACGGCCTCGCAGCTCCGGGTTGTCCCGGCGCATCCGGACCCTGTTGCCGGGAAGAGCGAGAGCGGCGCCGGCACCTTACCGGGGTTCGACTCGCCTGGTACGTCACTTCGGGCCAATACCAAAGACTGCGGGTATGTTCTGGAACATGAAACCGCCGCCTCGCATCCGCGCAGGCCGCGGCATGGATTCCGACAGCACACGGGCCGCCGGGAGGCGTGTTCGTTCCACTCCGTGCTACCATCATCGGACTCTGTTGCAGCAAGCCTGCAAGCTGTTTCCTTCTGTTCCCCCTGAGAAAGAATGCCTGTTACCTCCTCGACCCCGCTTCTTGAAACCAACCTCGAAGGCGTGCAGCCGATTGCGCGCGGCAAGGTGCGCGATATCTATGACGCCGACGAACACCTTCTGTTCATCGCGACCGACCGCATCTCGGCCTTCGACGTCGTGCTGCCGAACGGCATCCCGCACAAAGGCGAGGTGCTGACGAAGCTCTCGATGTTCTGGTTCGACTTCCTCAAGGACGTCGTGCCCACCCACTTCGTCACGGCTGACGTCGATGAATACCCCGAGAACCTGCGCGTCTATAAAGACCAACTCGACGGGCGCTCGATGCTCGTCAAGAAGCTCGACATGGCGCCTATCGAATGCGTTGCGCGCGGCTATATCTCCGGCTCGGGCTGGAAAGAGTACCAGCAAACCGGCGAGGTGTGCGGCGTCAAACTGTCCGCCGGCCTGCGCATGAACGGACTGCTTCCCGAACCCATCTTCACTCCCGCGACCAAGGCCGAAAGCGGTCACGACGAGAACATCACGTTCGAGCGCGCCGCCGGAATCATCGGCGAGGAGCTCTGCGCGCAACTCCGCGACCTGACCCTCGACATCTACTCCCGCGCCAGCCAACACGCCCTTGCCTGCGGCTTGGTCCTTGCCGATACGAAGTTCGAATTCGGCCGGCTCGACGGCGAAGTCGTTCTCGGCGACGAAGTGCTTACGCCCGACTCCTCCCGCTACTGGCCGCTCGAGTTCTACCAGGCCGGCAAGCCGCAGCCTTCCTACGACAAGCAGTTCGTCCGCGACTATCTCGAAACGGTCGACTGGGACAAAACACCTCCCGGTCCCGAACTCCCCCCCGAAATCATTGAAAAGACCTCCGAGAAATACCTGGAGGCCTACTACACCCTGACCGACGAAGACCTGTAGAAAGCCGTGATTCGTGTCTCGTGTTTCGTGATTCCCCCAAAAAAAGCTGGAAGCGGCTTGGCTCCGCTCATGAAGGAAACGCCTGACGGGGGGTGAACCTTCCTTTCGTTTGCGCCACGGATCAGGCATCACGAGTCACGAGTCAAGGTTCTTTCAACTTCATGCTATGCCGGCCGAGCCGAAAAAAATACTGAAGCCCTTCAGTACTTTTTTGGGTCACGGCGAGTGTTTCGCGGCGCGTGATTCGAGCCCCGGACACCTGCCTGCAGCAGGCACTTCGCCTCGCCACGTAGTGAGAAAGGCAGGTCAGTCCGGAATATCAGCAGCATCCAGTTCCCCCGGAGGCAAGGAGGAGAACACGGGAGCGGCTTCGGCATTGAGCGACAGGGTGACGATGGGCTCTCTGGAGGTGATTTCGAGCGATCCGCTGAAACTGCTGAGATCGAACAGGCCCGCCATGTTTTCCGCGCCATGCCCTCTGAGCATCAGCGTCCGGTCGACGCTGTCCAGCGTCTGCCCCTCCTCGTCCTTGGCCGTAAAGGTGACCACGACTGTCGACGTGTCGGAGGGGTTGGCATAGGCAACTGCGGTCCCCGGCTGCCCCGCCTCCTGTTCGGCAAAGGTGACGAACCGGGTGGCCGGTGCGGCTGCCGCATTGACTCCCGCTTCTCCCGTGGGCACGCCTGCGCTGTCGTACTGCCGAAACAGCAGGCTGGCCTTTACCGGCCCGGTGCAGTCGGCCCGCGCCCAGCCGGATACAAGCGGAGCGCTCAACCCCACGTCGGTCTCCTCGTGAACCGACCCCCCGGGCGGCAGCACATCGCTCCGGTCGGACACCCTACCCCTTCCCGGAAACGAAACCGTCAGCTGAGTCCCCTGACCGGAAAAGAAGTCGGTCCGGCAGGTCACCTCCTGCGGGGAGTAGTTGATATAGGTGATCGTGGTCTGCCAACTCGCCCCCACCGCAAGATGGGGGAAGTAGTACGTCGTCGGCCCC
>JAPOOG010000125.1 GCA_026713545.1 Bryobacterales bacterium
GGGGGGGCGCGCCGCGGCGCCGCCGCCCCGCCGGGGGGGCGCGGGGGGGCCGCCCCCCCGCCGAGCCGGAGATGCGGCGGGTTTGCGCGGCGCGGAGGAGCGGCCGCGTGTCGTCCTTCGTCCTCGTGCCCGCGTCGGCGCGCGCGACCGAGAGGGCCTGGAATCGTCCGGTGGTTCCCCTGACGATTCGGCTTGATCGGAGGGGTCTGCTTCACCCTCGGCGTCCTCCCCGACGCCCTGCGAACCACCGACCAACTCATCGCCGGGATAGTAGCGCAGGCCATGCTCCAAGTCGGCCTCCACCCGCACCAGCCCCTTGTCATGGGCGTAGTTCAACACTTCCGCGAACTCCGAGAATCCGTAGTCGGTTTCCTTGAAGTCGGGATCGGCGGCCGTGACGACGGCTTCCACTTCTCGCGCCGGGATGCCCATGCTCAAGATGTCGACGTTGGCTTCCAGAACTTCCGCGAGCATGCGAATCGCGTCTTCCTGGTCGCGCGCGCCGTTGCCGTTCGTGGAGTCCTCGTCGTCGACGCGACGCTCGACCATCACCTGGCCGTCAACGGTCCGCACCGCGAGAAACCCTTCGTCGACGAGCTTCTCGATAAAGCTCGAGAACGATGACGCGCCGTATTCCCGCTCGTCGAAAGCGGGGTCGAGCTGCTGCATCGTGCTCTTCAGCAGACCGAGTTGAGGCTGCACTCCCCGCCGTTCGAGCGAATGAAGCGTGCGGTCCACGAGCGGAACGGCGCGCTGCAGCGGGAGCGAGCGGCGCTGGCGGCTGCGTTGTCCGGATCCGCCGCCGCGTCGGGAACGCGGAGTCTGGCTGTCGAGCAGGGACTCGTAGCTGAGGAATTCGTGGCAGTTGCGCTGCAGGATGGTGCTCGTGAAAGCTTTTCCGCCGACGATCAGAACGCGCTTGTTGAACTGCTTGAGCTTGTTGACGAGCGGCATGAAATCGCTGTCGCCGCTGACGATCGTGAAGGCATTGATGTGGTCGCGCGTAAAAGCCATCTCGAGGGCATCGAGCGCGAGGTTGATGTCACCGCCATTCTTGTCGCCTTTGGGCGTAGTGTCGCGCTGCACCATCTGCACACCCTGCTCGCTGAAAGCCCGGGCGGCCGCGCCATGGCGGCTCCAGTTTCCATAAGCCGTCTTGGAGACGACTTCACCGCGCTCCTTGAGCCCCTCGAGCACGCTGCGGACATCAAACTCGCGGTGAAGAGTGGTTTTTACACCAATTTCGATGTTGTCGTAGTCGATAAAAACGGCAATCTTGAGTTGCTCTTCCACAGAGTCATTATATCGCCCTACTTCGCCAGCGCTTCGCGAGCGCGTTGGCGGTAGACCTCTCGAGCCTCTTCCAACTGCGCAAACACGTGCTTCTTTTCGGCCTCGGAGCGCCACCCGAACCAGGCCTCGGCCATGCCTTCGAGCTTGTCGATCCAGCGCAGGAAGTACTCGGCAGACGCGCGGCTGCGGATTTTCCGATCCCCGACGTAAACGCGCACGGCGTTGGTGACAGCCTGCCCAAAGCTGTCAGGACCGCCGTCGGGGTAGGGGTCGGCCTCGACAATCAATGTGAACCAACGGCTCCCGGACACGGAGACCGACGACGCCCAATCGACGCGGGTGCGGTCTGCGCCGAGGGGCAGTTCCCTCCAAGCCTCTCCGTTGCTATGCAGCGTGGCCTTGCGCAAAGGCGTGATGGACCAGATTTTCACGGCCATCGCTACTTCACCGCCCCTGTCGAGCTTCACATCCCGCCCCGGGCCTTGGCCGTTGACCGTGAATTCGACCAAAGGTCCGCTGCTGACATAGGTGCGCCCGTTCTTGATGGCATCGATCCAACCCTGCGCCGTGAAGTTCTCGCCGAGGTCCACGTAGGTTCGAATCAAACCGATGGGTCGATGCTTGCGGAGATCGTTGAGAGCGTCTTCTCCGCCGACGGGGGTGACACGAAAATCGTTGTTGAGGGAGTGATGCAGAACCGTGACTGCGCCGCGGGACGGGGAGGACCACTCGAAGCCGTCGGCCGTGCCCAGCGCCATGTCGACCGGGAAGCCTTTGGCGCCGCCGAGACCGCCCTGGAGCGGGTCGCCGTGACCGCCGTAGGCGTGAACGTAGCCCACAGCGGCACCCTGGACCCGGGCTTTGCGGAACATGTCGGTGTTCGTCGGGTAGAGGCTTTCGACGCCGGTGCCTTCGTAGCCGGTCAGGAATGGGGAGATGAAATGGTCGTCCAGGCCGATGAAGAACGTGTGCCCCCAAAAAGGCGGCCGGTACTCTTCGCCGAAAACAACGATTTGCTCGGGATTACCATTTGACGATGAATGCTCACCGCCGCCTTGCTCGAAGTACTGCCAGTCGAGGATGCGGTTGTCTTTGTTGGCGATCAGCGCGCTAATGATATCGAGGTCTTGGGCACGGGCGGTCATCATCAGGTAGGCAGGGGTGATGCGGGCGCTGCCGCCGTAGTTCATGTGGGTGTGAGTCGTGCCGCTGTACCACCCCTTGGCCCCGACATCAACGAAAGGCTCAAGTGTGATGTCGACAACCGCGGTCTGTCCCTCCTCGATGTCGATTTCATGCGCCACGGGCATGTACTCGAAACCTTTGGCCACTTCGATGCGGAAGCGGCCCACCGGGGCCTCGATCACGCTCTCGCCTTCCATGTAGAAGATGTTCTGATTGCGCAGACCCTGAAAGCGCGCCGTGATCGGGAAGGTTTCGAGCCCGGCATAGAACTTGCCGTCAGATGCCTTCGTGATGACACGGGCAGCGGTCGGCTTGCCGCTATGACCGTCAGTGACCCTCAAGCGGACCTTTCCCACGGGGCTCCTCCAACGGCGTTCGGTGATCTCCAACTTCCTCTGGGCGCCGCCATAGGTTTCGAGAAGCCAAAGTTGCGGAACGCCTTCTTCGTTCGAGATAAAGGCGATCCATTCGCCATCCGGAGACCAGCGAGGATTGAAATGATCGTGCTCGCCAAAGGTCATCTTGTAGGGTTGGCCGCCTGAAGTCGGCAGCACGTAGAGATGCACGAACTGGTCAGCCGACCCGCTCGTCGAGGCATAGATGATTCGCTTCCCATCCGGCGACACGTCGGGATGGGTGCGGTAGAGTGTCTGTTCTCGGCGAATGCGCGTGCGGCGGTCGAATCCTCCGGCGTCAGCGGGGATGCGCCACACATCCCCGGAACCCAGTGGGACATCGCGGTTCGAGACGACGATCAGCTCCTTGCCATCAGGCATCCAAGCGGGCTGGATGTGGATGTCCCACTCACCGAAATACAGGCGGCTGTTGTGGAACCTGTTGTCACTGCTCAGCGCAACGGCGGGACCGGTCCAGTCTCCGTTCCGGATCGGGCGGGTGAACAGGTTGAAGGTCCCATTGGGATTCGTAGCCGTGTAGGCGACCCGCTTGCCGTCGGGGGAGAATGCGGGGTCCATGTAGACGTGCCCGTCGTAGGTCAGCTCATGAGAACGGCCGGTCTCGACATTGACGATCGCGAGTTGGATATTGCGGGCGTCGTCGTCGGCGCTATAGATGATCCACTTGCCGTCGGGCGACCAATCGGGGTTGGAATGGTATTTCGCATCGTGGGTCAGTTCCACGGCTAGGCCGGTTGCGACTTCGACCTTCCAGATCGAGCCGAACATCGATACGGCGATCCACTTGCCGTCGGGCGACCAGGACGGGGCCCAGGGTGTGGGGTTGGGCATGTGAGCCAAGTAGTAGCTCGACATGTAGTTGCTGCGGAGCTTGAGAGTGGTGTATTCACCCCCTTGCGCCCAGAGGTTCGGGACCAGCAACAGAAGAACAAAGAGTAACGGGGAGACGAGTTTCTTCATGGCTTCCTGAGAGGCAAGCGTAGCGAAGCTTCCTCCGCCGCCGCAAGGGGTGAAGGGGCTCTGTCAACGCAATATAGAACGTTCCTCTTTCTCAGCATGGGTTCATTTTGTGTTGGCCGCAGCGGAAGCACCCCGGAGAGCGACGGGAACTGCGGCGAACGCTGTGCTTCGTGCATTTTCCCTGGAGACCTGGGATTCTGCGCACTTTTCCAGGATTGCCCAGCTAACGGAGCTTGAACATTTGTTCCGGGGCACTCCCCACCCCGGAGCGACTCCGGGAAATACTGGGCAGGCAAGCAGTGACCGGGCAACAAGATTGCCGCGCCATGCCGCGCGAATGTGCTCAGGAAAGCAGTAACTGAGCGGCAGGCGCGGCGGTCCGGGCGGCGGTTTTGGTGGTGCGGCCCTTTCGCGCCCCCGGGGAACCGAACGGCCATCAAGGCCGTGATTCGTGTCTCGCGACCCACACGGACTTCGCCTCGCCACCTGGTGAGAAAGGCAGGCTGTGATTCCCGCTTCGCAGTCGCAGTTCTCATACTATGCCGGCCGGGGCGGCAAAAACAAGACTGAAGGGCTTCAGCACCTTTTGTCGAAGGGGGACGTTCTGCTTTGCCCGTCAGGGGAACTTCTCCTACTGCGCCGACAGGGGCGAAAAGGCTCCGGCTCGCACTCGAGTTGCTCTTCGAAGGTCTCCCCTGTCCGGGACGTAGGCCTACAGGCGCTCTCGTCCACGGGCCCAATCGGCGACGACGCGGGCAATCTCAGCGAGCACGTCCGCGGCGCGCGTTTCGGAGCGATGGTAGTACGCAAAGAGCGACATGACAACGGGACCGCTTTCGGAGTAGACGATTCCGACGTCGGCCTTGACACGCCAGGTTCCTCCGATCTTGTGCGCGACTTCCGTGCCGGACGGCAAGTGCCTTGGGATCATGCGGCGGTCGGTTGTCTGCTTGAGAATCCCGATCATATGTTGCGACGCGAGTTCGCTGACCATTTCGCCGCGAAGAATCTGCTTGAAGATCAGCCCCATCTCGCGAGGCGTGGTGACGTTGCCGTCCGGTGAGGCGGACGCGAAGCCCGCTTCGACCAAGCTGCCGGACTGAGCGCGTTTGAGGAGCAACTCGTCCAAAGCGGGCGAACCAATGCGGGAATCGATAGCCGCCATCTGGTAATGCATCTCCGTGCAGTTCCCGCCGACGTGCGTGTTCGGAAAGCCCAACTCGTCCATCGTGGCGCTGACCGACGCCGCGCTGACGACCTGCATCAGCGTGTCGGTTGCGATGTTGTCGCTGTGAGCGATCATCAACCGGCACAGCTCCAGCAAGGGCAGCGGATCCGGGTGCTCACGCTCCTTGAGCACACCGCTTCCGTGGCGGGAAATGCCGCCGGCCCATTCCTGAGTCTGGTCCGTGAGAAGCTCGATGCTCTCGACGCGGCGAAAGAACTCGATCATCACCGGCACTTTGAACACGCTGGCGGTAGGAAAGAGGTGGTCCTCGTTCCGGCCATAGATCCGTCCGCTATCAAGGTCTTCGGCGTAGATGCCGACCGAGCCCTTGAAGCCCCAAAGGGCAGCGCGAACGGCGGCATCGAGGTCCCCGTGCTCGGGGACAACGTGACACGTCGAAGCCGCTATCAGGATGAGCCCGACGGCCAGCACGAAGGCGGCCATGCCGACGCCACGCTTCAGGCGCCGGACCGGAATCCGAACGGAGCGTTGCACAGTATTATTAGAACTAGTGGCGCCGACTTCGATCGAGAGATACAGGAGTTGCAGGAGACGAGACTTTGCGAGTATAGCAGCCGGTGACAAAAGCCCGGATGCATTCAAGTGGCGATGCATCCCGGCTGAACTACGTTGCTTCTCGGTCGAATATGTCCAATATGCTCCCTCGTCAGCCGGGCGCTCCGCCGCTCTCGGTGCTACGCGGGGTTTCACCACGGACTACCCGATGCGCGGGCGCTGTTCGTCAACGTCAAGTCCGGCCTCTGTCAAGGCTCACGGAAACTCGGGGATGCCTCGAGCGTCCGATACAATGGGGCCGCCCATGCGTCTACTGGTAACGGTTTTGTGCCTATTCTTCTGCGGTGCTGCGTTCGCGGCCGAGTTCTCTCATCAGGACGTCATCGAACGGTTGAGGAGCGAGGGCGGTTCCGTTGCCACTGACGCGGAAGGCCAAGCGATCGGAGTCAACCTGACTTCGACCTGGATCACCGACGCCGACCTGGCCCTGGTCGCCAAGCTGCCGAAACTGGAAACGATCGATCTTTCCCTCACAAAGATCACCGATATCGGTCTCGAACATCTGAAGAAGTTGGAGAACGTGCGGCATCTGCGGCTGCACCACGCGGAGTACCTGACCGACAGCGGGATCGCGCAGATCAAGGGTTGGAAAAAGCTCGTGAGCCTCGATCTTCGCGGAACGAAGGTAACGAGCCGCGTCCTGGAGCATATCAGGGCGCTGACAACCCTGACCGCACTCGACCTGAGCCACTCCGAAGTCACCGACAGCGGATTCGAGACATTGTCCGAACTGACCAGACTCGAGCGGCTTGCGATCGGCGGGAACCGCATCCTCGGTCCGGGACTCGATCTGCTGAAGATGGTCCGCGTGCTGCGTCATCTGGATGTGAGCGGGATTCAACGCGTCGACTCGGGGCTTTGGGGCATCGCCCTCAACGATGCCAACATGCACAGGTTGGCGCAACTCACTCAACTGGAGTCACTCAATCTCAGCGGCGCCAACATCGCCGACCGCGGGCTCGACCGGCCCGGCCACGATTTGGCGAGGCGCAAGGAACTCCATTCGCTCCCGAGAATCAGTCCGCTCGTCAACCTGCGTGAGCTGGATCTCACCCGCACGGCCGTCGACAACGCAGACTTGGCTGTCGTGACCCAATTTCCGAAGCTGCGCCGGCTGCGTATCGGCTACGCGAGCAACATCGATGACGGGGCCGCTACGATCTTCCTGCGCTTGCCGCAACTCGAGAATCTGTATCTGACGGAGACCAATGTGGGCGATGCGACCCTCGATGCACTTCAGAAGAGCAAATCGTTGCGGAAACTTGCCGTCGGAGGCACGAAAGTCAGCGCGGAGGGAGTCGCAAGGTTCCGGGAGGCGCGGCCCGATTGCGAATTGGTGTGGTGGGCTCCCGCCGTTGAAATATCGCCAAAAGACTGAGTCTGTTCGAAAATGATTCCCGAACGGCAGATCCGGCCGGGGGGAATCGATTCGAAAGGCGCTCACTCTGACACAGGCGGGTCGATGATGCCTAACGCCTCGATGCCGTCGGGGCCTTCGCCGCGCATGTGTGCGGCCATCTGCGGCCAGACTTCCTGATGCAGGTCGGTCGCAACCCACCGCAACCGCAAGTCTTCGCTTTCGAAGCCGATCGTCAACACGTAGCTGTTGCCGCCCCCCTGCTCCTTCAGCAAATTCGAAAACTTGAATCCGGCCTGACTGCTCACCGCCGGATAGAAGGCGTCGTGAAAGGTCTTTTCAAGTTCCGCACCTTGACCGGACTGCGTCGTGATCTTCACATGCAGCACCAGCGGCCCCGGACCGTCAAACCGGCGGCCGCCTCCTGGCCCCGACGAACAGCCCAACGCAACAAACACAACCGCGGCGATCAACCAACTCCTCAATCCGAACATCAACCCGACTCCTTTTTCGTCCAGAAAAACCGACCCGCATATTATGCCAGAGCCACGCGCCGCCGGTATCATGACGGCGTTCCATGCCGGGAAAGCAAGGGAGGACCGGCCGCAAACCGCTGGCCACTATGGCACGACTGCCATGACCTCGTTGCACTCTCTTGGCGTGTTCGGAGCAGGAACGGACGGCCAAGCAGGCATTTGCAATTCCGGCATGGGGGCCGTGCGGAATAGAGGCAGGCACTTCCTGGCCAGCCAGCGCGCCCACGCCGCGGCGCGCCCCATGCGTGCGCTGTCCGTGGCGATGCCCGTCTTGCCATACATCTCGAGATAGAGTTTCGACACGAGCAGAAAAGCCATGCGCGACCGAATGCTTTTTGTACAAGTCCGCGCCCGGTTCCAGATCATACGCAAGCTGTAGAAGTTTTTCCACGCGTAATGCGCCTGGAGCCGAATCTCTTCGTGGGTCATGCTTGGATGCGGTATGTAGAGCCGCGGACGCCGATGGCGGGGAACGAGCCAGTAGCGCGTCAGCGGGACGCCGTCGACCCGAACCGGGTCTTTCGCCTGCTCCCTCTCCCAGCGTTGGAAATCAACCGTTCCGGGAAAAGGCGTAAGCACCACGAACTGCGCGAACGTGGCTCCTGCCGCCTGAGCCAAGTTCACCGTGGCGCGGAAGGTATCCGGCCGGTCCGTCGGCAGTCCGAAGATGAACGAGCCGAGAATGTATACGCCGTGCTTCTGGAAGGTCTTGAGCTGACGCACCAAGCTATCTCCGGCAACATTGAACTCCTTGAAGACCGCTTTGAGACCTTCGGTCGTCACGGACTCGACACCGACGAGAGCACCCTTGATGCGAGCGCCGCTCATGGCGTCGAGAAACTCCGGATCCTCCGCCGCCTCCATCGTGATCTGCGTGAAGAACATCATGTCGCCCGGCAAATCGGCCATGCGCTCCATCAGTTCGAATCGTTCCGCGCGAATCGATCTCAACTCACTCAGCCGCTGCTCGTTCTTCTGCTGTTCCGCGAGACGCAGGTCCTCTAGCGTAACGGGGTAGAAATTATCGTCAGCGAGGATAATAAACCGAAATCCCAGGCGCCTCAATTCGACCAATTCCTCAATCACGATGTCTGAAGCACGTTGGCGCGGCTGCTGGCCGTCCGTACGCCACACCGAGCAGAACGAACAGTGCTTCGGGCACCCACGCACGGTCTGAACCGATCCGAACAGGTAGCCGCCGGGCGGCATCAGTTCCCAGCGGGCCGGCAGAAACTCGCCGGCTTCGACACGCCCACCGTCATAGAGGGGTTTCAGACAACCGTTGGCACAGTCGGTCAACACCTCGCCCCACACCACGTCGCCGTCGCCCTTGACGATGCTGTGGGCGGCGCCGTGATCTTGAACCTCTTCGGGGAACAACGTGGCGTGAATGCCCCCGAAGATCACTGTGGCTCCGCGTTCGCGAACGATCCGCCCCAGTTCGTAACCGCGAAGAGCGTTGGAGGTGTGAACGCCAATGCCGACAACATCTCCCTCCTGAATCTCCTCCGGATCGAGCAACTCCAGGCACTCATCAACGACATGAGGATCTCCAAACCGCCGCGGCGTGGCGGCGGCGAGAACGTAAAGCCAGCGAGGAGTGATGACCCCTATTCCGAACGCAACGTCGCTGGGGTTGATGAGGTGCACTCGCATTGTGCTGCCTTCTCTCTCTGAGACACTCCTGACGGAGACCATGTCTCAGCTTGAACGGGTTCCTGTATGCTTGTGAACAAAGCTCTCATCAACATGAATCGGCGTTTCTTGATGACGGCGTACTTCGAATCGGTCTGCCGCGGTTTGTCAGCAGTCATCCAGCAGGCTCAAGCTTTAGCCGAACCCCGGAGCGATCACCGTGGGGTACGGCTTCACAGGCTACATGGTACCAGCTTGACCGCCGCTGCGAATCCAGGGACCTCGCATGTCGTTCCCGGGCCTGATTGCATGGTTCTCTTCCGTTTCCTGGGTCTGTCCATCATTTTCTGTTTGTCGCTTACTCCCATGGCGGCCGAAGACTGGCCCGAGTGGCGCGGTCGAGGCCGCCGCGGCGTCTGGAGGGAAACCGGAATTATCGAGACGTTCCCCAAGACCGGTCTCAAGCTCCTCTGGAGCACACCCATCGCGGCAGGCTACTCCGGCCCCGCCGTTGCCGGCGGCCGGGTCTACGTCACCGACTATCGCCAAACCGAGCCCAACAAAGGGTTCGAGCGCGCTCTCTGCCTCGACGAGAAAACCGGCAAGGTCCTCTGGGCACGCGAGTGGCGAGTCGACTACACCGGACTCGACTATGGTCTCGGCCCACGCGCCACGCCGACCGTCGACAGCAACCGCGTCTACATTCTCGGCGCCGTCGGGGATCTGCACTGCTTCGACGCTGTGACCGGCCGGCCCATCTGGAGACGCAGCTACCGCAAGGACTTCTCCGCCGAGCTCCCCACCTGGGGCTTCTCCGCCGCCCCGCTGGTCGACGGCGACCGCCTGATCGTTGTCCCGGCCGGCCGCCCCAATGCCAAGGTCGCCGCGCTCGATAAAGCAACCGGCCAGGAAATCTGGCGCGCCCTCGACGCCGCCGCCTCCGAGCCCGGCTACTCGCACCCCATCCTCATCGAAGCCGGCGGAACCCTCCAGCTCATCGTCTGGCACGCCGGAGCGCTTGCCTCTCTGGCCCCCGACGACGGCGAGCTCTACTGGGAGCAACCCTTCAAGATCCGCATGAACACGCCGATCGCCACGCCGGCCTGGGCCGAACCGCACATCATGGTCTCGGCGTTTTTCAGCGGAGCACGCCTCTATCGGCTCGACCCGGAAAAGCCCGTCTCCACGATGGTTTGGAAAGGCGACAGCGACAGCGCCGTCGATACCGACAAGCTCCACAGCCTGATGGCCACGCCCGTCATCGACGGCGACTACATCTACGGCTTCTGCAGCTCGGGACAGCTCCGTTGCCTGCGCCGAGCAACCGGCGAGAGAGTCTGGGAATCGCAGCAAGCGACGGTCGAACGGACCCGCAACGTGTCGGGTTTCATCGTTCGCCACGGAAACCGCTATTTCATCAACAACGACCGCGGGGAGCTCATCATCGCCAAGCTCTCACCGCAGGGCTACCAGGAAATCAGCCGCACCGAGCTGATCCGACCCACCACGGCCATGGGCGCCAACCGACGTGAACGCAAAGCCGTCAACTGGGTCCCCCCCGCCTACGCCAACCGCCACATCTACACCCGCAACGACGAACAAATCCTCTCCGTCGCCCTGGCCGCACGGTGAGAACACATTGCGAGGCCCCGCCTTGCCGCCAAGCCCTCACGGCGGGGCGTGCGGTTCCAAGACGGAAAAATCCCGTGACGCGAGGCTGGAGGGACTTCTTTCGGTCCCGGGCGCCCGGCGCGAGATGATGACCTACGGAGCGACCGACGAAGACAGGCGGCCGATCTCTTCGCCGCTCAACCCCCGCCGATAGATCCGCACATCCCGCATCTCTCCGTTGTAGAAGTCGTGTTGACCGAAGCCGATGCGGAGAGGTTCGCCGTTTGTGAGATCGAGCTTCGCGGGGCCCATGCGCGAGGACCGCGCGACCTCGACGCCATCCACGTACAGTTTGAGAACATCGCCGCCGCGCACCGCCGCGATGTGCCGCCAACCGGGCGCCAGCGGACGATCGTAGCTGACATTCCTGCCCGCCTCGAACGACCAGACCTGGCCGGACGGCAACGTCCCCACAAAGAGCCTGCCCTGGTACACAGCCATCGACCAGGCACGGCGATACTTGACGTCAGGCGTGTGATCGACTCGGCCCATCGGATGCCAGTCGTGCTCACCGTCGTAGCGGAAGATCCGGGCGAGGGGAAGCGAGCCGTAGTAGAGCTTGCCGTTATAAACGTTGGGCCCCATGACTTCCTGCTCTTCGCCGAGGCGTCCGGTGCTGACCCAGTTGTTGTCGCCGCCGTAGCGGTAGACGGTAGCTTTCGGCCACGTCCCGGCGTGAAGTTCGCCCTGATACACCGCGAAGCCGTAGACCTGTGTGCTGTCTCCCAGGTGACCCGTGTGGCTCCACTTCTCCCCGTCGAAGCGATAGACGGCTCCCTCGTCATAGCCGCTGGCGTAGATCGCTCCGTCGTAGACCGCAAGCGCCTCGGGACGCATGCCTCGGTATGACCCGAGAGCCGTCCACTGCCGACCGCCTTCGTAACGGAACAGCCCCGGCTGATAGAAACCCGACACGTAGAGCTTCCCACGGAACTCGACCATGCCATTGACGCCGTCGACTCCGAGGAGCTGGCCGCAGTCGACCCACCCGCCGTTTTCGTAGCGGAAGACCTTGCCGCCGATGTGGTGAGCGATCGTGGGCTCGAGCCCGGAGTAGTGCAGCAGAACACGAGAGACACCGACATATAAGTGCCCGTCGAAGCTCGCCATCGATGTGACGCCGTTGCTCTTCCAGGGAGCGCCGAGGTCCGTCCAGCGGCCATTGTCATAGCGGTAGACGCGGCCCTGGTCGTTGTTGGTTTGCCCTTCGACGGTGCCGACGTAGAGCTTGCCCTCGTGGACCACCATCGAATGATTGAAAATCGATCGGCCGGGACGCCCGTTGAGAGTCCACTCGCTGACGCGCGCATCGTCGATGCCGAAGTGCAGGTTGCGGTAGTTGGCCTGGCTGCCGGTGACACCGGCATGATGCTTGATGGAGAGGTTGAAGCCCCTCCTTGCCGCGGGATCAAACTTCGTGAGCAGGTCGCCGAGAGTGTCGTCGAGTATCCCGGCCGTATTCACCCAAAGCGCGACGGTGAAGTCTTCGCTGCCGAAGTCGAGCGAGTCGCTGTCGCTCACCTCGATGTAGGCTCCTCGTCCATCGAACCGAGCCCCTTCGTCCCCGAGGTCCACCCCGCGATTTTTCCCATGGTTGTTCCGTCCGGATGAATCCCGAGCGCTGCCTTGCAGCTTCCAGTGCGCGACGAGACCGGAATCCTGGGCGAACGCCTGCGCCGAGCCCAGCAGGATGGCGATGGTTCCAACGGCAACTCTAACCTGCATGTCTCACCACCCGACGGCCGCAGCACGCAATACGACCGCCATGACTTCGTTGCGCTTGCTTGCCGTGCTCGACGTACGGTCAACGCCTGCGCGCGCCAAGCGGCGCGCGCCTTGTCCTGACGGCCCTCTCACGCACTTCACCTCGACGCGTGGTGAGAAAGGCA
>JAPOOG010000166.1 GCA_026713545.1 Bryobacterales bacterium
CCACCCCCCACCCGATCAAGGGTCCGCCCGCCGTCCGCCGTTCTCGGTCGGCCGCACGACGAGTGCCGTTCGCCGCAGCTCCCGGCGCACTCCGGGCTTGTTCCGCTGCGGCGAACGCAAAATGAACCCATGCTGAGAAAGACGAACGTTCTGGATTGCGCAAACGAGGAGGCTTTCTATATGACGTTGACACCGGATCGAACAGCACGAAGAGCCGTGCTCGTGAACAGGTACAATCGGGTAGCCTGGATATCTCACCACGCGGCGCGGCACGGAGCGGCTGTGCGCGGCAAGACCGTCAGGACGAGGCGCGGGTCTCCCGGCGCCCGTCTTCCCTGCCCCCTGCCCCTCTTGACCAGCGGCCGGCCGGCGATGCCGGGCGGTCCGGCCGCGTGCTCCGGCGTCAGGCCGGGAGATGACCAAGCCATGGGTAGGACTGTTTACACGCCGCGAAGGAGACCTTGATGACGCTCTTGAAGAAAACAACGACATCCACCTGGAGCCGCCGCGACTGGTTCCGAATCAGCGGCACGGCGGCAGCCGCGAACTTCGCCACGGCTCTGCCGGGGACGGCCGCCGCGAGACTCCCCGTTCGCGGTCAGGGGCCGGACATATATTCGCGGATCGGCGTACGGCCGTTCATCAGTTGCACCGCCACGACCACGATCAACGGCGGATCGTCCCAACCGCCGGAAGTGCTCGATGCCGTCTTCCGGGCCGGACACTACCACGTCAACCTTGACGAGTTGATGGCCAAGGTGGGGCCGCGCATCGCGGAACTGCTGCAGGTGGACGCGGCCATGGTCAGCTCGGGCGCGGCGGCGGCCGTGACCTGCGGCACGCTGGCCTGCGTCGCGGGAGGAGACCCGGAGAAGATCCAGCAACTGCCCGATACGAATGGCCTGCGGGACGAAGTGATCGTTCCGAAATGGTCCCGCAGCATCTACGATCACGCCGTGCGATCGACCGGCGTGAAGATGATCGAGGTCGAGACGCTCGATGACCTCAAGAAGGCGTTCGGACCCAAGACCGCAATGGCGACCGCTCAATCGAGCATCCTGTGGCGGAACGGGCCGTTCTCCCTCGACCAACTGATCGCCGAGGCCCACCGGAGGAACATCCCTGTTCTGATTGACGACGCCGGCGGCCTGCCCGTGCCGCCGCACCCGGTGCTGAAGCACGGCGCCGACCTGTGCGCCCACAGCGGGGGCAAGGTGATTCGCGGGCCGCAGAGCGCCGGATTGCTCCTGGGCCGAGAGGATCTGATTCGCGCAGCCTTCATCAACAGCGCTCCTCATCATGCCTTTGCGCGCCCCATGAAGGTGACCAAGGAAGAGATCATGGGCATGCTCGCAGCGGTCGAATACCTGGTGACGAAACGCGACCCGGAGGCGGAAGATAGCGAATGGATGAGCTGGTACCGTCACATCAAGGACCGTGTCTCCGGGATCAGCGGCGTCTCGGGCGAGATCGAGGACTTCTCATGGAATCGCTTCGGATACCACCCGAGGCTGATCGTGCGCTGGGACCCGGAACAGATCGGCCTGTCGGCGGGAGATGTGGAACAGATGCTCCTCGACGGCGAACCGCGCATTCGGATCCCGCCTTCGGGCGAGGGCCACTCGTTCGTCATTCGCGGCGCCGCGATGTATGCCGGTGAATACAAGCTCGTGGCGGACCGGCTGGTGGAGATTTTCCGATCGGCGCCGCCGGCGAAGCCGCGGCCGATGCCCGCGCCGCCGGTTTCCGACCTGAGCGGCCACTGGGACGCGGAGCTGGAGTTTGTCGTCGGCTCCACAGAACACGAGTTTCACTTCGATGCGCAGGGCCACCGGCTGACGGGCATGCACGTGGGGCGCGTCACGCATGGCTCGCTGGAAGGGACGATCGACGGCGCGGCCGTCGAGTTTCGGTCCTCCGGACGTTACGAGGGAGCATCGATCGGCTACCGGTTCAGCGGAACGGTTCGCGGCAACGAGATGAACGGCGCCGTTGACCTGGGTGAGTATGGAACGGGGACCTGGAAGGCGCGCCGGAGCTAGCCTAGCGGCTAACGGACCTGATGGCGGTCAGACATGACGAAGTGATGCCGACAGGCCCTTATCGACGTACCGGTAAATCGCGGGCCGAGGCCCGAACATACTGCCTGCGATTTCCGAACCGCCATCAGGCCGCAGTTGAACCTATGATGACGGAGAAACGGAGCACCGGCTTTACACGGAAGGCGCAACCAGTGACGAAAGCCATAGCAATGCTCATTGTTTCGGTGTTCGCCGTGAACGGGGCGAGCGCCGTCGAGGGTATCTGCGCTGCCGGAGAAATCGAAACCACCGTTCTGGTCGTCCGGCACGCGGAGAAGACGTGCCGTCGCTGCGACGAGCTCTCCGAAGAAGGATTGCATCGAGCCAAGTCTCTTCCGGCGGCCGTCGAGAAAGTCACAAACGGGCTCAGCGCCGTCTACCACAGCGATACGAAACGAACCCGGCAGACCGTGGCGCATCTCGATCCGAAACCGCACATCGAGTACGCCAGAAACAGCACGGAAGGCGAGCTCGTCGCCGAGATCTTCGAAGATCGTTGTGGACAGGATGTCCTGGTGGCCGGCCACAGCAATACGGTCCCGAAGATCCTGGAGCTTCTCGGCGTTCCGCCGGGGCAAATCGACGCCCGCGCCTGGTTCCCGGCAACGAGGCCTGACGGCGTGAGGGAGATCGATCACGAGGACCACGACGACTTGTTCGTCGTGAAGAGGTGTGGCCCGTGCGGCAAGGACGGGCGCAGCATTCTGATGCATCGCAACTACGGGGCAACGACAACGGCCCACGCGAAGGCTCCGAGGGTTCCTTGAGAACGGCAGGCCGCCTTCACGCGTCGCTCATGGCTACGATACGGACTGTTGTCATGAAACCGAAAAAAGTTGATGCGGGCGCGACGGGATCGTGTCGCCTCCCGCACCGCGAAGATACCCTCCTCTGGTTACGCGATGAGGGTCCGATTCTCCCGTGGTCTGTGATAGGGTTTATCTAGTCATGCGGGCATCGAGCTTCGTCAGGGCTGCGCTGTTTTTCATCTGCGGCGCACTCCCCCTTGCCGCGCAGCAAGGGGATGCTGCAGCGTTCTCAGACGACGCACTCCGTTTTTTCGAGAACGAGGTGCGGCCTCTTCTCTCGACCAAGTGCGCAGCCTGCCATAACGACAAGCTGCTAACCAGTGGCTTGTCGGTAGAGAACCGTGAATCCATATTGATGGGCGGAAACCGCGGTCAAGCGGCGTTTCCGGGGTCCCCCGAAGACAGTCTGCTGATCCATGCCATCCGCCACAGCGACGAGCTCAAAATGCCTCCCGGCGGCAAGCTGGCCCCCGAGGATCTCGCCGCTCTTGTCCGCTGGGTCGAGTTGGGTCTCCCGTGGCCCACAGCGGCCCGTGCGAAGGGATCCGCGGACGATTCGTCGACGCATTGGTCTTTTCAACCGATTCGCCGTCCCCGCCCGCCGGAGGTTTCCCAGGAGTCGTGGGTGCGCAATCCGATCGACCGCTTCATCCTGGCGCGTATCGAGAACAAGGGTTTGACCCCCTCGCCGGAAGCCGAGCGGACCACCTTGATCCGGAGGTTGTACATCGACCTGGTCGGCCTGTTGCCGACGCCGGAGGAGGTCGATGCTTTCGTGAACGACGACCGTCCTGACGCCTACGAACAGCTTGTCGATCAGGTGCTCGATTCTCCCCACTACGGCGAACGGTGGGGACGCCACTGGCTCGATCTGGCGCGCTACGCCGACTCGAACGGATACAACAACGACGGCGAGCGCAAGATCTGGATGTATCGGGAGTGGGTGATCCGAGCCTTGAACCGGGACCTTCCTTTCGACCGGTTCGTGATCGAGCAGATCGCCGGAGATCTCCTGCCGAACCCCACCAATCAGCAGATCGTAGCGACCGGCTTTCACCGCAATACCCTGTTGAACCTGGAAGGCGGCGTCGACTTCGAGCAGTATCGCGTCGAAGCCGTGGTTGATCGGGTCGACACGACGGGAATGGCCTTCCTGGGGCTGACGCTCGGCTGCGCACGCTGCCACGATCACAAGTTCGACCCGATCACGCAGCGGGAGTTCTACCGATTCTTCGCTTTCTTCAACAGCATTGACGAGTTGAGCGGAGAGTTCAAAGACCGAGAAGGTCGCAAGCGCGCATTCGAGCCGGTGCTGGAGTTCGGTACTCCCGAGCAGCACGCGCGGCGCGGGGCGATCCGGGCCCAGCTCAAGGTCATGGAGCAGGAGTTGGAGAGCTACAAGGACCAACTCCTGGAGAAGCAATCCGAGTGGGAGTCGTCCCTCGATGGTGATGCGCTCGAGAAGTTGACGCCGGGGCAACGCGCCATCCTCGATGTCCCCATGGAGGAACGTCACGAGGCGCAGCATGAAGCCATCCGAAACGCCTACTTCGAGCAGGATCTCGGACTTCAAGAGCGCAACAAGGCGATCGCGGCGGTACGCAAGATCGAGCCCGATATACCCAGCACGCTCGTGATGAGGGAATTGCCGAAGCCTCGTCCGACGCACGTATTGTTGGGCGGAGAGTTTCTGAACAAGGGCATCCCCGTCGAGCCCGGAACTCCCGCGACATTGCCTCCGCTTCCGCGCCAGGACGTTTATAACCGCGTCGATCTGGCTCGCTGGCTGGTGAGCGAGAAGAATCCACTGACGCCCAGAGTCACCATGAACCGCATCTGGCAACGCTATTTCGGCCGCGGCATTGTCGAGACGGAAAACGATTTCGGAACGCAGGGCACGTTGCCGACGCACCCCGGCCTGCTCGACTGGTTGTCTGCGGAGTTCATCGAACAGCGCTGGAGCCTGAAGGCGATGCATCGCTTGATCCTGACCTCCGGGGCGTACCGGCAGTCATCGGCGCATCGGACAGAAACGACGGCGAAAGACCCGCGCAACGACCTGCTGGCGCGGCAGAATCGGCTGCGGGTCGAATCGGAAATCGTGCGGGATCTGGCTTTGTCGGCAAGCGGAATGCTGACGCCCACAATCGGAGGACCCAGCGTTTTCCCCTCACAGCCGCCGGACGTCATGATCCGAAGGACGTGGACGGAAAGCAGCGGGTCCGCGCGCTATCGCCGGGGCCTGTATACGCATTTCTGGCGCACGAGCCCTCATCCGGGCCTGATGGTCTTCGACAGCCCCGATGCGCTGACCATGACAACGAAACGCAACCGCTCGAACACGCCGCTGCAAGCGCTTACCCTTCTGAACGACGCGGGCTTCCAGGAGTTCGCGCAAGGACTGGCGCAGCGGGTGCTCGATGAGCGCCCGGATGCTTCGAACTCCGAGCGGGCCGAACATGCATTTCGCCTCTGTCTGTCGCGATCGCCGCAAGAGCAGGAAAAAGAGCGGCTGGAGCATCTGCTGGCTTTACAGCTTGATGACTTCAGGACGAATCCGGACGAGGCGAAAGAGGCCTTGCCCTTGGAACTTCGCGAGGGAGCTGACGTTCCCGAGACGGCAGCCTGGACCATGGTGTCGGGAGTGCTTCTCAATCTCGATGAATTCATCACACGGGAGTGATCTCAGCATGCAACGGATGAGCCTGCGTGACAGAACCCGGCGACACTTCTTCAGCCAATGCTTCGTCGGCCTCGGCAACATCGCTCTGGGCGGTTTGCTCGGTAACGGCAAGCTGATGGCGGGCAATGTGCCGCGGGTCGAGAACCCGCTGGCGCCCAAGGCGCCCCATTTCACTCCCAAGGTCAAGCGCGTCATCTACCTTTTCATGGCCGGCGCGCCGAGCCAGTTCGAGACGTGGCTCTATCGGCCCAAGCTGGGCGAGCTTGACGGCCAGCCGACCCCTGATTCGTTTCTCGAAGGCAAGCGCTTCGCTTTCATGGAGAGATTCATGAAAGACAAGCTGAAGCTGCTGGGTCCTCGGAGGAAGTTCCACCAGCACGGACAGTCGGGTACATGGGTCTCGGAGATCTTCCCCCACATGGCTGGCGTGGTCGATGACTTGGCGTTGGTGCATTCACTGACGACGGAGAACTTCAATCATGCCCCGGCGAAGCTCTTCTTCAACACCGGCTCGACCCGATTCGGACGACCGAGCATGGGAGCCTGGCTGAGCTACGGGCTGGGTAGTGAATCGCAGAACCTGCCGGCGTTCGTGGTTCTGCGTTCCGGAGAGCGGAGCCTGATGGGAGGCGCGAACCTCTGGAGCAGCGGCTTTCTGCCTACCACCTACCAGGGCGTCGAGTTCCTCCGGTCGGCCGATCCGATCCCCAACCTCTCAACTCCGAACGGCATTTCGATGAAGCGCCAGACCGCCAAGTTGGACGCGGTCCGCGACTTGAACCTGACGCGGTTGACCGAGGTCGGTGACCCGGAGATCAGCACTCGGATCTCGTCCTACGAAATGGCCTATCGCATGCAAACGAGCGGGCCCGAACTGATGGATCTCTCCACAGAAAGCCAGGCGACCCTGGACCTCTACGGCGCGAAGCCCGGCGAGCAGTCGTTCGCAAACAACTGCCTGTTGGCGAGGCGCATGATCGAGCGAGGGGTGCGATTCGTGCAGCTTTACCAGACCGGTTGGGACCATCACGGCAACCGGCAAAACAACCTCAACGAAAAGCTCGACGAGGTTGCTCTGACCGTCGACCGCCCCACGGCCGCGCTCATCAAAGACCTCAAGCAACGTGGTCTGCTGGAAGAGACGCTGGTGATCTTCGGCGGGGAGTTCGGAAGGACGCCGATGGGCGAGATCCGCGAGACGGTCGGTCGCAACCATCACATCGAGAACTTCCCGATGTGGTTCGCCGGCGGCGGCATCAAGGCCGGCCAGACGATTGGCGAAGTCGACGAGCTCGGCTTCTTCATCACCAAAGACAAGGTGGAAGTTCACGACGTTCAGGCGACCATTCTCCATTTGCTCGGCCTCGATCACGAGAAGCTGACTTTCCGCTATCAGGGTCGCGACTTCCGCTTGACCGATGTGGGCGGGCGCCTGATCAAGAAATTGCTTGCATAAATCTCCTGCGAGGGAGGCGGGGTAACCGGCAGAGAAGCGATGCAGGAGGGTGGTCCAGGACTTGTCCATCAAGCAGTCCCTCCGGATACTGAAGAACGGTCGTGCCGCCTCGCCGTGTATACTGCTCTTAGCTCAGGCGCGGCCCGTTCCGCTGGCCGGCCACTCGTTTCTACAAGAGGTAAACATCATGAACTGGCTGAAACTCGACCGTCGTTCCCTTCTGCGCGGCTTGGCCGTGCTCCCCGGCATGGACGCCCTCATGCCCGCTTCGGCCTCGGCCGCCGCCCGGCTTGGCGGTGGGCGGCGCAACGTGATCCGCGAACTGGGAGTTCGCACTTTCATTAACGCCGCGGGCACCTACACAAGCTTGACTGCGTCGCTCGTACCGCGTCCTGCATGGGACGCCATGACAGTGGCTTCGACGACGTTCTGTCCGTTGCAAGACCTGCACGACGCCGTCGGCAAGCGCATCGCGGAACTGGCCAAGAGTGAAGCCGCGCTCGTCAGTGCCGGTGCGGCTTCGGCGCTGGCCATCGGCACCGCCGGTGTCGTAGCCGGAACCGATCGCGACAAGATCAGGCGACTGCCCGATACCCGCGGTATGAAGAACGAGGTGATCGTTCAGAAATCGCACCGCAACGGTTATGACCATGCCGTGCGAAATGCCGGCATTCGTATGATCGAAGTCGAAACCGCGGCCGAGTTGGAGAGCGCTATACACTCGCGCACGGCGATGATGTTCTTCCTGTATACGGCGAACAACAGGGGACAGATCGGCTACGAGGAATTCGCCGAACTGGGCAAGAAACACAACGTTCCCACGATGATCGATGCCGCGGCCGACCTGCCCCCGGTGGAGAACCTCTGGAAATTCACGCAGGCCGGTTTCGATCTGGCCATCTTCTCCGGCGGCAAGGGCATCAAGGGACCCCAATCGGCCGGTCTGTTGCTGGGCCGCAAAGACCTGATCGAGGCCGGCCGCATGAATAGCAGCCCGAACTCCGATTCGCTCGGCCGCATCAGCAAAGTCAACAAAGAAGAAATGGTCGGCATGCTCGTGGCGCTCGAGATGTTCGTCAATCGCGACCACAAGGCAGTCTGGAAAGACTGGGAAAACCGTTGCAACCGCATCGCCACTTACACGAGAGGCGTGAAGGGCATCAAGACCGAAATCAAAGTGCCCGAACTCTCCAACGGCGTGCCGCACCTGCACGTCAACTGGGACCACGCGGCCGTCGGGAAAACACCGAAGGACGTGGCCAAGGAACTCCGCGAAGGCAACCCGAGCATCGAAGTCCGGCCGAGAGCCCAAGATGAGTTGGTCGTCGCCGTCTGGATGCTCGAACCCGGCGAGGACCGCATCGTCGGACGTCGCTTGAGCCAAGTACTGAAAAGCTGATGTGTTCGTGTCGCCGCGCGGCGACACGAAGTGCTTGAGAGAAACAGGCTACGTTGTTTCAACCAGTGGGGCGGTCCGAGTGCGGATCGCCTTGGCCTGAAGGGTCATCCGATCTTTTCTGCTGGTCCTGCAACAGGGTCTTGAGGTTGTCGATCTGTCCTCGCAGATCTTTGGCGCGGCTCGCGATGGAAGCCACGTAGAGGATGTGAATGATCCACGCCGCGCTGAATGCATACCAGAGCCACTTGAGGTTTTCTTCCATTTCGCCTGCCTTCTTGAATCCGCCGGCTAACCCAGGGCGTGCACCATCCGGCGCAGGCCCTCCGCCTCGCGTTGCATCACGGCCAGTTTCCGCCGCTGCCTGACCAGATACCAAAGCACGGTCAGCAGCGCCACCGTGGTAAACGCCAGCACGATTCCCATGCGGGCGTCTAGGCCCCCGCCGCCGAAGATCACGGGCGCCGGGTGCTGCGTCCTCCACCAGCGATTCGCCATGTAGATGATCGGAATATCGACCATCCCGCAAATCGACACGACTGCGCAAACGACCGCGCGTTGCGACGGCTCAGTTACGGACTGTCGCAGAATCAGATACCCGACATAGATCACTGCCAGTAGCAGCGCGCTTTGGCCGCGCGCGTCCCAGGCCCACCAGATGCCCCAAACCGGCTTGGCCCAGAACATGCCTGTCACCAGATTGACGATGCAAAACACGAGACCTGCTTCGTTGCACGATACCGAGAGATCATCGAGTCGGCCGTCGCGGCTGATCAGATAGCGGACCGCGGCCATGCCGCCAGTCAGGAACGCCACCCACGATGTCGCAGCCGACGGAACGTGGAAATAGAAGATCCTTTGTACGACCCCCATCGTGCTTTCCATGGGTACCCAGACAAAGATCAGATACAACGCCGCCACCACCAGCACTGCGCCGGCAACAGCCAGGACAGGGGTCAGTTTGTCAACCTGGGTCGAGTCGGCTTCAGCCATGGGTTTTCCGCCGTAAAATCAGCACACCAGTGTATCAGCGGCCGGCTCGTGTCGTCGTCGGGACGGATATCTCGGCTCTCTCAGATTGCATCCGGTAACCCAGGGAATCCACAGATTCCTCTTTCCCCGGCGCGGTCGGGAATGGGTCGCTATACTTCCAAACGAGGAACCTGCTCATGGCGACTCCGGCTGAACCCATCACAACCGAGTCCACCGGAGCGCTCTTCCGAGCCCTCCGCAGCGCAGGCGTGGAGGCCGACTTGGCCTACCGCGCTGACGACGAAGTCCGCGCTCAAGCCGGCCAGAACGTTATCACCGTCCTCGGCGCCAAGATCGACGCCCAAGGAACTCGGATCACCGAGTTCAAGGCTGAGATGGACACGCGCTTCGCGGAACTGAAATCCGAAACCGCCGAGATTCGTGCCGAGACGAAGACACGAATTGAGGCCCAGACTTCCCGGATCGATTCCCTCGCCGACCGTGTCGATACCCTCCAGAAAGTGCTCTGGCCACTCGTCATCGTCCTATCCGTCGCTCTGCTCAGCGTAGTCGGCGCAGGTCTGTTCGCGCTTCTCCGGGATTGAGCGCTGCTAGGCTGCGGGGCTTCAAAAAATCGCAGTTTATTACTGCGACGTACGAGAAACTAAGGACAGACCTTAGCGACGTTGAGGTTCCGGCGGGGAGGAGATTGTGCGGCATGGGCGTATCGCTCGGAGCAATGAGAGGTGAATGAAATGACCGGAGGGAAAACCGCTCGACTGCCGACTTGGTGTGGCCTCCTTCTGCCTGTCTTCTCGATCGCAACAGCGCGGCGGAGGGGCGCTTCAGCTCCCTTCCGCGCTCACCAGCACCGGCAGCCGGCGCGGTAAGACCCGCACTTCCATCGGCAGGCTTCCCCCCGCTTCCCCATCCAGTTCGATCCGGGTCACATCCTCCGATTCCGCCAGTACCGTCCTGACACGGTGATGCCGGACCTTCGGGTGCTTGTACACATCATCGGAATACAGTACCGGCAGATCCCGCACCAGCTCGAACATGTTGAGGTAGTCGATCGTAGTAACCTCCAGAATCCCGTCATCCAACACCGCTCGCGGACAAGGGTGCATACCGCCGCCGTGATAGCGGCCGTTGCCGATGGCCACGTTCGTGATTCGTAATTCTTCGGGGAGCGGCACGCCGTCGAGCGTCAGGCGCACTCGCTTCGCCCGGTAGGTAAGAAAAACGGCGAGAGTGGCGTAGAGGAAGGCGGTCTTTCCGCCGAGAGGCGACAGGATATTCCTTGACCGGACGCATACCTCGCCGCCCATTCCGAAGCTCGTGAGATTGACGAAGCAGCGCTCCACGGGCTGTCCGTCGTGCCCTTGCAGCCGCGCTGCGCCGACATCGATGATTCTAGCAATGCCGCTGGCGATAGTTTCGATGGCCCCTTCGATGTCGGACGGAATCCGGATGCTGCGTTGGAAGTCTCCGCCCGTCCCGATGGGAATGATGCCGAGGCGCGCATCGGGGTTGACCGGCTCGCCGCCGCTCAGAAAACCGTTGGCAGTTTCGTTGATCGTGCCGTCACCGCCGACAGCAATGATCAGACGCCGGCCGTCCATCAAGGCTTGCCGTACAAGTAGCGTGGCGTGTCCGGGATGCTCAGTGAAGCGGGGCTCCACGGGCCCGATCCTGTCAGCCAGGGCCGTGGCGATGCGCGGCCATCGCTTCGACGCACGGCCTCCGGCGGCTTGCGGGTTGAGGATGACTAAGGGTTGGCCTAGTTGACTCAATGGAAGAGGTTACTGCGCCAGTTCGGGATGTCTCCGGCACAGATCATCGATCGTATCGCGGAGAGTATCCATCGGATCCCGGGTCTCAAAGCCAAGTTCGGTGCGGGCTTTGGTCGAATCGCAAAACCAGTAGAGCGCCGACATGCGGATCGATTCGTCGTCGAGCTTGAACTTCTGGCCGACCAACGGCAAAATCCTGCGTGCGATGTTGGCTAGAACAAGGGCCGCCCCCAAAGACGGCGACAGCAAGGGCGCCCGCACGCCCGAAAGTGCTTCGACGCGATCCATCCATTCCCGGAATGTCCAGTTCGGTCCGCCCAGCAAATAGCGCTCACCGACTCTTCCTCGCTTCATAGCCGCCCGCATGCCGGCCGCCGCATCGCGCACGTCCACTAGATTCAGCCCGCCGCTCGGCGTCGCCTGAATCTGGCCCTCCAGAAAAAGCCTCATGTCTTTCGTGGACGATTCCCGAAAGTCCCCTGGACCCAGCAGCAGACTCGGGTTGACGACGACCAGCGGTAACCCGCGGCCTTCGCAATACCGAAACGCTAGCTTCTCGGCAAAGATCTTGCTCAGGTAGTAAGGCCAACGCGCGACGACCTCGGTCGCATAGCCGGATTCCTCGTTTCTCGTCAGCGGCTTGTGTCCGACGGCAACCGTACCGGACGAGGAGGCGAGAACCATTCTCTTCACCCCATGGCGGCAGGCGGCTTCGCAAACATGGCGGGTGCCCTCGACGTGCGCGTCATAGAGAAACCTCGGGTTCGCCGGTTCCCGATCTACCACACCGGCAAGATGGTAAATCTCGTCTACGCCCTCGACGGCCGCGTGCACCTGCTCCGAAGCGGTAACATCTCCGGCAACAGATTCGATTTGCTCAGAGCACTTCGCCGTGCTCGCGCCCCGGCTCATCAATCGCAGGCGAGCGTCGGGCGCCGACTCGCGTAGCTGTTCGACGAGATGCGTACCTAGAAAACCGGTAGCACCGGTAATCAATATGGTCTTCATTCCGGGCTAAACGGTTTCCGCCACGCCCGCGACATCGACCATATTGATAGGCGGGATGTGGACGTGTGTGATCGAGGGTGCGCGCCCGACATGCGAGTGCGCCATTTCGATGGCTTCTTCCATGGACGAGGCGCAATCCCAGCCCATCACGTGCGCGGCCTTCTCGTCTTCGGCGCCGACGACGATCACTTTGCCGCAATGAGCCCTGCCATTCTCGCCCCAGTACCACATGTAGAAGGGGTGAACGCCGTGATAGGCATACCCGTGGCGGTACATCTCGATGTACTCCGGGTCATGCGCGAACTCCGCCTCGTACTTCTGTTGCAGCTCGAATGAGTTGTTCGTTTCGGGCAGGATGCGATGGAAGAACTCGATGTACGACGGGTGATGCCGCGGATCGAACTCGTCATAAAGCGGGTGCGTCAGGATCATCACGCCGTTCTTCTTCAGCACAGGCATCCCTCGGTACATGTTGAAAAAATAGCCGAGCGCGAGCACCTGAACGAGCAGCGGGTTCAGGATCGAATGGACGTTGTAGGGAGAGATGAAAGGTATGCCGAAAACCGCGACGTCGCTCTGTCCCTCGACTGGCACCACGTACTGTTCATAGCAGTAAGCCAGAGTCTTCTCGTGCGTCGGCAGCGTGGCCCCGGCATGAACGGCCGTTACCGCGTATGAAGACGGCACCGCAAACAGGATCTTCCGCTTCGTCTTGCGCGGCAGCGCTCGCAGGGCCGACTGCGCGACCCGGAAACATGCCTTGTCAACAGCGTTCCATCTATCCTCGTTCTTCACGAAAAACCCCATCGCGGGGTTGAACATCGCATTGTTGACGGCGGTTTCGATATGGAAGACCTTCAGGTGCTCGTTGATGATTTTGGCCATCCGGTCGCAGGAATGCGTTAGCGCCGAGTGATTGTGGTCGAAGTAGGAATCGCATTTGAGAATCGTCTGCGGCGTGTGATGAGCGCGCAGAGACGGATAATCACAGAGCCCCACGGCGGTCGACTTGCTGCCGCCGTCCATCGAGACGAGGTTGATGTTGACATAGATCAGCAGATCCGATTCCGCGGCCCGCCGGTTGATGCGGACACGCTCGCCCAACTCCGTCCGTCCCAGTTCGACCATGCCGTCGGGCTCCTCGCCGTCGTGGTTGTAAAGCCGATCCGGCGCGTAGGTGTCATGGATACGGTTGCCGACGGCGTGCCTCAACTCAAACTCCTCCATCCGCCGATGGAACGATGTCGCCACGATGATGTGAACGTCGGTAATTCCCTTCTCCGCCAGCAAGTCCAGGACAATTGTCAGCACCGACTCGCGAATGTCTGGCTGCGGCATCTTCGGCAGCGGCAGCGAGATGTCATCGATCGCAATGGTGATTTTCATCCCCGGACGCAGCAATGCCTCGAGGGGCTCCATCTCCTCCGGGTTCTTCAGCGCATAGCGGATGCCTTCGTCCCGGTCGGGGATTCCCGGGATTGTCGGCTTGGGATAGACCACGCGCGTTCCGGCGGGCAGCTTCACATCGAGCAGGTCTTCGCCGTGCCACAGCAGCCTCTTCGCGGAATTCGCTTCGAGATGAACGACGCAACCTTGCGATGAGACCTGAGCCTTGCGGCCGACAGCGTTAGGTGTCGGGTCTCCGAATGCGAACTCGCGTTGAAGATGGATCTCCTCAACTTGGGTTGCCATGATCGGTTCTCCGTGGGGTAGGTGCGCTTCGCAAATCCAGGATGGGCCAGCCACGCTCCCCAGCAGCACGGCGCAACCCGCGATCCGGATTCACGGCGGCGGGTTGGCCCACGCATGCAAGCATCGGCAAGTCCGAAAGGCTGTCGGAGTAGGCCTTGGAGCGGACTGAGTCCACATTATACTCGCGGCAGAATCTCTCGATTGCCCTCGGTTTTTCCTCCTCCGCCAACAAGGGCGGCGCGACACCCCCGGTCGCAATGCCGCCCTCATACTCAAGACGATTGCAGATTACATGATCAAATCCAAAGTACCGAACAGCGGGTGTGATGGAAAAATCCAAGCCGCCACTCACCAACACAAGACGGTATCCGGCCTCTTGCTCCGCTTCCACAAGCGCCTCCGCAGCGGGAAAGACCTTCGGTAGAATGTCACTCGTAAACAACTCCTCCCCGAGTTCAAAAAGCCATTCTTTCGATAGACTTCGGTACTCTCGATAAAAGACTTCGTTGAATAGGCGGCGGGAATACATGTCAAGCCCGATCCACAGCGGAACCGTCGCCAGCAGCTTGCCGTACCGCCACCAGGCCTTTGCCCGGTTCGGGTGGTTCTTCGCGAAGAAGGCGTACCTTGTCACCACGTTGCTGGAGACAAGCGTTCCGTCGAAGTCAAAGAACGCCGCTTTCGAAACCTGATCCATCGAGTATTCCGTACGTAAGGCCCACGAGCCGAGATCGTCTCCTAGTAAAACACGCAGCGGCAGCGATGGCGGGGTAGAGCCTTGTACGAAGCCCCCTGCCCGCGGTTCCAAAGGCGGTAGTCCAGCTCCATCGAAGTTACGCTCCCCCCTCTGCGGGTTATCTCCTCACGAATACGCTCTACCACCGTCACCGCAGAGGCGCGAATCTCGATCTCTTCCAGACTCTCCGACGCAATCAGTTCCCCCCTGGCGATACGATCGATTAAATGAGCATCGTATTCGATAAGGCCATCCGTCCGAAGGACGTGCGGCACCAGATTGTCGGCGAAGATCGTGAGCCGATCCATATCTTCAAAAAGTCCTGGGCCTTCGTGACCAAAGACCAGTGCGAGGTCCGCCGCGGTAAGCTGAGCACGCTTGTAGAAGGGAACCTCCAGGTCGCCATATTGATGCACATCGCGATAGAAGGGCATCACCTCCAGTATTTGAACCAATTTCTCAGCCGACTGCTCTGCTGAATCCACGAGCCGAACAAAGCTCCCCTCGAAGCGCTCGATCAGCAAACGTCCCAGATCGTTCAGCGCCGAGGCGAACAGGCCCATCAACTCGAATGCTGTTTCGTTTTCGCGCTCTTGTCCGAAGAGCGCGTTGCAACTCTCAGTCGACAACTCGGCCAGTGTGTCCGGTGAAATCGGCCCGAACTCGCCGAAATAGTCGTTCAACGATGATGCAACGGTGAAGTAGCCGGATAGACCGCGACGCTTCCGCAAACCTGGAAAATACCCGGACCCGAAGTTCACGGCATCCAACGTCAGGATGAACGCCAAAGTGGCCGGTCCGTGTCCGACATAGTGATAAGCAGGGTCAAGCTCGGCAGGCCCGGCCTCTTCCATCAGCAATGAAGCCGCGTAGTCCGGAATCCTCTCACCCCGAATCCGAACGAACCGCGCCTGCTCTGCAACCTGCGCGCACCGCTCTCGGATCTGATGCAATAGTGATTTGACCACAACTGACCTGAAACATCCTCCTGGTCAAGCGGAGTTGACACCGATCCGTATGTTACCCGCTTGAATGATCCGCACACGGGCGGAGGAAAAACTAGCCGGCAAACAGATTCCGAAAATTCTGCCGGTGCCGCCAAGCCAGAAAAGTCGTCATCAGCGCTGCGTTGCGTACGTCAGGGCCGCCAACCAGCAACGCCATCAAGATCGTAAAGAAAAGCCACGTCGAGATAGACGCGATCATCCCCGCTTCCCGCCACTTGCGGCGACTTCCCCACAACCGCACCGCCACGAAAAACAGCAAAGCCGCCGCGGCCCACTTCGGGAAAAGTGCCAGCATTACACCGGCGGACGTGGCAATGCCCTTCCCCCCGCGGAACTTCAAGAAGGGCGAATAACAGTGCCCGAAGATCACCACGAAACCAAACAGCCAGCCATGGTAATAGGGGTCTTCAGGCCGCAAGAACAGCCACACTGCAAGAAAACCTTTACCAAGATCGCCGATCAGAGTGAGCACTGCGCGAGGCATGTTGACCCGTAGTACGTTGTTGAAACCCGGATTGCCCGAACCCACCTTGCGAATGTCGATACCTGTACCCAGCATGGCCAAGATGGCGAACGGGATGGATCCCAGCAAGAAGCAGCCCAGCAGGCGAAGGAGGGTTTCGTTGTCCGGCATGTCTTAGTCAGGAGTCGGCGCGGGCCGATCGTCATTCATCAATCGCTCGATGGCGTTGCGCAGGGCTTGCCGTGTCTCGGTACAGCTGGCTCCGTCGAGCGGCAGAGGATCTCCGATCCGCAGGAAAGCGCTTGCCGACGAGATCCCGTCAATCGCTGATCCGTTGCCGCCACCGGCGTAGACGGGAATCAACGGGCAGCCGGTATCCATAGCCGCCTCGATCGGCTCCAATCGAAAACTGCTGCGCTGCGGAGTTGAACCCACCGGCGAATCAGCCGCGACGACAACCGAGGATCCGCTCGCCAACGCATTGCGAACACACCGCCGCAATCGATCCGAGGTGGAGCCTCGTGCTTCATCGTCCTCGACGACCAACGACTCCAAAAGGAACGCCGCGTTCCAGGTCAATCCTTCCAGCAAGCGGATATCGCTGATCTGTACAGTTCCTCGGATGTTCTCCACGAGCGTCAATAGCTCGGCAGTCGCAGCTCGATTGGTGGCGAACAAAGATGCCGTCACACCGATCGCTGATCCGTTTCGCTCCACGCGCGTACGAATGCCCCCTACCTTGCGAAGGACTTTCACCGTGTGGCGCACAATGGCCGAAGATCCAGCCGCTGTGGGGGTAAGTCGCGCAATGAATCCACCCATTATCGCCATGCAAGCCGGCAACACCGCGATTGCTCGGCCGGTAGCGAGATCATGGGCTTTCCAAAATGCTCGCTCGATCGCAGCGCTGAAATGAGAGGCCCACAAACGCAGCAGTTGAAGCCAAGGCGGGTGCTTCCTCGGTCGTAACTCCCCTTGCTCGTAAAGACGCTTTGTTTCGTTGCGGCGGATTTTCCCACTCGATGTCTTGGGAACGGCTTGTGGCGGGACAAGCTCCACAACGTCCGGCGGTAGCCCCACTTTCTTGTCGACTTCGCGGATCACCTCCAACCGCATTCGACTTTGATCTGCCGAATCACGCGAGCGCGTTTCGGCGACTACCACGAGTCGTTCCGTGCCGCTCGATGGGTCTGTCGACCCGAACGCCGCGACGCAACCACGACGAACTCCCGCGACATCGGCAGCGGCCGCTTCAACCTCTTGCGGGATGATATTGTGGCCGGCCTTGATGATGCAGTCCTTGAGTCGCCCGGTGATGTGAACTTCGCCATTCGCCCAATAGGAGAGGTCGCCGGAATCCATCCAGCCATCAGCGTCGACGACCGCAGCCGTCGCTTCGGGATTGCGATAATAGCCGCCTGTCTTCGAGGGGCCTCGGAAGAGTAACCTCCCTTGCACGCGCTCACCGACATCGCGATTACTTTCATCGACGATCCGAACTTCGTGTTCCGGAAGTGCCCGGCCGTTCGCCACTAAGCGCAGAACGTTTGTCTCGTTGGCCGCCGCCGGAATAACTCTTCCTTCCTTCTCGAACGAAGTTCGGCAGATTCGGTCGATCGCCGGAGGCCGATTGATCGGAGGAAACGTCAGCGCCACCGACGATTCCGCCAAGCCATAGCAGGGCACGTAACTCTCGGGCCGGAAACCCCATGGCGCGAACCGTTCCGCAAAGCGCTCCAAAGTGTCCGGCAGGACGGGCTCGCCTGCATTGATCGCTACACGCCAGCGCCTCAGGTCCACGCCGTCCATTGCATCATCCTGTATCTTGCGCGAGCATAACTCGTAAGCAAAATTCGGAGCCGGACATAGTGTGCCGCCGGAGTCGCTCAACGCCCACAGCCAACGTTCCGGCCGCGAAAGAAAAGCCAGTGGTGACATCATGGTGATCGGAAACGCAAAGAACACGCTGAAAAGCCAAGACCCGATCAGACCCATATCGTGATAGAGCGGCAGCCAACTCACCACGGCGTCATCCGGTCTCGCCTCGACCGCCCAGCCGATGCCTTGCACGTTTGCGAGAACATTCGAGTGTGTGAGCACAACCCCTTTAGGGTTCCCAGTGCTGCCGGATGTGTACTGAATGAAGAAGGTATCCGCAGGTTCAACTCTTACATGGGGGGTGCCGCCCGCACGCGACCGCAAAGCGTCCGCCGTAGTAACCTCCCGCAGGCTCGGAACCCCGAACTGCATCACTTGCGACACCGCTCTTACTGCCTCGAAAGAGATGAGAAACCGCACCTGCGCGTTGCGTAGAATGAGCGTTTGTCGGAGGACATACTCCTCGATCTCGTTGGGCCGCGCAGGCGGATAGATCGGTACGGCGATTCCGCCAGCCAGGGCGATGCCCAGGAACGCATAGAAGAAATCCGAGCACGTCGGCAGCATCACGGCGACGGTCTCGTTGCGTTTAAGCCCTGACGCAGCCAGTCCGTCCGCGACCTGCTGTGCCTGATCCAGCAAGTGGCCGTAAGTAATCTCCTCGATTCGCCCTCCGTCAAGCAAATGAACCTGGACCCGATCCGGATTTCGCTGCGCTTGCTCGCGCAGAACTTCAGCGAAACTTTCCGCCTGCGTCCAAGGAGGCGGCGCGTCACCCGGCTGGTGGATTGGAGGCCTCTCAGTGTGCTGCGATTCGTCACTTTCGAAGATCGATCGGACCCATTCCGCCGGCGTCTCTGCTCTCTGGGCAAGGGTCTCCGGCACGCGAAGACCAAGTCGCTGCTCGGTCCGCAACAGCAGTTCCACGCGCTCCAGACTCCCCAAGCCCAGGTCGCGGTCAAACAACGAGTCCGGAGCCACTCGGGCAACGGTCTCGTGAGCACCCAACTCCGTGAGCAGTTCCTTGACCAGAGAGAGGGTTTCTTGCTCGACTTGAGAGCGCTCAAGCGTTTCGACAGGCATGATACTGGGCGGACTTACAGTTTACCGTTGAACTCGACCGTCGGCCCACCGGCCAATCCCCCCCACCCGGTATGCAATCCGCCAACCACTGCCGGTCTCAATTGCCTCGACTCTTGATCCAAGGGGTTGCTGATGGAAGAAGCACATCGTCTTCACGGTTGTCGGATAATGCAACGCTTACCGTGGGTGCGGCATCCTGGGGCGCGATCTTCCCTGGAACGAGCTGACGGCAAAAGGACCGGGACAAAGCAATGCCTTTCCCAGAAAGTTCGAGCAATCGACGGGTTCCGTTGTCCAGCCGCCGTCGCGGGAACTGACAAAGAGCACTATGGCTAGAGTAAGAGAAGGTCAATCCAGCAGCTAGTGAAGTTACAAATCCATGTGCAATCGATATCCATTTCACCGTATCGGTGAGAGTACAGAGTGGATCGACAACCCACACTGGATTTCGCGCCACTCGCGTGTTTTGATGCTCCTCGCTCTTGCTCTGCTGCCACGACCGGCTCAGGCCCAACGGATCGGGCCGCTGGTTCCGGACAACCCACAGCAGTCGAAGGCATCGTCGGCCGAGCGCGAGGAAGCGCTCCGGCCACCCAGCCTGCGACTGAGCCTTCCGTCGCCCGCTGAAGTCAATCTCCCGCCATTGGGTCCCGACGATCTGCAGCGTTTGCAGCCGCAACACGGCCGGCCTCCAGTCATCGGCGTCCACCGCCACTTGCCGCAGGGGGCGCTCAAGCTGAGCTTCTCGGGGGGAGGCATCAAGTCGACCGCCGAGGGAGCGTGGCAATCGACCGAGGCCGGCCGCCTGTGGCGCCTGAAGTTGACCTCTCCCAGCGCCCGCGCCATGCGGGTTCACTTTCGAGACTTCGCCATCGGGTCGGGCCGTCTGTGGCTCCATTCGGAGGACGGGCAGACCGTCGGACCCTATAGCGGCACGGGCCAGTACGGCGACGGAGACTTCTGGAGCGGCATCGTTTTCGGCGACAGCCTGACGATCGAGTACCTGCCCGATCCGGCGGCGGTGGGGGAGGCCGTGCCGTTCCGGGTCGTGGCGATCAGTCATATCTGGGGCGATGCTTTCGGAGACGACGCGCAGGGTAGCGTCCAATCGCCGAAGGCGGCCCGGGAAGGCTCGGACCGATCGGGAGCGTCCAAGCTTTTACACGGCCGGATCGGCCTTGCGTTGGGAACGCCATCGAAGAGGGCACGGCTAACAAAGGCAATCCAGCCGGTCGAGTAGTCTGCTTTCCTGCAACCGCAGCGCTCGAAGGCGGCTCGGCCGCTCACACCGGGACAGCCTGTCACCTTCAGCCGCGTGCCGGGGGATCCGCGCCCGTGCAAGAACGTGTGGACAGGCTCGGCCCGGGTCTCTTTAGGCGCCAATCCTTGGACGGGCGATCTGCAAGTGAACATCCAAAACGACAAAAGCATGGCCAACCATTCCCAGTCCGCCAAGTCATCAAGGCAATCGAGAAATGGGGAAGTTGCCTCAGCCGCCAGATGAGCAGGCCGTTACCGTACACGGAGAAGACGAGGTCATGCACCAAGTTCTCACGCCGGGGATCGACGTCACCGAGCTCAGTCCAAACCGGCGGTTGTTGTGCTTTTCTCGGTAATGGAGCTCAGCGTGTCGGCATAGGACGAGATGCCCTTGAAAAGCGCCTCTGCCACTTTGTCACGGTAGGCGCTGGTCTTGAGCAGTTTTTCGTCGGTGGTATTGCTCAGGAAGGAAACTTCGGCCAGCACGGCCGGCATCTTCGCGTCCATCAGCACCAGCATCGGTGCTTTGCGAACGCCCCGGTTTCGCAAGCCGCGTGTCTGCTTTGAAAGAGTGCCGTAAAGTGCCGATTGCACTTTTGAGGCGAATTCACGAGACTCGGAAAGATTCTCGTTGCGTGTGATCTTGGCCACGAGGTCCACCAACTCATGAACCGAACGCTCGGCGGCCGCATTCTCGCGAGCCGCCACCGCCATCGCCCAGGAATCCGTCGTCAGATTGAGGTAATAGGTCTCGATGCCTCGAACGGACCGTTGCCGAGCCGAGTTCGCATGGATGGAAATGAATAGATCGGCCTGTACGCGATTTGCCACACGTGTCCGTTCGCGCAGTGGCACGAAACGGTCATCCGTACGTGTATAGATGACTTCGCTGCCCAGCCGCTCTTCGATCAGGCTGCCCAGCCGTTGCGCCAAGTCGTTGACCAGATCCTTCTCGCGGAGCTTGCCCGCTCCGATCGTGCCTGTGTCGTGCCCGCCATGACCCGGATCGATCACCACCTTGCCTACCTTGAGCCCCAGTGTCCGGATCAGGTTTCTCGTGCCCGAGCTCGTCGCCTTGGCAGGCTTCGGCGATGGCAGGTCGAGCACAGACGGCAGCGTGCTTTTTTCGGCCGCCGGTTTCGGAGCGGCCGGTGGCTCGAGTTTCGCCAGCACGATCTGCTCTTGCCGCAAGCCGAGATCAACCTTCGCTTGCCCGACCGACGACTCGGCCACAACCGGAGGCGCCTCTGCCTCCACGGCGCGCCTCGTCGAGATAGGCGGTTCCACACGAACCGGCTCGAATCTCTCTCTCATCGGTCTCGCCGACGCCGCTTCTTCTAAGAAAGCCGGGATGATCTCCTCCGACGTTACCCTCGGTCGCCCGCCGAACTCTCTGATTTCGAGCGGCTCGCTTTCCTGATCCATCAAAGCGCTATCTTGCGAAACTGCTTGGGCGAGCCCGTCCCTGGGAGTTGGTGAAATCTCCTCCGCTGCCTTCACCGAAGTAATCAGATCTGCTTCGGAGCGCTCTTCGGCCTTGTTTGCCACCCGCGGGACCGGCGCCGCAACCGGATTTCCCGCCATCACCTCTTGCGGTCGCCGATACAGCTCGACGACCAGCCGCAGCGGGTTGGTGAGCCATGACGTTGTAAAGTTCGGCTGAAAATCAAGGTCAAAAACCACCCGGGCCACTTGGCGATGATTCTGACCGGCACGAACACGCTGCACCAGGCCGTCCTCGATCTTGATCGTCGAGGTGGGCCGCAGCGAGGGATCGAGCCGCGCACCGACAAAATCGAAGAACAACCGCTCAGGTCCTTGAATGCGGTCGTAACGAATATCAGTCGTGCCGTCCAATTCGATGACGATTCGCGTGTAGTCCTTCTGCGACCAATGCCGTATCCGGCGCAGCATCGCATGGCGCCCAGTCCGCCGCTCCGTCGAACGAAACTCCACAGGACGCGGAATCTTCCCTCCCGTTTCCTTGACCGGCACCGGCTCGGAGCCGGCCTCGATCTTCGTGGGAATATCTATTCCCATCCCGCGCAATGATGCCAACGCTTTTGACGTGAAGGAGCTTTTCGGGAACCGGGCGGCAAGCGCTCGGTAAGCGCTTACGGCCTTGTCGCGGTGCGACGGATCTTTGAAGCGCTCGCTCAGTTCCTCATACAATTCGCCGGTGACGAACAGGCCGTGGTCATTCTTTGGATGCTTCGGATTTGTCTTGGCAACCTTCTCGAAAGCACCGATCACCAACAAATACTGTTTCGGACCCAACTCGTAGCTGGGAACCGACCGCAGGTCATCGAGCAGAAGCTCGGCCTGGGAGTATGCAGCGGACACGGGCCCACCCGTCTTCGCGGCGAAGACAGACAGCGGCGCACAGAGCAACGCCAGCATTCCCGCCGCCCAGACGCAGCCGCCCGGACGTATCTGCCGGAACATCGACATAACCGGCTCTTCAACGCATCTCGAAAACGAGAGTTCCGTCTGGGTCCACGCTAAGAGTTACGCGATCCTCTTCCGGAACCTCGCCCGAGATACCACCCAAGGACCAGTACCCTCGACGCACGCGGTCGACATAGTCTTCCGTCTCTCGATACGGCGGGACACCGCCATATCGATCGACAGCACCTTCACCGGCGTTATACGCCGCCAAGGCCCGTATGCGATCGCCTTCATACCGGTCCATGAGATGACGGAGATACTTCACTCCGCCATCGACATTTTCTGCGGGATCGAAAATGTCTTTCACCCCGAACCGCAACGCGGTCCCGGGCATCAACTGCATCAGCCCGCATGCCCCCTTGACGGAGACAGCGAACACATCGTAGTTGCTCTCCTGCCGGATCACCGCGTGGATCAAGTCCGTATCCACGTTGTGCCGGAGGCCGGCTTTTCGCACCAGGAAATCAATATCTACAACCGTGCGACCTTGGACAACCGTACTCCCTGCTGCGCCAGCCGATCCGCCCGAAGTCTGCGTTGAACGCCGAACCAGCGACGTGACCCTCGTCAATCGCCCCGTCTCGGCGTCTTCACGAACCTCGTACCGGCGAACCCTGGACGACCCTTGAGACATGCCACCGGCCCCCAAGAAAGAAGGCGCCAGAAGCAATAGCCCCAAACCGATCGCCCAATGCTTATAAAACAATATCATAGTGAATGTTCTGATGGCAACCAGTTTCCTTGCAACAGGTTAGCCTTTCCCGAGCCTTCACGGCACTGTTCCGGGGTTCGCTATCCGACAAGATACGCAACATATCGCGTCCGCCGACCTGTCCCTCCTACAACATGTGGCAGCGCTGATCGGAGTCATAAAGCAACGCATAGCCGCCCCAAAGGCAGCTTTAGTGAAAAGACGTTTGACCGACCTGTTTGGACGAATCACTGTCTCGAAACGCCCCGCGCCAAGCCTTTGTTAGAATCCCCGCCATGAATCGGCTCTTCCCCTTCATCGTCCTGCTCGTCCTATCGGCCTGCGGAGACCGCATCGAGACCATTTCGGAATCACGCCAAGCCACCGGCGTCAAGGTTGGCGAGGTATCCGACACCTCCGTTATTGTCTGGATGCGTGTCACTGAGAAAGCCGAGCGCCGCCGTGACGGGATCGAGCGCCGAGGCCGCGTCCAGCCCCTCGATCCCGAACTGAAGGCCCGTGACCTGGAGGGCAGCTCCCCGGGGGCGCACGGTCAAGTTCGCCTCCGTTACGGGACCTCGGAAGACCTGAGCGACGTGGTCGAGACCGACTGGGTCGCCGTCTCCGCCGAGCACGACTACACTCACCACTTTCTGCTCACCGGCCTTGAACCGGCCACCGTATATCACTACTCAGCCGAAACCGCCGGTCCGGAAGGAGCGCCACTCCACCAGCCGCTCAGGGGACGATTCGAAACCGCCCCGGCCGCCGACCAATACGGCGACGTCACGTTCACCGTGATGACGGGCCAGAAGTATGTCTCCGCAGACCATCCCGACGGATACATGTTCTACGACGCCATGGCCGCTCTCGAACCGAAATTTCTCGTCCCGACCGGCGACACCGTCTACTACGACAGCGACGACCCACGCGCCACCAGCATCGATCTCGCCCGCTATCACTGGCACCGCATGTACAGCTACCCGAAGGCGATCTCCTTCCATCTGCAAGTTCCCGGCTACTGGGAAAAGGACGACCATGACACCTTCTTCAACGACGGCTGGCCGGACCAACACGTCGAGGTCATGGGGACATTCAATTTTGAAGAAGGCCTGCGGGTCTACCGCGAGCAGGTCCCCATGAGCGAAAAGCCCTACCGCACTTTTCGCTGGGGCAAGGGCCTGCAAGTCTGGTTCAGCGAAGGACGCGACTTCCGCTCACCCAACACCGATCCCGACGGACCCGACAAGACCATCTGGGGAGCCGAACAGAAGCGATGGCTCAAGGAAACCCTGCTCGCCAGCGATGCCGACTGGAAAATCCTGGTCAGTCCGACTCCCATCGTCGGCCCCGACCGCGAAAACAAGCACGACAATCATTCGAACGACAATTTCACTCACGAGGGCGACGAGTTCCGCGGCTTCGTCAAAGAGCACATGCCGGACAACTTCTTCGTCGCCTGTGGAGACCGCCACTGGCAGTACCACTCGATCCACCCCAAGACCGGGCTCCACGAATTCTCGAGCGGCCCGGCCAGTGACGACCACGCCGGCGGCTCTCCCGGCTTCGACCCCGAATACCATCAATTCCACCGCGAACTCGGCGGCTTCCTGGCCGTCACCGCCAAGCGCGAAGCAGATCAAAGCACCCTGACCTTCCGCTTCCACGCCGTCGACGGCAATGTCGAGTACGAGTATTCGCGTTCACAACCCGCCAACTGACAGGCCTCCTCAAGACCCGCACTATAAGTCTTTTGGAATCATGGTGCTGGAGGTGGGGGTCGAACCCACATGCCCAGTGAAGGGCGCTGGATTTTGAGTCCAGTGCGTCTGCCAGTTCCGCCACTCCAGCAGGCCGGCGACCGTGGCGGCATGACGCCGCCGCCGCTCACGCTATTGTAACGGACGACCAACGGAGCGCCGATGAATGCCAGCGGCAACGCTCCGCGTTGGTGTTCCCCGCGGGGGCGGATCGAGCTTGCAAGAGAAACCCGTTCGACCGTGTACTGTGGCCCGAAAGCCCCTGCTACAATGGGCTTCTTCAGATTAAGCCTGCATTTCTCACCAGGTGGCGAGGCGAAGTGCGTGAGAGGGCCGTCAGAACGCGGCGCGAGCCGCTGGGTGCTCGCAGGTGTACTTGAGCGTACATCGGAGCACGGCAAGCAAGCGCAACGAAGTCATGGGGGTCATATTGCGTGCTTCGGCTGTCGGATAGTGAGAGATGCAGGTCAGACCCAACAAGGTATCCTCGATGCTACCCGCGTTTCTCATCCCTGAAACAACGATTGATTCCAATGGCTCAACGGACCCGATCGACCTCGGCGAATCCGCCGGCAATAGGGTCCTGTTGACTCTCGGGATTCTCGACATCGTCGAGCAAGAGAGCCTGGACATTGCCATCTGGGGCTCAGAGGACGGCGAGGAGTGGGGCGAGAAACCGATTCGCGCCTTCCCACAGAAATTCTACGCCGGGACTTACCAGATCCTTTGCCCTCTCGACACGAGCCCCGAGGTCCGCTACCTGCGCGTCGAGTGGAAAGTCCATCGCTGGGGCGTGGGAGAGACCACGCCGATGTTCAAGTTCTACCTCTTTGCCGAACTCTTCGCGGCATACGCACCACAGAAGACTGCTTGACAGTCCGTGGCGAAACCCCGCGTAGCACCGTGAACGGCGGCTGCGCCCGACTGACCAAGCGCGAAGAGGGAGCCTATTGGACATATTCGACCGAGGAGCAACTCAGTTCATCCGGGACTCATCGACGCTTGGATGTAATGAGGCTATTGCACGGGCTGTCAACCTGCATTTCTCAGCACGCGGCGAGGTGAGAAACTCACCCTAATCCGCCGCCTGCTTCTCTTCTTCCGGAGCCTTCCAGTGCAGCACCGGGCGCCTGGCCGCGCGCGTCTCGTCGACGCGTTTCGTCCGGGTGGTATGAGGCGCGCTCCTCACCAGTTCCGGATCACTTTCCACCTCGTCCGCGATGGATCGCAAGGCGTCGATAAACAGGTCCAATTCCTGCTTGCTTTCGGTCTCGGTCGGTTCGATCATCAGCGCTCCGCGAACGATGAGGGGAAAGCTGACGGTGTAGGGGTGAAAACCGTAGTCGATCAGCCGCTTCGCGATGTCGCCCGTCCTGACTCCCGACCTGGCCTGTCTGTCATCGCTGAACACACATTCGTGCATCGAGGGCGCTTTATAGGGCAGCTCATAGCGATCCTCGATGCCCATGCGAATGTAGTTCGCGTTGAGCACCGCATCGATCGTCGCGTTCCGCAGCCCGTCGCCACCGTGGGCGAGGATATACGCCAACGCCCGTACGAGGACTCCGAAGTTTCCGAAATACGCCCGCACCCGGCCGATGCTCAACTCGCGGTCGTAACAGTACCGCAAAATCCCATTGCTTTCCTCGATGCGGGGCACGGGCAGGTGCGGCGCCAAGTGCTTCTTGACAGCCACCGGACCCGCCCCCGGCCCCCCGCCGCCGTGCGGCGTCGAGAACGTCTTGTGCAGGTTCAGGTGCATCACATCGACGCCGAAATCGCCTGGCCGGGCAATGCCCACCAGCGCGTTCATGTTCGCGCCGTCCATGTAGAGCTGCGCACCCCGCGTATGCAGAATCTCCGCCACCATCGCGATATCCTTCTCGAAGATGCCGACGGTGTTGGGGTTCGTCACCATCAGCGCCGCGACCGAATCGTCCACGGCCCGCTCCAGCGCCTCCAAGTCGATCATGCCCTGGTCGTTCGACTTGATTTCCTCGACCTCATAGCCGGCTATCGCGGCCGTCGCCGGATTCGTACCATGCGCCGAATCGGGAATCAACACTTTCCTGCGCGCGTCACCCTGCGCTTCCAGATAGGCCCGGATCAGCAGTATCCCCGTCTGCTCGCCATGCGCCCCCGCCGCAGGCTGCAGCGTCACCTCGTCCATGCCGGTGGTCTCGCGAAGGTACTGCTCGAGTTGCACCTGTACGCGCATCGCACCCTGCGCCAACTCTTCCGGCTGATACGGATGAGCCTGCGCCAGCCCCTCGATGCGCGCCACGAACTCGTTCAGCCGCGGGTTGTACTTCATCGTGCACGAGCCAAGCGGATACAGCCCCAGGTCGATGGCGTAGTTCCAAGTCGAAAGACGCGTGAAGTGCCGGATGATTTCGACCTCGCTCACCTCGGGAAACCCCTCGATCTCGCGCCGAACGTTCGCAACTCCCAGCGCTTCAGCCGGAGCAACCCCGGGCACGTCCAAAGGAGGAAGCTGATAGCCCTTCTTGCCCGGCGAGGAACGCTCGAACAACAGCGGCTCGTTCTGCGTCTGATGGCTACGTACCTTGCGAATCATGGACCCCGGTCACCCACTGAACTGCGCGGCATAGCGATCCATCTCGTCCCGATTGTTGACTTCGGTCGCGCACACGAGCAGAGCATCCTGCAACTCCGGATAGAACTTCTTCAGCGGCAGGCCGCCGACGATCTTTTCGTCGAGCGCCCGCCGGTTCACTTCCGCTGCCCCAACACCGTTCGTCCGAACCACAAACTCGTTGAAGAACGGCCCGCTGAACACCCGCTGACCGCCGTTGCGTCCGATCTCATCGGCCAGATAATGCGCCTTTGACAGATTCTGCTCCGCCAACTCCCGCAGTCCCTGCTTGCCGAAGACCGACATGTAGATCGTCGCCATCAACGCGATCAAGGCCTGGTTCGTACAAATATTCGACGTCGCCTTGGCGCGACGAATATGCTGCTCGCGGGTCGCCAGCGTCAAACAAAACGCGCGGTTCCCCTCGGAGTCCACCGTCTCGCCGACCAACCGGCCGGGCATCTGCCGAACATATTTCTGCCTGGTCGCCAGCACACCGACGAACGGCCCGCCGTAGCTTGGCGGATGAGCAAACGACTGCATCTCGCCGGCCACGATGTCCGCCTCGCAGGCTGGTTCGAGCAGACCCAGCGACACCGCTTCCGTGAAGATCACCACAAGCAGCGCGCCATAGCGATGGGCCAGCTCGGCGGCCTCCCGAGTCTTGTCGACAACCCCGAAAAAATTCGGAGACTGCACTATCACCGCCGCCGTCTCGTGGTCCAGCTTCGCGTCGAGGTCGTCGAAGTCGAGTTGCCCGCTTTCCGCGTCATACGCCACGGTCTCCACCGGCAGCGTCTGATGCCGTCCATAGGTGTTCAGCACCTCGCGATACTCGGGGTGCACCGTCCGCGCCACGAGCAGCTTGTCGCGCCGCGTAATCCGCGCCGCCATCATGCCCGCCTCCGGCACCGCGGTCGAGCCGTCATACATCGAGGCGTTCGCGACATCCATACCGGTGAGCTGCGTGACCATCGTTTGAAACTCGAAGATCGTCGTCAGCACGCCTTGGGAAATCTCGGCCTGATAGGGCGTATACGCCGTCAGGAACTCACTCCGCGTGGCCAGCGGGTCGACCACGACGGGCCGGAAGTGCCGATAGACCCCAGCCCCCAGAAACGACGGATAGCCGTTTGCGTTCTGCGCCGCCAAGCCGTTGAAGTACTGGACAATCTCGTATTCCGACTTGCCCGACGGAATATCCAACGGCCTGTCCAGCCTCACGTCCGCCGGCAGGTGGGAGAACAACTCCTCTGCCGACCCCATTCCCAGGGCGGCCAGCATTTGTCGTCGTTCTTCGGGCGACTTGGGGAGATAGCGCACGCTGGACTTCAGGACTCCTTCTCAGCGTCGATGTAGGCTTGGTAAGCTTCGGCCGTCATCAAGGTTTCGATCTCCGTCCTGTCTTCGATCTGAAGCTTGATGAGCCAACCGTCCCCGTGCGGCGATTCGTTGAGCTTTTCCGGAGCATCAACGAGCGTCTCGTTGATCTCAGTCACCTGCCCCGTCAATGGAGAGTAGACATCCGAAACGGCCTTCACCGATTCAACCGTCCCGAACGACTGCATCGACTGTGTCCGCACCCCCAGTTGCGGCAACTCGACGAACACGACATCGCCAAGTTGATCCTGCGCGTGGTCGGTAATGCCCACCGTCGCCGTGTCACCGTCGATGCTCACCCATTCATGCTCTCTCGTATAACGGAATTCATTCGGATACATGCTTACCGCTTTCCTACTGCTTCCTTGAATAAAACGGCGTCGGGGTCACTCGCGCGTCGACCATGCGGCTTCTGACCCGGACCGCTACTTCCGTACCCGCATCGCCCTTGTCCAGCGGCAGCATCGCCAGCGCGATGTTCCGACCGACAAACGGAGCGGGCGATCCGCTGGTAATCCAGCCGATGTCCCGGCCGCCATCAAACACGCGGTAGCCGTCCCGACCGATCCCGCGGCCCGTCATTTCCAGCCCGACCAAGCGGCGGCGGACACCTTCTTCTTTCTGCTTCGACAGCGCGTCCCGGCCGATAAAATCGCCCTTCTCGAGCTTGACCATCCAACCCAGCCGCGCTTCGTAGGGAGTAATCGTATCATCGATCTCGTGCCCGTAGAGCGACATGGCGGCTTCGAGACGCAATGTATTGCGAGCACCCAAGCCGCACGGCCGGATGCCGTACCCGGCGCCCGCTTCCAAGACGGCATTCCAGATCCGGCCGCCCTCCTCAGGGGCCACATAGATCTCGAATCCGTCTTCGCCGGTATATCCGGTGCGCGCGATGATCGCCGGCGCTCCGAGCACTTCACCGCGTGTGAACCAGTAGTAGCGAATCGCCTTCAGAGCGGTCTTCGTCAGCGTGCCCAACGTCTCGACCGCCCGCGGACCTTGAATCGCCAGTTGCACATATCTGCCGCTGGCGAACTCCACTTCCGCGTCAAAGTCGTTCTGCGAACGAATCCACTCGTAGTCCCTGACCTGGTTCGAAGCATTCACGCAAAGAAAGTAATGCTCGGGGCCGATCCGGTGCACCAGGATGTCATCCACGAACGTGCCTTGCGGATACAGCAACGCCGAGTACTGCGCCTGGCCGTCCGCGAGGCGTTCCGCCGCGTTGGGCGTGACCCGATCGACCAGCGCCAAAGCCTGCGGGCCGCGAATCTCGATCTCTCCCATATGGCTCACGTCGAAGAGGCCGACGGCCTTGCGGACCGCGAGATGCTCTTCGATGATGCCGCTGTACTCGACCGGCATATCCCAGCCGCCGAAGTCCACCATCCGCGCACCAAGGGCCCGGTGTACGGCGTTCAGCGGTGTCCTGTCGAGGGGTGCAGCGGGTGTTACGGAAGCCATCAGGGTCGCGGGACCCCTCACGCTATCACCGCCCTCTGAGGCTGTCAACGAAGCGCTCTCGACTGTCAACGCAACATGGAACGTTCCCGTGTTCGCGCGATCCGGAACGTTCTCCTTTCCCGGCATGGGTTCATTCGGCGTTCGCCGCATCGGTAGCAGCCCGCACAGGGCGGCGGGAGCGGCGGCGAACGGCGCGCGCCGGGAAGCCGAGCGAGAACGGCGACGGAGCGCGGACACCGGCTCCGGGGTATCCGAATCATTCCGAATCATTCCGACGAATTCCGAGGAATTGTGGGGCGAAGAATCATTATGATTCGGTAAAAAACCGTATTCAGGCGGCAAAAAACCACAATGTCCCGGAATGGCCCCGTTATCATGCGCAGCGAAGTCGTCATGTGACGGCGGGCGCGGCGGTCCGGGCGGCGGTAAAGTCCGTGATTCGTGTTTCGGGAAAAGCATAAAGGCCGTGTTTCGTGTCTCGTGTCTCGTGAAAACCCGTTGGTCGGGCTTGGGGTTGCTCTCCTTGAAGTCGCCGGAGGGACAGGGGAAAAGCATAAAAGCCGTGTTTCGTGTTTCGTGTCTCGTGTCTCGTGAAGAACACAAAAGGCCGTGTTGCCGGTGTGGACGGAGAGGGGACACTGGCTCAGGAGTAATATTTTTAGCTGAACAATGCCGAACAATCGTGAACAATAGTGAACAATCGTGAACAGGGAA
>JAPOOG010000168.1 GCA_026713545.1 Bryobacterales bacterium
GTCGGTTCCACTGGGCAACTACGGCGGCAAGGGATTTCTTGCGGTTGCTGTCGTGAACGTGGCGGTCGCGGCCAATGTGTCATATGAGCCGTTCGCCGAACGTGCGGCAGCATCACGGGGCGCCATCGCTTCTCCAGGAACAGGCGCTCAAGCAGGCTCGGCCAGTTTTGATGGCTTTCCAATCCCGCGCGGGGCTTCGACAGCCCCTGTCGCAGCCGATGATGTTCGAGGTTGTGACGCGGGCCTGGGCTATGTGACCCGGCCTCGCGACACCGGGTGCGTCGAGAATCGCTAAACGCCAGGCGGCATTTCGTTCTGGGACCTTAACTGCCGACTCAGGCGTGCCAGCGGTTCCGAGAATGCCCGCTCCAGGTTGACAATGTGCTCACATAGCCAGTTAATCATTGCCGGCCAATTCTCGACGTTAAAGCCATCGTATGGGTGCGAGTAGCAGATTCGGCATGCCTTTTTCTCATCCATCCGTTGCCATTGGAGTTCCGCGCCAAACTGTTCTTCGATTTCCTGCCTCTTCTGCTCGAGCTGATCGAAGATCCATTTGTTGTCGGTCTGCGAACGCTGCAGGTACAGCTCAACGCGCGCTTCGTTCTTCGAAAAGATCAGGTTGTACGAGCAGCCGGACACTCCGGTGGCGCCGGCCAGCCAGTTGTCTTTGGACGGACTGATGTTCTCGTAGCGAGTCACGCCTCGCCTTTCGAGTTCCTCCAACGCCCTCGTCCAGAACGCCCGCCGTATTTCGTGGCGGCGCTTCTGGGTGCCTTGTGCCGACTTCTCCTCCGATTCCTTCGCTGCCATTCCAATCATGTAATCCGCTGCCTCGGGCGTCGGGATGATCTGTTGCAGGTCGATCAGAAGCTCCTCGCCGAAGCTGAATGGCACGACCCGGAAGCACTGCGCCTGGACCCCGTGTCCGATCAGCCAGAGTACTGCCGCCGTGACCTCCTTGCGGAAGTTTGCCGCGACCAGGATCAGCCTCTGCTCATTGCCTGCGTTCAGCACTGTGTCGTCGAGATCTTCAACTTCGAGGAAATCGCACAGGTTCCGTACCGCACTTTCGCCGTCCCTCCACCGGTCGAGGTACTTCTGATAGATCTGGATGATCTCGGTCTTTTTCAGGCTGGAGCAATAGGCGACATACTTGAGCGCCTGCCACACGACATCGCGGCCCGAATCGTCGAGCTTGTTCTCGATGACCACCAGCCGGCGCTCCTTGTCGATCGCCAGCAGGTCGAGGCGCTCGCGGGTGTCCGCGAAGCCGTCGAATTCCTTCTGGATGATCAGAAGGTCTTCGCCAAGCGCCTCCGGCGTTTGCACGAGCCATTCCTGAAGATGGGGCCGCTCTTGCAGCTTCAGGTCGTTGAAACGCCGCTCTTCAAGCTGGACGAGACGATTCTCCTTCACCTTAAACATCCGCACTCCCTGGATTCGTCTCTTCTCGCACTGTTGGCCGGGTAGGAGGGGTCGTTGCCGCAATGCCGATTTCGGCATTGCGGTAACGCCCCCGTCTACTCGGCAATCTAGGACTTCACCGATTGGTCACGGTGCTCGACCACTCTACAGAGCATCTCCTTCACCTTCGCTGACCCTTCTTCGCTCGACCAGCGACCACGGCTCGGATGAGGGACTGTCGCCCCAGGGCACATCCGTTTCCAGTTCTCATTCCCCGGTGATAGTCCGCTCCCGTTGTTCGGGTCGTTGGAGGTCCGTTCTCTTTCCTTATTGGCGGCTTTCCTACAGGCAGCCGCTGCCACTTCACCGAGCGCTACCACTAGCGGCGAGTCTGACACCGCTCTTCGCAGACGTTCCCGAAAATCTTCCATGACCGTGCGTACGAGGTCGTCATCAGGCCACTTACACGGAGTCTTCTTCCCATACTTACGAATCTTCCCGAATGTGACCATCAATTTGCCCCAGTCTTGCAACGAAGGCAGACTGGCCGATTCGGACCCTGTATCCAGTTCTCCGCTGGCGAACAGCTGATGGTAGGGGTCGGCTTGCAGCGGAAGTTCGCAGACATTCACCACGCGCAGCCAGTCCAAATTCCCTTCTTGCAGCAGTTCCCCCAGCGAGCGGCCAGCGTGGTGCGAGCACAGCAAACCCTTATCAACAAACTTGCTCGTAATCTCTTTCCCAGACCTGCCAGCAAGCGGATATCGACAGTCGGCGCGCTTGCCGGACCGTACTTCACAAGTGTGCGGTGATTCGACAACGAAGACTACCGATGCTCCGGTTTTCCTCACGTGGGCTTGCACATCAGGCACGTGGAATGCGCTCAGAAATGGGCACCAATGACTATCCAGCCTTGCGTCGAGTTGTTGAATGATCGCCATGACGATCGCTCCGTTTCTCTGTTGATTGAAGAATCGTGCGGCCATGTCGCCCTACTCGAATCGCACTCCGGCATTCAACTCGACCCCACCGAGACGCACACTTCCAGAATACTCTTCCTTGCCGACTCGGGACGCAACCGCCATCCGGTGTCCCGGCCCTTCGCGCCCAGCTCGGGCGAGACCGGCGTCATTTCCACCGTTCCGTGTGACGCACCCCGCGTGCCCGCTCCCCTCCGCCCGGCCGGTCAAGTCCCCCACGCCCGCCTCGACCCGCACCGTCGCCGTGCCGTACGCCAGGCCCGGAATACAGTCCGCGTCCGTGCGAGTCCGCCACCGAAAGGAGAGGCCTGACCGTGAGCGAGGCGGCGACCGGGGGAGGGCGTCCGGCCGCCGTTTTCCCTCATCGGCACGAAGGAGACGGCATCATGACGGCAGCCATGGCGATGCCCCGCAACACGGCGGACATGTTCCTGGTTCATTTCTTCGGAACCGGCTTGGCCGACGACCAATACGTGGTCGAGCGGATCCGGGTGCTTTCGGACGGCGATATTCCCCCGATCCGCCCCGAGGCGGCCGGCGCGAAGGGCCGTGGCAAGGCGAAGCGCACGGTCGTCTCGCGCAAGCAGGCCGAGGCGATGCGTCCCAACCGGACGGAGATCATCGTCTGCACCGGGCTCAAGACCCGCGGCGGGGTACAGACTTGGGTTCGGTGGCCACGGGGCTCCTCTGGATCGTAAGCAGAAGGGCTGATGGCCGCTTCCCGGACGCCCCGCCGGGCCTGGCGTCCCCGGCTCAGGGCCGGGGCCGGCGGCGGGGCCTCCGTCCTTCCGTTTCCGGATTGGCAGGAAGGAGGCCGTCACGGCCGATCGGGTTTCCGCCAAGCAGCGGCAACGTAACCTGGCGAGCTACCACCGTACGGCCTTCGATGGGGTAGGATATGCCCATGGTCACCATCGACGTGCACAGCACCGCCGAGCATCTCGAAGCCGCGGGTGCGGACCCGAAACTTGCCGCCGCGATCGCCGAGGGAATCGCGCGGGCAACTCCGCGCCAAAGCGGTCCCTCTTCGATCAGCATCCTTGCAACAGCGACGGCCCTGGGGTTCACGCTCCTTACTGTTGTGTTCGGCTGGTTCATGTTTGAGGCCAGCCAGCAGCGAAGCGACCTCCGAGCTGCCATCGAAGCCAATCGTGACCGCATCGATGCAGTCGAGGTTCGGCTGGCAAGCGACATCGCGGACCTGTCAGAACGTATGACACGCATCGAGACCCTGCTTGAGGAACGGCTTCCCTCGCGCCGCTAGAAGGGGTTTCCGACGAACGGCGGCGAGCGGTACCATTTGGGACACTTCCCCAAGAGCGAAGTGCCCCGTGTGGCGGAAGAGCAGGCCCGTACAGGGATCGACCACGCTTGCCATGCTGTTCGCCGCTGCGACCGATCTGGCGGTGAACAACATCTGACCACGTGAAAGTCGCTGCGCACCGGGATCTCTACCGCAGCCCCTGGACCGCTGCGACTCAGACCGGCCCCGGCTGGGCTCGCGAGAACACGGTTGTCCCGACCCCGTTGCCTGTGTGCGACGATGCTGGTGCGTCGAGGCAGCCGGGCAGCAATGCGGAACGCCGCGAGTGGTGTGCGACCCGGTCGTCATGTCCGCGCCGGCGGAACACCCGGCCGGGAAGGCCGGGTGTCTCCTACCAGCGTTCACCAGCGCGCGCTGACGCCGACGCCGATCCGGTGCTCCGGCGTGTCGCCCTCGCGCCGGGCGGCGTCGACATCGAGCCCGAAGCCCCCGCCGCCGGCCGGCCCCAGCCGCCAGCCCAGGCGCACCTCGCGCGCCGTGTCCGACAGCCCGAACCCGACATGCGGCGTCGCCGTGAAGCCGCCGCCGAGCACGCCCATGCCGTAGCCCAGTTCCGCATCCAGCCGGCTCGACGGA
>JAPOOG010000169.1 GCA_026713545.1 Bryobacterales bacterium
ATCTGCGAACACGTCGCTCTCGCCGTCCAGTACGTCATCCACCTGCATCGTTCGCTCGACGGCCGCCGTGGAGTGCATCAGGTTCTCAAAGTCAACAGCTACAACCGCAACCAGCAGGACTACGACTGCTCGCTCGTTTGGAAAGCACCGCCGAGCAACTCCAATGGCAGCAGCGCCGGTTCCTCCGCCAGCAGCTTGAAACAAACACTGAACCCTCTCGCGTCAGCCCGTCTTTGTGTCCAATGCTCCGCTGAGCTTCCCGCCAGCGGCAAGGGCAGCCAATCTGCTCTTTGCAGATCCTGCCGGCGCAAACAGCAGAATCACGCCTCCTACCTGCGTCGCAAAGCCAAGAAGGAGCAACGGTCCGCTTCGTCCAGTCCTTCCGGCAATGCCGGTCCTCGAGAACGCGCCAAGCCGCGTTCGCGAGTCCGCAAGTCCTGAATAGTGCGGAGAGGCCGGATACGGCAGCGCTCTCCGTTTTCGTCGCGTTCCCCCGCGCCGAGTTGTCTCACGGCGTCACTTCATGCCGCCTGTCCCACACGCTGTTCATGAGAGAGGATGCTCAGCCGTGAAGCCCGCTGCGCTGGTCGCTCGATTCGTCGCCGCGGGAGGATGCCGGCGAGATCGACGGCTTGCTGCCGGCCAGCTCGTCGTCAGTAAAGATCGAGGGTGCCGCACTTGAAGCCGGCCGCAACCTTCTCGTCGCGATCCGCTTGCTTGGAGAACTGCGGCAAAGGCGGCAGCCGGTCGAGCGCCCACCCCAGCCGCTCGGGAGGCTCACACATCCCCGGCCAGGTCGTCGCTCCCGGGAACGCCTGCATGTAGCTGCGCCGCTCGATGCTGCGGCCGTACAGCATCCGCTCGAACCAGTCGTGGCGGTTCGGTGCATACTCTTCGAACTCGGGCCGGCTCATGTCCCGCTCCGATGGACGAAAATTCCGCCACTCAATCCTGATCTGTTCCGGCATGAGATATGTTTCCGCAAACCAGGCCAGCGTTTCAGCTCCTCGCCTCCAACCGGAAAGGTTGTACCCTTCCGCTTCCCTCACCGGAATGCCAAGCCGCTCAATTCGTGCGCGGTCGGTATCGTAGACTTCAAGCCAGCTTTCGTGCAACACCCAACCGTCCACGTCTCGATTCTCCAGCCAACAGGCGATGCGCAATCTCTGTTCGAACACGTGCATCAGCTCATGCATAAAGGTGCCAACCTCTAGGAACGTCTTCCATCCATGCCTGCCGGTAAGCCACACAACTTCTTTACCCGCCGCTCCACCAACGCCCCCAAGACCCGGAATCTCACCCTCGCGCTTGACGTACAGCGTATCCGCCACCGACGGCATGAACCGCTGCATCACGTCCACGACCTGATCAGGCCACTTCGCACCAAGGGCAGTGCGGGCCCCGGTCTGCCGCTCCACTTCACGCGGCTGCAGGGGCTCGCACTCCCGATCATCTTCGGCGCACTCGGGCGGATCGAATCGCAGCCTCGCAGGCGATCCCAGATCGGCGAACCGGAAACCTCCTGCCGGATCGGATAGCACCGGATCCGGACAGTCCGGCTCGCAGTCGATCACGCTCACCCGCACCCCCTCAACCGGCAGGATCGGAAACTCCCCCTGCTCGATCAAGTGCCAGTCGAGGCCGAGCTGCGCCTCGTCGATGCGCCCCACCTGGCCGCTGAACTCCAGCGCCTCAAGCGCGTTTCCGGCAAGCTGCATCGCCATCAACACCATGGCAACTCTTGACATATCTTTTAGACGTTCGGGCGCGTCCCGGCGTTGCTTTTTCCGCCCTTTTGCACCCCTCGAAACTACCACAATCGGCTTGCCAGATTTTCGATTCGATGGGAACATTTTCCTCATGACGCACCTACGCAGTATCTCTCGATTCGTAGTTGTTTTCATCGCCCTGGCGGGCATCGCGGCCGCTGCCGTTCCGGCCGGCTGGGTCGCTCTCAAGCACGTGCCCGCCGAGGGAGAAGTATCCGCTTACTGGATTCTTGTCAAAGAGCCCGCAGACGGACTCTCCGCCTGGTGGAGCGATGAGGAGCTCGCCAAGATCATCGCCGGCGACGAGGACTTTGTTCAGCACCTTGATACCGACTGGAGTCCCGAAGAGCAAGAAGCCGCTACCTCACTCGATACCTCGAAGCTCGCCGAGGATCTCATCGAGTATTGGGGAGGCGACTTGCCCCAGGCGAACTATTGGGCGCACGGTTCGCTGACCCGACGCGGCGATACCCCCCAGGCGTTTCGCTGGGAAGAAGACGGCCTGACACAGCGCACCGAACTCGAAGAAGCCGGCGAGCGCCCCAAAACGGCCGTTGCCCCGATCGATCCCGAAACCGTCGATTCGCGATGGGACAACTCGCTTGACATCGTTGAAGCAGGCGATCGCTGGGGAAGTCACCTTCTTGCCTCTACCCTCGATCATGTCAACCGCTCCGAACGGCTGCGACTTGAATCCGAACACCACCCCAACAACCCACCGTCCGGATCAGTGGACCTCGCTACCAAGGAAACCGTCGCCGGCTGCCGCTCCGCGAGCCTGGCCGCCGAGAAAAGCATCTTCGTCAACTACGTTCGTTCATGGGGCGGCCTCGCAGCTCAAGACGTTGAGTACGACCTTCCGGAGAATTGTGTCCTGGCAATGGCACAACAGCCTCCGAGTACTCCACCGCAGCAACCTATTTCTCCGCCCCAACAACCGGTCACCCCTCCACAGCAACCCGTTACTCCACCGCAACAACCGATTAATCCAGTAACGCTCCCCCCTCCGCCGCCTCCGCCGCCTCCGCCGCCGCCTCCGCCGCCGCCTCCACCACCTTTACCAACGCCACAACAGCCGGTCACCCAGCCGACCAACCCCCCTTCAACCAACCCCCCTAACCCCGGCTGCGCGATCTCCTGGCTATGCGGAAGCGATCCTGACCCCGATCCCGTCATTCCTGACCCCGATCCCGTCATTCCTGACCCCGATCCCGTCGATCCTGACCCTGTCATCCCAGATCCTCTACCGCCGCCTCCACCGCCACCGGAGCCTCCGCCGCCGCCACCGCCAGACATGAAATACCGAGATTGCAATGGCAACGAGCACAACACCCAAGCGGAAGCCGATGCCGTGACCTGCACAACAACCTACACCGCTTGCGACGGCAGCACGCATTCAACCCAGGCGGCAGCGAATGCCATCGACTGCAGCCAGCAGTTCCAGGATCAAATCCTTCACGACTTGACTTGTGAAGGCACCGTTGACCAATCCACCGGTCAATGCGATGACTTCACCTACATTCCCTAGAACGGATGAACTCGATGCCACTTCCACTGAAACGCTTCGCCGTTCTCAGCTTCACCCTACTCTTGCTGGCGGCCTCTTCCGAAGCCGCCAAGCGCATTCATCTGGAGGACTTGCTGCAGGACATTCCCATCCAGGCCCGAGTGCGCCACACCACCGTGATCGTTCTTCCCCCCTCGGAGAACATCCTCGACTTCATCGCCGGCGACACCACCACCTGGGCCGTCGTCGGTTCCGCCAACGTCGCCTACCTCAAGCCCGGTGAGAAAGACGCTTCCACCAACATCGTCCTGGTCTGTGAATCCGGCCACATCTACAGCTTCAAGGTCACCGAGAGTGAAAACGCCGAGCCCGATCTGGTCGTCTACATCGACTACGCCGCCGCCATGGTCGAAGAGGAAGCGCCCGGCAGCACCAAGCCCGTCCTGCAAGAACCGAAATACGTTTCCCGCATGGACGTTGCGGTCTATCAGGAAGCAGCCCAACGCGCCGAAGAGAATGCGCGTGATGCCTGGAAACGCGCCGAGCATCGGATGCAGGCGGCCATCGATCAGTTCCGCTCAACCTACCCAACCCTGATTCGCTTCGAGTACCGCCTCGACAAGAAAGCCCAGCAATCGCCGTTCGAGATCGCCGGCATGTGGCATGACGGCCGCTTCACCTACGTTCGCTCTCATGCCACCGAAGCCCCGGCACTGTACGAAAGCCGCGACGGCGATCCCTCTCTTGTCTCCTACGAGCTCACACCCGATGGACTCTACATCGTCAATCGGGTTCTCGAAGACGGTCACTTCCAGATCGGCAAGCAGCGTGCGAAATGGTGGCGTGAGCCTCCACCCGCTCAGCCCGATCCGCAGCTCGTTCGCGGCCGCATCAGTCTTGCTACTCCCAAGGTGAAGGATGAAACTGAATCTCCCCAACCTACTCCCGAACTGGATCAGTAATCGAGTCGCGGACCCCGAAGGGACCGCTCCCAAGGGACTCGTCTTCAAGATCGGCGTGGCCTTGCTCTCCCTTTTGATGGCTACCGTCATCTTTCTCGCGCCCGCCGACGAAACCAGTAACGATCAGACCGCCGCTCCAGCCCTGCCACCCCCTGCAGGTCCATCCGCCGTCGCCAAGGGCGATCAGGATATCCAGACCGCATCCGACCGTCGCGCCGCCGAGCAGTCAAGAGCCGCACGCATTAAGCAACAAGCGGTCGATCGCGCCCGTCAAGCCGAAGAACGCTTCCTTCGCGAACAGTCCGAGCTCGAAGCCGAAGCCGCCGAAAACCGTCAGGCGATCGCCACCGCTCGACAGGAAAACCTCACGGCCGAGGAAGAGCTCTACCAAAACCTCCGCCTGGAAAGAATCCAGCGCGAAGACATGAGCATGCGCTCCTCACCCGTCGCTCTCAGCTTCCGCTCCAACGAAACCCAGGCAAGACCCATGCTCGTGGAGTCCGATCCAACTCCCCCGCCTGGCGCCGTTCCCCAACCTCCGGCGCCGGCGCCGGCACAGCCTCAATCACAGCCAACCCCTTCTCGCGAGGAGCAGGCTCTCGAAGAGAGCAATCTTGTCACCGCCACCCGCCGTCCCGCTTCCGCTCGCGGCTGGGAGCGCATCGCGGGAGGACAGTGGATCGAAGCCGTTCTTGTGACCCAAATTCGCGGCGACGCCGCCGGACCGGCGATCGCTCGCGCTTCAACTCCATTCTGGTCACGCGATCGACAGCGCATCCTGATTCCTCGCGGTGCCCGCTTCGTCGGCCGCGTCCAAGCCGTCCAGGGAGTAGACCAGTCCCGTCTCAGCGTCACCTTCGATCGCCTGATCTTCGGCAACTACAACCTCCGGATGCCCTTCGCCGGACTCTCGCAAGCCGGCGAAGCCGGACTCCAAGACAAGGTGAAACGGCATTACCTTGCAACCTTCGGAGCTGCCGGCGCTGTCGGTGTCATTGCCGGCCTGACCCTGCGCAACACGCAGAGTACCGGCTTCAATGTTCCGGCCGGTCAAGCCGCCCGCATGGAAGCCGGCCGCTCGCTGGGCGAATCCTCCAGCGCCATCATGAACCGCTACCTCAACCGGATGCCCACGCTCATCATTCGCGCTGGACACCGCATCCGCATCTATTTCGTTTCCGATCTCTACGTTCCCAGGAGACCCGCATGAATCCCGAAAATCGATCTCGTTCACTCCATCCGGCCGTGAACCGGCCAGATCCTGAAGAAAAGTCGCGCTCAGAAGCCGCTGAAGCGACAAACTCCATCGCCCCGGACCCCCATCACCCCTCTCGCAGACGCCGCAACCTGAGCTTGCTCATCATCATGTCACTGCTGCTCATGGGAGTCGGCCAGGCCGCCTTTCCTGTCATCGACGTTTCCGCCATCGCACAGCTCGTCGAAACCGTCCGGCTTGCTGGCGACACGTTGAGTGAAATGACCACCGCGAAAGACGTACTTCTCGGGGAGGTCGCCAACTTCACCGGAACATGGACCGATCTGACCGGCGAAGCCTACGAGCTGGGAGAAAACGCCAGCTCGCTCACCACCGAGTTCAGCCTGACTCAGATCGAAACGGCACTCAACACCCGCAAAACCAATGAGCAGGACGCCTGGCCCAGCGCGAGCGACATACAGGATGCCTACGCGGGCGAAGACGCCACCGTGATTCAGCAGGTGCTCGCCGCACACCAGGAAGCCACCACGAATCGAGAGGCCGCCCGCAACGCCTGGTACGACTCGCAGATCATCATTGCCGAGGCCGGCGAGTTTCTCAGCGCCATCGAATCCACCGCTTCAACACAGAACAGCGAAACCACCCAGGGACTCGGCGCTCAACTCGACCGCCAGATCGCTGTCTCTTCCTCCACCCGCGACCTGACCGCGCGGCAGCTCGAATTGGCCATCTCGGCCGAACATCGCGCGGCCCGCCTCGATCACCTGACCGCTCTCCAGCAAGCGCAACAGAAGCGCCGCTCGCTTCTGCTCCGCTCTGAAATGCAGGACGCCATCGCGGATCACGATGCCGACTTCGATGCCGCCGCCTTTGATCAGATGCTCTATACCCCTGTGCTGCCCAGTTACTGAATCATTGCCCGCTGCCCCCTGATCCATGACCATCACCCCACCACCACCGCCGGTTGACAGCAACCCCAAGTTCGTTCTCGACGATATGACCGAGGGGCTCATGAATGTCTCCAGTGGTCCCATCCTCGACGCCGGCAACGCTCTGTGGATGGGACTCGCTCTCATCATCGTCTCCTGGACCGGCATGCGCATCGCCCTCTCCGGCGACGGCTGGAGTCCATGGGAAATCTTCAAGCTCATCATCATGCTTTCCATTCCTCGCGGAATGCTGCAGTTCTACGGCACCGACTTTCCCGGGATCGGACTCTCCTTCCCCGAGATCATCGTCCACCAGGGTTCCTGGCTGAACGGTGTCATCGTTGACGACACCGGCAGCAATGTTTGGACCTGGCTCCGCAACTACGTCAGCTCTACCTGGCTCACCTTCAGCAATCAGGAAGTCGGACTCGCATCGCTGTTCAGCTTTCATGCCGCCGCCGCCAAGCTCGTCGTCCTCGGCGTTCTCGCGTTTTCCTCCTTGCTGACCTTGTTCGTCGTTCTCATCGGTTATTCCTTCATCCTCTTCGCTCAGATCGCCATTGCCATCCTCACGCTGTTCGGCCCGCTGTTCATTCCCTGGATGATCTTCGGACCGATGAGCTTTCTGTTCTGGAGCTGGTTCCGCATGATGATCACCTACTCGCTCTACGCCGCCGTTTCCGCCGCCGTCTTCCGCGTCATGATGCAGCTCATCATGACAGTCGGCGACAACTACCAAGCCAACTTCAACCCCGATCAAGTCATTGCCATCCTCGGCGATCCCAACGCAGCAGCTACAGGGCTGTTCAGTTCTGTCATTTGGTTCATCAGCTACGTCCTGGCGCTGCTCACCTGCTTGCTCGCCACCTTCAAAATCCCCGAAATCGCAGGTGGCCTCGTTAGTGGAGCCGCCGCAGGCGGTGGCCTCGCAGGTACAGCCATCGCGGCCGGCGCGGCCGTCAAAGGCGGCGCCGCTGCAAGCAAGATCGCCGGCAAGGCCACAGGAGGTTAACCCTCAATGAACGATAAGAACGTCCGCGAATACGCCGAGGCTTGGGCTGCGCATGCTTCCGCCGCGCGCACCCTTCGCTGGATCGTCGGAGCCTTGATCCTCGTCTTGTTCATTACCTCGATCGGCTGGGTTCGCAGCGCTTCGCACGAACCTCAGCCTCTCTTCGTTCGCGTCGATGACGTTGGGCGCGCCGAAGTCGTCAACTACGAAGCGCTGCAGTTCGACAAAGACCCCCTTTCCCCCGTCACCAAGTTCTTCCTGGCCCGTTTCATTCGCGACCACTACGAACGCCGCCGCGGTGGCGTTCGGGAAGCCTGGACGCGAAGCCTCTACTTTCTTACCAGCGAGCTGGCTCAAACCGCCAGCTCCTCCGACTCGGAAAACATCGCGTCCGTCATCGCCGGACAATCCTCCGAGATCGTCATGCAGGACTTGACGCTGCGCATCACGCCTTCGGAACAGCCGCCCTTCACGGCCATCGCCACCTACACCCTGATCTACCAGCGAAGGGGAACCGAATTGGGACGCGAGCTCTGGAGTACCGAGCTGCGCTTCCACTTCCTCGACGGCGTGCCCTCCGAGTACGTCCTCGTCAACCCCATCGGCCTCAGTATTTCCTACCTGCGTTCCGATCGCGCCGTCAGCGAATCATGAGCGAAGAACCACGCTTGCACCAGGTCTTGCACTTCGCCATCGAGCTGACGCTCATCCTGGCGGCCGCCGCCGCCTTCGGCCTCTTCATCTTCCTGGCGGGAAGCTCCCGCATCACTCAAATACAGTGATGTTCGATCTCAGCGCAATCTAGCTTTTCCTCGAAACCGTGCTCTTCACAGCTCTTCTCGCCTACTACGGATTCCAGTCCTGACGCCATGATCCGGAAAGTGCTTCTGAACGTCCTGGCCTTCCTGAAAATCTTTCTCGTTTCAGCCCTCTTCATTGCATTCCTTGTGTTTCTAGTACATCTCGATTCGCAGTTCTCATGCACCGCGAACTGTCCCTGCAGCTAACCGCCGTCATGACCATCGACATGCACCGCGACACGTCGCTCCGCAAATCCGTCGCCTTTGCTCTCTTCGGCTCGCGCCTCGAAGAGCTGCGGCTGCCTTCCCCTTTGGACCGAAGCTGCTACACCGCAACCCGCAACCTGCCCAGCGACGATCTTCCGCAAGCCGTCACGGCCATGGAAACCGCCCTCTACGCCGTGCCGGACCTGAAACGCAAACAGCAACGCCGCCCCGGCAGGTTCACCAACAAACCCGCTCTCTGCTACACCGTTTATTGGGAAGCCGACTACAGCCAGCAATCCGAAATCAACCTCATTGATCAGTCTCTTGAGTTCCTCAACGCCAAGCGTCTGCAAGCAATCCTGATCGGCCGAAGCGACTACCCGAAACGCACTTGCGTCATCGTCAGTGTCGTCGACCCCTCCAGCGGCAACATCCTCATCAGCCGCCAGCCCTATTACGAGCTCATGCGCTGGCACCTGACCAACGAATCGGATTCCACTGCCGCACAATCACTTGCTTCCGGAATGGGACGCATCACAATTGACTCACTTCGAAGACAGGACCATCGCCTTCTCGACCTACCGCCTAAGTTTGCGGAAGCCGTTCGCAGAGTCCCGGGCTACAACATGGATTCCGCTACGTTTCGCATGGTGCATCGCGCTGGACCGTCCACCTTCCATACGGCCGAGTTCATCGATACCATCCACGCCGATATCCACGAAGCCGAAAACTCGATACGCCGTCAACAGCGTGTCGCCGCTTTCCGCCAAGAAGCCGAGCACAGGATCATCCACAAGCGCGACACCCGCCGCAAGATTCTCGTCGGCGACAGCATCCTTAGATCAACCAAACCCGACTCCGAGCTCATGCAGTCCATTCGCGACCTTCTTGATCCCGAACTGACTGACCCCCGCGACCTTGCCCTCTTCGATCTGCACACCATCAACGATTCGAAAGCCGCTCTGACTTCAGCCTTCGGTAATGGCTTGCTGGTCGGCTTTCACCCGAAGAAATACAAACGCGAATGGTGCGCCGCGTTCTATGGCGATCCCGCGTCGCTGCCCGACGACCTCACCGGCTACTGGATCGAGATTCGGCCGAAGCCGCCTCGGGCGCCCTGGTTCGCTCCCATCACCGAAGTCCTGTCCCGGACCGACGACAAGCTCATCGTTCAAACCACACCGAGAGACAAGTTCAACTTCTTTGCGAAGTGATCACAGCAGCCCCATGAACCCTCCATCGAGCGAAACCGCCCTGGAGCGTCAGATCGCTACCCTCAAAGAGCGCACTCGAAAAGCCGAAACGATCCTCAAAATCCGCCGCCAGCGTCGTGAAAACCGCGAGCTCACAAAGCAGCGCAAGCTGGAAACCCGCCGCAAGATTCTGACCGGCAAGGCCGTTCTCATCGCTATCGAACACAACCCGCAACTCAAAGACTGGTTCTACACTCAATTCCCTAAGCACCTGACCAACGACCGCGACCGGAAACTGTTTCAGGAACTGACTTTCAACGACAACGCTGCCCAAAGTCCCCGCCCCTCTCGCTTGTCTCAGCTTCGTCAATCGCTCAGCCGTCTTTCATCGCTCACCAGATTCCTTCCTCGTCATCGAAACCCACTCTCATGACGAACACATGCCCCGACGAACAGCGCTCTTCGATACTTCTTTACAACCACTGCGTACCGATCCGGAAGCCCAATCGCACCCTCTTCGATGCACACGCTTCCCAGATGACACCACGACACCCCTGGCGTGCCAGGGCAACTACGCCTTGGCCGCTTCCTTCACTCGCACGGTCAGGACAGTGCTGTACATTCCAACGCCTTACCCATCCTCCTGGCCGTGTTCTGCGCCTTTCCGCCTGTCAGGGTGAGCGGAAAGCTCCAAACACTTTTCCAA
>JAPOOG010000051.1 GCA_026713545.1 Bryobacterales bacterium
CGCCATCAGGTTCGGTTCCAGATCTTGGGAGCGTAAAGGCCGCAACTCACGTATTTCCAACAGCGAAGCGATGGCGCCCGGCCCTAGGCCCGCCGCCCGCAAAACCTCAGGCGAAGCGTAGTTGGCGTCGACGCCGCCCCCCCCGACCACGGAGAGGTGCCGATGCAGACCGCCGATCTTGGACCATTGCCCCGCCCGGTCCCGTCCCCAAGTCCCGAAAAGCACATCGGACGTCATTCCGGGCAGCACAAGCAGCTCCTCCAACTCCCTAAAAGACGCTGGACGGCGTGATAAAGACGATCCTGCGGCTCCGGCCGGGTCCAACAGTTGCTCCTGAGTCGGTTTCCGTGCGGTTACGATTCGAATGGCCGTCGCCGCCGAATAAGCGGGATCGAGGCCCGAGGAAGTCAGTACTCGCGCCAGTGCTTCCCCAGAGGCCTGGTTCACGTTGAGTTTGCCACCCTCACCAATGATCTCGACGACGACATTGCCCTCCGGGAAATCGAACCGCATCCAACGCTGGCCCAATCGGAAACCGAAGTTCGGATCACCCCGATCGCCCGTCTGAGTGCGAGTCATGCGCAATCTGGCGCGTTCGATCCCTCCTTTTGCCAGGAAGTATGCGCGGGCGGCATCTACATTGATGGATGCGCGGTCAAGCTCACCACGGACGGTCCGAGATAGTGTAAACGCGATAGCAGTCAGAGCTAGGGACAGCCAGATGACGCCCAGCAGAGCGCTGCCACGGCGACCTCGAAGTCGGCTGTAGGCGGTCGTCGTAGCCGGTTTCACCGGATGGGGGCTCCTCTCATCGGCACACCGCCGGTCTCTCACCTGCGACCCCGGCCGCGAGACAGAACTGGAACCGCGATGGAAACGGGGCGCAGCCGGTTGCCATCGCTGCGCGGCAACACGTTGATTGCGACAGCCTGGGGAAGCTCGCGGATGTTCGTCCAGGTTGGCAACCATGTCGTGGACAACTCCGGGCCCGACTGGCGTTCCAGGTACCGGAACGCGCAGTCCTCCAGCTCATCAACAATCACCAGCGAACGGGCGTAAGACATGATCGGTCGAAAGCGCGGGCGAATGCCACGCAAGTCCGGGTCTCGAAAGAAGCCATCGACAAAACGCGCCAGCCCTTGCGGACCGTTGAACGGCGACTGATTCAGCAGCACGCGACGGCCTCGCGGCGAATTCACAACCTGGAGCTCGATGACATGCAATCCGCCACGTACGCCTTCCGTCACCGAGAACGAGCTCACAAAACGCATCGACTGTGGCTCACCCTGAAAGAACAGAAAACGGCGGCGCTGCGCGCCAAGGCCGTAAGGAGCCTCGCCTGCCACCGGGATCATGCCGACCAGCGCGGAGTGCAGGATCTGGTTGGCCGTCGCGATGCGCCGGTCGAGCATGAGCCGGTCGCGTGCGCTTTGCCAGGAGTCCGCTCCCATCTGGAACGACATGAGCAGACCCACCGAAAGCAAACCCAACAGCGTGACCGCCACGAGCACTTCGAGCAGGGTCATGCCGGATTCGGGATGAATCGGTCGGCGCCGCGGGGTTCCGATACGGATGGATACCTCGAGCATTAGAGGAACCGGCTCACAAGATCCAGGTCTTCGGGACGGACACGTACTGTTCGGTAGCCGATAAACTCGCTTCGGCGGTCACCTGCGGCGTTTCGCCACGAGATGAGCAGTTGAATACGAAGGATCATGAGACCGCCGACGCGAACCGGTGGAATCGCTTCGAAGGGGGTTACGACGGCTTCCCAATGCCAGTCTTCGTCATAACGGCCACTCAGCGGCTGACCGATCGCCAAGGGGCTCACCATCAGCAACTCATTCATCTTGGCTTTGCCCAACATGGCTGCTCGGTCGTACTCCTGCACTACCATCGCGTTCGAAAGCGAAGAAGTGACAAGAGTCAAAAGGCCGATGATCACGGCTCCGAGCAGGGCCGTCGCCACGAGCATCTCCAGGAGACTGAAGCCTCGCCGCGCCGTTGCCGCGCCAAGCATCGTAGATGCTGATCGGCCCGAGCACACGGCATGTCGTGGGTTACCCATGGAGTCAGATCGCCGGGACGGGCTCGTCGGGTTCCCACTTCTCCGCTACTCCGGTGAAGATGTTGAACCGCAAGCCGGTCTGCGGACCATGCTCGGCTTCCAGCAGCAGGCGGAGCTCCGGCGTCGGCGCACCGGGGAACAAGATCACTGCGCCCGTCTCACGCGGCACGATGATATGGATCCGATCCGGCAGTTCATAGACGTTCCGCCAATCGCCGTCGATCGTCACCGCATGCAGTTGATCCTCTTTGGGCAGCACGGTGATCTGTACGGGCGTTTGCAGGCGATCGGACACATTACGCGCTTCGGTGAAGAACACGGCGATGTTGTCCACCGTTGTACGCAGGCGGATGCCGTCGATGCCGGTGGTCAAGTTGGGCCAGGCAATTGCCAGGATGACCGCGATGATGGTCAGGCCAACCAGCAACTCGACGAGCGTGATCCCGCTGTCGCTTCGGCGTCCGGAGCTGAGGCTACCCGATATGTATTTGAGGAGCGTGGCCTGCATTTCTCATCACCTGACAGTCGCATCACGCGGTACGACCGCCATGACTTCGTTGCGCTTGCTTGTCGTGTTCGATGCAATGCCAAGTACGCCTGTTCGCGCCAAGCGGCTCGCCACGTGGGGAGAAAGGCAGGCCAGACACTGAACCTCAGAAAGTAAGACGCTTTTCCACTCGGAAAAGTCGGGAGTGCACGGCTTTCGGACAGGCCGGGCAGTGGGTCACGTGCGACGCGGCTTGGTGGCAGTCTGTCCTAAATCGCCCGCCAACTGACCACGTCTTCGTTGGCGCCCTCGCCGCCCTCCTCACCGTCGGCTCCGAAGGATATCACGTCGGGCTCGGGACCATGCTCGCCGGGATAACGGTAGATGTAGGGACGCTGCCACGGGTCCATCGGAATCTCCTGCGAAAGGTAGGGCCGCAGTACCTCCAAGCCCTCCTCTTCGGTTGGGAAGCGCGCATAATCGATGTTGAAGCGTTGCAAGGCCGCTTTCAGGTTCTCGATCTGTGTCTTCGCCGCAGTGCGGCGTCCCTGCTCGAGAGCAGGCGTCAGGCGTTGATAGGCGATCGATGAGAACAGAGCGATAATCGTCACGACGACGAGCATCTCGATCAAGGTGATGCCCACGTTGCCGGCAAGGCGCCGCCGCCGCGCTTTCTTCTGCTTGATGTTTTTCATGGTCATAGCCCTATCTGATTGATGCTGGTGATCGCCAACATGATGCTGAGAATCATTGCGCCCACGATAATTCCCATGATAAGGATGACGATCGGCTCGAACAAGGCCGTGAAGCGCTTGACTGCCTCGCGCGCGTCCTTGTCGTAGATGTCAGCCATCCGGTCGAACATGCGATCGAGATGGCCGGTTTCCTCTCCTACGGTAAGCAGGTGGCCCGCCAGCGCCGGGAACACCCCTGTTTTCTTGAAAGGCGTCGAAAGGCCCTCACCGCGTTTGACGCCTTGGCCGATCACATCCAGAGCTCCAGCCAGGATGCGGTTGCCCAGCACACCCCGAGTGATCGTCAGCGACTGAACAAGCGGTACGCCGTTGCCCATCAGTGTCGCCATCGCCCTCGCGAAACGCGCCGTATCGGCCTTTCGCAGGGCTTCTCCAAACAAAGGAACACGCAGCTTCAAGCGGTCCCACTTGAGCCGGCCTTGCGGGTTCTTGATGTAAATTCGAAGGCCGACCATCGCCAGGAGAAAGAGTAGAATCCCTGGAATGCCGTAAGTCTTGATGCCTTCGCTGACAGTCATCAGGACCTGCATCGGCAACGGCATCTCAATCGACGACGATTGAAAAGCCGCTGCGAACCGCGGCACGACGTAACGAAGAATGACGAAAATCGAGCCGCTCGCAACAAGGATCAACAGAGCCGGGTACGTCAGAGACGAGATGATGTAGCGGCGCAGCTCGTCACGGGCACGTTCGAAGGCCGCGAGCCGATCCATCACGAGGGCCAGGCTGCCGCTTACCTCACCCGCCCGAATCATGCTCACGTAGAGTTCGGAAAAGTACTCCTCATGCTCGGCCAAGCTTTCCGCAAAAGACTTTCCGGATCGAATCGAGCGTAATATCTCACCTACGATCGTTCGAAATTCCGGACGTTCCGTCATTTCGCCAACGATCGAGAGTCCGCGGTCGATCGGCACTCCCGCATTGAGCAGCGTGGCCGTTCCCTCGGTAAATTGAAGGACGTCCTGCAGATGCCTCCCACCCCACTTCGGCAGAGTGAAAGACCAGTTCGAGGGCTTAGCGGTTCCGACGTAAACCGGCGTCAGCCCTTGCCGCTGCAGTTCCCTAGCCGCCAGCCGCCCGTCTTCACTGGACAAAGTCCCGGTTTGAACTTTGCCGTCCGGAGCAAGAGCTCTGTAGAAGAAAGTTGACATCGTGATTCGTTTTTCGTGTTGCGAAATGGACGGCAGCTAACCTTTCCGGCGTTTCTTAGGCGGCCTCTCCAAGGCGACGGTCATGGCTCCTTTCCAGTCGGCTCCTGAGTCTGGTTCGGCGATTTCTTCCCGCGAACCGTATCCGAGGACTGTTGTCAGGATCAGGAAGAAACACCGTTCATCGTAGGAGCCGGTTGCGAATGAGAGATGCCGAAAGATGTCGTCCGTCGAGCGCCTGTTCCATGCTTCGACTCCATTGCCCGACGCAGCAAAGTTCTTGAGAGGCAAAAGATCACTTCGGTTCATGAATCACGGGGGGCCGCACCTAGAACTCCTGCGTCACCCTCAGAACTTCCTCGACCGTCGTCACTCCGCGTGCGATCTTCTCCCAGCCGTCTTCACGAAGATTCCTCATGCCGTTGCGTCGCGCGGAGTCGGTGAGAACCGATGCATCCTCGTTGCGCATGATGAGCCTCCGTAACTCTTCGTTCATTTCCATCAACTCGAAGATACCCACGCGGCCACTGTAGCCCGTACCGATGCACTGTTCACAGCCCGCACCTCGCCACGTTCGGATCTGTTTGCCGGTTGGCGTATCAACAAGGCCGTCTTCGGTCTTGCAGTGTCTGCAGATTTTGCGCACCAAACGCTGCGCCAGCACCGCTACCAGCGACGACGTCAACAAGTAATTCTCCAGACCCATATCCGTAAGGCGCGTGATCGCGCTCGGTGCATCGTTGGTGTGCAGAGTCGAATAGACGAAGTGTCCGGTGAGCGCCGAGCGGATGCTCATGTCGGCGGTCTCACGGTCGCGGATCTCCCCGACCATGATCACGTCCGGATCCTGGCGCACGATATGCCGCAGACCCACAGCGAACGTCAGACCAATCTGCGGATTCACATGAATCTGGTTGATCCCGTTCATCTGATACTCAACCGGGTCTTCGATCGTGATGATCTTCTTCTGCGGTCCGTTGATGAGTTTCAGCGCTGAATAGAGGGTTGTTGACTTCCCGCTGCCGGTCGGCCCGGTCACCAGGAAAATGCCGTGCGGCAGCTTCGTGAAGTGTTCCATGCGATGAAGCATGAGATCGTCAAAGCCCAACTTGTCTAGGTCGTAGAAATCTCCGGCGCTGCGGTCGAGCAGGCGCATCACAACGCTCTCGCCATAGAGCATCGGTAGGGTCGAGACCCGAAGATCGACTTCGTGGCCGAGGGCCTTGATCTTGATGCGGCCGTCCTGCGGCAGTCGCCGTTCGGCGATGTTAAGATGCGCCATGAGCTTGATGCGCGAAATAACGGCCGCCCGCAGCTCCCGCTGAGGCGCCTCCTGGTCATGCAATACGCCGTCAACCCGGAAGCGCACCCGGAAATCCTTCTCGAAGGGTTCCAGATGGATATCGCTCGCTCGCAACTCAAGCGCCCGTGAGATCATGCCGTTGACAAGGCGGATGACCGGCGCCTCACTCGCCATGTCACGCAGATGCTCGATCTGGGCCGTGTCGGAGTCGTCCCCCGCGCCGTATTCGCTGTCGCCCTCCTGTTCCTGCTCGCCGAAATACTTGTCGATTGCATCGAGGATCTCCTGCTCGGCGGCTAGAACACCCTTGACATTAAGTCCGCTGAACTGACGCAGTGTCGCTACCGTCTCGAAGTCCAGCGGATCCGCCATCGCCACAGTGAGCGTGGAGTCGTCGACTCGAATCGGCAAGAACAGGAACTGCCGCATGTACTTCGGCGTGATGCGCTCGACCTCGGGGAGAACGGGTGGGAAGTCATCCGCCGCCAATAGAGGAATCTGAAGCTGCTCGGAGAGAGTCGCCAGGACGTCACGAGGATTGACGAACCCGAGATCCACGAGGATCTTGCCTATCTTGTCGCCGCGTTCCCTTTGGAGCTCGAGCGCCTGTTCCAAATCGTCGGCGTCGAGCA
>JAPOOG010000073.1 GCA_026713545.1 Bryobacterales bacterium
GAAGGGCTTCAGTACCAAGAGGTACTAAAAAGACGTGATTCGTGAAAAGCTTAAAAGCAGTGGCTAGTGACCAGTGGCTAGTGAAAGCCCTGATTCGTGATGTGCACGGACTTCGCCTCGTCGCCTGGGGAAGAAGTGCAGCCTTCGTCGGAGACTCATGGGCGTGATCTCACCTGCTCGATGTTTTCTCCTCTTTTTTCCTTGCCAGGGCCAGGATTCCGGCCTCGCTGTCCTCATGCCAGGCTGGCCGGGGCGGAAAAAAAGACTGAAGAGCTTCAGCACCAAAAGCCGAAGGGGAATTTTCCCCTTCGCTTCTACTTGGCTCATCAGTGGAAGTTCTCACTTTGCGCCGACAGCCTCGATAGAAATGTCCCCTGAAGGAAGGAGAGAGAGCCAGTTTCCTGGCTGCCAGGAGGCAGGAATGCTAATCGTTGTGGACTTCGGCAGGTGCGGCAGGCTGTCGCCGCATCGGCGGATGCGGGCTCGTGAGCGCCTGTCGCCGAGTTGAATCGATTGGCGAGGTCAGAGTAGACTGCCCCAGGTGAGGAAGACGGGGCCGAAGGAGCTTTCCAAGCGACCGTCCGCGGGCCTTTGGCTTTGCCGGGCCGGCCTTCTGTTGGCCGCGCCGGCCTGTGTGATCGGAGCGGGGTTTACCGATGTCACCGGCGAAGCGGGCATTCGGTTCGTCCACGACAACGCAAGATCGGAAGAAAAGTACCTGGTTGAGACGATGGGTTCCGGTTGTGCGTTCTTCGACTACGACCAGGACGGCCGGTTGGACGTTTTTTTCGTGAACGGCGGCGGGACGCCCGCATATCAGCCCGAGACCGTGCCGGAAAATGCCCTCTATCGGTCCGATGGCGACGGGACGTTCACGGAAGTGACCGGACAGGCGGGCGTAGCATCCAATCGGGGCTTCGGAATGGGAGCCTTCACGGGAGACTTCGACAATGACGGCTACCCGGACTTGTACATCAGCGGTTACGGCTCGTCCACGCTGTATCACAACCATCGCGATGGGACCTTCGCGGACGTCACCAAACGGGCCGGTGTGGCGAACGAGGGAAACTGGGGCACCGCCGCCGCCTGGTTCGACTACGACAACGACGGCCACCTTGACCTGATCGTCACCAACTATCTCGATTACGAGTACGCCGGCAATGTCTACTGCGGAGAGCGGCAGGCGGGGGCCCGGATGTATTGCCACCCACAAAACTATGACGGAGCCTACCCGACGCTCTACCGCAACCATGGCGACGGCACATTCGCCGACGTGAGCGAATCGGCCGGTATCACGGGTCAGAAAGCAAAGGCCCTGGGCATCGTTGCAGCCGATTTCAACAACGACGGCTGGGTAGATTTTTTCATCGCCAACGACTCGATTCGAAACCTGCTCTATCTCAACAAACAAGACGGGACGTTCGAAGACGTGACACTGCTGTCTGGCACCGGCTACAGTCAGGACGGAGTCGCGGAGGCGGGAATGGGCGTTGACGCGGGCGACTTCAATGGGGACGGCCTACTCGACATCTTCGTCACCCATCTCGACTTCGAGCTGGACCGCCTGTATCAGAATCGAGGCGAGATGGACTTTGTCGACGCAACGCTGATTTCGGGAATAGGACGCAAGGCCGTCCTCAACAGCGGCTTCGGCACTCGTTTTTTCGATTTCGATCTTGACGGCTGGCAGGATCTGCTGATTGTCAACGGGCATGTGCTTGACAACGTCAGCTACTACCGGCCGGCGGTGCAATACGCTGAGAAGAAGATGCTGTTCCGCAATGTTCAGGGAAAGTTCCGTGACGTCAGCGAGACACAGGGGGCCTTCTTTGCCAAACCGAGCGTGGGGCGGGGCTTGGCGCTGGGGGACTACGACAACGACGGTGATCTGGACGTGCTTGTTTCCAACAATGGTCAACCAGGTGAACTGGTTCGAAACGATCGGGCCGAAGGCAACCATTGGCTGGCGCTTTCACTGCAAGGGGTGACGAGCAACCGGGGCGGCATCGGGTCGCGCATCACGGTCGTAGCGGGAGGCCGCGCCCAGTACGCTCAAGCGATCGGCGGAACCAGTTACTTATCCAGTTCTGATCGCAGGATCTTTTTCGGCCTGGGCAGTCAAGCCAAGGCCGATCTAGTGGAGATCCTGTGGCCGTCCGGAACCGTGGATCGGCTTGAAGAAGTGAGCGCAGATCAATTCTTGACAGTGAAGGAGGGCGCGGGCCGGTTTCCGGGTTCCGAGCCAAAACCCTAATGAACTGGTTGCTTCTTTGGTTTCTCGCCGTCTCGAGCGCTGTTGTTCAGGCGCAGAACCTTCCACTCAGCGAGAGTTACCAAAAAGGCATGGCCCACCTCAAGCAAGCGGCTGTTTACTCTCAAGCTCAACGTGACCACGAAGCTCTTGTAGAGCTGGAAAAGGCCTATGAGCTGCTCCCGCCTTCCTACGGGTTGGCTCAGCTGCTGGGCGAAGCCTACCTGAAGACGAATAACGCCCGGGCGGTGGAGGTGCTTTCCCAGGCGGTTGAACTGAATCCCGTTCCAGAAGCCTGGGAGAATCTCGCCAAGGCGCTTGCTGCAAACGGCCGTTTCGACAAGGCGATCGAGACGTTCTCTGAAAAGGCAAATGCCGAACCGAAGAACACCCTGTTTCGCCTGTTGCTCGGTGAAGCCTATTGGAACCGCTCGAGGTTCCAGGACGCCTTGCAGCAGTTCCATCTCGCCGTGGAGTTGAGTTCCGACTCCGCCCGCGCCCACTTCCGGACCGGCTACGCCCGGCAGTTGCTCGGGGATTCCGATGCGGCGAAACAGTCCCTCGAAAGGGCGCTGAAACTGGATCCCGAGCATGCGCTGGCGAACCTGAGCATGGGGCATCTTCTTGCTGATGAGGGGAAGGGGGAGGAGGCCATTCTCTTCCTCGAACGCTTTAGCGAGAAGAAGCCGGATGATGTCGAAGTCCGACTGAAGCTCGCACAAGTCAATTTGGAGCTACAGCGTTTCGACGATGCTCTGGCCCAACTGAAGACCGCAGAGCGGTTGGCTCCGGAAAACAAGCGGGTCTATTACTTGTTCGCAAGATTCTACCAAGCCACTGGGCGGACCGAGACGGCCAAGCAGGCCCTCGCCAGGTTCAACCAGCTCGAAACAGCCGAACTGGAGGAGAAGCGGTTGCAAAAGGCCCCCTACATCACGCCGCGATGAAAGGCCGTGATTCGTGTTTCGTGACTCGTGATTCGTGAAAAATCTCAAAGGCCATGTTGTGGCGCCAAGCTGCGCGCCTTTTTCCTCCGGCCGGCTCGCGCCTTGTCCTGACGGCCTCTCACGCCAGCCTGCAGCAGGCAGGCACTTCTTCTCGCCGCGTGGCGAGACATGCAGGTTCAAACCTCGTCCCTGCAAAACGTTGCCGTGCGGCAAGGGATGAAGACAGACGATTGACTGGGCGCCGGCAGACTCACTTGGGCGCCGTGACTTCAAGCCGGCCTTTCAAACGCGGGCACCTTCAACTGCTCACCTCCCTTGAGGGCCGAGAGGTGGGCGACGATCCCGGGTACGGTCATGGCCAAGGATTCATAGAGGTCGATTTCTGGCTCACGGTCTTCGACGAGAGCGTTGATGAATTCCGAACAGATAAAGCCGGCGCTGCCGCCGTGGCCGCCGGACTGCACGGTGAGCTGGTCGCTTTTCCAGTATTCGGGAAGCTGAATCGTCTCCGGCTTGCCAAATCGAGGATGCCATACGTCGCCATGGTAGCCCCGCTTGGCCATGTAGAACGAAGCCTGGTCGCCGAACCACTGCGCCCGGACCCAGATGCCGTCCGTGGCCGCCACCCGGAACTCATTGCAACGAACCATGTGATCCCGGTCTGTCTCCATCAGCGCCACCTGGTTAAAGAACGTCTTGCCGGAGGATCGGGCTTCGAGCTTGGCGAGCAACTGTTGGTCGGCCCAACCCAGACAGGCAACCTTGCTGATCCGCTCGCCGCTCACCCCAACCAGGTAGGCGAGCGAATGGGTGGGGTAGTGCATCGGCTGCCATCCCTGACGCCAACTGGCCGAGCCGTCCGGATTCCAATACAGCGACTTCCTGTTCGAGAGGTATTTCTCTATGTTGAGGTCATGGTAGTACTCGATTTCGCTGTAGAAAAGTTCTCCGAAATCACCATTGCGAAACCGCTCGCGGGCGTAGATGCAACCTCCGCGGTAATAGCTCGACTCGGCCATCATGTAGCGGAGTCCGGTCTTCTCCTTCATGTCTTTCAGTTTCCCGGCATCCTCGAGCGTATGGCAGGCGGGCACGGCGCAGCAAACATGCAGGCCGCGCTCGAAGCTCATCTCAACGTGTTTCACATGAGACGGCGCGTCGCTGAAGATCGCCACCGCATCCAGGTCACGACGCCGACTCAACAGCTCTTCGAAGGAGTTGTAGGCGTTGTCGCAACGGTATTGCTTGCGCAGGCGGTCACGGCGCGCTTCATGCAGGTCGGTCACAGCGACGACTTCGCAATGCGGGTGCTCGTGCCAAAGAAAGGTGGCGCCGAAACCACCGCCGACCACGGCCAGGCGGATTCTCTTTCCGGAAGATGACGGGGATTGCGAGGAAGCGGCCCGTCCCGCCTGGAGGGGCGCCGCGGCTACTGCGGCAGAAGACGTACTGAGGAACTCCCTTCTCGTTTTCATCGCTGCGAACCTCTCATCGGCTTTTGCTTCCTGTCGCGGCTCAGTGGACTTATCTCTTCGAGACAAGCAAAGACAACGGCTACCGGCCATAGTATAGAAACTCCTCCCTCGGGAATCGCGGCTTTTCGCAGGAAGATGGAACCTTGGGTTAGACTGGTGAGCGATATGATGGCGCGGACCACTTCTCACGAAGAATCCATTCCGGAACGAAACCCGAAATTGTCAACGAATGAAGACGGTTCGGGTGGGCCGGGCGGCGTTTCATTCATGTGAGGAAAGAGACCATGAGGACGAATACACGACAGGAAAAGCTGCTGCGACGGACTTTTCTGGACTATCAAGCGACCTCGGAGTTTCTCAAGAATCCGCTCATCATGAACAAGGCGGAGGGGTTGTATTACTGGGATGTGGAGGGGAAGCGGTACTTTGACGGTATCGGGGGCATTTTCGTCGCCACGCTGGGGCATGGGCACCCGCGCATCATGGAGGCCATGGAGCGGCAGATGCGCCAGCTCAGTTTCGCGCCTCCCATGCATGGGACAGCCGATGTCACGTTGGATTTCGTAGAGAAGCTGGGCAGCATCACACCGGGAAACCTGAACTACATCAAACCGTTCAGCGGGGGGTCAGAGTCGATCGAGGCCGCCATCAAGTTTACGAGGCAATACTTCAAACAGACCGGGCGGCCTGGCAAGTACAAGTTCATCAGCAGGTACTTCTCCTATCACGGGGCCACGTTCGGCGCCATGTCGGCCAGTGGGACGGGCAACCGCAAGAGCCGCTTCGAGCCGCAAATGAGCGGCTTCTTGAAGGTGTTCCCGCCGACTTTCTACCGCGATCGTTTTTCCACCTGGGAGGAGTGCAATCGCTTCAGCGCCCAAACCATCGAAGACGTCATCGTCCACGAAGATCCGTACACGGTTGCCGGCGTCATTCTGGAACCGGTCAGCAACACCGGCGGCGTGATCACTCCGACGCGCGAGTATTTTCAGATCATTCGAGAGATCTGCGACCGCTACGACGTCGCGCTGATCTTCGACGAGATCATCACCGGCTACGGCAAGACGGGATCGATGTTCGCGGCGCAGACCTACGAAGTCACTCCGGACATCATCTGCGGCGGCAAGGGGCTTTCAAGCGGAGCCATTCCACTGGGAGCCATGATTGTTCGCGAGGACATGGCGGAGGCATTCGAGGGGGCCGCCGAGGAGGATGTTCACTTCGCGCATGGACACACCTATGCGGGTAACCCCCTGGCTTGCGCGGTGGGTATTGCCGTGATTGACGAGATTGTCGACAAGCAGCTTGATCGCAGGGCCGCTGCTCTGGGAGAGTACCTTGCCCTCAAGCTCCAGGGCCTCGAAGAGTTGGGTGTTGTCCGAGAGGTCCGCGGCAAAGGATTGCTGCGCGGGGTGGAACTGGTGAAAGATACCCGCACGATGGAGCCTTATCCCGAACTCGGACTGGCGCTGAAACGTACGGCGCTCGAGAATGGCCTCATCATGCGCATCGATCCCACATGGTTCGCGGTCTCGCCCGCGCTCCTCGTGGAGGAGTCGGATATCGACGAGTTGTGCGGGCTTATCCGGAAGAGTCTGATGGATGCCATCGAACGGACCAAATACAGTGAAGCCGTGGCGGTCCCGCTTGCAGGGCGTTCCTAAGCAGGCACTGTGCCGACAGCAACGTTTCCCAGGCTCCGTTTCTGGAAGACACCGGAACCCTCCTTGAGGATGACGAGCTGGTCTGCGCCGACTCCGGGAACCTTCTCGATCGCACCGTTCGGCCATCGAATTTCCAAGTCGGCCTTTGATTCCCGCCCTAGGCCGAAATGCAGGCGGCTGTCGTTTGCGGAATAGAAGCTGGTTTGGCTCGTCACGGCCTGGGCTTGCATCCGCTCACCGTAGCGGGCGATGACCGTTGCCCCGATGGCGCTGCGGTTGGACTTCACGCCGATCAGCTTGACCTTCAACCAATGATGGCCGCTCTCGACGTCGTTGCGTAGCAGCGATGGAGGTTCATTGAGGTTCACGATCAGGACGTCGATGTCACCGTCATTGTCGAAGTCTCCAAATGCACATCCTCGACTGTTATGCACCTCCGGAATCGCCGGCCCGCCCAGATCCATCAGTTCTTCGAACTTCCCGCCGCCCAGATTGCGGAAGATCACGCGGGGCGTCTTGTGGGGATAGTTCGGCAGCACCTTTTCCACTTCGGGATAGACGCTGCCGGTCACAAAGAAGATGTCCGGCAGACCGTTGTTATCCAGATCGACGATCCCCGCGCCCCAGCCGGTGAAACGGACCTCGACACCAAGACCCGCTCTTATCGTGACGTCGTCGAAATTCGCTCGGCCGTCGTTGCGATAAAGGATGTTCGTGTCGTCGGCGAAGTGTGTCTTGAAGATGTCGAGGTTGCCATCCGAATTGTAGTCGCCTACAGCCAGACCCATCCCGGCCTGCTCCATGCCATCTTCATTGAGGGCGACTCCACGTTCCATCCCTTCCTCGGAAAAAGTGCCGTTATGGTTGTTGCGAAAAAAGAAACTGGGGGTGGAGTCACAGGCGACATAGATGTCGGTCCATCCGTCGCTGTCGAGATCGGCGGCCACGGCGGTCATGCCGTACCCCCCTTCAGCCGCGGCGACTCCGGAATCTTCGCTTACATCCGTAAACGTGCCGTCTCCGTTGTTGTGGTAGAGAAGATGCCTGCCGGGCGGAAGGCCGCGCGGCCCGCAGTTCACAGGTATCCCTTTCCAGTTGCAGGTTCCTCCCTCACCCGGTTTCGGAACGTTCTCGATGTCAAAGACCAGGTAGTTGGACACAAAAAGGTCGAGGAACCCGTCGCGATCGTAGTCGATGAAAGTGCAGCCGGCACCCCAGCGCATCTCTTCCCTCCACAGCCCCGCCTCTCTGGTGACATTGGTGAAAGTGCCGTCGCCGTTATTGCGATACAGTACGTTCTGACCCCAGTAGGTGACAAACAAGTCCTCATGCCCGTTGTTATCGTAGTCTCCGACGCAAACGGAAGAGGCCCAGCCCGTCCGAGTTAATCCCGCCTCGCGAGTTACGTCAGTGAAGGTGCCGTCCCGGTTGTTCTTATAGAGCCGATTCGTGACTCCTTCAGGATCACCGGCAAGGCGAGTACCGCTCAAAAGAAAGATATCGAGCCAGCCGTCGTTGTCGTAGTCCAAGAAGGCGGCCCCGCATCCGATGGTTTCGAGAATATAGTCCTTGCGGTCAACAGGACCGTAAATGACCGGCGAACGAAGGCCGGCTTTATCCGCAACATCGACAAAGCTTGCATGGAAGGGAAGGCCGGAGGGTTTGCCGCGCGGGAGCGCTCTGACACCTCGTGTGGCCACCCCTTGCGACCATAGCCGGGTTGCCGGTGCTCCCAGAAGCGCCAACAAGTTGCGGCGCGACCACAACATGACCTGACACTATACCAGCGAGAAAGTCTCGGACTTCCGCTTCCTGTCCGGGACGGAGTCCTTCTTTACACGATCTTGACCGGTGGCGGATAATCTTGAGCGTCTTTAGCAACCGCGAGTTCAAGTTCACGAGGTCCGCGATGATTGGGAAATCAAGGGCGATGCCGGCCCGCCTTTCTCGCCACCCGGCGGCCGAAGCAGGCGATACGACCGCCATGACTTCGCTTTCCCTTCGCAACGCTTGCTTACCGTGCTCGACGTACTGTCAAGTACGCCTGGGCTCGCCAAGCGGCCCTCGCACGCACTTCATCTCGCCGCGCGGCGTGAAAGGCAGGCTTGCGACGCTTCTGCTGCTGGCCTGGAGCAGCTTTCTGTTCGGCGAAACGGAAGATTGGAGGGGCATGCTGTCGAAGGAAGAGCATGAAGCCGCGACCTTGATCGATCAAAAGGTACCGATGCGTGACGGAGTAAGGCTGTCGGCGGATGTGTACCTTCCAAAGCAAGAGGGCGAGTGGCCGGTCATCCTCGAACGAATCCCTTACGACAACAGCGGCGAGTGGTACGTCAACCGCGCTCTCTACTTTGCCAGGCGCGGATATGCCTACGTCTTGCAGGATTGCCGCGGCCGCTATGACTCCGAGGGCAAATGGTATCCCTGGTTCAACGAAATCGACGACGGGCGCGACAGCCTCGATTGGTGTGGAACCCAGCCTTGGTCCAACGGCAACGTCGGAATGAACGGCATGTCGTACATGGGGCTGGTGCAGTGGCTGGCGGCTCCCACCGGCTCGCCTTACTTGAAAGCCATCATTCCTCAGATGGCGTCCGCGGACTTCTACATCTACGGCATGAACTATTTCGGTGGCGTCTTCACGCATTTCATCAACCTGCCGTGGTCCATCCGCACCAGCAGCCGGTCGATGCAAACCTATATCCCTTACGACCCGGAAGCGCTGTTCAATCATCTGCCGATTATCGAGGCGGACAAGGCCGCCACCGGCCGTGAGATCGATTTCTATCGCGATTGGGTTCGCCATTCTTCCTACGACGACTACTGGAAGAAGATCAGCAACTACGGGAAGTTTCAAAAGATGGACTTGCCGATCTTACAGATCTGCGGTTGGCTCGACTGGCATGCCCGCTCCCTGTTCGCCAACTACGAGGGAATCGAAAAAGATGGAACCGAACGCGCCCGCAGGCTGCAGAAAGTAGTCGTCGGCCCCTGGGTCCATACCGACAAGCCGCAACAGAAATACGGAGTGCTCGATTTTGGCGAACGGTCGGTAATGGATCTTTATGAATTGTGGCTCCGTTGGATGGATCGCTGGCTGAAAGGAATCAAGAACGGCGCTGAGGACATGCCGCCATTGAAGCTGTTCGTGATGGGCAAGAACCAGTGGCGGACCGCCGAGAAGTGGCCGCTGCCGGATACGAGGTGGACCCCCTATTACCTGCATAGCGGAGGCCGGGCCAACTCGTTGTTCGGCGATGGAGAACTGAAGAAGGAAAAGCCTGCGCCGGATCAGCCTCCTGATTCCTATACGTACGATCCGTCCGACCCAGTACCTTCGCTTGGACTGGAGCCCAACGGGCAGATCTATCCACTGGACCATCGGCCAATCGAGCGCAGGGATGATGTGCTGGTCTACACGACCGAGCCACTGGACGCGGGGCTGGAGATCACCGGACCCGTCCAGGCCATCCTCCACGCGAGCAGTTCGGCAGTGGACACCGATTGGACGGTGAAGCTGTTGGATGTCTTTCCGGATGGCAGAGCCATCAACCTGTGCGACGGCATACTGCGCGCACGCTTTCGGGAACCCCGGGCGATTCGAACGGCTCTGCCCTCACCCGGACAATACGAGAACCCGCTCCTGATGAACCCGGGAGAGGCGTATGAGTTTTTTGTGGAGATCGGGGTGATCAGCCATATGTTCTTGCCGGGGCACCGCATTCGCATCGAAGTGTCCAGCAGCAACTTCCCCAAGTCGAACAGGAACCTCAACAACGGCGGCAAGTTGGGAATCGATCCCGAGATCGTAGTTGCCCAGCAAACGATCTATCACAACGCCGAACGCGCCTCGCACATCCTGCTGCCCGTGATCCCGGCCAGCCCTTGAGGTCCGACTCTCTTCCCTATCCGAGCTGCAAGCGGACGATCAACGGCGCCGGCTTTGCGTTTCCATGAGACGGCTCTGAGAATGAGAACAAAGCGATATGGAATACGATCCGCGCAAGAACAGGCCGATTGACCTGCGCAGCGATACGGCAACAAATCCCTCACCCGCCATGCGTCAGGCAATGGCTGGCGCAGAAGTCGGCGAAGACGGGCTGCACGAAGACCCGACCGTCAATCAACTGGAGGAACGGACTGCGGAACTACTGGGCAAAGAGGCTGCGCTGTTCGTTCCGACGGGAACGATGGGCAACCTCGTCGCGGTGAAGGTTCATACTCAGCCGGGTGAGGAGATGATCCTTGAAGAGCACAGCCACCTTTACAACGCGGAGATGGCCGGGTTATCGGCCGTCTGCGGTCTGTTGGCGCGGCCGATACCCGGAGATCAGGATGGCATGCTGTGCTGGGGAGACCTACGAGCGAGAATACGGCCGCGGGTGTACAGCCGCTCACAGACACGCCTGATCTGCCTGGAAAACACCCACAACCTCCGCGGAGGCACGGTCCTCGACAACGAGCTCGTGGGGGATCTTTGCGCCCGTGCCCACGAACTCGGATTGAAGACTCACCTGGACGGCGCCCGGCTGATGAACGCGTCGGTGGCCAGCGGGCTTTCCCTGGCTACGCTGTCCGCAGGGTTCGACTCGGTGATGATCGACTTCGCGAAGGGATTGGGCGCCCCGGCAGGAGCTGTCGTTGCCGGCCCGGCCGGGTGGATCGAGAGTGCCCGCAGCGTGCGAAAGCTACTGGGCGGTGCGATCCATCAACCAGGCATCCTGGCCGCCGCCGGCCTCCATGGATTGAAAGATTTTCCCGTTCGGTTGAGGGACGATCATCGGAAAGCGAGGAGACTGTCCGAGGCTCTTTCGAAAATCCACGGTGTCATGGTGGATCCGGAGCGCGTCGTGACCAATATCGTCATTGCCAACTTGGCGGAGAACTTGAACGGGGCGGCCGCATGCGAGCGTCTGCAGGAAAGGGGAATCCTGGTTCATCTCCTGGAAGACGGACGACTACGGTTTGTCACGCATGGCAGTGTCAGTGATGAGGAGCTCGGCTTTGCGATCGATTGCCTGAGGGAAGAAATTCCAAGGCTATATAGGGACAGTAAACCTCCTGACGTCTGACGAATGAGTGACCGAACACCGCTTGTGAGACGATCTGGTATCATGCTCGTCCTCGCCGTCCCCACTCTCGTTTCAGCGCCGGCGGCCGAACGGACAGGGCTCTGAGCCACCGGCAAGGCCCTCCATGAAGGCCCTTCACAATGATGACCTGATTCCCAAAGACCAGACGAAGGTGCAGCTCGACACGGTTGCCTTCAAGTACGCGGCAATGGTCTTCGAGGGCATTCGAGCTTACTGGAACGAGACGGAGGAACAGCTATTCGTCTTCAGACTCGGGGACCATGCACGGCGTCTGGAGAACTCCGTCAGAATCATGCGAATGGATACCCGACTGACGGCCAAGGACTACAGCAGTGCGGTGCTAAGGGTCCTTGAGGCGAACGAGATTCGCCAGGATGCGCACATCCGCCAGATGGTCTATGTCGATGGCCCTGGGGAGATGTTCGGAACCGGGCCCGTCAGCCATTCGGTGGTCGCCATTCCCAAGGGACGGTGGTTTTCTGAAGACGAGGCCGGCATTCACGTTTGCGTCAGCTCCTGGCAGCGTATCAGTGACAGTTCGCTGCCACCGAGAGTCAAATGCGCCGCCAATTACCAAAACGGCCGATTAGCCCTGCTTCAGGCCCGCGAGGATGGCTATGACGGGGCCATCGTGCTGAACAGCTTCGGAAAGGTCTCCGAGGAGCCCCGGGGATGCGTTTTCATGGTCAAGGGCGGACGCGTCTCTACTCCCAAGGTCACCAATGACATCCTCGAAAGCATCACCCGCGACACCCTGATGGTGTTGTTCCGGAACGAGCAAGGCGTGGACGTTGCAGAGCGGGACATCGATCGGACGGAGCTGTATCTCGCCGACGAGCTTTTCATTTGCGGAAGCGGCCTGGAGGTCACTCCCGTTCTCTCCATGGACCGGCATCAGATCAGCAAAGGAAAACCCGGGGAAATGACCACCGCCATCCGCAAATCCTATCTCAAGGTGGTGCACGGGGAACTGGCGCAGTACCGTCACTGGCTGAACAAGGTTTAGCAGCCTTTATCGCCATCTGGCGTGGCGAAAGTACGCGCGGCGGCCGTCTCAGACCGCCGCGGTCACCAGCAGATTGCCGTAGCGGTCGACCTGGGCTCGAAAGCCGGGATGGATCAACGAGGTGGAATCGATCTCCTCGACAATCGCAGGGCCAGGGAAGGTGTGGCCGGGGCTCAAGCGATAGCGGTCATAGACCGCTGTCTGTTGCAAGTCCTTGGTTTCGGCGAAGAATACTTGCCGCACCTCGCGCAGGGCATCTTCCGTATTGCTGGACCGGCTGGAGAGTTCACGGAGTTTCGGACGAGTGAGCAGGCCGGTCGCAGTCACCCGGAAGTTGACAAACTCGACGCTCTCTTCGGGATAGCCATGCCCATAGGCACGTTCATGTTCCTGATGGAAGCCGGCGATGACGGCATCAACCGTGCTCCGGCTCAGCGGTCCGTCCGGCCAGGGAATCGGTATCTCATGAGACTGACCTACATAGCGCGCTTCCACCTCCCGCTGGAAGCGCATCTTCTCAGGAAGGATGCCTTCTTGGGCCAAGGTGCACTTCCCTGCGTCCTGCAGCGCCGTGAAGGTGCTGCTGATTTCTTCCAGATCGAGGTTGTCGGGCGTGATGAGGAAGGTGTGCGAATAGACATGCTTGAGATCACTGACCAGCAGTCCGAGCGCCGAGGTCGTACCGGGACTGGGGGGGATCACCAACAGCGGGATCTTCATCTCCGCCAGCAGGCGATTGGCATGCAGCGGGGCGGCGCCGCCGAACGCCACCATCGCCAGATCACGCGGATCGTAACCACGGCGAACGGAGACCAGCCGCAACGCGTTGATCATGGCGGCGTTCGCGATTTCCACGACGCCGTTGGCCGTCGCCATCGCGTCCAGTCCCAAGGGCTTGCCACAACTCTCCAGCGCCGCATGGGCCGCGTCCGCGTCAAGTTCCATCTCTCCACCGAGAAAGTAGTGAGGGTTGATGCGCCCCAGAACCAGGTTGGCGTCGGTGATGGTGGGTTGCTGTCCGCCCTGTCCGTAGCAGATCGGACCCGGGTCGGCGCCGGCGCTGCGCGGTCCTACCCGCAGAATGCCACCCGAGTCGACCCAGGCGATGCTGCCGCCGCCGGCGCCAATCTCGACCAGATCAATGACCGGGATGCGAATCGGATAGCCGTTTCCCCGCAACTGACCGACTCCGGGAAGCGCCTCGCTGCCCACCTCATACTCCTTGGTCACCTTCGGCTGGCCATCGAGGATGAGTCCCGTCTTGGTGGTAGTCCCGCCCATGTCGAGTGAGATCAAATCCCGGCGCCCCAGGGCGCGGGCGACAAAGTTCGCCGCGATGACACCCGCCGCCGGTCCGGATTCGACCATGTAGACCGGTTTTTCCGCGGCCGTATCGAAGCTCAGAACACCGCCGTTGGATTGCATCACCAAGAGTTCCGACTGCATCCGCCGGTTTGTCAGTTCGCTCGCGATGCCATTGAGGTAGGAGGCAACGACCGGGCGCAAACAGGCGTTCACGACAGTAGTGCTGGCCCGAAAATACTCGCGGAACTCGGGCAGAACATCTGAAGAAAGCGAGACGACAAGCCCGGGAATGTGCTCCAGCAGGATATCCCGGACGCGTCGTTCATGATCGGGATTGAGGTAGGAATGGAGCAAGCAGACGGCAACGGAACTGACGGCTTCTTTTTGGAGTTGCCTGGCGATCTCGATCACCGAGGCGGCATCAAAAGGAATCAGCACATGGCCGCCGGCATCGAGTCTTTCCTGGACTTCATATGCCAAGTTGCGGGGCACCAGCGGCCGCGGCTTCGTGAAGTGCACATCGTAGAGCGAGGGTCTGACCTGGCGAGCGATTTCGAGCATGTCACCGAAGCCCGCGGTGGTGATAAAGGCGGTCTTGGGCGTTTTGGCTTCGATGAGCGCATTGGTGGCGACGGTGGTACCGTGCACCAGATAGGCAATGCTTTCCGGATCGAGGTTGGTCTTTTCCACTACGCGAGTGAGGGCTGTGATAAAGCCGACGGAGGGGTCCTCGGGGGTCGAAGGCACCTTGGCGATGTGCAGTTCGCCCGTGTGTTCGGAAAGCAAGACCGCGTCGGTGAAGGTTCCGCCGACATCGATGCCCAAACGGTAGGAGTCAGGCATCTTCGGGGGTCCCGTTCCCTGGTCGGGCAGTAGCCACCGCAGCGAGTCTCCCTATCGATTCCGGCTGCGCGAACGAGCTTCCGGGCCATCCAGGCCCCGGCGGGGATATGCGGGGGGGATTGATCAACGTGCGCCCGAAGGCTGCATGCAGTGCCATATTCTTCTTGTTCCGGCTCGTTATCAGCGGGCAGTGTACAATGTCTCGTGCGCCGTGGCAACCCGGCGCGGGCGGAGCACAACCAAGCGCAGCGCCAGGGGGTCCATGATGACGGCTAGCCCAACAGCCCGTGTCAAAAGCCCCGCTGCATGCAAGCGGCGATGCATCCCGGCTGAACAGCGTTGTTCCTCGGTCGAATATGTCCAATATGCCCCATGGTGGCGCCTTGTCAGCCAGGCGCAGCGTCGTTCACGGTGCTACGCGGGCCGCTCTCGGCGCTACGCGGGGTTTCAACACGGGCTGCTAAGGCGGCTGCTCGCCGCTGTTTGTCTTGCGCCTGCTCTGCTGGCAGCCGACGTCCCGGTGCTGCAGACGCAATCCAGCCAGTGGGTCACGATCTCACACCCTGGGCTGGCGGCGAGCTGGAGGATCCAATTCCCCGAGGCGGTCGGGACCGCGGACTTCTTCCATCTGGTCTGGCACCCGATCCCGGCACACTGGCGGAGTGAGCCTGACGGGGCGATTGCCTATGACTGGCAGGCCTCCGGGGAGTGGATTCGCGAGGCCTCGGAGAAGGTGAATCTGCGAGGCTTTGCGCTCAAGCCGGGGATCGCTCTGCGGGCTCGGATGCGAGCCACGAGCGACAGGGTCGATCTGTCGCTGCGGTTGAAGAATCTCGGCCCCGCGCCGTTGAGACAGGTGTGGAGCGACGGCGGCGACTTGCAGCATCAGAGCGAGCGATTCATCGACCTCGACGCCTCCCGCACGTTCATCCGTACGGCCGGCGGGCTGGTGCGCTTGTCGGAGACCGATCGGACACAGCGCATCCGGGCGCTGTACGTGTTTGATCCACTGTGGTACCGGGCACGGCGGGTACGGACGTGGGAATACTTCTGGGGCCGCAGCGACACGCGCCCCGTGGCCACGCTGGTTGCCGCCGAGGCTGATGGGGACGGCGGGGCCGTCGGCATCGGATACGAGCACGCCATCGGGCTGATGCAGAACTCCGACAGCCACCACTGCATGCACTCGGCGCCGTTTTTCGGGGACTTGGCGCCGGGGGAGGCGAGAGAGCGCCGCGGCGTGATTCTATTCGGGTCGAGTGTCGAAGAACTGTTCCAACGATTTGCGAAGCTGGGCTACCGGCCCGACTTCACCCCTCCTGAGCCGGCGGCCTCATCGGGGCGGCCGGCGGAAAGGAAGTGAGCAATGGACAAGAGCGCGGACGCCGTCGTGATCGGCGGCGGCATCATGGGAGCCGCCACGGCCCATTTTCTGGCCAAGCAGCAATTCGGCAAGGTGGTGCTGCTGGAGAAGAGCAAGCTGGCGGCGGTGAGCACGGGCCACTCGGCGGCGATCGTACGGACGTTCTACTCCAATCCGCTGACCTTGCGGCTGGCGTTGCGGGCGCGGGAGATGTTCGAGAACGCCGAGCAGGAGTTGGGGGGCGACTGCGAGTTCCGGCGCACCGGCTATTGCTGCATCTTTGCGGAGAAGGCGGCTGCGACGGGCGAGCAGTTGCTGGCGATCGAGCGGCCGGCGGGGGTGCTGGCGGAGCGGGTTACGCGCGCTCAGGTCCAGGAGCTGGCGCCGCTGCTCAACGTCGACGACGTGCTGTTCGGGATCTACGAGCCGCTTTCCGGATACGTCAATCCGGTCAAGACGACGGCGAATCTGGTGGGCCGCGCGAAGGACTGGGGCCTGCGGGCTTACGAAGGAGTCCGGGCGACGCGCATCGGTTTCGAGGCAGGGCGGGTGACGGCCGTCGAGACCGATCAGGGGACGATCGCAACCGGGGTGGCGGTCAACGCCGCGGGCGGCTGGGGGCGCGCGCTGGGGCTGACGGTGGGGCTGAACTACTCATTGCGCTGGAGCCGCGAGACCGATCTGGTCCTGCAACGGCCGCCGGGCTGCGGGAGCTTCCCGGTGATCGCCGACCCCAACCTGCAGGTCTACCTGCGGCCGCACGGCGACGATCAGGTGCTGGCCGGGCTGGGGCCGCCCAAGGAGATCGAGCCGCTCGACATCGACGACTACGATCCGTTGATCGACGACGCGCAGCGGAGCCGCATCGAGAAGGGGGTGTTTGAAAGGATGCCGGCGCTGCGGGAACAGCAGTATGTGAAGGGCTGGGCCTCGATGTATACCGTCACGGATGACTGGCATCCGCTGATCGGCCCCGAGCCGGGCCTGGAGGGCTACTATGCGGCGTTCGGGGGCAGCGGGCACGGCTTCAAGCTGGGACCGCCGATCGCCGAGTCGCTGAGCAAGATGATCGCCGGGCTCGAACCGGAGATCGATATCCACGCCTTCCGGCCCCATCGCTTCATCGAAGGGGAACTGTTTACCTCCGCCTGGGGCAGCGGCAACCGCGCCTGACCGTCACCCTGCATCATCCGATTCACACATTGCGATGGTCGCCCTTCTTGTAATCGGACTTACTGTGCTTTCGGGCGTCCCGGACAGGTGATGACGAATCTCGACTGGGCCATCGTCGCAGGCCTGATGTTGCTGGTCTTCGGCTTTGCCGGGAACCGCTCGCGAAAGACCAGGACCAACGTGGACTGGTTCCTCGGGGGCCGCACCCTGCCGTTCTGGATGGTGGGCGTATCGATGTTCGCCACAAGCGTCGACGGCGGCGAGTACATCGCCATGAACGGCGCCACCTATAAGGACGGCCTGGTGATGATCAGCGGACTCATCTTCGGTGTCGGCGTGGGCGGCGTGATCGCGGCCTTTCTTGTTGTGCCGACGATGTACCGCACGGGGCTGTTCACCAACGCCGAGTATCTCGAGGGCCGCTACGGTCCCGGCATGCGGGTCATCAGCGCTCTGGTCCAGATCCAGTACCGAACAAGCGCTCTGGCCGTCGTCGCCGTCGCCTTGCACCTGGTCTTTACCGAAGTCGTGCATCTCGACTCGCAAGCCGCCTGGTTGCTGGTCGTGATCGTGGCTGCCGGGACGACCCTGTATTCAGCTTGGGGCGGCTTGAAGACCGTCGCCGCGGCGGATGTCTTGCTGAGCGCGATGATGTTATCGGCCATCGTCGTGCTGTGGCTGTCCATCTGGCAGGAAGTCGGAGGTCTCCAAGGCGCCACCGAGGCACTCGTGAGGCAGGAAGGAGCCGCCCAGGCCGAGACGCTGTTGCGGATGGGCGGACAGCGTGCCGGACGAAGCCCCGCCGCCGTCGTAGTGATCGGATGGTGCTTGATCGCCGTGGGGTATTTCGTCGTCAACCATACCCAGACCATGAAGATGTTCGGGGCCCGCTCGATGTGGGACCTGAGGATGAGCGTGGTCGTCGGCAGCGGCCTGATCATTCTGTCAGGCTACTTCAGTTCCACGCTGGGCATTTTCGGAAGGGCGCTGTCGCCCGGATTGGCGCAGCCCGACCTCATCTACCCCCGCCTGGTCGATCAGTACCTTGGCAGCGGTGTCAAGGGAATCGTCGTAGCCGGGGTGATAGCCTCGGCCGTAAGTACATTCGAAGGGATCGGGGCAGCTCTTTCGGCCGTCTTTACTCGCGACATCTATGGCCGGTTTCTTGTTACCGGGGCCAAGGAGAGCCATTACCTGGCGGTCAGCCGCGCCGCCACGATCATGATCGTGGCCGTGTCATTCGCCTATGTTCCGTTCATCCTCGTCTCGTCGAACATCGTTGATTTCTTCGTGCGCATCACCAGCGTGTTCGTCACCCCGTTGATGACCGTTTATCTGATGGGAGTATTGACCCCGATGCATCGACGCAGCGGTCTCGTGGGGTTGATCGCCGGTGCGGTCTATGGGTTGGCGGCATCCAATCTGGGGGGCAGCGCCGACGCACCCGGTCTGCTGCCTTTCTGGTTGACGGAGAGATTCGCCGCCTATTCGTGGAGCGTGGGAATCACCGCGGCGGCAATGCTCGCTGCTTCGCTGCTGCTTGGCTGGAATCAACAGGAGACTCGACCCGCAGCTCGCCCATCCGCCTGGCCCTCCCACTCAGGCGAGGCGCTGCCGGAGATGGTTGCCTCGCCGTTCGCCGCAAGTAGACGAATTCCCTGGTGGGCCCAACCGGCTCTTTCAGCCGCACTCTTGGTGACGGCATCGGGGTTTATGGTCTTCGGCGTCCTGTGGTGAGGATGATCTTGTCCTGATCGCCATGGAGCGCGAACGAGCGACGCCTTCATGAACCAAAGACAGCCCTTCCCCGCCTGTCCCCGACATCCACTGACTCCACCTGGTGAACTGCTTTAACGGATGCGTCACTGTACCTCGACCGACAGCCGGTCCGTCTCCCCGCCGGCTGGAATGGCCGCTTTTTGAGCTGCGAAATTGACGGCCTGTCTGATCTATGGCTAAACTGGCGGATAGTGCGGGTCTTGTCTTCGAGAGCCACCCCTTTTTACCGGTTTTTCACGCCTCTGGCGTGGTTTCTATTGTTGGTGTTCTTCGCGCCTTTTATCAAAGCCGCAACTGACTACTACGAGATAATCCTCGGTGTTGCCGTCCTCGGGGCGTGTTTGTTCTTCTGGCACGGCTCCCGGCTCCGCAAGGTAATCCAGGACCATGACGTACTTATCATCTCCAACTATTCGCGCGACGTAAGTGTTCCGCTGACCTCGATATCACAGGTAAAAGGAAGCCGCTGGGCAAAGACAAAGGACGTCATCATCACCTTTGACCATGACATCGGATTCGGAGACAAGGTCGTCTTCGTGCCGAAGACAAGATGGCTGTGGCCTTGGCAAGAGCATCCGATTGCAGCGGAAATGCGGAAACTGGCAGGTATCGCCGAGACGAACGCCCGCGGATGAACCTGTTAGCAGTTCGTGGCAGAAGTCCCGTGGAAGGCGCGGCGGACTTCTGCGGTCGATCGGCGCGAAGTGAGGAGGATGACGGTCCGGGTGATCTCCTCCGACGAACGACAAAGCCGACGACCTCAAATGTCCGTCGCCCAAAGGGTTACGCGCCACTCCCACTCGGCTTCGAAGAAAAAACGCGGAGAGCGCGGCGCCACGTTCCTGGAACGGCTAGGCGTTACGCCATCAGCCCCGGGGCGTGTAACGCTGCCCGCGTGACTTTTGCCACGGGCTGTTAGCTCATCTCCTCTAACAGCAACCCAGGTTTCTTTGCAGGTCGTCGAAGGGGACGGCTTCTTATGGTGAAAAATCAAGCAGGTGGCGACACGGACTGTGTTCTGCTTGGTCGATGAACACGGTGCAGGGTCAATGTAGCAGAACCCGAGCGACCAAAGAACTTTCTCACTCGGTGGTGCATTACTCTTGCAAATCAGGCCTCCCGGTGACAGGCTCTTGAGCGAATGTTGAAGCGGAGATAGAATTAATCAGGTGATTTTGGGTAGATACTTTCTACAGGAACATTCGCATGTCAACTGTAAGCGATGCGCCGGCGGCCTACGCTGCCAACTGTGTGAATTCGACGGCTTGGTTTGAACGTGCGTCACGGGTTCTCGCGGGAAAGGTGGGTCATGATCTGCGGTACGCCACACCCTTACCGATGTATATCGAACGGGGGAAAGGAGGCCGCAAATGGGATGTCGATGGCAAGGAGTTCGTCGATTTCCTGATGGGGAACGGAGCGCTGCTGCTGGGCCATGCGGCGCCTGAAGTCCTCGAGGCCATTGCCGCGGTCATGGACCGGGGAACGCATTTCGGAAACGACCACCCCTTGCAGATCGAATGGGCCGAGTTGGTTCAAAGGCTGGTTCCTTCAGCGGAGCGGGTGCGGTTTGTCAACTCGGGGTCCGAGGCGACCCTGTTGGCCATCCGGGTCGCGCGCGCCTTCACCCGGCGCACCAAACTGTTGCGGTTTGAAGGACATTTTCACGGCTGGCACGACGACGTGGTGCACGGTTTCCAGCCTCCGTTCGATGCCGACGGATCGCTCGGAGTCCCTGGCAGTGTGAGAGGAAACATCGTCGCGATCCCCGACGGGGACCTGCAATTGGTCGAGGACACTCTTGCTAGCCATGTGGAAATCGGCGCAGCCATCCTTGAGCCGTCCGGAGCTTCCTGGGGGCGCGTTACGATTGATCCCGATTTCTTGCGGGGACTGCGTGATATTTGCACCCGCCATGGCGTCGTGCTGATTTTCGACGAGGTGGTCACCGGTTTCCGCTTCAGCCCCGGCGGGGCGCAAGAACTATACGGCGTCTTGCCGGATCTCTCGTGCTTCGCAAAGATCCTTGCGGGCGCCATGCCGGGAGGCGCGGTTGTTGGACGCGCCGACGTCATGAAGGTGCTCGATCAAACCGGGGATCCGCAGCACGACCGCTTTGAGCGTGTGACTCACCTCGGGACCTTCAACGCGTCTCCGCTTGCGGCCGCCGCCGGCGTCGCCGTCCTCAAGCAAGTGGCGACAGGTCAGCCCATCGAGAAGGCAAACGCGATCACCAGGAAACTTCACGTAGCTTGGGAGAACGTGCTGGAGAGACACGGCATTGCCGGCTATGTCTACGGCCCATGCTCGACCTTTCACGTTTACTTTGAAACCGATCAAACCAGAATCCGTGACGTGAAATCACGGCAGGATCTTTATACGACCGACGCCAAAAGGCTGAAGGGGATGCCGGGGCAACTGATCAAGGAGTACCAGCGGCGCCTCCGATATCACGGCGTCGACAACATGAGTTCGACCGGAGGTGCGCTCTGCTCGGCTCACACCGAGCGTGATATCGAAGATGCGACAGAGGCCTTCGAGAAGACGGTCGTGGCCCTGCGGGAACAGGGACTGATCCACACGCTGTGACGCCGATCGAGTTCAAGGCAGGAGTGCTAGCGAGGAAGTCCTCAGACCGACAAGCCGGACAACTGATCGTCGCGTCAACTTGACTCGAAGGTGAACCTTGGCAGCGAAGAAAAAAACTAGCGGGGCGAACCTGATGAGTCAACAGGTGTTCGAAAACCGCACGGTCCTGGTCACCGGCGGCTCGCGTGGCATCGGGCGGGCTGTCTGCGAAACCCTTGCGGAAGGCGGAGCGCGCGTCGCCATCAACTTTCAGACGAACGAGCAAGCCGCGAACGAGGCGCTGGCGGCGGTCGAAAAAAACGCCGGAAAGGCCATGATTGTCCAAGCTGACGTGTCTCGAGAAGACCATGTCGAGCGCATGGTGGCCGAAGTTCGGGAAAAGTTGGGGCCTATCGACTTGCTCGTAAACAATGCCGGTATCGCCGAATCTGTGGCTCACGATCAGCTCAGCTTTGAGAGTTGGAAGCGCATGTTCGAGGTCAACGTGGACGGGCCGTTTCTCGTTACCTGGGCCGTCAAGGATGAAATGATCGAGCGCCGTTTCGGCCGCATCGTGAATGTTTCTTCGCTGGCAGGACTTGTCCGCAAGAAAGAGATGATTCACTATGCCACCACCAAAGCAGCGGTCAACTCCTTTACGCGGCATTGCGCACTGGCCTTCGCGCCGTACAATGTGCGGGTCAACTGCGTCGCGCCCGGTCTTACCAACACCCGCTTGTCCCTGTCGGCGAATCCGGATGTCCCTCATCTGATAGGACTGACTGCCCTGGGCCGAATGGCGGAACCTTACGAAATAGCCGTCGTCGTCCGGTTCCTGCTCTCGGAAGAGTCCAGTTTCATCACCGGTCAGACGGTGTCGGCTTGCGGCGGCAGGGTCTAGCGATCCTCCGGCCGTGCACGGGCAGCCCTTCGCTCGAGGATCTCTGACGGAAGCAGCGCCTCTCCCCCGTTGATCACGCGATCGATCTTTCGCGTATTGCGAATATCTTGGAGGGGATTCGCTTCTAACAGCACCAGGTCCGCGCGCTTTCCGGGCTCGATGCCGCCGAGATGGTTCTCTTGTCGAAGCACTTCCGCGTTGGCGCGCGTTGCAGCCTGGAGCACGGCGGCCGGAGACATGCCGCTCTCCACCAGGAGTTCCATTTCCGTGTGCAAAGAGTATCCCGGTGCGACCTGAGGCTCGGGGGCGTCGGTTCCAACCAGGATTTTTGCTCCCGCCTGATGCAGCATCCCGACCAGATCCTGATATTTCCTGAAGGTTCTCCGCCTCGTCTCAAGAGGGCCGGCGCTGTAGTTCGCCAACCGTCTCTTGCGGTCCTCCGCCCAGAAATCTCTCAGGCGGCCAGGCATCCCGAGATTGTCGGGGTGATTCACGATCTCCTCGACATCAACAAAAAACAACGTGCCCCAAAACACCGCAAGCGTGGGATCGACAAAGACGCCGCTGTCGGCAATGGTGCGGACGAGTTTGCGCGCTTTGGCGCTCTCAATGTCGAGGCTATGGCGGTCTTTTGGGTCCGCGCGAAGGAAATCGGAGACGGACTCGATGTGTTCAAGGCTGTCGATTCCGTCTTGAATCGCCTCTTGAACCGGATAGCTGCTCAGATGCCCCGTGACGACAAACCCTCGCTTATGGCCTTCTTCGATCACTTTGCGCGCCACTGAGGGCAAGCAGTTCGCATAGATCTTGAGTGTCGTCACGCCCCATTTGGACATGTCGTTGACGAACGCCGGCACTTCGGCGGGCGAGGTCAGACTCCATCCGATGTCCTTGTGGATGGGGGGAGCATTCCCGATCAGCCAGCTTGCGAGAAACAGTCGCGGAGACATGTCGGGATTCTCTTCCGCCCAGCGCCGGAGCAGACTCTGCGCCACGACGTTGTCGCCGGTGCTGCGGACGCTGGTGACCCCGTTGGCAAGGAAGTAGGGCAGGATCTCGTCCGCAGTCATTCCCGCCTGGTAAAGCACGTGCGTCAGATGAACATGCGCATCTATGAGGCCCGGGATGAGGAATTTGCCCTGCCCATCCAGGACCTGGGTCTCAGGTGGCAGCTCGGCTTCTTCGGCCTGGTCTACTCTGACAACGTGGTGGCCGCGGATGAGAACCGTCCGACTTGGGAGAAAACTGCCGGAGCGGTTATCCCAAACGCTGGTGTTGCGAATCGCCAGAGCCAAAGCGGCAGGATCGGCGGCAGGATCGTGTGGGCTGCTACACGACATGGTGAGCAGAACCCCCAGTACCAGGAGACCAGCCGGTCCTCGATGATGCAGCAGGCTTTTGAGAGATCCGTTCAACGGGGTTGATTGTCGCAGAAAGCATTGGTCACCGAGTCTTGTTGCAGAGCTCGCGAACCCAAGCCCGTGTAAGCCTGCATTTCTCACCACGTGGCGAGGCGAAGTGCGTGAGAGGGCCGTCAGGACGAGGCGCGCGCCGCTTGGCGTGCGCAGGCATACTTGACAGTACGTCGAGCACGGCAAGCAAGCGCAACGAAGTCATGGCGGTCGTATCGTGCGCTCCGGCCGTCGGGTGGTGAGAAATGCAGGTTAGACCGACCCTCTCTACATGGGCCGTACGTATTCGAGATCGTGCGGGTCTATGTCGTTGATCGAGCGTCACCGTCGACATGCATTGCTTTCGCCTATTGGTAAGGCTCGATGGCCTGCGTCGCCGCCGATTTCAGCAGGTTGTACTCGCTCGCTCTCGTAGAGCCGAAGATCTGAATGTCTCTTAGGCGCTCGCGCTCGTAATCGGCCTTGTCTTTCGGCATGATCGCTGGTTCAACGGCGAGGCCCCGGGCCAGGGCGGCTTCGATCACGGTCTCCATGGCGGCAATCACTTCCGGGTGCTCCCATTGACCGTGAAGGTTCATCGTCGCGGCCAAGTCGCCGGGTCCGAAGACGATGCCGTCGATGCCATCCACCGACACGATGGCTTCGATGTTCCGTACGCCGAGGGCCGATTCGATCTTGGCGATGACGAGAACAGCCTCGTTGGCGGCCTTGCAGTACCCGGCCACGTCGGAGCTGTCGTAGTCGGCGTTGGCGCCCAGCGCCAGGCCGCGCTCACCTTCGGGAGCGTACCTGGACCAGCGCACGAGATCTTCGACCTGTTCGGCTGTGTCGGCATGGGACAGCACGATGCCCAGAGCGCCGGCATCGAGCATGCGCGACACCAGCAGGCGATCGGGTGACACCACCGTCACCAACGGCGCCAGGTGATTGTCGCGAGCCAGCACGAGGAAATTGGTGAGCGTCTCGTCGTTATGCACCACGTGTTCGGTGTCGACCATGATGAAGTCGAAACCTGCCTGAGCGGCGATCTTGACGACTGACGGGCGCAGCGACTCGAAGACGTTGAACCCCTTTACCGCCTCGCCCTTCTTCAGAGCCCTTCTGACGTGGTTCGTGATCACAATGTGTGTCGGTGGGTCAATACTGCGGTCAAACAGCTAATCCAGGTAGCCGTCGAGACCAGCGTCCGTGCGCCTGTCTTCTTGCTGCGCTTCTGCTCGATGAATCGGATCTGTGGATGTGGACGTCCGCAATCACCAATGAATGCCTCGAGCCGGTCCAACTTTCAAGCGTTCGGCCTGCATTTGCATTCGAAAAACTCTAAAACGTCGCGATCGGATTGAGGGGTGAACCCGTTCCGCCCACGACCCGGATGGGCGCGGCAGTAAGCAGGAATTCCCAGCGGTTCTGTCGCGCGGCTTCCTCACTGACAGCCTCCAGGTCGCAGTTGTCGAAGATCGGCATACCCATGGCGATCAGAACGAGCTGATGGATGGGTTGGGCAGAGCCCTCGACACCGGAAGGAGACACATCGCTGGCAGCGTCGCTTCCCAGTATGGCTACGTCGCGCTGTTTGAGCCAGGGGGCGCAAGACGCGTGGAGGCCTGCGGACTTTTCGGAAATCATCCAAGGGCCTTTTTCAGCGCGCAACTTCCAGCGCCCTGTGTAGATGAAGACGACATCTCCGCTCGATACTTTCAGGCCCGCTTGCTTCTCCCATGCGTCCAGGTCTTCGGGATAGATCGGCGTTCCCGGTTCGAGATAGGGAACGCCCTTGAGCCGGGGAATGTCCATCAGGATGCCGCGTGTAAAGATGCCGTCTTTCATATGGTGAATCGAGTACTTGCGGGCGCCTTCTTCAGTCACCTCATCCTGCGAATGGCCGTTGAACATCTTTCCCTTGTGAAACATGTGACAAATTGCGTCGAGATGCGTGTGGGCATATCCGTGATAGAGGACGCTGAAGCGGTCCACGCAGAACGGAAAGTCGGGGGTAGAGCCGACGCCGGTCGCCGTCATCTCGTGCTCGAACGGTGATGGGTTGTCAACGGCTTTCTCTTTCACCGCATTGTGGGCCAGCGACACGGAGATGCCCTTCTTCACCAGGGAAGCGGCTTGCATCCTTTTCTCCGGGGTGATCAGATTGACCGCACCAAGTTCATCGTTCTCACCCCAACGGCCCCAGTTGGAAAGATCCGTCATCCACTGTTCGACCGTGTCTTTGGTAACGGTCTCACGGGCGGCCGCCGAATCAGTGGCGGACTCACAAGCCGGCAGGCCCATGAGAATGATCCCGGTGGCCAAGCCGATGAAGCAGTTGTTTGCGAAGCGCATACGCTCTCCCTTCAAGGAATGAATGTCGATGTATCTCTATTGATCCGCCTCGATCCCTGTGTCTTCCAATCTTCAGATTCCAGAACCGGCTCCAGGCAAGAGCAACCGTCGAAGATAGCAGGTTGGGCGCAACACCCGTAACATGGCCGGGTCATCACTTCTCGGGCAGCACTTGCACCACCATGCAGCGGTGCTCCTTGAGCCGGGAGCGCGGGTCGGTCTCGCTACGCTTCCAGGGTTCGAAAGTCGACACGTCCAGTGTCCACTCTACGCGTTTGTCCTCGCCGACGATAAAGAGGGGCACGCGGTTCTCACCGCGTTTCTTATAGTGCCAGTCGGAGTTGACCAGCAGCAGGCGCCCGTCCTCCAGCGGGACGACGCCGCCCGGCAAGAGCAGAGGGAAGGAGTCTTCGACGTCGTGTGGAGTCAAGCTCCAAACCTCCTTCCCCTGCGGGTCAAAGCGCTTGACACCGAAGCGGCCGGTGCAGTACGTACTGCCGTCCTTGAGACGTTTCGCCATAGCCGGCAGGCCGGGTACGGAGAAGGACGCCACCGGCTTGCCGTCCCGATCGACCTCGACGAAACGCTGCTCGGCCCGCAAGGCGGCCAGATAGCTTCCGGCTGTCGTGAGGCGCAGATAGTTATAACGAGTGTGTTCGTTTCCTTCCGCCGGGAGCGGGATGCGCCGCAACACGCGTCCGGTACCACGTTCGAGTTCGAGGATTGCCTGCTCACCACTGTTGAGTACGGCCACGCGGCCATCATCGGGCCGAACGACGAAGGACTTCACTTCGTGAGGAAGCGTGACGGCATATTCCCAGAGCGTGTTTCCGGAGCGGTCTATTTCACGGACGTAGGCGCTCGTTCCATACAGCACATTGCCGTTGTCGAACATGGCGCCATCGTAGATCAGATGGTAAAGCCACGACTGGCCGGCGGCCGCCTGGGGCAAGTAAGACCACGAGCAACTGCCGTCCCGTTCCACGACGTAAAGCCCCTCGGAGGCGACCAGCAGCATGCGGTGCGGAAGAACGGAGTCGCCGTGCGAGGAAGGTCCACCTGCGAAAGCGCCAAGGGACGCACACAGAAGGGCGAGGGTGAAGAGCAACTGTTTCATGCACGCGACCCGGGCCGTACGGGGCTTCGGGAATTGTCAATCCGGTCGATGGCAAAACCTGCCGCCTGTGCGCTGCCCATGATTGCATCGCCCGAGCGGCGTCTTCAAGGCGCAAGGACCGCAGCGGACCGGCATGCAACCGCACCTCCCTCAACTCACGCCATCAGGCAGGTACCGGGCTACTCCGAGCCGGCAAATGCCGTCTCCCCCCATAGCGTAATACCGTATCCCCTACCAGTACAGCTTCAACCCGAACTGGATCACGCGCGCCATGCCCGCGCTGGTGATCCTTCCGAAATTGGGGCTCTCGAAGGTGGTGTTCGGACGGCCCAGATTCGTGGCGTTCAGCATGTTGAAGAACTCGGAGCGGAACTGAATCCGCAGGTCTTCGCGGATGGTGAACATCTTGTTCAGAGAGAAATCCCAGTTCGTATACCCTGGGGCATTGAGGTAGTGAACTCCCGCATTGCCGTAGGTTCGAAAGGCCGGGAGTTCGAAGCAGCTTGTGTCGAACCAGCGCTCCCGGGTGCCGTTCGGAATGTTCCCGTCGCAGATGCGGTTCGGGTAGTGATTGAAGATGGCCCCCGTATCGGAGGGATCCGCATTGGTCCGCACATGCATCGGTCCGCCCGTCTGCGCGTTCACGATGCTGTTGACTTCCCATCCCTGCAGGAGGAATCGTGGAGCACCCTGCAGACTCTTCCCGAAGGGCAGCTCATAGTTGATGCTGAAGACGAAGTTGTGCCGGATGTCATGGATGCTGCGGGCCTTGTCGAGATCCGCCAAGAAATAGTTTCTGGTCGCCTTGCTGTCGTAGGAATCGTTGTCGAGCGACTTCGCAAAGGTGTAGGAGCTCTGAAAGATCAGCCCGTGGCTGTAGCTCTTTTTCAGGGTCAGCAACAGGCCGTGATACGACGAGTTGGAGAATCCGCGATCGTCGAGTATGAACGACCACTGCGGATACGGCCTGCGCTCCTCCAACGGCCGGGTGTCGCCCAGATCCGGCAGGGGCGCGACATTGGAATCAACCCGCTTGGAAAGCTTCGTGCCCTTGGAGCCGACATAGGCGGCCTCGGCGAAAATCTGCCCGGGCAGTGTGCGTTGGATGCTCAGGGTCCATTGCTGAATGTAGGGGCTGCGGCGGTCCGCGAGGTTGAACAGGAATGTACCTTGAAACTCGTTGGGGTCGTCGCCCACCAAGACCGGGAAGAGGGTGGAGGTGTCGATGGTCGGCACCTTCTGGTCACTCGTGAACGACTGACCGGTCACCGCCGGCGGGAACAAGCCGGTCCACGCCAGATCGTTGCCCGGTATGCGGTCGTAGTAGATGCCGTAGCTGCCTCGCAGGGCCCAGGCCCGACTGCCTCCCGGCGACCAGGCGAACCCGAATCGCGGCGCCAGGTCGTTGAAGTCTTTCTGAATCACATTGCGGGGCCGGCCTTCGATGCAACACCGATTGACCCTGCCTGTCGCGTAGTCAAAAATGGCGGCAAGGTCATCCACATCGACGAAGGGAGACGTGTACTGATATCGCAGGCCCATGTTGAGCGTGAGGTTCTGCGTCGCCTTGTAGTTGTCATTCACATAGGCGTTCCACTCGAGCCCGCGCCGTATAAAAACGCGGGTCGTTCCGCCGGTGGCTGTAAACGGAGCCCCCAACAGGAAATCGGAGACGGCGTTGCCGCTGAACTGGCCGGTGTAGGCGATCCTGCCGGTTTGCGTAAAGCCCGCGATGTCCTTTAGCCGGACACGCACGAACTGTCCGCCGAAGTTCAAACTGTGTTTTCCTTTGATCACGGCAAAGTTGTCCACGACGTGAAAGTTGTCGTTTTCCGTAATGATGCAGTTCTGGAACGTGAACCCGAAGGCGTTGAATCCCGACATCGCTACGGAAGGGGCGCCATTGCATTCGGGAATCTCGCTGAGACCCGTCAATCCCAGAGCCGTCGGCCAATCGGGGTTGTTCACTGCGTTCTCGGGTCCGTTCGTGTTCAACAGCGCCCGATCCTCCCCGAAGCGGAAATTATTGATCATGGTCGGCGACAGGATCTTTGTCCAACCAATCACGATGTTGCGCGTATCAAACGGACTCTCGGTGTTGTTGAAGGGCACCGTCTGTCCCCTGATCTGATCGGACTCCGAGATCGAAACGCGGCCGAAAACCCGGTCCGACTCCGACGCATTCCAATCGCTCCGGAGACTGAACTTGAAGTCGTCCTGAGTAAAAGGAGTTGTGACGACCCGGTTGAATGCGCCGTCGGTGACAGCAGTCGGCTCAGCGATCATGCCCGCGGCGATATAGCGGTTCGCGAAGTCGTCAAACTGGTTATTCGGGATTCTGTTGTTGGGAAACGGCTGGCGCGTGTCGGTTGCGGCATCGTAGGTGCGCGGATCGAAGATCTGCGAGTCGGGCAGCAAGGCCGAGAAGTCACCGTTGATCATGTCCGGAGTGGGTACGACGGCGCGCCCTCCGGTAAAGGACCGCCGCCGGGCAAGTCCCTCGTAGGAGCCAAAGAAAAAGAGTTTGTCCTTGACGATGGGCAGACCGGCCACTCCGCCGTATTGGTTCTGCCTATCGGGACTCTTTTCGCGAGCAAAGGCGTTGCGAGCATCCAGCTTGTCGTTTCGGAAGAACTCCCAGAGAGTGCCGTGGAATTCGTTGGTGCCCGATTTCGTCACGACGTTGGTGACGGCGGGCAGTCCGTACTCGGGGCTGAAGTATCCCTGCTGCACCTTGAACTCCGCGATCGATTCCGGAGCCGGCAACGTGCCGACCGAGCTGTAGAAGTTGTGTTTGTTCGGGATGCCGTCAAACAGAATGTCATTGGAGCCTTCCCGCATGCCGGTGATCGAAACGGCCACCGACGGCCTTCCACCGGAAAGCCCGGTGGCGACACTTTCAACGTTGCCGACACTGGGGTTGACGGTCCCCGCGTTCAAGTACGCGAGGCTGATGAAAGAGCGCCCGTTCAAAGGCAACTCGACAACCCGGCGCTGCTCTACGACGCTACCCAGGCTGGCCGACTCGGAGTTGACCGTCACGGCCTCCGCCTCGACGGTGATGGTTTCGGTCACTTGGCCGACTTCCAACACGACATCCTGCCGGCGCTGTTGGTCGACTTGGACCGACAGGTTCTCGACGCTCGCCGTGCGAAAGGACTCGAGTTCCGCCGTCAGAGTGTACATCCCTGGCGGCAAGAACAAGAAACGATAACTGCCCAGTTGGTCGGACTGCGCCTGGCGCAGTTCATTGGTGTCGACGTTGACAGCGGTCAGCAAGACGTCAACGAGCGCCGCGCCGCTCGTGTCGGTTACAGTTCCTACCAGTTCGCCGCTGCTTTTCTGTGCGTAACCGGGGTGTGAAACCATCAATACGAGGGAAAACAGCAGGAATGTGAAAAACCTACCTCGATCGCCCAACATGTGTTGTTGATCCTCTTTCCAGTTGATCAGGCCGAGCCAACAGCCTGAGACGGGTGAGGGAAAAGGGCACTATCGGTCCGAGCGCCGCTCAAACAAGATCGAGATTTGAGGCATGGACCAATTGCCCACCTTCCCTCGCGTACGCCTATCCCTCGCGTACGCCTATCATTGATCGCGCCGCGCCTGAGTATACTCCCGCGCATTACCCACGTCAAGAATGGTCCGGATGAAGTTTGACCTCGTCAAAGTTCCCCGACATGCTCTCCAAACGATTTGTGCACACCGCCGGATCAAGAAGGACGTCCCTGACCGGCAAACAGCCCCTTGATCTCTTGTGCGCTCGATTCCCGCACCAGGAAGGCATAGGAAGCAGCGGCGATCCACAGTGAAACGGCAGCGAAGGCAATAGAGGAGGAGAAGTTTTTCGATTCACCGACCAGAATACCGGTCAACACCGGCGCGCAGATGCCGGCGAGGTTGCTGATGGTGTTCTGGTAACCGATCGCCCGGCCGACGAAAGCCCGCGGCGAGATGGCCTGGGTGAGGGCCCAGTAGTTGGCGCTGGTCAGACCGATGCTCGCCAAGGAGAAGATGAGGATTGCCGAGGCGACCTGCGCGGACTCGGTCCAGATCAGCAGCAGAGTCGAGCTTCCGAGCAGGTATCCGCTGATGATGAAGATCTTGCGGACCAGGATGGGCCGCCCTGTCCGCCGGGACCAATGGTCGGCGAGGCGTGCGGCCGAGGGAGCCACCACGGCCATGGCGATGAACGGCAACGCCGTGTAGATCCCCATGTCGAGAAACGACATGTCCCGCTCCATGACCAGATACGCGGGAAGCCAGCTCATGACGAAATACCAGAAGTACGAATAGAAGAAAGCCGTGATCGTGATGCCCCAGACCGCCGGGTTGGAAAAGAGTTTACGCAGCGGAACCTTCGCGCCAGGCGGCCGGTCTTGTGACGTCAATTTCGCTCGCCCGGCCGGGGCCAGCAGGAGCCAGGGAATGAGCCAGACACACGGGACGAGACCGGTCAGAACAAACAGTTCGCGCCAGCCCAACTCATCGAGGAGCGCTCCTCCGAGGAACCCTCCCACCGCGGGTCCGATCATCATTCCCAAGATGTAAACGGCTGTTGGGAAACCCTGCTCCTCGTCGTCGAAGTTCGTGCGGATGTAGGTCAGGCTGACCGGTTGGACCGCCGCTTGGCCCAACCCGAGGATCAATCGGAACACGAGGATCTGGCTGAACGACCGGGCCAGCCCGATCGCCGCCGAGGACAACGACCAGATCAGGAAAGAGAACCCATAGGTCCACCGCAACCCAAAGCGGTCGACCGCCCAGCCCGACGGAATCTGCAGGAGCGTGTAGGTCCAGTAGAACGCCGACATCAGCGTTCCGGCGACCGCCGTCGAGAAGTCGAAGTCCTCCATCACCGGCACGGCGGCAACGCTCAGGTTGTTGCGGTCGACGTAGTTGACCAACGCCGCGAAGCACAACAGTCCTATGATCCACCAGCGCTTCTTGTTTGATTGCACGTCCGTTTTCAGGGATTCGGTGCGTGGTATAGGGTTAACCGGAGCATGACCCTTCGCCCGGCTGGGAGGACCCAGCAAGATTCTTGACCCGTGTACGTCGGTATCGTACCATCAGGTGGCATTATTCGACCCCCGCCCGCAACAAACAGCGCCGGTATGCAATGCTTCCATGACGAGGACCGCCGCTCGCGGCTGAGACACAGGATCGGATTCGATTGAGGAGGCAATTGTGCTGCAAGCCGGTGTCGCACGGTCCAACATCACCCCCCCGATCGGCATGACCATGGTGGGCTACGCCGGCCGCGCCGGTGTAGCGCAAGGTAAGGACGCGGACCTGACCGCGACGGCTTTGGTGCTCGATAACGACGGGACGCGCGTAGCGGTGGTTGGGTTCGACCTGGCTTTCCTGCATGGAGAGATGCTCCAGGGGATCAAGAACGCGTTCAGCGAAGTTCTGCAGACGCCGGTATCGCACGTCTTGCTCAACTGCAATCACACCCATTGCGGGCCGACCATGAAAGGTTATTTCTACGACGACGATCCCCGGCAACATCGCATGCGGGCGGTTTACGAAGCCCGCATCATCGAAGAGATGACAACTCTGGCTGCTGCCGCGCTGGAGAACCTTGGCGGAGCACGTCTCGCAACAGGGGCCGGGGAAGCGCGAATCGGCATCAACCGCAGAGAACTGGACGACGTCGGAGACATCATTCTGGGGGAGAACCCCGACGGTCCGGTGGACCATGAAGTGCGGGTCATCCGGGTCGACGATTTGAACGGCCGGCCCAAGGCGGTCGTCTTTGCGCACGGTTGTCACACGGTAACCATGGGTCCGAAATATCTGAAGTGGTCGCCCGACTATCCCGGGGTGGCGCGACAACTGATCGAGAGTGCTCTGGGCTGCCACAGCATCTTCCTGCAGGCCAATGCCGGCGACATCGACCCGATTACCGGCATCGGCGCCGATGAAGACAACTCCGATGCCAAAAAACGGCTGGGGTTTACTCTTGGCAGCGAGGTGCTCAAGGTTTGCTCGTCTCTCTACACCGACACCGAGCGGGGACCTCGCATCATTTTCGGGATGTTGGCGAAGGCTTCCGCCTATCCGCGAGTCCCGATTGCTGAAGAGCCTCCATCTCCCATCGCCGCGAAGGAAATCGCCGTCGAGCTGCCGCTGATGGAGTATCCGACGCTGGAGTACGCAAGAGAGATGCACAACAAGTGCGTCACCGAACTGGAGGAGGCCAAGACGAGCGGAGCGGACCAGGTGAAGCGCAACGTCGCTCAGCGCTACGTATACTGCGCACGCGCTCTGCTCGACCGGGTAGAAAACAACCGCAAGCGCGCCCTGGACGGAACCATCCAGGTGATCACGATCGGCGACTTGGCCATCGCCGCCTTCCCGGGTGAGACCTTCGCGGCATCGGGGATGGAGGTGAAGCGCCGCTCGCCCTTCCCCCACACCCTGTTCTGCGGATATAGCAACGGTTGCCTGACGTATATCCCGACGAAGGACGCTTATCCCGAGAAAGGGTGGTCCTTCTTCCGGCGCTATCACATCCCGGACATGCTGTTCCTGCAGTCCTACGCCGTCGGTTCGGCCCTCGTGCCGGGGACCGCTGAAATGATCGTGGACAAGACGGTCGGCCTGCTCGAAGAAATGTGGAACGAGAGGGTCAAGGTTCAAGCCGCGGCCTCGTAGACGAAGCCGGCGCGCCGCGCCGCACCCATCCGAACGAACAGAACTCAATCGATGCGTGCAGCCTACATTCTCATGGTCCAACCGGACAAAACCGAGCAGTACCGGCGGGCTCACCAGGAGGTTTGGCCGGAGCTCATTCAGGCGGCCAGCAGGGCTGGGATCCGCAACCACAGCGTGTTCATGCATGGGCGCACGTTGTTCGTCTACGTTGAGGCGGACGACATCGAGCAGGCGACCCGGGAGTTGCTTGCGCAGCCGGTCAAGAAGCGCTGGGATGCCTACATGAGCGATCTTCTCGAGCCCGGCAGTGTGCCTCTCGAAGAAGTCTTCCACATGGAGTGATCCCGCCTTTTCCCGAACGGAGCACCATCGCCTTTGCCGGGCCATCGCGGCGGCAGGGCAGCCTCGCACATCGATGCGGCTAGTGTTTGGCAGCCAGAAGTTTTGATTCAGGAAACATCGGTGTTAAGATTGTCTCAGCCGACGCACAAACCGGAACGTATTGGACCATCGAGAGGGAGCGTAGTGTCACTGCGCAAGAGAGTTTCGCTCGCCGTCGTCCTGGGGCTCCTCCCCTGGGCCTCCGGGTCCATCCATGCGGCGGAAGGAGATGACAAAGGGCTCAGTCCCGCCGCGCTGGAATTCTTTGAAAGTAAGATTCGTCCCGCCTTGGTCGAGAATTGTACGGTCTGCCACAGCGGGGAACGGCCGCAGGGGAACTTGCGGCTCGATTACCGCGGCGGTTGGCAGCAGGGGGGCATGTCTGGGCCGGCGATCATACCCGGCAATGTCGACCTGAGCCCTCTGATTCGAGCCATCCGGCATGAGGGCTCCGCGGCGCCGATGCCGCTGGGGGGCAAGAAACTGGCTCCCGCAGTGATTGCGTCGTTCGAGCGTTGGGTAAGCATGGGGGCGCCCGATCCGCGCGATGCGCCCTCGGCAGCGCCGGTCGTCGAGAAGTCGTGGGAGGAGACGTTCCGCGAGCGGAGCCGCTGGTGGAGTCTGCAACCCGTTGTACGGCCGCCGATTCCCGGCGTCGAGCAGGAACAGTGGTCGGATCAAGCCATCGACCGTTTCATCCTCGCGAAGCTTGAAGAGAACGGCCTCGGGCCCGCGCCGCGAGCCGGCCGCGCCGCCCTTCTGCGCCGGTTGAGCTTTGTCCTGACGGGCCTGCCGCCCAAACCCGAGGATGTCAGCGTCTTTCTCCGCGATCCGAACTCCGGCGCGTACGCCGACGCAGTTGATCGCTTGTTGTCTTCTCCCCACTTCGGCGAACGCTGGGCGCGGCATTGGATGGACGTTGTACGTTACACCGACACCTACGGTTATGAATGGGACGTCCCCGCAAAAGGATCGTGGCGCTACAGGGACTACCTGATCAGGGCCTTCAACGCTGACATCCCCTTCGACCAGCTCTTGCGCGAGCAGATCGCCGGCGACCTTCTGCCCCATCCTCGAATCAACAACTCCGAGCAGATCAACGAGTCGCTCATCGGGCCGATGTTTTTCCAGATGGGCGAAAAACGCCACGGGGACAGCGTGGCCTTCAACGGCATCTATCAGGAGATGCTGGACAACAAGATCGACGCCTTTTCGAAGGCGTTTCAGGCGATGACGGTAGCCTGTGCGCGTTGCCATGACCACAAACTGGACGCCATTTCTCAGGAAGATTACTACGCGCTGGGCGGCGTGTTCCTGAGTTCGCGCTGGCTGGTTAATACGGTGGACACGCTCGAGCGCAACAGGGCGGTTCTCGACGAGCTTTCGGCGCTGAAGGCCAAACTCCGTACCCCTCTGGCGGCCTGGTGGTTGGAGGAAGCGCGGCACATCCCCCTGTATCTTCGAGCTGCTCAGGCCCGCATCGACGGCGACGGCTATGCAGGGAAACTAGCCAACGGGCTCGACCCGTCACGCCTCACCGCCTGGGAAAAGGCGCTCAAATTCGAACCGGAAGAAAATCCTGAAGAAGCTGAGAAACAGTCCTCTGAAGATGAAGAGTCGCCTCAAGCGGACGAGAAAGCGGCTCAGGAACAGAGACCTTCTCTGGAAGATCCACTGTTTCCCTGGTTCGAACTCCATCAATCAGTGGTCAAGGAGGGTGGGAGCGTCAAAAGTAGCTGGGCGGGGTTGGCCGAGCATTATGCCGGCGCTCTTCAAGAGCGCTCCCGAAGCAATGCAGAGGAGTTCTCTCTCCTTGCGGATTTCCGTAGCGGCGTCCCAGAGGGCTGGTCGCTGGATGGCGTCGGGCTGCGCGATGGTCCGGTATCGAACGGAGACTTCACGGTGGCGCTCGAAGGCCAACAGGCGGTGGGCATGCTACTGCCCGCAGGGTTGTTTACTCACTCGCTCTCACCGCGGCTCAATGGCGCTATCCGTAGCCCCTATCTCAACTTTTACAGCCAACCTCATGTAAGCCTGGAGGTAAGCGGCGGAGACTACAGCACGCGCCGGCTGTTGGCGGACAACGCGTTCTTGACAGAGCGGGAGTATGCCTACCTGGAGGAAGACAAGCTGCATTGGGCGTGTCATACCACCACCGGGACCGATAAGACTGCTCGGGCTCGAACTCCGCTTGAGATGGAGCAGGTACGAACCTTCGTCGAGTTCACTACCAAAGCTTCGAATCCGTACTTCCCGCCGCGCGTCGGCCTCGCAGGGTGCACCAAGGAAAAGGTGCGAGAGAACAGTTGCGGCGCGGACGACCCGAGCAGTTGGTTCGGCATCACCCGCGCCTACTTGGTAAATCAAGGCGAAGTCACGGATTCCGTGAAACCCGGAACATGCCTTGCCTCCCCCGCCGACGAGTTGGAGCGGTTCAGCTCATTCTTCGAAGGGGAACCCCCAACCGATCTTCCGGCTCTGGCGGCTCGATACGGACAATGGCTGACCGCCTCTCTGGAAGCCTGGGCCCAGGATCGAGCGGATGAAGACGATGTCCGGTTGATCAACTGGATGCTCGACAACAGGCTGCTGCCCAACAAGATGGACGCCCGTGAATCCATCCGCGAGTTGGTCGCTTCCTATCGCAGTCTCGAACAGCAACTGGCCGAGCCGCAGACGGTCAACGGCATGGCCGATCTCGAACCCGGACGCGACTACCGACTCAACATCCGCGGCGTCTACGAAGACTTGGGTGATCCTGTGCCGCGGGGATACGTCGAGGTCATCGCCGGTCCCCGTGAAAAAACCCCGCGCCCGGAGCGCAGTGGACGCCTGGAGTTGGCCGAGCTGATCGCAAGTCCGAAGAACCCCTTGACGGCCCGTGTTTTCGTCAATCGCGTCTGGCACTGGGTATTCGGAACCGGCATCGTCAAGACGGCCAGCGATTTCGGACATCTGGGCGACAGGCCGTCTCACCCCGAGTTGCTCGACTATCTCGCCGACCGGTTTGTCAAGGAAGGCTGGTCGGTGAAGAAGCTTGTGCGGATGATGGTGATGAGCGAAACGTTCCGCCAGGCAAGTCGGGTCAGCCCCGTTGCCCGGGAGGTAGACCCTCTCAATCGGCTGCTTCACCACTATCCCCTGCGGCGCCTGGATGCCGAAGCCATCCGCGACTCGCTGCTGGCCGTTTCCGGAAGGCTGGACTCGCGGCTGTTCGGCCGCCCGATCAATCCCTACCGGACAAACGAAGATGCGGCCAAGTGGCTTCTCTCGGGGCCGCTCGACGGTCAGGGCCGCCGCTCGATCTATCTCAAGATGACCATCATGGAACCGCCCAGGTTCCTCAGCACTTTCAACCAACCCAATCCGAAGATCCCGACCGGCGTCCGCGACGTCACCAACGTTCCGGGGCAGGCGCTGACCCTTCTCAACGACCCGTTTGCCGTTGGGCAGGCTGAGTTCTGGGCGCGGCGGTTGATCGCCTTAAAGCACGAATCGCCGGAGCAGCGGCTTGGAGTGATGTTTCAGCGCGCCTTCGGCCGTAACCCCAACGAACAGGAACGAGAGCGGTGGATGAGCGCTGTTCACGACATCGCCGGTCTGTATCAGGATGTTCCCGATAAGAGGCCGCCGCCAAGCGGCCTGATGGATTCGCTTGACGTTTGGAAAGACGTGGCGCACGCGATGTTCAACACCAAGGAGTTTCTCTATGTTCGCTAACGGATCTGCGGTCCGACGGACCATGACACGCCGCGAGTGGCTGAGCGCAGCATCCAATGGCTTCGGCATGCTGGCGTTGTCGAGTCTATTGGCCGAAGAAACCAAACTGGAAGGCTCCTTGGTCAAGTCGGGAGGCGATTCCCCGGCCAAGGCAAAGAGCGTCATTTTCTGCTTCATGGACGGTGGTCCGAGCCATGTCGACACGTTCGATCCGAAGCCGATGTTGAAAGAACGCCAGGGCGAAGCGATCGGCGCATCGGCCGTCTCGACCAAATCGCAGTCCACGGCCGATCGGGTCTGGCTGGGCAGTCCCTGGCAGTTCCGGCAACGCGGCCAGAGCGGGCTGTGGGTCAGCGAGTTGCTGCCGCGTATTGCCGAAGTCGCCGATGACCTCTGTGTTCTGCGCTCCCTGGTCGGCCGGCAACCCCTGCACGGCCAACAGAATCTGCTGCTGCACACGGGCCGCGTTACCGGCATGGCCCCGAGCTTCGGATCGTGGGTGTCCTATGGCTTAGGCACCGAACGGGACAACCTGCCCAATTACGTCCTGCTCAACAACGACTGGATTCCCAACGGAGGCTTTGAAAACTTTGGCAGCGCATTCCTGCCAGCGTCTCACGCGGCCACGATGCTGCGGGCCAAGGGCGTGGCGATGGATAACATCACGCCGTCCGATCTCCCCGCCATCCAGCGGCGCAAGCTCGACCTGCTGCGCGAACAGGACAGCACGTTCGCTGCCGAGACAGCGGAGGATTCCATCGAGTCAGCCATCAAGAACTACGAGACCGCGTTTCGTTTGCAGACCACGATTCCCGAACTGGCCGACATCAGCGGCGAGTCGATCGCGACCCGCCGCATGTATGGCCTGGAAACCTCCAATGACTACAAGAAGCATTACGGCCTCCAATGCCTCCGCGCCCGGCGTCTTGTCGAGGCCGGCGTGCGATTCGTCGAGATCACCTGTCCGCTCACCCATCCCAACAATTCGCCGTGGGATCAGCACAGCAATCTGAAGAAGTATCACGAAGAGAACGCCATGATCACCGAACAGTCGGTGGCCGCCTTGATCCGGGATTTGAAGCAGCGCGGCCTGCTCGACACCACCATCGTCGTCTGGGCGGGCGAGATGGGCCGCACTCCGCATACGCCGAAGATCAAAGAGGGTGTGGGCCGCGACCATCATGTCAACGGCTACTCCATCTTCTTGGCAGGAGGCGGCTTCAAGAAGGGGATGACCTACGGGGCCACCGACGAGTTCGGAAACTCGGTCGTCGAGCACCCGATCTCGATCCACGACGTCCACGCCACCATCCTCCGTCAACTCGGGCTGGACCACCAGAAGCTCACCTTCCGCTTCGGTGGCCGCGACGTCAGCCTGACCGACGTACACGGGAATGTCCTCAACGACGTCCTGGTGTGATCATCCCCTGCCGCGACATCCCGCAGGCCGGTCTTCGTCACTGGGACAGGATCGGATTACGTGCGCTGTTCGCGCTGAGAACCTGTTTCTAGACATTCAAGGCCCAGAGCCAGAATGAATAGTACACAAGCACTATTCCCAGGATCAAAGCGATAGCGAGATACGGATTGAGACGAACCCTCTCCTCCGCTTCCTCCGCGTCGACCTCAAGGGAATCCTCGCCGTCATTTTTCCTGCATTCCAAACGGGACCCGATGATCAGAGCAGCAATGTTGACCGACAAGCCCACATAGATCGGGTCCAAGGTCCACAAGACCACGACATCGGCGCTGGACCCGCCGGTCGCAAGAAACGTGATGACCGTAGAGGCCATTCCGAGAATCATGGCCCACAGAATCGTTGCAGGCGCCTTTCTGAGGGGCCGGTACAGGAACAAGCCGGCGATGACCGGCCCTACGCCGGCGACCATGATGCGGGTGCCTACCCACAGCAGCTCGAGCATGATGGGGAACACGAAGGCGAAAACGATGCCGACCACAAGCGCCAGCAGAACGGCCGCTCGCGACGCAAGCAGTGACGTCCGGGCGCTGGCTGCGGGGTTGAAGAACCGCCGGTAGATATCCACCACGAAGTTCGAGCTGACCGACATCAAGACGCTGTCGAGGGTCGACATGACCGCTCCGAGCAGAACCACCACGAGCAGCGCGTACACAATCGGCGGGTACTCCCGGCTCGCCAAGAGCAGGAAAACGTCAGAGGCGTTTTCTCCCGATCCATAGTGGGCATAGCCCAGCATGCCCAGTAGAGGAAGACAGACATACCAGAGCAGACCCAACAGACCGCCGATGAGAAATCCGGCCTGCGCTTCCTTGGCGCTCTTGGCGCTGAGGCCGCGTTGAATCAGAGCCTGGTAGGGCAGCGCCTGGAAAACACCCATGACAAGCCAGGCCATCAGATTCGGCCAGGGGTAACCGCCGGCAGCGGCCTTGTGGTGCGCGGCGAGCTGCGAGGCCAAGACATGCCATCCTCCCAGGGCATGCACGCCGATTACGAGCATCAGGACCGTCAGGCTGACGATGATGATGTTTTGCAGAAGGTCGGTGAGGATGACAGCTCGCTGCCCTCCCAGGAGCAAATAGAGGACGGTAATGCCTGCTCCAACCGTGACCCCTTCTGTATACGACAGAGGTGTTACGTAGCTGATGCTCACTCCGATGGATACGAGCGACGACCCGACGTAAGCAAGCTCCCGCGCCCATACAGCCAGCAACGCCACGATGCGGTGTCGAGGCCCGAACCACGTCTCCAGAACCTGCGGGACCGTCAGTAGTTCATGCTTTCGCATGTAGGGAATGACATAGATACCTGCCCAGAGACCACTGGCGAGCGAGGCCCCGGAACCAAAAAAATAGATGGCCAGGCCGTTCGTATAGCCCATGGCGGGAAAGGCGAGGATCGTCGTCCCAGAAACCCAGGTTGCTACGATCGAGAGACCGATCTGCCAGCGATTCATCGACCGCCCGGCAACAACGAAGTCCGCCAGGTTGTTCACTTTCCTTCGGGAGAACCAGCCGATCGCCAGCAGGAACAGGATGTAGAGGGTGACAACGGCCAGCCCGTGCGTTCCGAGATTGTGTTGCATGAGGCAGTGAAGCTCGCTCCTCGCGGACGAGGAAGTCGGGCGGTCCGTGGGTCAGGGCGAGGGTATCGAACGTGTATCGGGCAGTCAAGGCAACCCGGGGTTGCTCCCGCAGAGCGATTCCGTTCATTGACGAGGCGGCAGAGGCTCGCCTATGATCTTTGGGCTACCGAAAGGCTTTTCGGAATGTTGAAATCGGAACACTCGTGCGACTAGGCATCGACATCGGTGGAACGTTCACCGACATCGTCTACGTGGGCGATGACGGGGAGGTCACCACTCGGAAGGTTCTCTCGAGTCCTGACGACTATAGCCGCTCGATCCGCGAAAGCCTGCCGGGAATGTTCGAGGAGCGCGCCGTCAGCGGGGCTGCGCTGCGGGAAGTGATCCACGGCACAACGGTGGCCACCAATGCGATTCTCGAGCAGCGCGGCGCGAACACAGCCTTGATCACCACCAAAGGGTTCCGCGATGTGCTCGAGTTGCGGCGGATCCGTATGCCGGAACTCTACAACTGGCACTGGGACAAACCCCCGGACCTCGTCGAGCGGCGGCTGCGATTCGAGGTTCCTGAGCGAATCGACGCCCACGGAGGCGTGCTGATCCCGCTGGATCACGATGCCGCCGCCAGTGTCATCGATCAAATCGCCGCGCTGGGGGTCGAATCGATCGCCATCTGCCTGATCAACTCCTACGTCAATCCCGGCCATGAAGAATCGCTGGCTCGGATGATCGCCGAGCGGCACCCCCACATTTCGGTTTCGGTGTCGAGTGAGATCTTGCGGGAGGTCAAGGAGTACGAGCGGACCGCTACAACAGTCGTGAATGCCTATGTGGCGCCCATCGTGGGCCGCTATGTCGACTCTCTCTCACAGTCGCTGCGCGATCTGAACGTCCGGGCGCCCCTGATGATCATGCAGTCCAACGGCGGAGTGATGACCGCGCAGGAATCGTCGCGGCGGCCCGTCTACATGATCGAGTCAGGCCCGGCAGCCGGCGTGATTGCCGCTCACGACCTTGTAAGCCGGCAGGGGATCCCGAACGCCATCACCTTGGACATGGGCGGCACGACAGCCAAGGCTTCGATTATCGAAGACGGCGCTCTCAGCACAGCCGCCGAGTATGAGGTCGGTTCCTCGCTCTCCCTCGTCAGCAGACTGATCAAAGGTGGCGGCCACTTGATTCGCGTTCCGGCGATCGACGTCGCCGAAGTGGGCGCCGGCGGCGGTAGCATTGCGTGGCTCGATGAAGGGCAGGCCCTGAACATCGGTCCGCATAGCGCAGGCGCTTCGCCGGGACCGGTCTGTTACGACCAGGGTGGAACCGAAACGACCAATACGGACGCCAATCTGGTCCTGGGCTATATCAATCCGGAAGGCCTGGTGGGAGGAGGGCTGCAACTCGATCGTTCCAAAGCCGAACAGTGCGTCGAGCGGCAGATCGCCGCCCCACTGGGCATGAGCCTTCTCGAAGCCGCCTACGGCGTCCACTTGCTTGCCAATTCCAACATGACACGCGCCGTGAGGGCTGTTTCGACCGAGCGGGGGCGCGACGTGCGGAATTTCGCCTTGATCGCTTTCGGAGGCGCCGGACCGCTGCACGCCTGCGAAATGGGCCTCGCACTCGGAATGAAGGAAGCCGTCATTCCTCCGTATCCAGGGCTGTTCAGCGCTTTCGGGCTGCTATCGGCCGACATCGAGCATCACTACGTGCAGACGTACTTCAAGAAGACCAGTGAGGCTGACCTGGAGCAGCTCAACGCCACCATCAACCGCATCGAAAAGCACATAGTCGTACTGCTGACCAGTCAAGGTTTCAGCGAAAGCGAGATCGACCTTCACTGTTACGCCGACATGCGGTACTCCGGGCAATCTTACGAGCTGACGATTCCCGTCGGCTCCACCAAGTTGAGCTCGGATGCCATCGACCGGCTCGAAGATGCCTACGACGCGGAACACGAGAAAACCTACGGTCATAAGGGGGGCGAGGGAGAAGATTACACCTTCGTCAACTTCCGTCTGATCGGCCGGGTTGCGCGCAAGAGCTCGACCGTCGCGCCTTCGCAGAACGCCTTCAAACCGCGGCACGCCGGCCGTCGCCAGGCATACTTCGGGCCGGATCATGGGCTTGTCGATACCGCCGTGCTGTCACGCGGCGACCTCGAGGCCGATCCCCGTGAAGGGCCGCTGCTGATTGACGAATACGACTCGACGACGGTGGTGCCCCCGGGTTGCCGCGCCTGGCTGGACGCGCACGGTAACATTCGCATCGAGTTACGGGCGCTGGCCTGCATTTCTCACCACGCGGCGAGGCGAAGTGCGTGAGAGGGACGTCAGGACGAGGCGCGAGCTGCTTGGCGCGCGCAGGCGTACTTGACGGTACGTCGAGCACGGTAAGCAAGCGCAACGAAGTCATGGCGGTCGTATCGCGTGCTGCGACCGTCGGGTGGTAAGAAATGCAGGCCAGCCGGCTGGATTGAGACCGCAAGCTCAGGAGTTCCATGCAAGCAATGACCACACGACGGACGGTTTCACAAAAGGCGGATCCGATCACCTTGGGGCTGATCCGGAACTTTCTGTCCAGCGTGGCCGACGAGATGGCGAATACGGTGATTCGTACCGCTTATTCCACCATCGTCCGTGACTGCATGGACTTCTCGACGGCGCTGTGCGACAAGAACGGCCAGACGGTCGCACAGGGTGTGACCATCCCGGTCCATCTCGGCTCGGTGCCGACCGCGCTGGGTCACACCATCAAAAGGTTCGAAGGGAACATTCACCCCGGCGACGTCTTCATCATGAACGACCCCTTTCAGGGGGGGATTCATATCCCGGATATCTTCGTCTTCAAGCCGGTTTTCCATGAGAATCGCCTGATGGGCTACTCGACCGCCGTGTCCCATCACTTGGATCTGGGTGGACGAGTGCCGGGCAGCGCTGCCTGCGATAACACGGAGATTTTCCACGACGGCTTGCGCATCCCGCCGTTGAAGCTGTACGACCGCGGCGTGCCGAGCGAAGCGATCTTCCAGCTTCTGGAAAAGAATATCCGCGTGCCGGTGCAGACGCTCGGCGATCTTCGCTCGAACCTCTCGGCGCTGCGAACCGGTGAGAAAGGACTTCTCTCGCTGGCGGATCGCCATGGTGTGGACGACTTGGAAATGTATTTCGCCGAGCTGCTCGACTACACCGAAGCGATGGTGCGGGCGGAGATCCGGAGCTGGCCCGATGGCGAGTACACGTTCACCGACTACCTCGACGATGACGGGGTGGACGCCGGGGAGATCGCGATCAAGGTCAAGATGACGGTGGAGGATGATTGCCTCACGGTCGATTTCACGGGTACGTCTCCCCAAGTCAAGGGGGGGATCAATTCGCCGTATGCCTTCACGATCTCCTGCTGCGGGTACGCGGTTCGCTCGATCATGCAAGCCGACATCCCGAACACGTCGGGATTGTTTCGGCCGATCAAGATCATTGCGCCGACGGGCACCATCCTGAATCCCGTTATGCCGGCGGCTTCGGGCATGCGAGGCGTCGTGGGGTTCCGGTTGGCTGATGCGCTCTTCGGCGCGCTGGCCAAGATCGTGCCCCACAAGATTCCCGCGGCGGGTGAAGGCGGTAACTCCCTGATCATCATCGGTGGATATGACCGGGAGCGGAAACCCTTCATCATGTTCGACCTGATCGCAGGCACCTGGGGAGCACGGCCGAACAAAGACGGCATTGACGGCTTGACCAACCCGGGCTCGGTGATTTCCAACATTCCGGTAGAGCTGATGGAACTGGACTACCCGGTTCGAGTCGAGCAGTACGCTCTCACGAAGGACACCGGTGGGGCGGGCAAGTATCGAGGCGGGTTGGCCATTGCTCGGGATTGGCGCTATGTCGGAGACGGTCCGGCGAACCTCACGATCCGCTCGGACCGGCGGGAGCACACCCCTTACGGCCTGTATGGGGGACACAACGGCTCCCCTTCCTGGAATATCGTCAACCCCGGCGCCGAAGAGGAGCGCACTCTGCGCACCATGGTGACCGATACCTTGCAGCCCGGAGATGTGATTCGCCACATCCAACCCGGCGCGGGCGGATGGGGCGAGCCCCTGGAGAGAGACATCGAGAGCGTCGAGCAGGACGTGCGCAATGACAAGGTATCGATCGCTAAGGCTGAGGAGTTGTACGGCGTTGTGATCGACGACGAGAAACAGACCGTAGACAGGGAACGGACAGAGCGAGAACGCTCCGCCCGTCGTTCGAAAGCAGGTCAGGCCCAACGTTCGGCAAACGGAGGAGTTCGCCGATAAGAAAGCCCCGACCCTCTTTCTCCAGGTGACATGAATCCAGGCGCAGAAACGCAAGTCGACCCGGTCACGCTGGGGCTGATTCGGAACGCTCTTTCCAGCGTGGCCGACGAAATGGCGAACACCGTCATCCGCACCGCCTATTCGACAGTCGTTCGGGATTGCATGGATTTCTCCACGGCGCTATGTGACAAGGATGGTCAGACGATCGCGCAAGGGGTGACCATCCCGTTTCAGCTTGGCTCCATCCCTTACGCCCTTGCAGCCACGATGCGTAAATTCGAGGGCAATATCTTCCCCGGCGACGTCTTCATCATGAACGACCCCTTTGAGGGGGGGATCCACCTGCCGGACATTTTCGTCTTTCAGCCGATTTTTGTCGATGGTGAGCTGCTGGCCTACTCCGCAGCCGTATCGCATCATCTCGACATCGGCGGGCGCGTTCCCGGCAGTGCGGCTTGCGACAACACCGAGATCTTTCAAGAGGGCATTCGGATTCCCCCGCTCAAGCTGTATGAACGTGGCGTTCCCAGCGATGCCATTTTTTCGATTCTCGAGAGCAACATCCGGGTCCCGCTCCAGACCCTGGGGGATCTCCGCTCCAACCTGGCCGCTCTGCGCATCGGTGAGAAGGGCGTGATTGCTCTCGCTGAGCGCTATGGAGCCGGTCTGCTGTCTCGCTACTTTGCTGAGTTGATCGATTACACCGAGAGGCTCGTTCGCGCTGAGATTCGCTCCTGGCCCGACGGAGAGTATTCGTTCACGGATTATCTGGATGACGACGGCGTCGACGCCGGTGAGATTCCGATCAAGGTCACCATGAGGGTTGCTGGTGACTCGCTGGAGGCCGATTTCACGGGCTCGTCGCCGCAAGTGAAAGGCGCTATCAATTCGCCCATTTCGTTCACGATCTCGTGCTGCGGCTATGCGGTGCGATCGAGCATGCAAGCCGACATTCCCGACACCTATGGGTTGTTCCGCCCGATCGAGGTGATCGCTCCCGAAGGCTCCATCGTCAACCCCGTGATGCCGGCCGCCTCGAGCATGAGGGGCGTGGTGGGTTTCCGGCTGTCGGATGCTCTGTTCGGCGCGTTGGCCCGGATTCTCCCGGACCGCATGCCGGCGGCGGGAGAGGGCGGCAACTCTCTGGTGATCATTGGAGGCTACAACAGCGAGAGGAAACCCTTCATCATGTTCGATCTGGTGGCTGGCACTTGGGGGGCTCGACCATCGAAGGATGGCAATGACGGGTTGACCAATCCCGGCTCGATCCTGGCCAACATCCCCGCCGAGCTGATGGAATTGGACTATCCTGTTCGGCTGGAGCAGTACTCCCTGGTGACGGATTCGGGAGGAGCCGGCAAGTATCGAGGGGGCCTGGCCGTCTGCCGCGACTGGCGGTACGTGGGTGACCGGCCGGCGACCCTGAGCATTCGCTCGGACCGGCGTGAGCATCCGCCTTACGGGCTGTACGGCGGCGGCAAGGGCTCCCCTTCATCGAACATCGTTAATCCGGGAACACACCAAGAGCGTATTTTGCGGACGATGGTCACGGACGAGTTGCATCCGGGAGACGTGATCCGGCACGTTCAACCGGGCGGTGGGGGATGGGGCGATCCGCTCGAGAGAAAGCCGGATGCCGTCGAGCGTGACGTGCGCAACGGCAAGGTCTCCGCGGAAAAGGCGGCCGAACTCCATGGCGTAGTGGTCGACCAGGAGTCTGGCAGAGTCGATGAGAAAGCGAGCCGGCTGCTGCGCAGCGATCTGCGTGCAGCCGCGATAGAGGTCCCATGAAGATTACCGATCTCAAGACAACGCTCGTATCGGTTCCGCATACCGAACCCGAGTTCATGTCCACAGGCATGCGCAAAGGCGTGACCCAGTGCTTGATTGAAGTGGAGACCGACGAGGGTGTGACCGGCCTGGGCGAGAGTATTTGCCGCCCGAACGCTCCCGTCATCGAGGCCGCGATTCAATCCTGCAAGCCACTGCTTGTCGGCAGCGACCCCAACAACATCGAGGCCGTCGTCAACAACATCCGCCACCTCGGCAATTGGCACTTCTTCGAACGAGTGGGCAATGTCGCGGTCGGCGGCATCGAGATGGCCTTGTGGGATATCGTGGGCAAGGCCTGCGGTAAGCCGTTGTACGAACTGCTGGGCGGCATGGTCCGCGACCGCATGCCGATTTTTTACTACCTGTTTCGATTCGAGTTGGACGAGATGGAGCGCCGCGCAAAAAAGGCGGTCGAGGACGGCTGGCAACTGATCTATTTCAAGGTCGGCCACGATATCCAGGCCGACATCGAGGCGGTCGAAGCCGTGCGCGGGGCGGTCGGAAGCAAGGCAGGCATTCGAATCGACGCCAATGAGGCCTGGACGCCGGGAGCCGCCGTGCGATTCATCAAACAGATCGAAAAGTTCGACGTCGAATTCGTGGAGCAGCCGACGCCGGCCAAGGACTTCGACGGGCTTGCTCACGTCCGTCGTGCGACGAATACGCCGATCGGGGCGAACCAGACCTCCTGGACGCTGCAAGACGTGCTCGAAGTGGTGAAAAGAGATGCGGCGGATGTGATCGTGACCGACCAGTACACCACCGGAGGTCTGCTGAATTACAAGAAGGCCGTGGCGATCTGCGAAGCAGCGGGGCTGCCCGTCAATCACCACTGCTGGGGCGAGCTGGGTATCGGAACCGCCGCCGGCGCCCACATGGTTGCCTCCTGTCCTCCGTTCCTGTACGCCAATCAGAGCTACGTGATGATTCACGAAGACGACATCATCGCCGGCGGATTGCCGGAGATCGAAAACGGTTCGATCGCCGTTCCCCGAGGTCCGGGGCTGGGTATCACCCTCGATCCCGACCGCGTGGCCGCCGCCGCCCAACGCTATCGCGAGCAGGGCGAATTCCCTTCCCGGCTGGCGCATGACAAAGTGGACGTAACGATCATCCCGAAGTTCTAGCGGCCCGTGGTGAAACCCCGCGTAGCACCGAGAGAGGCGAGGCGCCCGGCTGACAAGGCGCGACGAGGGAGCATATTGGACATATTCGACCGAGGAGCAACACAGTTCAGCCGGGATGCATCGCTGCTCGAATGCAGCGGGGCCTTTGGCCACGGGCTGCCGGCGGCGCTCGAAGCCCATCGTCCATGACTGGCGATCAACCCTTCCCCTTCGTCTTCTGGGATTACCTCGTCTTCGCGGCCTACTTCGCGGCCCTCTCCGCGGTCGGTTTGTGGGCCGGACGCGAAAAGAAACGCAGTCCGGAAAGTTATTTCCTCGCCGGCCGCACCCTGCCCTGGTACGTCGTCGGAAGTTCGTTCATCGCGTCCAACATCAGCTCCGAGCACTTTATCGGGATGATCGGTGCGGCCTATGTCTATGGCATTGCCGTGGCCATGGCCGAGTGGGGCAATATCTCCGTCTTCACGCTGTTGATCTGGTTCTTTATTCCCTTCCTGCTCGCGTCAAGAGTCTTCACCATCCCGGAGTTCTTGGAGAAGCGGTTCAATCGCACGGTGAGGCAGTTTTTCGCGGTGGTCACGATCGCGAGCAACGTCGTCGCCTTTCTGGCGGCGGTGCTTTACGGCGGCGCCCTGATGCTGGAGAAGCTTTTCGGATGGGACCTCTGGTTCGCCATCATCTCGTTGGGCGTCGTGGCCGGAACGTGGGCGATTTACGGGGGGCTCCGCTCTGTCGCCTGGACTGATTTCGTCACCTTGCTGGTGATGATCGTCGGCGGACTGATGGTCACTTTGTACGGGCTCGATTACCTTTCCGGAGACTCCCATTCGCTCACCGAGGGCTGGCGCGTCATGATCGATCGGAACCAGGCGCACAGCGGAGTCTGGCGGGAGGCCGTCGAGAAGAACGCCTGGCAGATCGCTCGCGTGGAGCAATACAACCGCTTGTCGGTCATCCAACCGCCCACGCATGAAGTCATGCCCTGGCCCGGGCTGGCTCTGGGTTGGATCTCGGTGGGCATCTGGTACAGCGTGATCAATCAGTTCATGATCCAGCGCGTTTTGGGTGCCAGGAACATGTACCACGCCCGGATGGGGATCGTCCTCGCCGGCTATCTCAAGATCTTGATGCCGGTGCTTGTCGTGGTGCCGGGACTGATCCTGTTCGCGCTGCAGCCTGAAGTGATGCTGCTGCCCTGGGAAGAGATCCGCCCCGCCGCCGACCGAGGCTACGTGACGATGGTGCAGGCCATGATCCCCGTCGGCTTGCGCGGCTTGTTCCTGGCCGCCCTGTTCGGCGCGATTCAGTCCACGGTCAACTCGGTCATCAACTCGACCGCCACGGTTTTCACTTGGGACCTGTACCGCCCTTCGTTCCGGCCGAACGAGTCCGACCGCCACTACGTGCGTGTCGGGGTCGCGTCGTCGATCTTCATCATGGCGGTTTCCATCGTCCTGGGCCGCTACATCGAAGAGTTCGGCGGCAGCTTGTTCGTCTACATCCAGACGCTGTATGCGTTCTTCGCGCCTCCCTTTGCGGCTGTCTTCGTGCTGGGCCTGTTGTCCAAACGGGTCAACGCCAAGGGCGCTACCGCGGCCGTTTTTTCCGGCTTCGCATTTGGCATCGCCATGAAGCTGTATGTCCAACTGCTCCCGGGCCACTTGCCCTGGGTTGAACCCTACGCCATGCAGGCCTTGATCAACTGGTGCTTTTGCGTAATGATTTGCGTGCTGATCAGTGCACTGACGGCGCCTCCTGCTGCCGGGCAAGTGACCGATCAGTTGACCTTCCGTTGGTCCAAGTTGAACATCGGCGCGGAGTTGGGGCATCGTTGGTACAACAGCGTCGTGGTCTGGTGGGCGGTGTTCGTCGGAATCGTAATTTGCCTGATGACGTGGTTTTCGGGACTGTTTCACTGAGCCTGTTAGCGACCACGACGGAAACGGAGGAAACCGGATGCTGTCTACGCGAAGAAACTTCTTGCAAGCCGCGGCCACGGGTTGGGTCTTCAGCAATACCGCCCGCGGCGCTCCCACACAGCCATGGGCGAAGAAGGGCCGCATTCTGGAGCCCGGATTCGCCAGCACATTGTCGAACCAACTGCTTTCGGCGCCCAGCGTCATACGACGGCCGAACGGCCGCCTGCGGATGTACTTCTGGACGCGCCACCGCAGCGGAGAGGAGCAGTCCAACTATATCTTCGCCGCGGAGGCCTCCACCAGCGCCCCCCGCGACTGGACGGTGGTTGGAAAAGAGCCGATGCTCGAGGCGTCTCCGACGGGGAATATCAGCGACAAGGGCCCCAGTTTCCCCTGGGTTCTTCCACGCGAGGAGGGCGGCTGGCTGATGTACTACGCGGTCTGGGGATCGTGGGCGCCGCCGGGTATGCTTTCCAACAGGACTTCGCTCGCCATCAGCCATGACCAGGGCATCTCCTGGGAGGTGCTGCGAGAACCGCTGCTGCCGCTGGGCAAGCCGGGCTCGTTCGACGGCGGCATCACCGGCTCGGTATGCGTGCTCAGAACCGGGCGGCAGCAGTATCAGATGTGGTACACGGCGGGTGAGCGCCGACAGCACTTCGACGACGGCACCACCGACCTGATCGTGCATATCGGGCATGCCCGTTCCACGGACGGTATCGAATGGGTCAAGACCGATGCGCTCAATCCCGTTCTACGCGCCCGGCAGGAAGAAGTGGAACCCTATGAGAACATCGTCTCGAAACCGTGCGTGCTGCTGCTGGACGGCGTCTATCACATGTGGTTCAGCCTGCGGGCTCACGACGGCCGGGGCTACCGGATCAGCTATGCTAAGTCGAAAGACGGCCTGCACTGGCATCGCCCTTTCCGCGAGCAGGTCATCCCACCGACGCAAGGCGCCTTCGACTCCGAGCATCAGTCCTATCCCAATGTGATCGAAGTCGGCGACGAACTTTGGATGTTTTACGTCGGCAACCGCTTTGGCCAGACCGGGATCGGGCTGGCCACGATGAAAAAAGCAGATCTCGTGTAGAAAAGGCCGACCCGTTTCGCAAGCGCAGGCGCACACCGCCGGCGGGTAAAGCCGCGGAAGCGGACCACGGACGGCATCTCGAAATAGCAAAAGCAACAATGGACAACGCGCCCAAATATAGAGTGCCATCGGTGGAGAAGGCATTCGCCATCGTGGAACTCTTCGCCGCCGAGAACCGCGGTTACACCCTGAGTGAGGTCAGCCGCCTGCTACGGCTCCCCGTAAGCACGGTAAGTTCCTTGCTGAGCACCCTGTGGAACTGCGGCTATGTGTCCCGTCATGAGCAAGGCCGTTACCGGCTCACGATGAAGCTTCTCGCCGAGGGCACAAAAGCCGTCAACCAATTGGATCTGCACAAAGTGGCCGAGCCTCATATGAAGGAACTGACCGCCAAGAGCGGTCTGACCTCGGTCCTCGCTGTGCGCGACGGCGACCACCTGGTCTATCTGGACAAGGTCGACGGGGCCAGCGAAGTGCTTCTGGCTTCCTACGTGGGCAGGCGGATGCTGCTCCACTTGACGGGGACGGGCAAGGTCCTGCTTTCCGGGCTTTCCGAGTCGGACGTGGCGGAGATCGTGCGCTCCGTGGGGTTGCCGGCGTTGACTCCGAAAACGATTACCTCGCTGCCGGTTCTCAACAAGGAGCTTGCCAGGATTCGAAAACGCGGGCACGCCATTGACAATCAGGGGTACGACCTGGGAATCAAGGGCGTTGCCGCTCCGATCTTCGACCGGGATGGAAATGTCGCCGCGGCGGTCGGCGTCGGGGGGTCCGTATTCGAACTCAACGGGAAGATGCGCCAGGTCGTCAAGCTGGTGAAAACCGCCGCTCGAGCCGTCTCCGAGAATCTCGGACGCTGACGTGAAGCCCCGTCTCGGGCTGCCAGACAACCGCCGGTCTCTGAACATCCTGATCCTCCTCCGATGCACTGCTCAAGTGCCGTCGGGCAAGTGGCGGAGAAACCAACAACCGCATTAATAAAATGGAGGTACGGGTGACATTTCGGCATGCGAAGGTTCTTTCTTTGGCTCTCTTGATCTCCTGCGCAGGTTGCGGTCGAAGAGAATCCCCCGCAGAACCTTCAACACGTAGCGGCCTGCACGACGAGCTGATCGTAGTCGACGGGCACGTGCACATGATCAATTCGGTCTTCCACCAAGGCATCGATCCCTGGAGTGTGCAGTCGATCGGGAGCTTCGACTATGCCCGCGCGAAACAGGGCGGGCTCGATGTGGCCATCGAACATCTCTACATCGAGGATGCCTACAACAAGTACAACTACACGATCAAACAGGCTTTGCGTCTGATCGAAACCTTCTACGGAGTCCTTGAAGCGAATAACGGCAGGATGGAGTTGGCGCTTACCTCGCAGGATGTCAGGAGGATTGCGGCTCAAGGCAAACTGGTCGTGATTTTGGCCCTGGAAGGTGGTTTCGATATGGAAGGGGACCCGGACGTGCTTCGGCTGTTCCACCGTCTGGGTGTCCGCATGGTGCAGTTCGCGAATCACGACACCACAAATGCCCTGACGGATGCCCTCGACGTTCGAAAATGGAACGGTATCAGCGAACGAGGCCGTGAGATCATTCGCGAAATGAATCGCCTCGGCATCGTCATTGATATCTCGCATGCGTCGGCCGAAGCGAAGCAAGAAATCATCGAGGCGAGTCAGGCCCCCGTGGTGACCAGTCACAACGGATTGCAGCACTTCAGTTCGTTTCCGGGGAACATCACCGACGAGACTCTCGAAGCCCTGGCAGCAAAAGGCGGGCTCGTCGGACTGCACACCGCCGGTTGGATCCTCAGCGAAGAATCCTTCCAATGGGGGTATCATCGCCCGCGAACGGCTTCGCCCCCTCCGTGGACCGAACGTTTGAAAGTGGAGTTGTCCCGGCCGCCGTTGGACTATGGCGGCTACATGGCCCGACTTGATTCGCTCATGGCGGACAAGTGGGCCACGACCTACGGATACGGGCAGCCGTGGCGAGAGCGGCAGCGGGAGGCGATCGCGGCCGGTGCGCCTGTCCCGACCGTGGAGGACTGGGCGAACCAAGTGGACTATATCGTCAGCCTGGCAGGACCCGATCACGTAGGTTTGGGCCTGGACTTGATGTCCGGCGGGAACTGGTTGAAAGACGTTGACGCAACCGGTTACCCGCGTTTGACGGAGGCTTTGCTCGAGAAGGGTTACTCAGCCGGCGTGATGCGAAAGATTCTCGGTGAAAATTGGCTGCGTATGCTGGACGCCGCCAAGGTCCCGTAGTCACCCGCCCCTTGCCAAGACAGTAGCTGGCCTGAAACATCCTCCTGATCAAGCGGCGTTCACACCGGCCCGGGCGTTTCCCGCTTGAATCATCCGCAGGCGTGCGGAGGAAAACTGGCCTGTGGCTACTCGCCCTGTTTCCGGCCTCCCGGGCCGACGATCGGCGGCAGTTTCAAGGACCCGGCTATAGTGGCGTCCCGGCCAAGACGAAGCCCCTTCCCGTAAATTTTTCCGCGACGGGAAACGCCCGCTGGCCGGCGGATGTCGGCGGACGGCGGAGTGGCTGCCCGTGTCTACCGTCGCGCCCGCTTTCGAGGCGCGAAACGGTCGCTTTTATTTTCAATATTTTGAAATATCATTTTTATATAAGAAAAATGTCTTGACACCTCCGTCGGCGTTTGCCATACTCGCAGCGGTTATGTCTGCATCCGCATCACGTTAAGGAGGGGTCTTGTGAAATACACGTTTTCTCTCTTTTCCGGCAAGAGCATTCGCATCCCGGCGCTTCTGATTCTCGGTCTCGCGTTCAGCCTGAGCGCCTTCGGTCAGGCCGAGCTGGGCGCTATCCTGGGGACCGTCCAGGACACCACAGGCGCCGTCGTCCCCGGCGCATCCGTGGCCGTCATCAACGAGGACACCGGGCTGACTCGGAACCTGATCACGAACGCCGAGGGGCAGTACACGGCCAATCTGCTGCAGATCGGGCAGTACTCGGTGGAAGCCGAGATCTCCGGCTTCAACAAGTCGGTGGTTACGGGTATCGTCGTCCTCGTCAACCAAACCGTTCGCACCGACGTCGTCCTGCAGGTCGGCGAGGTCACCGAAACCGTCGAGGTGACATCCAGCGTCCCTCTCATCAAGACCGATGCGTCCGATGTCGGGCAGGTCGTGGAGGAGAAACAGGTCGTCGAGCTGCCTCTCAATGGCCGCAAGTTCATTCAACTGGCGCGTCTCGGCACGGGAACGTTGGACAACGCCAAGCTGGACGGCGTCATGGGCTCGGCGACCCACGGCGGCGGCATCGTCGCCAACGGCGCCAGCACCAACGCCAACCAGATCACCTTGGACGGCGTCGAGAACCAGGACTGGCTGATCCCGCGGGTGGGCCTCAGTCCGAGTCCCGATGCCATTCAGGAATTCAAGATCATGAGCGGCTCCTACTCGGCTGAGTACGGCCGCGGCGCCGGGGCCCACATCAACGTGGCGATCAAGTCGGGCACCAACGAGTTTCACGGCGGCGTTTTCTATTTTCACCGCAACGACAACCTGGATGCCCGCAACTTCTTCGACCGCTCTACTCTGCCGGAGTTCAAGCGCAACCAGTACGGAGGCACGTTGGGCGGCCCCTTCGTGAAGAACAAGACGTTTGGTTTCTACAGCTTTGAAGGTCTGCGTAGCGGCAAGGGGCGGACGATCAACGCCACCCTGGCGACTCCGGCCCAGCGGCAGGGCGACCTGTCGGGGCCCGGCGGCTTTCCGATCTATGACCCCCTGACCACCATGACGGCCGCCGACGGAGTCATTCACCGCGACCTCTTCGTGGACAACCGGATCCCCACGAGCCGGCTCTCGCAGACGACCCAGAGGGCGATGCAGCTTCTCTGGCCGGCGGTGCAGAGCGAAGTCCCCAATGAGCCGAACGCCGTCTTCAACCCCGTCGAGCTGAACGATCAGGATCAACACATCGTTCGGGTCGACCACCGCTTTTCCGACAACGACAACCTCTTCGGGCGTTACGGTCACAACACCAACCCCCGGCTGCTGCCGGATTTCCTTTCGCCCGGCCTGCCGATGCAGGGCACCCTTTTCGGTTTCACCCAGCAGAACGCGGTCCTCAGCTACACCAAGATCATCACTCCGAACCTGGTCAACGAAGCGCGCATGGGCTACAACTACTTCTTCCAGGATCTGAGTCTCGAGCTGAAAGACACCAACGTCGTCGGTGAGATCGGGATCGAAGGAGCCTTGCAGGACCCGGTGACCTGGGGACCGCCGAACGTGAACGTCAGCGGCATGACCGGCATGGGCGCTTTCCCGTTCGCGCCGAGCGTCCCCAAGGTCCATGGTTTTCACTACATGGACACTCTGGCGCTGACCAAGGGGACGCACAACATCAAGATGGGCATCGATATCCGCCGGGGCCACCAGAACGGCGGACAATTCCCTTACCCGCGCGGACGCTATGGCTTTACGGGCGGATTCACGCGCAACCCGGCCTCCCCCGCCGGCACGGGCCAAGGCCTGGGCGACTTCCTGCTCGGTTACCCACAGAACTCGTACATCATCCAGGGCCGCACCGACAACGACATCCGTACACTCAACGCGGGGTTTTACGTCCAGGACAACTGGAACGTCCACCCGAACCTCACCTTGAACCTGGGCCTTCGGTACAACTACATGCCGGCGGCCGTGAGCGCAGCCGACCGCATCGTCAACTGGAGCGAGGAGCACCAGGCGCTGATCCTCGCCCAGACCGATCTGGACAAGCCGACGGCCTGCGCCGGGTGCAACGGCCGGCCCTTGAGGGAACTGATCAAGGACTTTGAGGGCATCTTCAACTTCATGACAAGAGATCAGGTCGGCTGGCCGCGCTCGTTGTACCGCAGCGACAACAACAACTGGTCACCCCGTCTCGGTTTCGCGTGGCGCCTGTTCGGTAGCAACGACACGGTTCTGCGGGCGGCCTGGGGCCGTTTCTATGAGATCATCGCCGGGAACGTCCACTGGAACTTCACGACGAACCCGCCGCTGTCACGCAACTTGTCTTTCAGCACGGACCCCAACGCCTTGCCCGCCATTACGTTTGCGCAGCCGTTCCCGGGTGTCGGCGTCCAGGGCGCTCCCGGCACGTCCGGCGGTATTCAATACGATTGGCACGATCCCTACCAGGACAACTGGAACGTGTCCATTCAGAGACGGATTCTGCCCAGCACCTCCCTGAACGTAGGCTATGTCGGTTCGCGCGGCGTGGGGCAGCGGATGGGCGTGAACTTCAACGCCCCCGAGTTCGGAGACGGGCCTCCCCAACCCCGGCGGCCTCATCCCGAGCATGGCAACACCGGGATCAACGTTCCCTGGGGGCACCGCCGCTATGATTCGCTGCAGGTGAAACTCGAAACGCGGGCGAGCGACCTCAACATTCTGACCAGCTACACCTGGGCGAATGCGACCACCTGGGGCGGCGGCGGTATCAACGAGAGCGGTTCCGGGGTCCGTTTCCCCTGGAACTTTCCGGCGCGGCGGGAGCCCGTATTGACCGGAATATTGGATCCGGGCGACCCCTACTTGGCGAGGGACAAGGGATCGTCCCGAGCCGATGTCGAGCATCGGCTCTCGGTGGCCTTCGTTTGGCAGTTGCCGCTCGGAAGAGGCAAGTTGATTCCGCTCTCCGGGCCGCTGAACTGGATCGCCGGCGGCTGGCAGTTGAACGGGATCATCACCCATGAGTCCGGCATCGCCCTGCCCGTAGGCTACGGGATCACCAACACGAACGGGGCGGCCGGGACGCGGCCTGATCTGGTCGGGAACCCGAACTCCGGATCCCGCAATGCTCCGGAATCCTGGATCAACAGGGCGGCTTTCCAGGACCCTATCCCGCTTGCTCATGTGCTTGCGTCCGGCATGAGCCCGATCGTGGCGGCGGGCAATGCGGGGCGCGCACCGATCATCGGCCCCGGAGCCCAGCTTTGGGACCTGGGCGTCTACAAGAATTTCTTCTTTGCGGACGAGGACTATCGGCTGCAGTTTCGATTCGAGATGTTCAACGCCTTCAACCACGCCAACTTCGGCAACCCCAACACGAACTTCACGAGTAACAATTTCGGGAGGATCACGAGTACGTTCGGATTCGCCCGGGAGATCCAGTTCGGGCTGAAGTTCAACTTCTAGGAGGGCTGCCGACCGTCGCATAATGATACGGATGTCCGGGAGACCAAGCCCACTGCCTGCCGCTCGATGCAGGAAGCGGTGGGCTTGGCCATTCGGTCTCTTGCTTTGCTTGTGTCTCCGCGCCGCCGACGTTGCGCCGGTTGACCTGAAATCTCTCGTCGAAGGCGATTTCGACGGCTCGGAGGAAGAGGCGCTTGACGCCCTGCATCGCAATCCCGAGCGGATCGGCCCTTATTTGCGGCTCGGCTCCTTCTACAACCGGCAGGGGAAACTCGATCTGGCCCGCAGCTATCTTCTTCTCGGCCTCGAGACCGAGCCGGACAGCCCCGGCGCTCATCAGCTCCTGGCCGTGAATTACGCTCGCCGGCAGATGTGGGATCAGGCGTTCGCGCACATCGACAAGGCGATAGAGAGCCAGCCGTCCAATCCCGCGCTGTTCTATAACCGGGGAGCCTTCCTCTACAACACGCAACGCTACGACGAAGCCTTGGGGCCGTTCCGCAGGGCGCACGAACTGGAACCGGAGAACCTCCGATACCACCAGGACTACGCTTCCTCTCTCGAGGCGGCCGGACGGCACGAAGAATGCCTGGCGGAACTGACGACGCTGCTCGACAGCCACCCCCGTGAAGCAAGCCTCTATTACGACCGGGCGCATTCGTGGATGAAGCTCGGTGAAACGGAGAAAGCCCGCCAAGACGCGCAGAAGGCCGTCTCGTTGCGTCCGGACCTTGCCGGCGCCCACTACTTGCTGGGAAAGATTCACGAACAGGACGGGGAATCGTCCCAGGCGCTGGCGGCCTATTCCAAGGTCGTCGATCTGGAACCGGGTCACTTCAATGCGCGTTATCGACTGAGTCTTCTGCATATGCGCCACGGCGACCCGGAAGAGGGCCGGCGGCAGCTCGATACCTATCGGTCGCTGAAAGACAACGTGGACGCACGCAATGCCGTCCTGCGGGCCGGCAATGCTTTCAGGGCCGGAAACTACGGCTCCGCCGAAGCGCAGTATCGCGAGGCCTTGGAAAGAGATTCGGACAACACCCAGGCTCTCTTCTATCTGGGGCTCATCCAGAAGAACAAAGGACAACTCACGCAAGCAGCCGAGTCTTTCCAAAAGGCTCTTGCCGTCCAGCCGGACTTGGCCGTCGCGCGCGCGAATCTGGGCCTCACGTTGGCCGGTCTCGGTCAAGCGGATCAGGCGCGTATCCACCTCAGACAGGCAATGCGCGCCGTCCGGGATGACTTCGAGGTCACCTACGCCGCCGGCCGCGGCTATCTCACTCTGCGAGACTTCACGGCGGCGGAGAACCCGCTCCTGCGCGCTCTCGAGCTCTGGCCGGACCATCCCAGGGTGCTTGCCGATCTGTTCCGGCTCTATGCGCTGTGGGGAAGAATCGACGCGGCACGGAAACAGTTACAGCCGGCCATCGAAGCGAACCCCGACGACAGCCGGCTGCACTATCTCGCGGGCCTGTTCTGGGCGGGGGACGGCCAGTTCGACCGGGCGCGAGACGTGTTGCGAGTGGCGGCAAGACTCTCGCCCAATGACGTCAAGGTGGCTCGCCTGCTTTCTAGAATGGAAGGAGTGACCGCCGCGGAATTTCCGAGCCGGTAGATCAGACTCACGCGATGAACAAGAGGCTGGGATGCCCAGGTCTACCGGGCCGGTCGAAGCCTTGCTGAACAGGGAGAAACGTGCAGACGACTTGTAGCGGCCTGAACGAGCGCCAGAAAGCCTACTACGAGGAGAACGGCTATCTCTTTCCACTAAGGGCATTGGACGCCGCGGAGACGGAACGATACCGCCGGCGCTTCTTCGAGTACCGCTCACAGATCAGCGACCGCCTCCGGACTCTGCCGCCGAGACAACAGTACCACGTCTACTCGGAGACCCATACGTTTCTCCGCTGGGTCTATGAACTCGTTTCACAGCCGAGAGTTCTGGACGCCGTCGAGGGCGTGCTGGGGTCCGATCTGTTGATCTGGAACACGCGCTGGTTCGCCAAACTGCCCGGCGAAAAAATGTACGTTGCTTGGCATCAGGACGCCGCCTATTGGGGACTCCACCCGCCCAAGGTCACAACCGCATGGATCGCTCTCTCGGAAAGCACGGCGGAGAACGGCGCCATGCGGATGATTCCCGGCTCCCAGAAAAAGCCGCTCCTCCCGCAGAAGGACACCTATGCGCCCGACAACGCTTTGTCGCGGGGACAGGAGATCGCCGTCGAAGTCAACGAAGACGAAGCCGTGGACGTTATCCTGCGGCCCGGAGAGATGTCGCTGCACCACATAGGCATTGTGCACGGTTCCGGCGCAAACCGATCCGACAAGCCCCGGATCGGCATCGCCGTTCGTTTCGTCACACCCGAGGTGAAGCAGGATGGTCCCGAGAAGCAGGTCGCGATCCTGGTGCGCGGCCGGGACGACTACGGCCATTTTGATCTCGTGCGACCACCAGGACCCGCGGAGGATTCTCCCAACGGCGCACGGCACTCGGAAGCCGTGCGGCGCATGCTCAAGAACCTGATGCCCGAGGACTACACGGACTGATCACAAGGAGGAACGAATCATGCCGGACAAGAGCAGGCAAACGCCAAACTCGATTTCCAGAAGAGAGTTTCTGCCGGCCGGCGCTGTCGCGCTGGCGGCCGGGGCCTCGGCTCCCCTGTTGAGCGCGAGTCCCGCCGAGGAGTACAAACCCCTCGACCCCTCCAAGCGGCTGCGCATCGGGGTCGTCGGCGGAGGGTTTGGAGCCGGTTTCTCCTGGCATATGCACCCGAATTGTCAGGTGACGGCCGTGGCCGACCTTCGGGAAGACCGCCGAAAACGACTCATGGAACGCTTCGACTGCTCGAATGCCTACGAAGAGTTCCATCCGATGTTGAAGGACGCCAAGGTGGACGCCGTGGCCATCTTCACGGGCGCCCCCGACCATGTTCCCCATTGCGTCGATGTGATGAAGTCGGGACGTCATGTCATCTCGGCCGTGCCGGCGGCCATCACCCTCGAACAATGCCAACAACTCGTCGACGCCGTCAAGGAGACCGGACAGACCTACATGATGGCTGAAACCAGTTGTTTTCGCGCCTCCGCGATGACGGCGCACGCATGGCGCAAGCAGGGAAAGTTCGGAAGGATTTACTACTCGGACGGCTATTACCTGCATGACCATGGGTCCTACCTCAAGAAGGGCACCGCCTCGAAGCGGCTCATGGAGATGTGGATCTACAAGGGGAAACGCACTTGGCGATACGGCAATTCGCCGGCTCTGTATGTTACCCACGCGACCGGTCCGATGATTTACGTAACCGGAGAAAAACTGACCGATGTTGCGGCCATCGGCACGCCGATCGACCACGAGTTCTACCGGGGCAACAACCAATACGACAACCCCTTCATCAACATCACCTTCTTCCACAAGACTTCGGGAGGAAACTCCTCCCGCATGGCGGTCCACTGGTGGACGGCCGCTCCGGGCCGCGAAGGAGCGGACTTTTATGGAACCGAGCTAAGCTTCTTCGAGCCGCAGTTCGGCTCGGAAGGAGTGGTGCGCCGCCCCGGCGAAGAACCGGAAACCTGGAAGATCGACGACCACGCCTCGACGCTGCCTCCGAACCTTCGGGAGCGAATCGCCAGAGGACACGGCGGAGCGGAGGCGTTTATCGTTCACGAGTTTGTCACGGCCTGTTTGGAGGAACGCCAGCCCGCCGTGGATGTCTATCAGGCGGTCGCGTATACGGCGCCCGGGATCGTCGGGCAAGAGTCGGCCATGAAGGACGGCGAATGGATGAAGGTCCCAGACTTCGGTCCGATCGGCTGACCTGAAAATCCTCCTGATCAAGCAGAGTTGACACTGGTCCGGATGTTTCCCGCTTGTATGATCCGCACGCGGGCGGAGGAAAAACTAGCCTGCATGTCTCACCACTTAGCGAGGCGAAGTGCGTGGGAGGGCCGTCAGGACGAGGCGCGCGCCGCTTGGCGCGCAACACGGCCTTTAAGGTTTTTCACGAATCACGAGACACGAAACACGAATCACGGCCTTTTTTCGCGTGCTTCGACCGTCGGGTGGTGAGACATGCAGGCTAAATGCCGCCGTTCCGGATGTACTTTGTCCGGTAAGCCCGGCCCTTCCGTGACCCGCGCAGTTTGGACTAGAATGAGAATGCGACAACCCATGACACGCAAGAGTGCGATTGCGCTGGTAATCATTCCCATTGCTGTCGCTTGGGCGGTCGAACCTCCCCACCCCGACTCACCCTTCATCGACTCGATCTTCCCGCGTGGAGGACGCCGCGGGACACAGCTTTCCATCGAGATCGCCGGCAAGCATCTGGACGGAGCCTCGGCGATTCGGGTCTCCGGGCAAGGCGTGTCGGCGCGGATCCGGGAATCGAGCGACAAGCTGGTCACCGCCGAGGTTGCGATCGCACCCGATGCCGCCTTGGGGCGTCGCGACCTGCGGATCATCTCGCCTCGCGGCAGCTTCGTGCAGGTCTTCGAAGTCGGAAACTTGCCCGAGGAATGGGAGCGTGAGCCGAACGATCACTGGGAGGAAGCGCCGCTCGTGCCATTCCCGGCAGTCATCAACGGCAAGGTGACCACCAGGGACTACGATCATTTCCGCGTCAAGGGCCGGGCCGCTCAGGTGATTACTTTCGATCTGAATTCATCCCGCAACGGAACGCGTTTCGACGGGTTCTTGAGCCTGCTCGATCTCGAAGGCAACGAAATCGCGGCGCAGGACGACTACTACTTCGACAAAGACCCGCGCCTGGTCCATCGATTCGCCGAAGAAGGCGAGTATGTCTTGCGGGTGATGGGGTTTCGAGAGGCCGGCTCGAACTCATCGGACTATCGTCTGACCGTCGGTGACATGCCGAGCGCCTCGCACGTTTTCCCGGCGGGAGGCCGGCGAGGATCTACTGTGGAGATGGAGCTGACGGGAGTCAATCTGAACAAGGTGGACGGACTGGTCTTAGGGCAAGGGCCGACAACGGCCGAGGTTGTCGACCGGTCTTCCGGGCGCGCGCGAGTGAAGCTGGAGATCCCGCGAGAAACCGCAAAGGGTCCGCATCCCCTGTGGCTGGCGGGCAGGGACGGAGAGCTGCCCAATCCACTGGTCTTCAACGTTTCAGATGTCCGCGAGGTCGCCAGGCCGCGATACACAGGGTTCCGGCTCCATCCTCCGGTGGTCGTCAACGGTGTCATCGATCGGAACGGCGCGGTTGACAGCTTCGAGCTGCTGGCGCGCGCAGGAGAAACGTACAGCTTCGACGGTGCCGGAATGAGTCTGGGGAATTTCCTGGACCCGGCAATCCTGATCTACGATTCGGACGGCAACCTCGTCGCTTACTTGGACGATACCGCTCCGAATGCATTCGACAAGGAACCTCCCAGCGTGGACTTTCACCTGACCCATACATTCGAGCGGGCCGGGAGCTACCGGGTGCTGCTGCGCGACGCCGGAAAACGCGGGAATCCCACCTTCGTTTACCGCTTGACCGTGCAGCAGGCCCAACCGGACTTCGAGCTGCGCGTGTTGACCAACCAGACGACCTTATGGAAGGGAAAACCCGTCAGCCTTCGCGTGCGTGTACGCCGCATCGGCGGTTGGGACACACCGGTGGATGTCTGGATTGACAACCTGCCGCAAGGGATCGCGTCTCGAACAATGACGGCGGACCCTGTCAACACGCGCGTCCGCGGCACTTTCGGCGAAGACTTTTTCGTGGATGGCTCCAACGTGGAGCTGCCGCTGGAGGCGCTTTCCGAGGCCCTGCCCGGGCGCTGGGCCTTGGTGGTCAGGGGGAGGGGCGTCCTCGGCGACAGGGTTGTCGAGCATACGGCCAGGGTGGATTACCCTTGGCAGAAGACGGGGTTCATTCGCGGTTTCACCCACGAGCAGCAAATCGTCTTGACGCTGGCCGAACCCGAAAGCATTTCCAACAAGCGCGAGAATGTCGCCGCGGTGGCCTCGCAATGAGAATCGGACTGCTCCTGGCGGTCTCAGCGCTGCCGCACTCGATCGCAAACGCCGAGATCGGATTTGTGGACGACATTGCTCCGATCCTGACTCGGAAAGGCTGCTCCGGATCGAACTGCCACGGCTCGGTCCGCGGTAAGAACGGCTTCAAACTCTCGCTGTTCAATTCCGATACTGAAGAAGACTTCAAGGAGATCCTCTCCAACGATGACGGCCGCCGGGTGAATCGGGAGCAGCCTGAACAGTCGCTCATCCTGAGAAAGCCGTCTTTCCAGATGACTCATGGTGGCGGGGTGAGGTTCGCAATCGATTCCTCCGAGTATCGAACCATCCTGGAGTGGCTTGCCTCGGGTGCCCCGTACCGGGTGCCGGGCCGGCCGGAGTTGAGAAACCTGGAAGTATCACCCGCGGAGAGCATTCTTGAGGGTCCCGAAACGGAACAGCGATTGACGGTCATGGGTATCTACTCCGACGGTAGCCGGCGTGACCTCTCTCGAACCGTCAACTACGCCGCCCAGGAGGAAACCGTCGCTACCGTAGACGACTCAGGCAAAGTCACGGCCCGCGCGCGCGGTGAGACCGCCATCATGGTTCGGATGCCCGGTCTGGCGGCAGTGGCGCGCATTGCCGTCATTACCAAGCCCCCCTCCGCGGATTACCCGAAAGTTCCGCGCAACAACCTGATCGACGAACTCGTGTTCGACAAGCTGCAGAAGCTGGGTATCGTTGCCTCGGACCTGGCCGATGACAAGGTCTTCATTCGTCGCGCTTACCTCGACACCATCGGCGTGCTCCCGACACCCGACGAGACGCATCGTTTCCTTTCGTCCCGCGATCCGAACAAACGCGAGATGCTCATCGATCACCTCCTCGAGCGGCCCGAATACGCGCAGCTCTGGGCCGCGGTCATGGCCGACTTGTTCCAGGTGGGCTGGGGGACCGGACTCAAGGGCGGCTATCAGTTATTCCGATGGCTCCGCGGCTCCTTGGCGGAAAACAAGCCTTACGATCGCCTCGTTCGAGAACTTCTCATGGGAAGCGGCCCGTTCGTCTATACGCCGACGCCCAATTTCTTCGTGGGCTTGATGCAGGGTCCGGAAGGAATGGCGACCCAGTTCAGCCAGGCTGTCCTCGGCGTCAGGTTGGAGTGCGCCAAATGCCACGACCACCCTTTTGAACGTTGGTCTCGGGATGACTACTTCGGCTTGGCGGCGTTTTTCTCTCGACTGGAAAGGAAAGAGGAGCCCTACGGCCGCTTCGAGCACACCGTCGCGGTCCGTCCCGATCACAAACCCGTCTACGACTACCTGAACAACAAAGAGTTGAAACATCCCGAGACGGGCGAATACGTCCGTGCGAAGTTTCTCGGGGGCGCCTATGCGGAGGATGGTCCGGGAGAGGACCCGCGCCCGAAGCTGGCGGAGTGGTTGAGCCGTGCGGACAACCCGTATTTCGCTCGGGCCATCGTGAACCGCATTTGGAAGCACTACATGGGGAGAGGCCTCGTCGAAGGCGTGGATGACTTCCGCATTACGAATCCTCCTTCGAATGAGGCGTTGCTGGGCGCGCTGGCCGGTTACTTCATCGAAGGACAATTCGATCTGAAGCGCCTCATGCGGCTCATCCTGAAGTCGCGAGCGTACCAGCTCTCGGCCGTGCCGAACGAAACCAATCGTGACGATACGATCAACTATTCTCGTTTCTATCTCAAGCGCTTGATGTCAGAGGTGCTCTTTGATGCGATGGGCCAAGTCGCCGGCAAACGCCTGAAGATCCCCGGCAGCCTGCCTGGAGAGAAGGCGATCTCCGTCGCCGTGGGTTCGGGCAACTACTTCATGAAGACGTTCGGCAAGTCCGAGTTTCGCGATGTCATTTGCGAACGCGACCACCAGCCGACGGTCACCCAGGCCATGCAGTTGATCAGCGGGGAAACGGTTCACGAGTTGCTGACCTCATCCGGCAACCTCATCGATGAGCTTTTGGAACGAAAAGAGTTGTCGGAAGAGGAACGCCTCAGGACCATCTATGTCAGCGCCTATGCGCGGCCTCCGACGCGCGATGAGCGGACCACGATCCTCGGTCTGCTGCGCGATGCGGACGTGGACCAACGGAAGGCCGTGTATCAGGATGTTCTTTGGGCGATCTTCAACTCGAAGGAGTTCGCTTACGTCCACTGAGAAAGGTCCCTTATGGCTTTCCATTCATTCAGTCGCCGATCTTTCCTGAGTGTGGGTGCGCTGACGCTGTTCGGTCGGTTCAGATTGGGCGAGGCCCTCGCCTTGCGCGCCGCGGCGCCGGGAAACTCTCCCAAGCCCGAAGATCTCTCGATCATTCTGCTCTGGCTGGCTGGCGGCCTCAGCCAATTCGAGAGTTGGGACCCGAAGCCCGCCGCGAAGGAAGGCTATCGCAGCAAGTTCGGATCCATCCCCACCAACGTCCCGGGCATCCAGGTCGGCGAGCTTCTCCCGTTCAGCGCCAAGCATGCGGACAAGTACGCCATCATCCGCTCGATGACCAGCCAGGACGCCGTGCACGAGTCGGCTCAGGCCTTCATGCTCAGCGGCCACGCGCCGCGTTCCACGTTGCAGTTCCCTTCTTATGGCTCGGTCATAGCCAAGGAAATACCGCCCCGTAACGAGTTGCCTCCCTACATCCTTACCGGCGGACCGGTTAGAAAATGGGAGCAAGCCGCTTTCCTGGGCCCGAAATATAATCCGTTCCTGGCCGACGATCCGAACAAGGAGAACTACAAGGTACGTGACTTGGATCTTCCCTTGGGCGTGGACTGGGCACGCGTGGATCGACGAAACTCTCTGCTTCGATTGGCGGACCGGCAATTCCGCCGCATGGATACGTTGGGCATCGTCGATGCCATGGATACGCATCATCAGACCGCTCTGACGCTCATCCGTTCCGAGAGAGCGAAACGCGCCTTCAAGATCGAATCGGAACCTGAAAAGCTGCGCGAGAAGTATGGCCGCACGTCATTGGGCCAGGGTTGTCTTTTGGCCAGACGGCTGGTCGAAGAAGGCGTGCGGTTTGTCAGTGTGCGCAGCGGCGGGTGGGACCATCACTTCAACCTGTTCAACGATATCTCTACCAAAAAACTGCCCGAGCTGGATCGCGCCTTCGCCGCCTTGCTGGAAGATCTGAACGAGCGCGGCCTGCTCGGAACAACGATGGTCATCGTCGGTACCGAGTTCGGGCGCACCCCGGAGATCAACGTCAACGATGGTCGAGACCACTGGCCTGCCGCTTTCTCTCTCGTCGTGGCCGGCGGTGGCGTCAAGGGGGGAAGGACGCTCGGCGCCACCGACCAGAATTGCTGGGAGGTCGTCGAGCGGCCGATCCACGTTCCCGATTTCATCGCGACCATCTATGCCAAGCTGGGCATTGACTATCACCAGATGTACCAGAGCAACGTCGGACGCCCCGTCCGGGTGATTGACGAGCCCTTTGAAGCTGTTCAGGAACTATTGACCTGAAACATCCTCCTGATCAAGCGGCTTGGACACTGGCCCAAATGTTTCCCGCTTGTATGGTCCGCGTACGGGCGGAGGAAAAACTTGTATGCTCCGCACGCGCGCGGAGCAAGAACTCAGTTGAACGGTCTCCTCCTGCTCGCCTGGCAGAGGGTCAAGCCATGTTGTGGCTACGCCGCAACCTGTTGACGCTACCGGGCGCATCGGCGGCCCGGCTTTACGGCGACGCTTGGATTTGCGGCAACCGGAAAGCGAAGCAATCTTGCGCGCGGAATCAGTGACTCGGCCGTGCCGGATCGCGAGGGAAACCGACCATTCGAGCACAAGGCAAGCCATTCAAGTCAAGCAAGTAGGAAACCGACACTCGCAGGGAAAAGCCACAGGCCTTCCTGTCATGCCGCAAACTGACGCCAGGCGGAGAGCAATCGGACTCAGAGAATCGGCTCGGTCCAGTTCTCGATGACGCCTTTGAGGTGAGTCATGAACTGATCGGCGACCGCGCCGTCGATGACGCGATGGTCAAAGCTCAGAGTGGCATAGCAGATCGAGCGGATGCCGATGGCGTCGCCCACCACCACGGGCGCCTTGTGGATTGCGCCGAGCCCGAGGATAGCGGACTGCGGCTGATTGATCGCCGGCGTCGCGAACAAGCTGCCGTAGCTTCCGTAGTTCGTGATCGAGATAGTGCCCTGGGTCACTTCGTCGGGCTTGAGCTGCTTGTTGCGGGCGCGGTTGGCGAGATCGTTCACTATCTTTTGCAGCCCGAGGATGCTTTTTTCGTCGACAGCCGGGATCACTGGAACGATCAGCCCTGCCGTCAGCGCCACGGCCATCCCGATGTTGATGTCCTTATGTCTGATTACCTGGTCGCCATCGAGCGAGACGTTGATTGCGGAGTACTCTTTGAGCGCAGCGGCGGATGCTCGCAGGAAAAACGGCATGAAGGTGAGCTTCGTGCCGTTCTGTTCGAGGAACTTGTGCTTGGCTTCGTCACGCGCCTTGACGATGACGGAGCAGTCGATCTGATGAACCGTCGCCACGTGCGGCGCCAGCCGCATGGTGAGCGACATGTGTTCGGCGATCTTTCGCCGCATCGTCGAGAGCGGTTCGACCGTGTAGCTGCCGAAGCGGGCCGCCGGAGCGGGCCGGAAGGTTCCCAATGCCTCTTCGGAAACGGGAGCAGGAGCCTCCGCCGCGCTTTCGCGGGCCTTCAGGTAAACCTCGATGTCCTTCTTCGAAACACGGCCGCCTTGGCCGGTTCCTGTGACTTGGCTCAGGTCGATGCCGTGCTCTTTGGCAAGCCGGCGCACCAGAGGCGATGAGCGAATCCGCTTATCGCCGTCGGATTTGCCATTGACAACCGCCGGCGCGGCTTGGGTCTTTGGGGCCGGAGCAACTGAATCTACCCTGGAGGGTGCGGCGGGCGCCTCATCTTCACTGCCGTCCGAACCATCGCCGATCCTCGCAACGAGGGTGTTGATTTCCACGGTCTCGCCTTCTTGGACGAAGATCTCCTGGAGTACGCCGGCGACAGGTGCCGGCACCTCGGAGTCGACCTTGTCGGTGGAGATCTCGAACAACGGTTCGTCTCGCTCGACCTCGTCGCCGATTTGCTTCATCCATTTTGTGATCGTGCCTTCGACGATGCTTTCGCCCATCTGGGGCATTACGACGTCGCTCATGAGTTCCTCTTTTGTCTCGATAGCTTCCGGCCGGCCTGGGTGGTGCGCCCCACCCTCACAGTTTTCGCATGGTTCGTTGGAAGACCACCCCGAAGTTTCTCGCCAGAGCGCGCTTGACGTCCTCTTGCGGCGGCGGCGATCCGAGCAGGCTCTCCATCGACGTGACAGGCCTCGCCAGTCCGCAGGGAACGATATAGCCGAAATAGCTCAAGTCTGTCGATACGTTGAGTGCGAAACCGTGCGAGGTCACCCAACGGCTGATGTGGACTCCGATGGCGCCCAGCTTGTCGGGGCCGACCCAAATACCGGTGGCGCCCGGCACGCGGCCCGCCGGGATTCCGAATTCGGCCACCGTGTCCACCATGACTTGCTCCAAGGCTCTGACGAATGCCAGCACGTCTCGCTTCCAGTCTTTCAAGTCCAGTATGGGGTAGCCGACAATCTGCCCGGGACCATGATAGGTGACATCGCCTCCGCGATCTGTCTCCCAATAATCGATGCCTTTCTTCTCAAAAAACTCACGGGGAACGAGGACGTTCTGTTCCTTCGCGTTACGCCCCATGCTGACCACGTGCGGGTGCTCGACGAACAAGAGACGGTCCGGAATTTCGCCTGCCTTGCGCCGTCTGACAATCTCCCGCTGCAAGTCCCAGGCTCGCCCGTACGCGACACGTCCGAGGTCCTGGTATTCACAGATACGCTCCGTCAGGCCCGACCGTGCCTGTCTGTCGACCGCAGCTAGCGTCGAAACCGTCATGAACAACTCAGGCGTTGATCGCCAGCCCGGCTACGCTGTTGAATCCTTCCTGCACTGCTTCGGCCAGCGTGGGATGTGCGTGGATCGTGGTCATGATCGACCCTGCCGTTGCTTCGCTCGACATCGCTACCACGGCTTCATTGATCAATTCCGTCGCGGAAGGGCCGATGATGTGCACGCCGAGAATCTCGCCGTATCTCTCCTCGGCAACAACCTTCACAAAGCCGCCGTGCGAGCCGAGGATGGATGCTTTGCTGTTGCCTGCAAAGGGGAACTTGCCGACCTTGACGCTGTGCCCTTCATCACGGGCCTTGGCTTCGGTGAGTCCGACGCTGCCGATCTGCGGCTCGCAGTAAGTCGCCGAGGGGTTCTGCAGATAGTTGATCGGAGCAACATCTTTGCCGGCGATGCGGCCCACGGCGACAAGGCCTTCCATCATGGCTACGTGAGCGAGTTGCGGCGTGTCCGCGACGATGTCACCAATGGCGCAGACGCCGGGCTCGGCGGTTCGCATCCATTCGTCGGCGACCACGAAGTCGCGGTCCATCTTGATCTTGGTGTTTTCGATGCCGACGTTGTCCGTATTGGGCTTGCGGCCGATGGCCACGAGCAGCTTCTGAGCGGAAAGCTCTTTCTGTTCCCCTTTCGAGTCGGTGTATTCCAGATCCACGCCGTTGCGAGCGTTCTTGACCTTGTTCACCTTTGCACCCACTTCCAGTCGGATGCCCTTTTTTTTGAAGGAGCGGGCCAACTCCCTGGAAACCTCCTCGTCCTCGATCGGGACCAGGCGAGGGAGCATCTCGAGGATGGTCACTTCCGTACCAAAGCTCCGGAAGATGGAGGCGAACTCGACGCCGACCGCGCCCGCGCCGATGATGGCCAGCGATGGGGGAACATCCTCGAGGTCAAGGATCTCGATATTGGTGAGGATGCGGTTGGAATCCGCCTCGAGGCCTGGCAGCATCCGCGCCTCCGAGCCCGATGCCAGAATGATGTTCTTGGCGCTCAGCGTGCGGCGATGGCCGCCGTCGGTCACCTCGACTTTGCCGCCGCCGAGAAGCCGTCCATAACCCCGAATGCTCTCAACCTTGTTCTTCTTGAAGAGGAACTCGACGCCCTTGGCGTGCTTGATCACGACCTCGGTCTTGCGCTTGTTGATCGTCTTGAAATCGAGCTCGATGCCGCTGTGTTTGATGCCCCACTGTTCGCCGTTGAGGGCGTGTTCGTAAAGTTCGGCGTAGTGCAGCAGCGCTTTCGTCGGAATGCAACCAACATGCAGGCAAGTGCCGCCGAGCATCTTGTCCTTCTCGATGACGCCCACGTTCAGGCCGTATTGGCCGGCCCGAATCGCGGCCACATAGCCTCCGGGACCGCTGCCAATCACAAGAAGGTCGTATTCCATGTATGGGAGAGCCATCAGTTTATCAGAGGACCTGTTTCCTCCCGCCCATCCATGAGCGTTCGATCCGTCAGGTCGTCACCATGCCCAACGAGAAAAAGCGGGGATATGCCGCGGCCCGCGAAGGGCCTATACCGGGAAATCCGGTTCTTCATCGCCGGGAGTATCGAAACCGTCCCTCGACGCCCAAAGCCTTTTGGGTGGCCGCTGCGCCGAACCGCACCGAACAGCGCTTAATCAGTCTGTGCCCTGCAGCACAGAGATTCCCGCTTGGGTACGGATCACCGCTGTTGAAGCCCGATGTCTGCGCAATGTGAGAAGCTCCCCTGGTGAGCCAGGCAGATGGCGAAGGAAAAATTTCCCTTCGGCTAACCTGCATATCTCGCCACGCGGCGAGGTGAAGTGCGTGAGCGGGCCGTCAGGACCAAGCGCGAGCCGCCCGCGCCAGCAACTCGGCCCTTGAGATTTTTCACGAAACACGGCCTTAACGCAAGCTGCCTTAGAGCAACGGCCGTACCGCCTGCTTGGGTTTTTGGGTCACGAATCACGAATCACGGTTTTTTTAGTACCTCTTGGTACTGAAGCCCTTCAGTCTTTTTTTTCCGCCCCGGCCGGCCTAGCATGAGGACAGCGATGTGCAAATCCTGCCCTTCGCGTAGAAAAAAGTGGAGAAAACATCGAGCAGGTGCTATCACGCCCATGAGTCTCCGACAAGGGC
>JAPOOG010000050.1 GCA_026713545.1 Bryobacterales bacterium
ATCCGGAGCGAGCGATCTGACCTCGAAAAGATGTCCAGTGAAGTTGCGGCCGCTGGCGGGGCCAGGTCAGCTTCTCTGGATTCGGATTACGATCAAGCGTGAAAGCTCGAGTGCACAAAAAAAGGCCCTTGGGCATCGAATTGATCCCCAAGGGCCAGGTTGCGGTCATGGATTACTACACTCCGCAACAATGCCGCGCCCACCACAACGCGGCATTACTCCGATGGCGCTGCCACGCTCCCGCCGTGGGCGACCATCGGAAACCGTTCTGCTTGAGCTTCTTGCGAACGTCCGGCGAAGGTGTGCCGGGAAAGAAAATCTGTACGCGGTTGTCCTCGACGTTGTCGAGGATGCGAATGTCGCCGTGCATCTCTTCGCTGGTCTGGTCGTTCGCGGCTTTCCGCAACGCCTCGATCCGCTGGCGGATCCGGCGCATGTTCGAACTGTTGTTGGAGAGAACGTAAGAGGGGATTCCGCGGTAGCCGGCGAAGTCGGGGGTCTTGAGCTGCGCGATTAGCTTCTCGCTCAGCCCGAGGGCCTTCAGCTCGTCGTCGCTGCCGGTGCGGTCGGAAACGCGCAAGGCTTTGTTGATCGCCTTGTGGAGCTTCTGCTTTTTCTCGAGCTCTGCGAGCTGCTCGGTGAGCTTGATGACCGCATCGGGATCGTCCGAAGAGACCCCGGCTGTGCCCACGCTGGCGGCGCGGCCGCGAAGGTTGCCGGCCTTCTTCTTGAGCTCGTGGCCTTTCTCGAAGTTGGTGTTGATACGCTTACGGAAGTTGCGGTCACGCTTCTCCGAGTGGTGGCCTACGAGGATCGGCTGTCCCAACGGGATGGCCGAAGCGTCGCGGTTCGCTCTCGCGATCCGGGCATCACCTTCCCGATCGGCCTTCTCGGCACGTGCGAGCAACCGCTCACGCTTGCTCTCTTGCTTGTCCTCGTAGTGGTTGCGCCGCTCTTCGAGGGTTGCATCGGGTTCTTGGTCTGCCATCGTGAAGTGGTCCTCCTGGTGTAAGGGTTGGGAGCTTTCCGCTCACTGCTTGATGGCGGAAAGCGGAGAACCCGGCCAGAGGAAGGAAACGGCTGGCGGAGGGAGCAACGAAGGCAGCCGGCGTTACGCTCGGCATCATCTGGTCCGATGACGAATCCCGGGGGTGCTGGGGGTCCGGTGCGAAGCGGATCGCCGCGTCAGCGGCCTCTCAGCGCGAGGTTTTCCGGGCAGCGGTGGTGACGGGGAGCTTCGATCGAAGGGAAGTGGTGGATACGATCAGGAATGTGCATTCCGAGTTATCGATACGCGTGAAGAGATCGCGGCAATGTTGGTAGGCTCGGTGTGCAAGCCAGCCGCAGACCGCGATCAGCAAGAGGATGCCGAAGGCATTGGCGATCGCCTGTCGAAGCAGGGGCATTTCGATGGCGGTCATTGCCGGCATTGTGGGCAATGAAGAGGAAACGGTCAAGCGAAGCGGAGCTGACGCTTGCCGGTCGTGGACCTGGCGCAACTGTGCTCAGGTCACAGCCGCCGCGCTCGAACCCGAGGGGATGGCCGGCCACCTGGCGTGGCTTTTCTCTTGATCGCGAATGCCGGCGCCGCACGCGGCGGGGCTGTCGAGGCAGCCATGCGGAGGAGCTTCTCTCAGCAACGCCGTGTGGGAGTATCGGAAAGGGTGGTTGCTAGAAGGGCTGGAAACAGACCACAGCGTGGCTGCGGATTGCTGCGGTCAGTTCGGAGTGGATTCGAGCTGTCGTGGCAGCAGGAACAACAGGTTCTTGAGCGTATGTTTCATGACTTGCCAGCGGAGATGCTCGCCTTTTCCATTGATCCGGTACCTGAGTTCCGCTTCTTCGTTCAGGGTCAATGAGAGGCGGCAAAGAGAGTAGGGAGTCGTACCGTGGTCACCGACGAGATCAGCACATTGCACCTCGATGAAATCGCTGTGGGAGGCGAAGGAAACGAAATGCCCCGAGCATGATCTGACCAGAAATTTAGACTCGGTTACGACTTCAAGAGTGAACTTCTCGGAGGAATCATTGATCTTCTGGTTTCTGGTCTCGACACATCTTCGTGCGTTGTCCTGGAGCTGCGCGAATTCGCAGGCGACAGAGCATTCTTCAGTCGCGCTGATCCAGTCGTACTCATGATCTTCGGGGTTGGTGATGCTCATGGAAAGCCTCTGATGGTTCAGCGCAAGCTGGGTGGAGCAACTCTGCATCTGGCGCCATTCTAGAATGCTTGTCCGAGATGACAAAGGAAAAGCCGCCGCCGCTGGGGTGGAAGCGGCGGCGGCGGCAGTGAGCTAGCCTTTTAGATGCATCAGTAAAAGGCCCAAGGTGCCCAAGACACTTAGTGAAATGGGGACTAGCAGAACGCCGATGATCCAACGCAGTGAGCTGAGGCTGGAGTTGAGTGCGTCGAATTTGGAGTCGAACTTCGAGTCGAGTGCTTTGACAGTGGCTTCGAGGGAATCAATCCGGGCTGTCAGGACTGCGTACTTCGAATCGCTGCTGTCGCCGGCCATGCTTCGAACTTCTTCGACGGCATTATAAGCCAGAAATTCGTCAGCATGCGCACTGCGCAAGGCAGCGAACAGTCCGGTTTTCTTCGGATCGGTGGTGGTTGTGGTGTTCGCCATAAAGAGTCTTTCCTCCTGTTGTAAGGATTTGGAGCTTTCCGCTCACTGCTACCTGGCGGAAAGCGGAGAATCCATGCAGGGAAAAGGGCTAGGACCGTATCTCGGTCCGCACGCGCATGAGGATTTTCCCGAGGCGGTTTTCACCCGCTCCGCGGCAGACTCCCCAAAAGCGGTCGCCCCACTCGTTTCCTTCAACCAGCTCGGCCTCGCCGGTGGCGAGCAACCGGCGACGCAGGTAGGGGTCGGCGAACTTCGCCCGCACGACCGACAGCATCACCTTCTCCTTCACGCGGTCCCAATCGCCGCGCATTTCCACCTTCCGCCCCAAACGCTTGGCCGCTCCGGGAGTCGGCGCGTTCCGGAACATCCGGAACTGCTCCGGCCTGCTGCATTTGGCGGCCTGGTAAGCGTGCTCGGCGCTCGGCCAACGCTCTCCGTTCCAGGTCAGCGGCTTCAGGAAGAAGTTCGACAGGAAACGATTCTCTCCGGCGAATCGCTCGATCGCTCTCGGCTGACGAAGGGCGGCAGGTAATCGACGTTCCATAACAGGTGTTCTCCTAGCGAATTGGGTTTGGAGCTTTCCGCTCACCCCTGATTGGCGGAAAGCGCAGAATCCATGCAGCGAGAACGAAGCGGTCAAATAGACGGGGGAGACTTTCTGAAACAGCCGCAAGATCGCGCTCTGCGGCACGTCCTGGGCATTTCAGCAAAAAAAGGCAATAGGTATGTCTGAATCGGCGATCGTGTCTTGCTGCTGCGCTATGCGCGCACATCGGATGTGTTGCCGTGTCAGGATTCCTCGAAGAGGCAAAAAAAGGGAATTATCCAGCAAACTAGCCAAAACGCTTGACGATCAGGTAGGTTTACGCTAGAATACTAGCCATGAAACGAAGTCATCCTGGACGTTGCGAGCGCCAAGGAATGAGCTTGGTGGAACTGTTCGAGTTGTTCCCCGACAATGCCGCCGCCGAGAAGTGGTTCGAGGCGCAACGGTGGCCGAACGGAGTCTCCTGCCCCACTTGTGGATCGGAGCGTTACTCCGACGTCAAGAGTCGCAAGCCCATGCCGTACCGCTGTAAGGACTGCCGCGAGCACTTCAGCGTCCGCAAGGGTACGGTCATGCAGTCGAGCAAGCTCGGCTATCAGAAGTGGGCGGTTGCCATCTACCTCGTCGCCACCAGCCTGAAGGGCGTATCGAGCATGAAGCTGCACCGCGACCTGAAGATCCGGCAGCCGAGCGCCTGGCACCTGGCGCAACGCATCCGCGAGGGTTTCACGGAAGGGGAAGAACTGATGGCCGGCCCCGTCGAAGTGGACGAAACGTACTTCGGGGGCAAGGAGAGCAACAAGCACGCGAGCAAGAAGCTGAGAGCCGGACGGGGAGCCGTGGGAAAGACGCCGGTGATCGGCGCGAAAGACCGAGCCACTAACAGGGTTTCAGCCGGGGCCGTCCCGTTCGTTGACAAGCTAATGGTGTGGGAGTTTGTCACCTGGGTCGCTGAGAAAGAAGCCGCCCTGTACACCGACGAGGCCGCCGTCTACAAGGGGTTCCGCAATCATGAGGCCGTACATCACAGTGTCGGAGAGTTCGTCAGGGATCAGGCCCACACGAACGGCCTGGAGAGCTTCTGGGCGCTCATGAAGCGCGGCTACTACGGCACCTATCACAAGCTCAGCCCCAAGCACTTGAACCGCTACGTCCAGGAGTTCGCCGGACGCCACAACATCCGCGGCCTCGACACCATCGCTCAAATGGCGCTCATTGCGCGAGGGCTCGACCGGAAGCGGCTGCGCTACCGGGACTTGGTGGCGGACGTTGAAGTGAGGTAAAGTGCAGGATATGGACCCAGAAAAGAATATGCAGGAACTCAAAGAGTGGGCGCAAGAAGAGTTGAATCGTAGCCAGTTGCCGTGGGTGCGCGATACCTATGAGACGCTGATTGAAACGATCAATGTGATCGGTGCAGGACGTCAAAGCTCGGCTATCCCCATGGCAGAGTTACTGGAATCGGATCAACATCTGGAGCACGTTGGCCGACCTGTGGCTTGAGAGAGTCGTACAGGTACCGCTCAACCCCATCCATGTAGTTTTCTGGCACCTTCGCCCAGGTCACGTAGAGAACGCCAAGCATTTCGTACTCCATGATCTTCTCGTCGAGGCGGTGCTGTGAAATCCTGTTCTGGAGATTCCCTTGGCCCACGCGCACTGTTTGCCCGTCGTCCTCTGAAGACCACCAAATGATATAGACCCCCGTGCCGCCGATTGCCTCAAGATTTATGCGGCGCAAGGGACACCAGACATTCCCTTCGCACTTCCCCCAGTCGATAACGTTCATGAAGCTCCCTTTCCGCCGAAAGAGAATCTTGACACACGGGTAACGAGTGGGGTAGAAGAAAGGAAGCGATCTCTTTCTCCTGCCGACCCTCGACGGCTAGGTTTTCAAAGATCCAACGGCCGACGTTACCGCGTCGGTCGTTGTTGTTTTTAGGCTACCACCAGAGGCCGACTACCACAACAAGAGCACAACAGCCCGGTGGTGGTATACGCTGACCCTCCGACTGCGATACAACAATCTCCGCAATCGTTGATTCCAGGAAACCCGTAAGCCGGGTCTCCTGCCGAATACAACAACCACATCGCAAGGCTCAGGGTAGCTCCCCGGGCCTGTGGTGAATATGCAGGACCGCCTCTCTTCCTGGAGTTGACGATTGCAAGGCCCGGCACCTCTTGTGTCGCGGCTTCTCTCGCTACACTAGGGGTGACCCCTGACCAATCGAATCTCGCTATCCGTTGTTGTAACAGGGCTGATTTTCGCCAACATCGCATTTGCTCAGCCGAGCGATAGGATTCAGGCGCTCGAAGAAATCTTCTCAGCCTACGAAGTCATCCAACTCGATCCGAAAGAGGTCGAGCGTCAGGTCAGAGAGCGCGAAGAACCGCTCGCCGTCATGATCGCCGGCACGGAGTTCGTCTTCGAGATGGAACCCCGCGATCTACGGTCGCACCGATACCGGGCTGAGGTGACCGGAGATGACGGCCTACGTGTCCAGCTTCCGCTGTCACCTGCGGTAAACACCTTCAAGGGAACCGCAGTCGGGGCGCCCCACATCCAAGGGCGCTTCACCATCGCCGAAGACCGCTTCGACGGGGTTGTTTTCACCCCTGGGGACTGGCGCTACATCGAACCCGTCCAAAACTACATCCCCGACTCCGAACCGGCCGAGATGGTGGTCTACAAGCACTCAGACATCATTCACGAGCAGCCATTGCGCTGCGGGACTTCCTCTATCCACCATCGCCTGAAAAAGGGCGTTTCCCAAATCGAGGGGCAGGCCGCGATAGACAACACGACGCACTATGCGGTTGAAGTGGCGACGGAAGCGGATTACGAGTACGTCGGAGCCTTGGGTGGTGCTCAAGAAGCCAACAGCGAAATCCTGAGCATCATGAACAAGGTTGAAGGAGTCTACGAGGAGGAGTTGAGGCTGAAGCTGGAGATTGTCTATCAGCACGCCTGGACAACGCGCAACGATCCTTACCGCGGCACGGGGAAAGACGACCTTCTGGATGAGTTCACTGACCACTGGAATGCTCACTTCTTCCATGAAGACTACGATCTGGCGCACCTCTGGACCGCTCGGGAAGACCTAGACATCGGGGGGCAGGCTTGGCTAGGAACCACGTGCAGCGACCGTTCTCTTGGCTACGGGTGGTCTAAGCGGGCACACGGGGAGGCTGCGTTCAATCTCACTGCTCACGAAATCGGCCACAACTTCGACGCCGACCATCCCGACGAGGAGAACCCGCCGATCACAAGCTGCGAAGCAACGATCATGCAGAGCGGCTGGGAGCCGTGGCCCGAACTGACCTTCTGCCGATTCTCCCGGCGCGAAATCAGGAACCATGTTTCCCAGTTCAACTCCTGCCTCGATGAAGGTGCTCCCCCGCCACCCGTCAGCACCCTTCTTGCGCCGAGCAACCTCACGGCAGAGAGTATCAGCCCGACCGCAATCCAGATCGGGTGGCAGGACAACTCAGAGAACGAGTCTGGATTCGTGATCGAGAGACGAAAGAGCGGGCTGTTCAGCAATTGGGGTGTCACAGCAGGCATCGGAGCAAGCCGGACGGTGTTCATTGATGCCGAACTCCAGCAATCCACCACCTATTCCTACCGTGTAAGTGCATTCGTTGACGACGAGACTGCCTCCGATCTCTCGAACACCGCCACGGCAACTACTCTGGAACCAGGTTCAGGCGACGGTTCCTGTGGTTGCCCACCAGGGACGGACGGGGACGAAGAGGACGAAGAGGACGGCGAAGAGGAAGAGGGCAAAAATCACATAACGGTTGACATACCGATCGACGGCCAGCCCGGTAACTACTGGGGAGGGGCGAAGGTTTCCCTGCCGGCCGTCAGCTCCCCGACCTTCTTCTCCGGGGATCACGGCTTCACGGTGGACATTCCGGCCATTCCGGACGATGCGAGTATGGCGGAAGTGCAGCTCCGCACCACGCCCACCAATGTTGACATCGCTCTGTATGTCAATCATGGCTCTGATGCGGTTGTGGAGAACGGAGAGGTCACCGCGGACCATGTATCGCGGCGCCCTGGGGATTATTCCGTCAACGAAACCGTATACATCCTGCCCTACGCAAGTGGGCGCCGCCCTCCATCTGGACGGTACTTCATTTCATTCAGGCTGTACACCACCGGAACGGAAGTGGATGCGGAGGTCAGGGTCATCGTGCTTGGCAGGTTGTAAGTCTCACGGAGCCTGCATCTACGAGTACTGAGGGCTGTGGTAGAGTGTGCCGATGCCGCAGACGAACGGGGAAGATGCCGAGCAGCACACGGTCTTCGACTATGCCCTGATGGACTTCATGTCCATCTTAGCCGCAGGTCTCGCCAGGTCTCAACTGAAACTTTCTGGTGTTTTGGGTCAGTTGCCAGTGAGTACAATTGACGAGGAAGTGGATCGTTACCTTCAGGATTCGAGCAAACATCCTGCGGTTCGGGACGCTGTTCGCTCGTTCCACCGGAACCTGAAGATTCAGGTCGGTCACTATGTCGATGAACTGAAGAAGGGGTAGGCCGGTTCATGACCACACCATAGCACCCTGCATCTACGAGTACTGAGGCTTGCTAGGATGTAGATGGCCCAAGGAGGAAACCGCACAATGGGCAACGAAGATCCCAAGCCGAACGGACAAGCGATTCTCTTCGCCAAGTCGTTTCAAGGGATGATCGCTGAGGCAGTCAAGCCCGTTGTCGAAGAAGCCATCGAAACCAAGGTCAGGCCCCTCATCGAAGAAGCGGTCGCCCCCTTGCGAGAGGACATCCAGGATCTCAAGAGCGACGTGGTCGAGATCAAGGCTGATGTCAACGCCATCAAAGGCTCGATTGAAGCAATATCTACCGAAGTAGTGGCTCTCAGGAGTGACCTGGATGAAACCAAAGAACGGGTCGCACTCCTTGAGATGGATCAACAGTAGATGGCCCAAGGAGGAAACCGCACAATGGGCAAGACCAAACGAGGCCGGCCGATCACGCGCCGGATCGATATTAACGCCACCGCCGAGCAGATCGCCAAGGCGATCTTCCGCGCCGCAAAGCCCCCTGACCCGAGCAAGCGGATTCCAAGAACGCGCAAGGTCAAGAGCTAGCCGTCAAGCGTTTTGGCTAGTTTGCTGGATAATTCCCCAAAAAAAAGGCGGGGCTTGCGCCCCGCCCGGTAACGCCTGGACGTTAGTCCGGCTGTTGAACCTCCTGGTCGGCGCTGTGGCCGTTGGCGACCTCGAAAATCTTGCTGTGCGCCTGGTCGGCGACCTTCGCCACGACGAGCAAGTCGTCGCGGCCGAAGCTGGAAGTGGACTTCCAGTTGCCATCGGCATCCTTGTAGATGCGCGAGAAGGTGACGTTGTACCGGACGGCGCCGGACTCGGTCTGGTTGGGCCAGATCGCGGCCTTCACCGCTCCGATCCTGACTTCCGCTACGGGCTTGTTGTTGCTGGGCATGATTGAGTAATCCTCCTGGGTAAAGTGTTTGGAGCTTTCCGCTCACCAACAGAAGGCGGAAAAGCGCAGAACACACCACAGGAGAGATAGCGAAGCGCTGTCATGCGTAGCAATGCTCTTTCCGTGGAAGTGTGGCGTGGGCAAGACGGGGTTGCCCTGTCGAACAAGAGCGATCCGAGAGCTGTCCGGATTGGGGTTCGTGCATCAGGGGCCGGTGGCAATCGGAAGTCATCTTGAGGGTTTTCGGAAAAGGCGGTTGATGTGGCTGTTGATCTTGAGAAGGTTGCGCGGCCATGGAAAACGACGGGTGGATTTCGCAGTTGCGTCAGAACTGGAAGTCGGCTTATCCGGATCGAGCGGCGGCAAGTCGAAGAGGGCGCGGTCGCGATCGTTGGTAAGGTGCTTAGGGAACTCGGAGTAATACCAGTCTCTGAGCTGTGGGTCGTGTTCGATAGCAATGAGAAAGGCTTTGCCGGTTAGAATTTTGCGGCGGGTTTCGAGTTTGCGTTCGCGCTCCGAGATGCGTTTGCTGGCGCGGCGTAGGTCAGCTTGGAGCTTGGCGCGGCGTTTCTTGACTTCCTTTTCGAGTTTCTGGCGGCGCTGCTGCAGCTCATCAATCCGTTGTTCGTCACGTGATGGAAGGTTCATGGTGAAGTTACTTGGAAAAGAAGTTGTATTCGTTTCGCGGTGTGGTTTGAACGATGAGCTTGTCGTCGGTGCGCGACAGCACTTCAGTGATGGCGGCGAACCAGGGCGCACGAGGCTGTTTCGGTCGAATCTCGATCCAGTAGCCGTCGAGGTCGTCCGGCAACGAAGTGGGATCGCCATAGAATGCGGCGCACCATTCGCGTTTGTATTTCTTCGGGTAAAAGCCGACGAGAAGACCTTTACCGAAGGCGGCTGCATGAGGGGATTTGGAATCAATGAAGGTGTGAAGATCGAAGAGGGAGCGGTCGCGGGGGTCTGTGTGTTCGCGGTTGATGTAGTTGCGAATGGACTTACTGAGATCGGAGTCGGGTTCGGTCAGTTTTTGAATGAACCCGCCGATGAGAATCTTGCGGCGGGTATCGAGCTTGTGGTTGATCCTGTGTTCGGCTTCCTGGCGCCAAGCTGCGAGGAGTTGTCTGCGGCGTGTCGTAATTTCGACTTCATGGATGTCGGCATGAATGGTGTCGATGAACTCGGCAGTGTGGAAGGTGGACGGTCCAGCGCGATGCACCATACGAAAGGTAGCGGAATCCATGTTGTATCCGGGGACTCTGCGAACCGCCTCCGCAAACTGAGGAGGCAGGTCGAGAAGGCGATGATCCTGTCTTCGAAGGGAGTCAATCGTGATGCGTCCCATTCCGGTGGTCAACGATTCTGCGGCAGTGCGATCGGGTTCGTTGCTCAGGTGCCAGCGCATGAGCTCGTAATAGGGCTGGCGGCTGATGAGGATGTTGCCGCTGGAGGGATCGACGACGTTGACGATGACGCAGGTGCGTTTGGGATAGTCGCTGCGGCCGATCAGGATTGACTGCAGGCGCTTGGCGTTGACGAACTCAAGTGACTGCTCGATGAGGCTGATTTCGTCTTGCTGGCTGTAGTCGGCTTCCCAATAGACGGTGTAGCAGAGAGCCGGTTTTTTGGTGAACCGGCCGGGGCGGCGTTGCTGTTTGCGTTTCAGTTCCGGCACGGCGGCGAGAGTGGTTTCCATTTCCTCGACGGCTTGCGGAAGATCGTCGGTGGAAAGGTTGCGGGTTGCGGTGTAGGTGCTTGGGGAAGGCAGCCGCAGCTCTTCGATGCGCGAGTCGAAGAGAGCAAAGGTGACCGACTTCCTGATCGACGTGTCGCGGTGCATGTCGATGGTCATGACGACGGTTAGCCGCAGGGACAGCTTGCGACGCAGGAGAACGGCTTACTTAGGTGAACCAGGAACCCAAGGAAAACAAGGAAGAGGGATAGAACGAGGAAGATTTTCAGGAAGGCTAGGACGTTCAGAAGCACTTTACGGATCATGGCGTAAGGACTCGAATCCGCAGTAGGTGAGAAGAGCGGTGAAGAGCACGGTTTCGAGGAAAAGCAAGATTGCGATGAAATCGAACATCACGGTATTTCTGTAATGGAGGAGTTTCCCGCCAGGAAGATGATGAGGCCAAAAGCGGCTACGGTCGCCAGAAAGAGAGCCACTTCGACGACGAAGTGCAAGGTGCTGGAGAGAGAGGGTTTGTTGAACATCAAGGCGTATTAGGCGGTTTGTGTTTGGGAAGAAAGACGGTGAGCCGCACCAGCTTGCCGGGCAAGTAGCTCATCGAGAGAGCTTCAAGTTGTTCGGTGAAGCTCTTCTCGTCGAGATCGAGCGAGTCATGAAAGAAGCGGTAGACGTGCGCGAGCAAAGGAGCCTGGATGGGAACGAACCGTTCGCTGCTGATTTCTGCCGAAGTGGCGCATCCTTCGGCGATGGCTTCGTATTCCCATCCTCCTTCCCAGGTTCTTTTCAAGTGAACGAGAGAAGGTTCGGAGAAGTAGGGGTTGCTCAGTTTGCGGAAGCCGTCGCGTCGAGCGGACCGTCCCTGACTGAAGGCCAGAATGAATTGAGAGTTGTCCACGTGAAGCACCTTATTCGCTGACCGCGCGATCGGAACGCAGGTAGGAAACACTGAGGCCGATGGGGTTGACGAGGACGTACTCGGAGGGCACGCCGTCGAGGAAGTGGAAGCGCAGCTCGGTGCTCCAGAGCTCGCGCCCCAATTCGGTTCCACGGCGCTGGTAAATCAGGGTGTAGGTGGCGATGGCCGTGAAGGGAGGCAGTTCGGAGGGCGTGATGCGGAGCGTCAAGTCCTGCATGACGATTTCGGAGGATTGTCCGGCGATCACGGCGGCGATGTTTTCCGAGTCGGATGCGCTGGCGGTTTGCGCCAGTTCGCTGGTCAGGAAGTAGAGGCTGCGCGTCCAGGCTTCGCGAACGCCACCCTGGCGCCGTTCGTAGTGGTCGCGAATGAAACGGGCGAGGAAGAACTTGGTGACAGGGGAAACGGGGTTCTTGTCGAACTGCAGCGCCTGGTAGTTGACGACTTCGGCGCGGCCCACGTCATCGACGCGAACGAAGAGCGGCTGAGGTTCGTGCGAGGCACTGCGAACCCAGCCGATCGAGGTAATGAACAAGACGAGGATCAGGGCGCCGACGATCCAGCGGAGGGTGCGCGCGGCGGAAGCGTGTGCAGCCCAGGCTTCGGCGTATTCGCGGACGTTCTTTTCGTTCATGAAGGGTTAACCTCCTGTGGCTTTGCCGGCGATCTTGCTTGCAGCGGCGCCGCCTTTGACGGCCGCGCCGGCCGCGATGGCTGTCCCCGCGAGTCCGCCGCCTGCGGCGGCTCCGCTAACGAGGCCGCCTGCGATTTCGGGGATCTTGAAAGTGGCGAGCAAGCATGTGAGCAGTGCCAGGACGTAGCTGATGAACCAGACGACGGAACTGAATAGCCCTGTAGATAGGGCGTTGGAATCGCCAAGGGCGGCAATGACCTGGTCGGGGTTGAAGTTGTTCTGGAAGCGGTCGCCGGTTGTCATGATGAGCTGCATCATGATGCGGAAGACGGCGGCGGCAACGGCTGCGTAGAGCGAGTAGGTGATCATCATGCGGAACCAGCTCCAGAACAGAAAGCTCAGAGGGCCGAAGATCATCCAGGGGATGAACAGAGGGCCGAACAGTGTGAGGATGGCAATGGCGATCTGAGCGAAAAGGATGAAGGAATAGCCGATGAGAATGACGAACAAGGTCAGCAAGGACGAGAAGGCGAGAACGCCGAGGACGACGAGTTTAGCGGCGGCGGAGTGAACGTTGAAGAGAGATGCGAGCCCGACTTCCTGTTGACTGAGAGTACTCCAGGTTGCACTGATGTAGTTGTGGAGCCATTCCCATACTTCGCTGCCGGTGTCGTCAACGATGATTCCGTTCAGCCACGATCCCTGGTGGACGATGATTTCGGGGAAGGAGAGTCCGATCCCGGGAAAGTCGGTGCCGTAGAACTGCAGCATTCCGCGTGGAATGGAAAGCATGATGATGAGTTTGAAGATTTCCCATGGGCTCCAGCCGTCGCCGGAGAGGGCCGTGCGCATGCCGGTCCAGGAAATGATGATGAGAGCGAGCCCCATCCAGAGAGCATTGCCGGCGTCGAGGATGGGGCCGTCGGCGACATCCATGAGCCCCTGGGTCAGACCGTCGAGGACGAACTTGGGGTTGCTGTCAGGTGGTGGCGGTGTGACGGCCATGGATCAGGGCTCAATGGGCAATGCTTCAGTAGCTGGGCAGGACAGGGGTATAGAGGCTTCGATCGAAGGCGGCGGCATCGAAGTTCGCTTCATGGTCTGCGATGGCGTCCTGCATTTCGATACGGAGAAGGAGAGCGCGTCGTTTCTGTTCGGATTGCTGATCAGACTCAAGACGTTCGAGGCGAGCAGCGCGGTGCTGGGCGGCAGTGGTCAATTCGAGTTGTTTAGCGGCAATGTCACGAGTAGCCGAAGAGACAGCGATATGACGGTCGAGCTGCGCGCCGAGCCCCTGGGTGGTTTCGCTGTTCTGCGTGGAAGATGTTGATTCGATGTCTTCGAGGAACCTGCCGGCTGCAGCGATAGCGATCATCGAGTCGTAATGGGCATTGAGAGTTTCGTCGCGGCGGTTCGTCTCCAGTTGATGAGTGGCGAGCACTTGTTGGATCACGGCGTTGTCTTCTCCCGCGTAGGCGTCTTGCACATCCGATTGAGTGGGCCAGTTGAGGTTATCGGCGTCTCTCATGGAGGAGAGGCGGGAGTCGAGTTGCGTCAGGCTGAAATCGGTTGTGAGCGAGCTGGCTCGTTCTCCGAGACGGTAGGCTTCGCCCGTCAGATCGGTCCATATTCCGGTGAAGTTGGCGACCTGGCCGAGAAGGGCGTCTCTGGCAGTAGTCATTTGGTCTAACGTGTCGTTAGCGATCTGCACTTGTTCTATGAGTTGAGCGATGGAGGATATGTCGATGACGGGAAAGGCTGCTTGTCCGACTCCCATGAGCAGAAGGGCCATGACGATGAGCAAGCCAAGGCTGCGGTGCCGTCGAGGGTGGTGCTGGGGGTCAGGCGCGTTGGAGTTTGTCGCTTCTACGGCTTCTGAGCGCGACATATTTTCGGGATCGGGCCGGTTTGCGGCCGAATGGAGTGAACGAGCTCGATTTACGGGATTCATGCGGGCCTCCTGGGAACGTACAGATCGGAAACGAAATAGATGCGGATGCGGTGTCCGGCGCGAATGATGAGCGTGGGCATCCGGTTGAGGTAGCGGCTCATGATGGCGCTGGTGGATTCTCCCAGCGAACGGCCGATTTCCATGCGGGCGGCTTGACCGGCCGGCACATTGAAGCCGGTGCTCTGCGTATTGCGCAGAGTCAGTCCGGCGATGACACCGACAGCGCCGGCTGCGCCGAAGGTCGCAAGGTAGTGGCGTTTCACCTTGTCTTTGAGTCCGGCTTCGCCGGCCTGCGAGAGTCCGGCGAAGGGCATCCGGAGGTTGTGGTTGTCGAAGATCAGGCGGTCGAAGGTGACGCTGAGACGTGACTGGTCTACTCCCTGGACGGCTTGGACGCGGCCGACGAAGCGGGCGCCGCGCGGAATGAGGATGCGCTGGCGGTCGCGTGACCAGAACGGAGTTGACGCGCGAGCGATCGCCGGTCCGGGGGCGTCGCCGCGTATTTGGGTCACAAGAACGGCTTCGATCCACTGTCCTCCATCGATGCGCTCCCAGCCGCGAGAGGAAGATGGACGGCGGGTGGCGACGACCAGATTGCTTTCTTCCAGAGCCTGTTCCTCGCGAGTAGGAGTTGGCTGTGATTGAGGCTGTGCCGGCGACGGCGCCGGAGGTTGGGGAACGGTGCCAGGCGGGGGAGTTGGATCGGACTCCACGAGCATGGGTCTTGCCTGGGTTTCGTTGGACCGGAAGCTGAGAGCGACGGGAGGCGAGCGCATGCTCATGTCTTCGCGCTGGATTCTTTCCAGGCGAAGGTTCTGATAGAGCTCTTCCTCAGCCGTAAGGTTCTCTTGACGAGCGGCGGTGATGGCCTGACGGTTCTCTGCGGCTTCGGCTTCGAGATCGGCCTGTTCGCGAAGGAAGCGTTCTTCGGCCTGGCGGGCTCGATCGACAGCTTGTTGCTTGCGGCGTGCGGCTCTTGACTGTGCGGCGGCGCGGCGATCGGCGGCGGTTTGAATGTCCTGATCGCCCTTGGCGACGGCGGATGGACCAGCAGGCGGCGGAAGCGCCGGCGCGGAGGTGGTCAGCTCTCCGGTTTCGTCGGCGGGCGCGAGAAAGATGACGGAAGCCATCAGAAGGGCGAACAAGACGACGCCGATCTTGAAAACGAACCCTTTGGGAGCGGTCCCTTCGGGGTCCGCGACTCGATTACTGATCCAGTTCGGTAGCAGGTTGGGGAGTTTCATCCTTCACCTTGGGAGTGGCAAGAGAGATGCGGCCGCGTACGAGTTGAGGATCGGGCTGTGCGGGCGGCTGCTCACGCCACCACTTAGCACGTTGCTTTCCGATCTGGAAGTGTCCGTCCTCAAGCACTCGATTGACGATGAAGAGTCCATCGGGGGTGAGCTCGTAGGCGACGAGCGAAGGATCGCCGTCGCGGCTCTCATATAGCGCCGGGGCTTCGGTGGCGTGAGAGCGAACGTAGGTGAAGCGGCCGTCATGCCACATACCGGCGATCTCGAACGGTGATTGCTGGGCTTTCTTGTCGAGGCGGTACTCGAAGCGGATCAGGGTGGGGTAGGTTGACCGGAACTGATCGATGGCCGCCTGCATACGTTGCTCGGCGCGTTTCCAGGCATCGCGCGCATTGTCTTCGGCCTGCTTGGCGGCTTCCTGATACACCGCAACGTCCATGCGGGATACGTATTTGGGTTCGTGAAGGACCGGCTTGGTGCTGCCGGGCGCTTCTTCTTCGATCATGGCGGCGGCGTAGTCGATGTAGACGACCAGATCGGGCTCGGCGTTTTCGTTCTCGGTGACCTTGAAGCTGTAGATGTGGCCCGATTCGCAGACAAGAACGATGTTGGTGGAGGCGTCTTTCTCGCCGGGCTTGAGGTAGGCGACGTTGGCGGAACCGACGACGGCCCAGGTGGTGGTGTCGCCGGCGATGAAGTCGAGGATGTTCTCCGAAGGGGGAAGAACGATCACTGTGGTGTGGCGCACTCTCGCCTGGATGGGAATGTCCTGCAGCAAGTCGTCCAGGTGAATGCGCTTGGCGGCCTCCGAAGAGGCCGCCAGCAGGAGAAGGGTGAAGCTCAGAACGGCGAAGCGTTTCAGTGGAAGTGGCATCGAGTTGATCCGTTCTAGGGGAAGAAGGTGAAGTCATCGCATTGACCGGTGTTCTCATCAACGGTGCCTTCACAAGTCATGTCATGCAGGATTTGTTCCTGGAACTGCTGGCTGCAATCGATGGCGTCCGCTTCCGCCTGAGTTGAATGGGTGCTGCCGTCGCAAGCGGTGTAGTCAATGTTTGGATCTGGCGGTGGTGGTGGAGGCGGCGGTGGAGGCGGCGGTGGTGGCGGCGGAGGCGGAGGTGGTGGAGGCGGCGGAGGAGGAGGCGGTGGAGGCGGAGGCGGTGGAGGCGGCGGTGGCGGCGGTGGAGGCGGTGGCGGAGGAGGTGGCGGCGGCGGTGGAGGCGGCGGCGGTTCTATAACTGGGTTGCCCGGATTCGATCCGCACAGCCAGGAGATCACACAGCCGGTATTGGGGTTGTTGTTCGGAGGTGGCGGCGGAGGAGGTGGAGGTGGTGGAGGAGGCGGCGGCGGAGGCGGTGGAGGCGGTGGAGGCGGTGGAGGCGGTGGAGGCGCCATTGCCAGGATGCAATTCTCAGGCAGGTTGTAGGTAACGTCTTGAGCTGCAAGGCCGCCCCATGCGCGAACGTAGTTTTCGAAGACGCTCTTCTCGGCGGCCAGGCTCGCGGAGCGGCAGCCGGCGATCGTTTCCTTGGTAGCGAGGTCCACTGATCCGGACGGTGGGTTGTTGGGGTGGTGTTCTGATTCAAGGCGTAGACGCTCGGAGCGGTTGACGTGATCGAGGGTAGGGGTAAGAAGGTGAGAGCCCCAGCGATCGCCTGCTTCAACGATGTCAAGCGAGTTGTCCCATCGCGAATCCACGGAATCGGGATCGATCGGGGCAACGGCCGTTTTGGGGCGCTCGCCGGCTTCTTCCAGTTCGGTCCGCTGCGCCAAGCCTTCCTGTTCCCACTGGAAGGCCTGGGGCGTATCGCCGCGCCGGGTCAGCGATCCGTGCGCCCAATAGTTCGCCTGGGGCAAGTCGCCTCCCCAATACTCGATGAGTTCCTCAGCGAGCTTCGAGGAATCGAGCGAGTCGGCAGCTTCCTGTTCTTCGGGATTCCAGTCGGTTTCAAGGTGCTGAACATAGTCCTTGTCGCCGGCGAAAATCTTGGCGAGCTCATCATCGCTCCACCAAGCGGAGAGTCCGTCTTCGGGCTCCCGCACAAGAATCCAGTAACCGGATTCTTCTCCCTCGGCGGGTACGTGCTTGAGAGCGACCCAGCCGGCCGGAACGGCAGCGGCTGCGATGCCCGCCAGGGCGATGAACATAACAACGAATCGTGAGATATTTCGGAAAAACGTCATGAGGAAAATGTTCCCACCGAATCGAAAATCTGGCAAGCCGATTGTGGTAGTTTCGAGGGGTGCAAACGGGCGGAAAAGGCAACGGGGGGACGAGCTGATACGTCCAAAGATATGTCAAGGACTACCGTGATTCTGCTGGCGCTGCAGATCGCTGCAACGATTCTTCCGGCGCAGGAGTTCTCGGGTCAGGTGGGGCGCATCGATGAGGCGCAGCTCGGCCTCGACTGGTATCTGATCCGGCAGGGGGAGTTCCCGATCTTGCCGGTTGGGTGGGTATGGGTGAGCGTGATCGATTGCGAGCCGGACTGTCCGGCTCCGGTCCTGTCTGATCAGGCAGGCGGTTTTCGGTTCGCTGATCTGGAATCACCTGCGTGGTTGCGATTCGATCCGCCCGAGTGCGATGCCGCCGATTCGGAGTGCGAGCCACTGCAGCCGCGTGAAGTCGAGCGGCAGTCCGGGGCCCGCACTGCCCTGGGCGCGAAGTGGCCTGATCTGGTCGTGGATGTGATGCAGCGGTTCATGCCGTCGGTGGTGGACGCGTTGTACGTAAAGCGTGAGGGTGAGATTCCGGGACTACCCAGAGCTTCTGGAGCGGCGAGTCCCGAAGTGGTATGGCTCAACAGACGTGGTGAATGGAACGAATACCGTGAACTCTTAGTATTCATACACGAGCTGATGCACGTGTTTGAACAGAGACTGCGCATCGTCTGCTGGCTGGAGAATCGGGATGTGGATGGATACGTGCTTCAGGAAAGCTGGTTGGATGTCTACGATGCCGACCGCGAACGAATGGAGAGGTTGGGTATGGAGTTGTGGGAGCCGGATGGCTACGAATTGACGGGCTACTCGCGAGGTCTTGAAACGCTGGCCTGGTTCGCGGAAATGTATTTGATGCCGGATCACCTGAATCTTGAGAGGAAGAGGCGATATCCGTCATCGGGATATATGATCCATGCCGAGTTCGAAGAGTATGCTCCCAATCGAATCGACTGGTTCGAGCGGATGCTGTACGGCCGCAGCATCGAGTGGCGCAGCTACCTGCAGGCGTTCCCGGGGGCGACGACCTGGCCGGGGATGTGCGAGCCTCCCGAGCGGCTTGGATGGGCGCTCGACCGGCTGCCGCCGCTGCCGCAGTTCTCCAAGCAAGCGGATCGCGATCACAAGGTTGCGTCCGGCTTCAAATGCGGCACCCTCGATCTGCCTCTACGATGAGCGGACCTGGCGACAAGCGGGGGGAACTGGTCGACGTCGCCATTTCACCGATGCGCAAAACGAAGCCAGAGTGATCGCAGCTCGCCGGCAACCTCCCGCGGCCTCGAAACGAGGGGTAAAGTCCGGCAACCTGCCGGCGCTTTCTTCTCCCCCCAGCGTGTGGGATAGGCGGCATGAAGTGACGCCGTGAGATAACTCGGCGCAGTGCAACGCGACGAAAACGGAGAGCGATGCCGTATCCGGCCTCTCCGCACTGATCAGGATTTGCGGACTCGAGAACGTGGCTTGGCGCGTTCTCGAGGAGCGGCTTTGCCGGACGGTTTGCTTGAAGCGGTCTGTTGCTCCTTGTTGGCTTTTCGACGCAGGTAGGCGGCGTGATTCTGCTGTTTGCGCCGGCAGGCTCTGCAAAGATCGGACTGGCTGCCCTTGCCGTTGGCGGGAAGCTCAACGGAGCATTGGACACAAAGGCGGGTTGAAGCGAGCGGGTCCAGCGATTGTTGGATGGTGTGGTTGGCGGTACCGGCGCCGTTGCCATTGGAGCTGCTCGGCGGTGCTTCCCAAACGAGCGAGCAGTCGTAGTCCTGCTGGTTGCGGTCGTAGCTGTTGACTTTGAGAACCTGATGCACGCCTCGGCGGCCGTCGAGCGAACGATGAAGGTGGATGACGTACTGGACGGCGAGTGCGACGTGTTCGCAGATCACGTCCCACGGCGGGGCGGACTTCGATTGCAGGGCGCACGTCGCAAGACGTGTCAACGCGGCTCGGGCGGAGTTGGCGTGAACGGTGGAGATGGAACCGCCGTGGCCGGTGTTGAGGGCTTCGATGAGGTCTTGGGCTTCTTCGCCGCGAACCTCTCCGACGATGAGCCGGTCCGGACGGTGGCGCAAGGCATGACGGACGAGATTGCGGATGGTGACGACGGAACCATCATCGTCTTCGGTGGAGCTTTTGGCTTCGAGACGCAGGGAGTGGGGAGCGGGGATGTGAAGCTCGCGGGTTTCCTCGATGCAGACGATCCGTTCTTCCTCGTTGATGAGCGAAGCGAACGCGCTGAGCATGGTGGTCTTGCCGGTACCGGTTCCACCGGAAATGAGGACATTCTCACGGTCACTGAGCGCCTTGCTGATGAGAGTCAGCACGTGAGAGGGAATCGAACCGGTGGAGACGAGCTTCGCGGCGGTCCAGGGCCGGCTGCCGAAGCGGCGGATCGAGAGAGCGAAGCTCTCGGTGATGGGTGGGCAGGCGATGGCGACGCGAGAGCCGTCCGGCAAGCGGGCATCGACGATGGGAGATTTTGCATCGGCGTCGAATCCCAGGGGACGTGCGATGCGTTTGACGGTGGTATCGAGCATCCGCTCGGTAAGCGCCTCGGCCTTGGGGGTCTTCTCGGTGTAGACGGGATAGAGGCATCCTTCCTTCTCGAACCAGACGGAGCTGGGAGAGTTGATCATCAGCTCGGTGACGGAGGAATCCTCAAAGACTTTCTGAAGCCGTTTGGGAAGGGCAGCGAGAACTTCATCGAGTGAGAGGCTCATAGCATTCCTTTCTCACGCTGGCGGAAATAGTTGAGGTCGCGCGGCAAGTACCAGGGTTTGAGGTAGCAGCGGCGGGCTGACAGATTCTTCTTGCCGTCGTAGGGCAGCACGATGGCCTGGCCGGTATCGAGCTCGGCAAAGGTCTTGGCCTGAAACAGCGGCTCGATGTTGTCGGTGTAGGACTTGGAGACTCCGAGTGTGGCCTTGCCGCCTCCGGGCGCCCCGCTGAACAGCGAGACACCGGCCTTGGGGGTGGATTCATTGAAGGAGTACGTGGTCTTGAGCATTTCGACCTGGCCGCACATTTCCGAAGCGATGCGGGCGGAGGCATCGTCGCTGAGCGAGAGGAAGACTTTGGTGCGCAGGTTCTGAAAGAGGGTGCGCCAGGCTTCGCCGCTGCCGACAACGGAGCGCAGCGAGGAAATCGACTGTGTGGCGACGATCGGGATGCAGCGTGACTGCCGGGAAAGGCCGAAGGCTTTCTCGTCGCCGCTAGGATCGGCTTCTCCCACGGTGGCGAACGACTGGTACTCGTCGCACAGGAAGACGGCGGGGCGAAAAATCTTGTCGGGAGCATCGCGCATTTCAGCGGGACGGCGAAGCAACGCTCCCAGCCAGCTTTGCTTGAGCATCACGCCGATCGCTCGGGCGAGGGCGGGGTTGGATGAAGCGGGCATGTTGAGGCATACGATCTTGCCTTGTTCGATGAGCGAGCTGAGTGAAGGCAAAGGCCGACGATCTTCGAAGTGGGATGCTTTCTCAGCGACCGGGGTGTGTGAGCCCATGACCAAGGGTATGTGTTCTCTCTTGGGGGGGCAGAAGACATGGGCAACGTTGGGCGTATCGAAAAGGCCCAGGAAAACGGAGAGACCTTCAACGATGGATGTGCTGAGTTTCTTATCGATCTTGGTCCAGTCGTATTCATACCAGCGGTGGACGGCTTCGAGGCGATCGAGTCGGGGATTCGATTGGGGGGGCGTGGGTTCGATCTCACGGAAATCGATGTTGTTAACGGTGAGAGTGGTAATGAGGTCGGGGTCGCGAAGAGAGGAATGTTCGTTGGTGGATTCCTCTTCCCAGCTCCATCTCTTGAGCTTGATCAAGTTAGCCATGAAAGCTGCGGAAGGGACGGCGATGCGGGGTTGGGTTGCTTCGGGTGGCGCGGCTCTTTTTTTTGCATCGGCGATCAGTGTGCCGAGCATAGTGGGATTGATTGCGCAGTTGTACACGTCTTGAAGAGTGACCCAATCGCGGTCAATGCGAAACAGTTCGATGATGTTGCGGATGAGGTTGGTCGAAGCCTGCTGCCAGAAGGGTTCCTTGCCTTTTCCGAAGAGTTGGTTCATCAGTGAGGCGATGGTGTAGGCGAGAGAGTAGGTGTCCATCCAGGTGGCGTCGAGCGGGTTCCACTGCCAGTGGCTGTTAAGTCCGATTTCGATGTAATCGTCTTCGCGGCCGTGCTTTTTGAGAACGTCGCGGATGGCGTAGCAGAAGTCGCCTTTGACTTCGAGAACAAGGCCGGCTGCTTTGTTGTCTTTGTCGTCAGCCTGCCAGGAGAAGAGCTGATCGGCGAAGGGCTGCATGCAAGCGGAGGTCTTGCCGGTTCCCACGGCTCCGACGACGGCGAGGCCGGTGAAGAGGCCCTTATCCGAGAGAACGAGCCATTCGGGATTATCGGATTCGATCGGCTTGGTGGGATGGTGGGTTTCACCGATGACGAGAGAGATGGATTCATCTTTGGTGGAAGTCGGCCAGCGCGGAAGTGAACCACGGCTGCCCTTGTCTTTGCCCATGCCGGCGAACCAGATTTGCCAAGTCGAGAGAAGCAGGGCTCCGCCGACTCCGGTGGCGGCCAGCGGAGTGAGATAGTACCAGCCGACCATGAGATAGAAGAGTACGGGATCGTTGATCTCGATCAGATCGAGAAACGGATTCGCACCGTGGGCAGGAAACGGTTCCCAGCGCCAGCGGGAGAGAGAGAACAGAGAACCGGCAATCCAGGGAAGTACGAATTTCATGACTCAAGGATGCCAAGAGATCGCGAATCGGTAAAGCGTAGCGGGCCGATACGAACTGGAGGGAGCGGCGAACTAGTCGCCGCAAAAGCACGAGATTCCAGAATCGCCGTCAGCGTCGATCAGCACGAGCTGAGGGTCGGGGATTTGAGATTCCTCGAGAAGTTCGGAATAGGTGTAGCGTTGCGAGAACTGAGCCATCTTGCTGTTGCGCAGACGGCGGCCGTGGGAATGGAGAATATGCTCTTCCTGTTCGATCCACCATCGGGCGCGGCCGGGCTCCTGCTTCATGGTGCGGATCAGGTTGCGCTTGCCTTTGAGAAAGCAAAGGTCGCAGTTGCCGAGCCGCGAAGGGATGCCGAGATCGAACGGGCTGCGCTCCCAGAACTCATCGACCATGCGTTTGGTGACCCTGGCGGAAACCAGGGGGTACTCGGTCCTGCATTCCTCCATGAGAGCCTTGCGCCAGCGACGGGGTTCGTCGTAGCGGATGCCGAGCACGTCGAAGTGCTTCTTCCATCCGAGAGCGCGCCGCGCCCAGCGTTGGGACGTGCGGACCTTCAGCTCGCTGGTGCATTTGCGGAGAGCGACGGTGGGCAGGATCGAGCCGCTCCGGATCATGGCCTCGAAGGGTTCGCCGTTGCGGGAAGCCTGTTCGAAGTTGACGACGCGATGGACGTGCTTGGGATCGTGACGGCCGCCTCGGGCGTCGGGCCGGAAGTCGTATTCCAGCCAGGTGACTTTAACGTTCCATTTCTCCGAACAGCGCTGGATGAAGACGAGGGTTTCCTCGCGTTCCTTGCCGGTGTTGCAAAAGGCGATGCGTACATGATCGGGGAGAGAGCCGCCGTAGGCAGCGAGGGTGTGGGTAAGGAGGTAGGCGGACGTGCGGCCACCGGAGAAGTGAATGATTCGGGGACGGCCGTCATCGCGGTAGCGGTAATCCGAAAGTGCCATTGAAGTCCTCTTGCCGGTAAGGGTTTGGAGCTTTCCGCTCATCGTGATCAGGCGGAAAGCGGAGAACCCGGAGAGAGAAAAAGATGAGAGAGAACGCCTGTGAGTGAAAGGGATGAGTCAGCGGGGTCGGGGAGAAGGTTCAAGTGGTTTTCAGCTCCCGGAATAGCTTGCAGTAGGGCCAAACGGCTGAAAAGGGGGGCATTCAGCGGGATTCAAGGGGGGGGTGCTGAAAATGGATGACACGAAAATCCGGGAAGTGCTGAAAAATGAGCGTCGAAGGGGTGCGTTCAGCAGGATGTCGAAAGTGTTTCAGCGCGATGAGAGAGAAGGGCTTGAGAAGGGGATTTTTTTAGCGCGAAGCGCGCCAGCCTTCCCGCAGGGATCGATGAAGCCTGTAGCGACCCCCCGAACCTCGGACCGCAGGGAAGAGGCCCGTGGCGTGCCGTGCACGTAGGGGGGGGGGTCGCTACAGGCACACTCACCCTGCAAATCCTATGCCGCCAGGGTGAGTGAAAATGGTTTAACTGCTTGAGGAACAGCAAGTTGCGAAAGGCAATGCTGTAACGTTGGCCTGTAACGTTAGGGTTTTTCAACGTTACAGGCTCAACGAAGCGAATTGAAGCCGAAAACAGCTTGCGATACGGCGGTTGCTGAGGCTGGTGCGTCAGGTCGATAGCTAATCGGAAATCGACGATGAATAGCCCGCTTCGCGGGGCTTCGTTTTGGATGGGCGCTCCTCATATCGATCGAACTGGAGGATGTAATCCGACATTTTGCCGGCGTCGCGAGCTGCATGACGGAGCTCGTTGGGGTTGTCTTCGAGGACATTGATCCAGGAAGCGACATAGGATGCGTGAGAGTCGGGATTGTGCGGAAGCCGCAGCATGCCGTTGACGGTGAGCGATGTCATCTCGGCCCGCAGCTCCTCCTTGGCGTACTCGGAAGAGCCGAACGCGCCTTGCATCAATTCCGAGCGATCAAGCCGGCTTTCGTGTCCGGTCCAGTGTCCGAGCTCATGCAGAGCAGTCGAGTAGTAGGCTTCGGGTGAGTGGAACTGATCCTGTTTCGGAAGCACGATCAAGTCCTCGGAGCGGCGGTAGAAAGCGCGGTTGCCGCCGCGATGTTCGATTCTCGCACCGGACGCTTGCAGCAAGGTATCGGCGCGCTGCAACGGTTCCCATTCGTTCATCTTCGTGAGCTCGCTGTCGAGCGACGGCATCCCCTCGATCTGCTCGGCGTTGAACACGTTGTAGATGCGATGAATGATCTTGAGAGGCTCGGGTTCCTTGCCGGAGTGGACCGCGGCGTTGAAACTGGCTTCCTGTTCGAGAGTGGGGAACTTCCAGAACTCGACGGAAACGCCTTTCTCGCCTTTGCGGATGTGGGCGCCGATCTTCTTCGCGCCGCGAAAGGTGGTCCAGCGATGATCGGCATATCCGCGTTCATCGGCTGTGGAAACCAGGATGAGAAAGTTGAGTCCTCGATAGCGTGTTCCGGTGATGGGATTGAGCGGAGGCAGCTCGGACCCTTGGGGCTTGTCCCATCCTTTCTGCCAGGGCGCGACACCTTGCTTGAGCTTTTCGATCATCTTCTCGGCGGTCTTCTCGGCGAACTGACGTGCGCTTCCGACTCTCTTTACCTTCTTCATGATGGGTGCAAATCTCCTTCGGTATGGATGGGTGCGGAGCTTTCCGCTCAATGTTCCTGGCGGAAAGCGGAGAACCCATCGAAGAGAAGAAGCAGCCGAAGGAGGGGGTGAAGGATGCAGATCAGAGCCGCCACACGGCGCGCTGCTGCGCTTGGAGATTGAAGAGAGGGGTTGATGCTGCTGCAGGGGATGAAAGGTGGCGGATCGTTTTCGATGAGTCAGTTCATCGAGGGCGAGGGGTGGATGTTGGTGGAACGATCCGCCACTTCTCGGGTGATTCCAAGGCTGCCGTCATCGGCTTATGGCCTGAGCCATTTGGCGCTCCGGCTGCTGTTGCTGTTGCAAAGAACGCTGGGTTTCCTGCATCCGTTCGGGCGAGGGCGGAGCAGAAATGGCCGCCCGTGGGGGTTCGGTCTGCAAGCGGAGTTGAGGGGTGTCGTGCTGCAGAACCTTGTCGGCCATGCGATCGGCGTCGCGTGCGGCGAAGCGCAGCTCGTTGGGGTTGTTGCGGATCGTTTCCGACCACTGCTCTTTGCACTTGTCGCCGGTGGATTCTTTGGGAAGATGCAGCTTGGCGCAAATGGTTTGAGTCGCCATCTCGACGCGCATCTCGCGGCGCGAAGTATCGTTGAATTGCTGTGCTTCGCTTTGGGGCTGGGAGTGGCTTGACTGCTCTTGGGTGCGGTTCACCATCTCCTTGACGGCCTGGCCGTAGAAGGATTCGGGGTTCTTGAATTTGTCCACGTTCGGGATTTCGATGGTGTCGCGTTGTTTGTTGTAGGTGGAGTAGTTCTGTCCGCCTTGCGGCTCATCGATCTTCACGCCGGAAGCTTGGATCATGCGCTCGGCGCGTTCGCAGATTTCGTGCTGCTGAGGCTCCTTGGGAAGCTGCTGCTCCAAGGCGGGCATCCGCTCGATCTGCTGGGCGTTGAACACGACGTAGGTGTTGTGGCTGTATTGCGGTCTCTGGTTCTCCTTGCCGGCGGCGGCTGCGCCGTTGGGAGCTGATTGGGTCTGCGCATCCTTGGTTTGAGCGGGATTCTTATTCGTGTCTTTGCGAAGGAACTCGACGCGGGTGCCGCGTTCGCCTTTCTTGATCTTCGCGCCGACGCGGTTGGCGGTCTTGAAGCTCATCCAGCGAGGATCGCTGTAGCCTTTTTCCTTGGCGACGGACTTGAGCTGAACCGCGTTGAGTCCCTTGAAGCGTTTTCCGGTTGCAGGATTGAAGGGCTGCAGGTCTGGTCCCTTGGGCTTGTCGAACCCTTTTTGAATGGGCGATCTGCCTTCAGCGACCTGTTTGGAGACTCGTTTGGCAACGTCGTCTGTGAATTTCTGTGCGCTCTTGCTGTTGGTCCAGTGTTGTTGCGGCATGGTCTTTTCCTTGTTGTGGTGAGAGTCGGGGTTGGTGATGAATCGGGATTGCTGGTCGTCTTTGCGCTGAGGAATGCGGTCGGCTACATGACGAAAGAGGCGCTGGCCGATCGAGCGCGCGGCGGTATCGCGAGCGATTTCCGCTTGTGAGAGTCTGGCGGCTGCTTCGGTATTGCCGTACTCCTGCGCGGTTTCAGCAGGGGTTCCCAATTTGTCGGGGACGTGGGCTTTGGGATCGGCTCCTGCTTTGAGAAGGTGGTCGATGGACTTGGTGCAGTTTGCTGTGGCGGCGTTATGAAGCGGCGTTGCGCCATTCTGGTCCTGTACGTGGACGTTGGCGCCGCCCTGGATCAATCGATCTGTTGTTTCATGCGCACCGCAGAAGGTCGAGACGTGCAGCGGCGTCATGCGATCCAGGTTGGCGATGTTGGGATCGGCTCCGGACTTCAGCAAGCGATCGGCGGCATCGGGAGATGGGGCGGTGGCGGCCAGGTGCAAGGGAGTCGAGCCGTTCACGTCGCGGATATTTGGGTTTGCTTGTTCGTCGAGCAAGCGTTGGGTGAGCTCGGGTTTGTCGTTGGCGACGGCCAGGTGAAGCGGGATTGCATCGGTTTGACGATCGGTTGCATCGAGACAAGCTTCATGAGCGATAAGCGAGTTGACGGCGGTCAGTTGATCGTGATCTCGAACCTCGCTTCTGAGGACGGCATGAATGGGGGTGTCGCCCATGGCATCGCGAAGGTTGGGGTTGGCTCCTGACTGCAGCAGCCGATTCATGATTTCCGGTTCCACTCGCTCGGCGGCTCGATGCAGGGGGGTCTGTCCGAGCAGGGCTTCTTGCTGGTCGGGTTTTGCGCCACCCGAGAGCAGGCGATCGACTGTTTCAAGGGAACGTGCATCGACGGCTTCATGGAGCGGAGAGCGATGATTTGCGTCGAGTTCGTTGGGATCGGCGCCTTGCTTGAGAAGGCGATCGACCTGGTCGTGTTCGCCGGCAGCCGCGCTGCGGTGAAGGCGCGTTTCAAGGAGGGGTTCGTTATCGGGGTAGTGGTCGATTTCCTCGCCGGCAAAACGTTCGTTTACGGAGTCGAACTGAGCGCCGATTTCGTGATTGTCGTGTTCTTGTTCAGGGCTGACGGGAGCAGTGAAGTCGCGTATTTGGGACTGGTGGCGATCGAAAACTTCACTGACGACGCGGGCGTATTGGGCTTCAATGCCGCTGCGATCGGCAGAGGCTGTTTGGAGAGGCGATAAGCCATCTGCGTTTTCGATGTCCGGGCTGGCGCCTCTTTCGAGCAAGGCATCGGTGAGCTCTTGTGCGGAGGCGACTCTACCTTCCGCGAGAAAGTGCAAGGGGGTGTTGCCTTGGTTGTCCTGGGCGTTGAGGTAGGCTCCGGATTCCAACAAGCGGTCTACGGTGTCGATGGAGCTTTGCGAGCGGCCGATATGTGTTGGACGAGCCGTTATGGCGTGCATCGGGGTCGCTCCGTCCCAATTCCGGATGTGCGGGTTGGAGCCGGCCTGCAGCAAGCGGCTGGTCAGATTGGGGTTGCTCGCGCCGGCCGCGTAGTGGAGGGGCGTGTCGCCGTTGTTGTCGCGGGCGTTGAGGTTGCACGGTCCTTGGAGAAGGCGTTCAACTGCCTCGACTTCTTCACTGATCAACGCTACGTGAAGCGGCGTGGCGCCGTCATAATCGCGAGCGTTGATGTCGGCTCCATCTTTGAGCAAGCGATCGATCTTGAGGACCGCTCCATGGTCGGCCGCTCGATGCAAGGCGGTATCGCCGTTTTCGTCAACGGCGTTGATGTCGTCAGCGGACGCGGCCATCGGGAGTAACTCCCTCGTTGATGTACTCTGTGAACGCCTTGTACTGTGCGTCGTTCATGATGGCGGTGCCTTCTTCCGATACGATGTCCTCGATCTGCTCCATTGAAGCGTCAGGAGGAATGACGGGCAACAGCATGTGTTCTCCGTCGGGTCCGGGGTGCTCTTCGTAGGTAATGGGCTTACTCATGGGTGTTTTTTCCTTCCATTGATATTGTTCGCTGATTTCGACTTTTCCGCAATAGCAGAGAGCGGTCCAGGTCGGCTCGGGTGATGCTGTCGGAGTAGATCACGCGGTCGCCGTCGAGGGTGCTTTTGAGGCAGCGGAAGAGAAGATTTCGATCGAACTTGGTTTCATTGTGCCATTGGATGATCTGTTCGTGGCTGGTGGATCGAGAGCTGCACTCGGAGAAAACGCTTCGCAGGGTACGTCCGGCGCGCGTGAGGAAGAGACCCTCGTTGGGGTAGGCGGCGAAGTTGACGTAGAGCGAGCCGCCGTCCGCCAGTCTGGATCGAGCCAAGCGGTAAAACTCGACGGTGAGCAAGTGATGGGGAACGGCACGCGGGTTGGTGAAAACGTCCATCACGATGGCGTCCCAGCGATCGGACGTGTTGCGCAGGAACGCGCGCGCGTCATGGATGAGGAGATTGCCGGTTGATTCCTGGGGAACGTCGAGAAATTGCGATGCGATATTTTTTTGATCGGGATCGATGTCGACAAAGGTGAGTTGCAGCCAGCAAGGCGCGTTTTGGCCGAGGCTCATGCCGGCCGCTCCGAGAACCAACACGCGGTGTTCTTGGGCATCGCACAAGGTGTCTTCGAGCAGCTCGACGTAGCGCCAGCCTTCGCCTTGCGGATTGTGGCGCGAAGCGTATTGGTTGTTGAGAAGGAGGATTCGGCCGTCGTTACCTGTTTCAGCAACACGGTAGTCGGCATAGGCGTTGCGGGCAACGTAGTCGGTGGATTCGATCCACAGATCGAAGGCCGGCCAGCAGGCGGCGAAGAGAAGAGCGTGCGCCGATAGGGTTCGAGGCGATGAAAGCACAGAGGCGCAGGCGGTAGCCGCGACGATGGAGAAAACGGCGGAGGCGACTCCTAGCGTCGGCATCAGAAGGAAGGTTGCCGACAGGCCGCCGGCGACGTTGCCAACGGTGGAGAGGGCGAAAACCGAGCCGGCACGTTCAGAAGCGTCGCGCGGGGGGGCGCAGGAGTGAGCGAGCAAGACGCATTCGGCGAGCAGCCAGCCTACCGGAGCGGTACCTATCACGGCGTAGGCGAATGCCTGCAGCAGCGGAGCGGCGGGAAGCGAGAAGATCAGCGTCGTTCCTGGATCGGAGAGCCAGAACGAGGACCATACGGAGGCCGCGGCCAGCCGCAGCGCCAGGCGCGGCCGGGGATCGCCAAGACGTGCGAGGCGGCCTCCACGGTGGTAGCCGGCGGCGAGCGCTGCGAGATAGACGGCGAGCAGTATCGAGGTAACGTCAACTGAAGAGCCAATCCAGGCTGACATGCGGCGCAGGGCGAGGATTTCGGTTCCGAGAGAGGCCCAGCCTTCCGCGAGCAGTACGAAACCGAGGGTGTAGGGCGAGAGAAAGCGATTCATCGGTCGAGGTTTACGGCTTCACGTGCGCGGGCGACGGTGCGCTTGGCGTAGTCGGCGGGATCGCGCTTGTCGGAGCGTGAGTCGGCGAGCAGCTTTTCGATGATCTCGTCGGGGACGGAACCGGCGCGTATCTGGTCTTTGGTCCAGGCCCAATCTCGGCCGGAGGGAGATGAGTCACCACCTGATCGTTGTGGGGATGGGTTCATGGCTTGAGGACTTGATGAAGATTTCTCCAGGGGCAGGAAAAGGTGATCGGGCCAGTCGGATTTAGCGCTGTGATTGGCGGAAGTCGAGCTCATTGTGATCCAGGTGTTCTTGCCGCGATGCTTGAACCCGGGCAACCGCAGGACGCGCGAAACATCGGTGACGGAGCGATCGCCACCGTACTTGGTGGCGAGGCCGCGCATCAGGGACTCGGCTTCGTTGGGAGTGAAGGAATTCGGCTTGACGTTCCAGATCAACTGGTAGCGGTCGGGTGACGTGTTGATGATGTAGGAAGCCGAGGGCAGCTTGCCGCTGAAGCTGTCTGTGAGAACTTCCCTGAGTTTCGAGGGTCCGTCTTCGTCGAGGTCGAGGTAGATGCGGCGGACTTCGTGAATGTCATCCTTGGTGCGAGAGGTCGAGCCTGGCTGAAGGGGGTTCATCCCGATGTAGATGTCGTAGCCGTGGGAGTTGGAATAGCGCAGCCACTTCTGAATTTGTTCCGAAGAGGCTCGTTTGGCGTTCCAGATGCGCTGCTGGGTTTTCTTGTCGGAGTTGCGGGACACCAGGACCAGCGCAACCAGGTCGTCGGGGTTGAACATATCGTTGATGAAATCGACGGGTTTCATGGCGGGCCTCAGAAGCGGTAGACGATGCCGGCTTGGAACTGGATTCGCGACAGGGGGTTGTGGTCGGTGAAGATACGGAAGTAGCGAACTGCAAAGTCGAATCCGACCCTGCGGGTGGCGGCAAGATGGATACCGCCTGTGGCGGTGATCATCAAGTGTGTGGGCGATGAAACAGGAGAGGAAGCAGTTCCCGGTTTCGTAGCGAAGGTGGAAACGGGTTGCGGAGAGATACGGCCGGCGGCGCCGCCGATCTCGAAGAACGGGGTAACAACGCTCTGTACGGGCATCGTGATGCGAGAACCGAAGAACCCGAAGTCGCAGAAGTGGTTTACGGTACCGGCCTCGGAGAAAAGATCGAGGTAGTCGGTAAGGCGGACACCGAAGCCGCCGCTGGCGGTCAGGTCGTATTGATCGCTGAAAAGCGTTGTGCCGGCTTGGGCCTTGATGAAGCCACGGCCACTGTTCTGCGCGGTCAGTGACGGGGTGATGAGAAGAGCCAAGGCTGTGAGCGCGGCGAAGCGGGCGAGAGCTGGTTGAAGTGTGGAAGGTGTCATCGAAGTGAGGGTAAGCCTTTCGTAATCATGAGTTTCTGGAGTGTGAGCCGGAAGGGTTCGGGTTGCTGGTTGCCTGCATAAGCCGTTCGGACAGCCAGGTTGAGTAGCTGGCGGAGTAGGAGATCGCATTCTCCAAGCTGAGCTGTTCCTCCAGCGCGGCACCCGTCTGGAGAGCGTTGTTGAAGCCTCCGTAGTCTTCCAGAGCTTGATGATCGTTGGAACCGATGGCGTCCTTGATGGCGAGAAGTTTGGTTGCGATCTCAGGGCTGGGGGTGGTCACTAGAGGCTGTCTCGTCCAGCTAGAAAACACGCGGCTCACATTGGTTTCGAGCCGCGTGTTGAAGCTGGCGTGAACGATAAACAAGGCAAAGCCGAGACGATAAAGTTCAGACCAGAGAGCGGAATGTTCGTTGCGCCAATTCTGTAGGCCCCTGTGTGATTGCTCATCGGAGTCGGCGTAGAGGAACCATGATTGCTTGCTGTAGGTATCGACCGCGATCGGGTGCTTGTTGCCGAAAAGTCGAATGGTCCGACCGGAAGCGCCGGACCAGGTGCGACGAGGAAGGAGAGAGCGGTCGATGCCAAGATGATCGAAACAGGCGACTTTTTCGGGTTCGGTGGCAAGCCAGGGCAGATGCGGATGATCGAGTATGAAGTCGAGAGCGAGCAAGCGACGAAACGTTATGGGCCAGCTTGTTGTGCGGCGGTGGCGGATGTTGTCCGCTTTGAGAAGCCGGTAGATGGACTTGTTGGTGACTCGGGCGAGAAGGCCAAGTGTATCGAGGGGAGTTTCGACGATGAGTTTTTTTGAGATAAGTTTGCGGATGATGCGAAAGGTTGAAACACGGTTTTCTTCGCTGTAACCAAAGAAGAACTGAAGTTGCGAGCGGAGAAAGCAACCGGAATGAAGCGCGGTAGCGGCGAGCCATTCCGCAAGCTCCGTTGGCAGATCCAGCGAATCTGCCAGAATGGCGGCGCGGCCGTCCAGGTGGGGGAAGGTCATAGCTCGAAGAGTTCCTCATCGCGGTTTGCGCCGCCGCCTGGACTGCCGTTCTTGGAATCTTTGATGCCAAGCGCCGAGGAAATTCTTCGTTGGGCGGAGCCGCCGTTGGCGTAGAGTTTGAAGCCTGCCGACATCTTGGCCTGGATGCTGCCGCTGCGGTAGCTGTCGCTGGTGACTTCCACATCGACGCGGCCATGACTGCCTTGCTCGCGTTCGTACTCGATGCGGGCGTCGGGGTAGTGGATTTTGCCAGCCTCATCGACGGGCAGGCTCATCTGTTTGGCTGCTTCGATTTTGGCGTCAAAGGCTGCTTCGTCTCCGTCTTTCTGTCGTGCTCGTTCGGAGATTTTCGAAACCTGGCTTTTCAATTCGTAGTCGAGTTGGACGCGCTTGACGCGGCTGCCGGATTTCTCGAGCTTGTCGATCTCGCTGCGGGCGGCGCGGTAGACGGTGGCGTCGTGGCGCACTTCTGAAGGCTTCACAAGGCCGCTCCAGTAGCGTTGGTTCTTGTTCTCGCGGTTGCCCCAGGCTATGCGCCGGCCCTTTTCAGTGGCGGAAAGGACTTTGAAGGACTTGTTGCCTTTTACGCGGATGGTGTGCTCGTGGAGCAAGCCTTCTTTCTTGAGGGCGTCGATGCCCTTGCGGCCGGCGAAGGCGTTGCCGCCGAAGCGCTGATCGATTACGTCGCGAACACTTGCGACGCGGTAGGTGGCAACGTCGTCGAGCGTCTGGCGCTTGCGTTGATGAATGCTGATGCGGTCGCGACTGAGAGAGCGTCTGGAGGGTCGTTGACGTGGAGCGCGGTTGACGGATCGTGTGGAGCGGCGCGGTTGCTGGAGCGATTTGGGTTTGTTTCGGTCAGGGGTTCGATCGCTTTGTGAGCTGTGAACGCGGGGTACGACTTTGAAGTGAACGGGGCCCGCTCGATCGGAGCGAGCCCCGCTGCGTGGTTCAATGTCTCGGCCTCGCATGACGCATTTTCCTAACGGCCGGCAACGTGGTTTATGTGCTTGTCGGGCGCCAGGAAGCTCCAGTGTTTGTGTCCGATAGCGAATCGAGTTGTTGGAGCAGTTACGGGTTGATGAGTCATGGCGAAGACGCTGGAGCAACCTCCTTTCTGTCGAAGTACTCAGCTTCTTCGAGCAAAACAATCCTGTTGTTCTGCGCGAAAAAGGCGCAGGCTGAGCAAAGGTCGTCTTCAACCCAACAACAGGGAAACCCGTCAGGTTCGATGCACGCATTGAAATCCGTGCAATGGCAAACGCGGCAGGCTTGGGTGTTCATTCGAGTTCTCCAGTGCGCTCGCGCTGAAGCCTGAGAGCCAGCTCTTCGTCGTGGGATTGACCGGCGGCGAGTCGCTTGTCCATCAGCTTGAGTTTGCCGCCTACGTCGCCGAGGCCGGCGCGGCGAGCGAGCCAGTAGATGAATGCGAAAAGAGTCACCATGGCAGTCAGAAGGTGAAGGCTGAGGCTTACGGTGTACTGAGCTATGAGAATCGGAGCATAGGGTTCGAGGTAGTTGATTTGCTCTCCAACAAGAAGTAAGGCGATGACCCAAACGATCAGGCTCAGTCCGGTTGCGATACGCCAGGGCATGCGGTCAGATTCCTCGAGCCAGTTGATCGATGGCGTCCTGGAGATTGCCGGCGCTTCTGATAGCGGCGGCGCGTTTCTCTTCCTCGATGGGGTTGGACGTGAACATCCAGTAGCTGCGCTTGTCTACGTTCAGGGTGAGTACTTCGCGATCGTTGGGGTTGCGGACGTAGATTTCGCGTTTGGGGGTAAGGCCACGGATGAGAGAGGTTTCCGATTCCGAGAGTTGCAGCCGAGAGGCGGCTTCGTAGGAGAGGTCGCGGATTGAGAGAAACAGGCGGTTGGGGATCGATTCGATGAGAGCTCCGGTGGCGACACCGCCGGCAACGTCGGATACGGATTGGGTGGCGAGGATGAGGGCGGCGTTGCGTTTGCGCCAGGTGCGAGCGGCTTCGGCGAGATAGTTCGCTGTGGCGGGTTCAGCGAGGAAACGCCAGGCTTCATCGACGACGAGAATCTTGAGGCGGGTGGTTTCATCGGGGCGTTCGAGCTCCAGGCGCAAGCGTTCCAGGCAATAGGTCAGGGCTGCGGAGGCAAGATCGGGAAACTGTTTCGCTCCCGCAAGATCGACAACCTGCCAGTCGGAACCGTCGATTTCCTTCCCTTGGCCGGCCAGGTCGAAGATTTTTCCCCACTGGCCGTCTCCGATCCAGCGGGTCATTGCGTTTTTCATGCGAGGGGGAAGGGTTTCGACGAGCGAGCTCATGCGGCGTTGATCTGGATCGATGCCGTATACGTCCTCGACGCGGGCGCGAATGTCTGTGGTGTCGTCGCCGCTGGCTTGGTAGCCTCCGAGCTTGAGCAGTTGAGCAATCCATCCGGTGAGAAACTCGTAGGTGCGGTCGCCTTCGGGAAGGCTGAAAGGATGCAGTGGCGTACCGCCTCCGGTACCGTCGAGGCGCAGGTAGCTGCCGCCGAGCATGGCGGTGAGGTTGCGGTAGCTGCCGCCGAGGTCAAGGATGCAGACTCGCGGGTTGTAGCGCAGGACGTGAACCAACAGGAAGTTGAGAAGGAAGCTCTTGCCGGCGCCGGTCGAGCCAAGAATGAGGGAGTGGCCTACATCGGAACCGGCGAAAAGGTCGTAGTCGTAGAGGGTTCCGCAGCGGGTTTCGAGCGTCGCTAGCGACGGCGCTTCCAGGTGGTCTGACTCCGGATCGCCTCGACCTGGCGCGAAGATGGGAGAGCAGCACAGTGCGGTTCCGGCCGAGACGGGCATCCGGCGCAATTGACGGCTGGCGGCTTGTCCCGGCAGGCGGGCGAACCATGTGGAGAGTTGGCCGTATCCTTCGCGAAGGAGCTTGATGTCACGGCCGGTGAAGATTTTGACGACGGAGGAATCGAGCTCTTCGAGTTGCTGCAAGTCGGGGGCATGAATCGAGAGTGAAGCCGCCAGCTTGCCCCAGGGGATGCCTTCGGTCTGCAGCTCGACGAGTGCATCGCCCAGGGCGGCAGATTCTGCGGCCGCCGCCGAATCGATCATGGCGGAATCGGTTCCTTCGGTTCCTCTGGCATGCGCCATCATCGAGTAGCGCGAGGAGAAGAAGTGCTTCTGTGCGGATCGGATGATTCCTCGCGCCTTACCGACTGACAAGCCTTGCCATTCCCAAACGTAGGTCCAGGTCGCGCGAAGGGTGAGCAGCTCCCACAGGATGTTTGCGGTTGCCTTCGGCGGTGGTTCGAGTAGCGAGTAGATGGCGAGAGGTTCGTCGTCGAGGGACAGGTGGCGGCGATGTCCGTCGAGGTGGGACAATCCCCATGCCCAATGAAGGGCTCCGCCTTCATGAACCGGCGCCACGGTTCCTGGCCGATTGATCATGTCTCCGAGTACGGCAGTCGCTTCTTTTTCTTCCAACAGCGTGCTTGGGGAAACGTCGGTGATCAGGCCGCGGCTGGCATCGACGATGCGCTGCAGTCGTTCGGCAGCTCGGATGATTGATTCTTGAACGTAGCGCCGTTGGGCTTTGCCGTTGCTGGTGAGCCGCTTCAGCCAGGAGGCGGCGACTCCGCCTTTCTGATGTGCTTCCTGGAGTCGGGAGTCGAGCGTCCAGGCGGCGATGAAACGAAGCTCTCCGGATCGGCGTGTGATTTCGTTGGCTCGTGATTGGAAGATGGCGTCAGGCAGGCGTTCGTTGCCGATCGAGGCAACCGCATCGGAGTGAACGGGCCGGCGAGTGATAATCAGCGAGAAGCGCACGTCGTCATCGAGCTGGCCTAGCAGCCGCATCCAGGTGGCGAGGACATGATCGAGGTCTTCCGGCGCACTTCCGGCGATGCCGCAGGGGAAGAATTCCGCGAGCGTAACCAGTCCTCCGGGACGGGTGAGCAAGGTTCGCTTGTCCACCCAGCCCCAATAGGGCAGCTCATCGGCCAGCGAGCCGGCTTGATCGAATCTCTGGCGAGAGGACTGCGTGATGGGAGTCATGTTGTTGAAGTGTTGCTGACGATTTCGATTTCCGCCTCGGCCGCAGGCCGCTTCGCGGGATCGTAGCGGGGCTTGTCGCTAGAGGCAGCTCGTGTGATCTGCAGCATGTGCGGATCGTGGCGGGTTCCCAGCCAGCCGATGGCGTAGCCGGTGATGAAGAGCAGCAAGCCGGCCGGCAGGGAGTTGAGGACATTGAAGGTGGCCGCTCCGAAGGTAGCGGCAAGAATGAAGACCCTCCGCTCACAGCCCATGACTGTGAGTGGGCGGACCAGGGACCGGCAGGCTGGCCAGGATCGCTTTCCGTAGACAACCGACATGAAGAGCTCGGCGCCTCAGAACAGCCAGTCGATGAAGTTGGCGGCGCCGAGGGTCATGCCGAGGCCGAAGACGATGCCGGCGAGGGCGCGCTTCGAGCCGCCTTCACCAAAGGCGAACATCAAGCCGCCGATGACGATGGCGATCAGGCTCAGTCCGCGAGCGATGGCGCCGGTGAAGGCAGTTTGCAGGGTGGTCACGGCATCGACCCAGGGGCCGGTGGTCGGCGTCGTCGCAGCGGCAAAAAGCGGAGCGGCATGCAGAGCGAAAATCGCGGCAAGAGCGGCAGCTCGGGTGACTGCGGCCTTGTGTTTGCGAAGGAATCTCATGAGTACCTCCTGTCAAATACTGGCATCGAATCGAGGTGCTCTCAAGCGCCGCAAGGCGCAGCCGTGTGGAGCAGTTCTCCACTTTTCCACAGATCGGTTAGACGCGCGTGCGCGGCCTTTAGGAAGGTTTAAGGTCAACTACAGGAGAGAAAAGAGGTCGAATCCGGTGAACGCGACAAAAGGGTCCCACGAAACGCGACAAAAGGGTCCCACGAAACGCGACAAAAGGGTCCCATGAAACGCGACAAAAGGGTCCCATGAAACGCGACAAAAGGGTCCCATAAAAACGCGACAAAAGGGTCCCACTCGAAGTTGGACTTTCGGGAAGAAGTGACAGTCAGCATCAGATCATCAATGACGATCTGGTGTGGCTGGTGACACGAGCGACTTGGCGCTCGATCCATTCCACGTCTGCGGGGTTGTTGGGAGCGAGGCGTAAGCCCTTGCGGTTCATGGAAACGTAGGGAGCAACGGGATTCAGGCTGAGAAGATGATTGATGGTGGTCTGAAAGCGAGAACGAAAGTCGCGGTTGCGATCCAGTGAGGAACCGAATTGTCTGCGGAGTTCTCTCCAGGGGATGAAGTGTTCTCTGTCGATCTTCCAGGTGCGGTAGGTGAGCCAGGCATAGAGGTCGAGGGCGAGTGGCGAGCGTTTGATCTGGCGAATGATTTCCGACTGAAGAGGAATGACGGATTGCTGAGTGAGCGAGAAGAAGGAATCGCTGAAGGTGATGTGGATGCAGTCGGAGGAATGGAACCAATGGTTGGAGATCACGAGGCTGTCGTGCTTTTCGTCTTCGCCATCTTTGCCGAAGTGAGTGGAGAAGGTGGTTGAGCAAAGTCGGAAGAGCTGTTCTCTGATGCGATGGTATTTCTTCCCATTCCAAGGAAGCTCCATATTCTGCAGAAAAGCGCGCCAGCTTGACTTCAGCTCGAAGCGGCGGTCCTTGCTGCGGATTCGCTCGGTGGTGAGGAACATCAGTATCAGGCGTGCGTAAACGCCGAAGGGAAGACCAATTTCCGGATCGACGTGAAAGCTCAGGCGTAGGTCGCCGTCATGGCGGACATAAGTGCTCCCTGCAACACGACGGTGCGGCAGCGTCATGGTGACCAAATGGCGGGGAAGGAAGAGAAGACGCTTGTAGGGAGGACGGGATTCACAGGATGAGCGCACGACCTTAAAAACGATTCCGGCAGCCCAGCGGCGCTTGATGATTTGACGGTTCACTTTCTCGAAGAGCTTGATGCGTTCACTCTTCGGTTTCGAAGAGGCTTTCTTGGATTCGAGGATGACGCGACCCTTCGGATCGATGCCGATGACTTGCTGGTTGAAAAGGTATTCCAAGTCGGGTTCGGACAAGGTGAGTTGAAGGCTGCTGACGGCGGTTTCAAAGATGGAACGGCCCGTTTCAACAGCATGCTTGTCGTAGGGCATGGCAGTCTGTTCTGACTGCCTGACAAGCCTTCCTAGCAGGTAAAAAGTTAATACTCAGGGAAGTAATAGCCGATCAAAGGAAGGTCGAACGATCGCAAGATCGATTCCTTCGGCTCGCGTTCGAGCAAGAACTCGAATGACAGGAGGAGAAGTTCTTCGGTAGAGGCCCTACCGCCGGTGAGCTTACGGGCGTATTCGGAATCGACCTTGACGCGGTGGGCGGTGGCTCCGCCGCCTTCCTGAACGGTGACGATGTACTCACCGCCACTTCCTGCCTCGACTTCAATCGCCGGCATCGGAGTTGATCTTACCCTGCCTTTCTCACGACCTGACGCGAAGCACGCGAAAAAAGCCGTGTTTCGTGTCTCGTGATTCGCGAAAACCATTGGCGTGGGCCTCGTTCGCTCCCAGAAGAAATCCCTGACGGGCAGTGAACCATAAAGGACGTGTTTCGCGTCTCGTGTTACGTGACCCGAGGGCCAGAGGAGGCAATATGACCGCTACGCCTGCGCGCGCCAAGCAGCTCGCGCCTCGTCCTGACGGCCTTGGCACGCACTTCACCTCGCCGCGTGGCGAGACATGCCGGCAAAGACGAACAGAGTCCTACTTCCAAAGCCGCCAAGCCTCGCCCATGCCGATCCAGATATTCACCAACCCCACCCCCGAGACCCCACCGCGCAGGTAGTTGCTCAACCACACCCCATGCAACTGCGGCGTCAATCCAAAGAAGAAATTGTTGTCCCAAAACGGCGTCCAGGGCAGGATCACCAGTAGGATCCCGATCTCGATGCAGAACAGAATGAACAGGACATGAGTCAGCAGCCTCGCACGAGCGCCTCGTTGAACCGGCTCGGACTCGGGTTCACCCGTTTTCAGGCCGAGAATCTCACCCATAGTCTTCCAGAAAGAAAGCGCCGCCGCTCCATCCTACACGCCCAAGGGAAGCGACACACGTGAATCCGGTTGCGGCCCGAAGCAGGCGCAATCGGCAACCGGCTTGAACGACATCCGATGCAGAGGTGTCGGGCCGTGTACTTCGAGAGCGGCCAAATGAACCGGGGAGCCATAGCCCTTATTCGAAGCCAGCCCGTACTCGGGAAACACTATGTCCCACTCCTCCATCCAACGATCGCGCTCGACTTTCGCCACGATCGACGCCGCCGCGACCGACGAACTCGTGGCGTCAGCCTTGACAATCGATTTCTGCGGAATGGCCACATCCAACGTCAGAGCATCGACCACAAGGGCCGCCGCCGCCGGATCCAGCCCGAGAACAGCAGCTTGCATCGCCAACCGCGAAGCCTGATAGATGTTCACGCGATCGACCTGAGCATTGTCAACGGCCGCCACCGAGACGGCAATGGCCCGCTCGTGAATCCGCCCGCTCAGCACCCGGCGTGATTCCGCATCAAGCCGCTTGCTATCGTTGAGCCCCCGCACAGGATGACGCGGATCGAGAATCACGGCGGCGGCCACAACCGGTCCGAAGAGACAACCGCGGCCGACTTCGTCCACTCCGGCTATCAGCGAGTACCCCCTGGCACGCAACCCTTGCTCGATCCTCGTATCAGGCCGGTTCCTGGGCACTCGTTTTTTGCGGGCAAGCGGCGCCACGGTTCGCGGCATTCAGGTTTTCCGCGCCCGCTCTCGCAGCCGCGCCGCTTTGCCGCGCAGCTTCCGCAGATAGTAGAGCTTCGCCCGGCGAACGCGCGCCCGGCGCACCACCTCCACCTTGCCGACCACCGGCGACTGCAAGGGAAACACTCGCTCGACGCCTACGCCGAAGCTGACCTTGCGGACGGTTATCGTTTCGCTCATGCCGGTGTTATTCCGACCGATAAGGACGCCTTCGAAAACCTGCAAGCGTTCCTTGTCACCCTCACGAATGAGGACATGTACGCGAACCGTATCGCCCGCCTCGAGTTCAGGGAGATCGTCTCTCTTGCGATCGTCGTAAACCTTCTGCAGCACTTTATTGATCATGATGCACCTCCGCGTCGGTGTCTTGCTGTTGCAGGGCCGCGAGCCATTCCCGATCTGACGGGCTCAGCGGAGCCGTTCCCAAGAGTTCCGGACGGTTTCGCCATGTCTTTTCCAGCGCCGCCCTGCGCCTCCACAACCGGATCTGCTCGTGATTCCCACTCAACAGAATCTCCGGGGTCTTCCAACCTTCATACTCAGCCGGACGCGTATAGTGGGGGCAGTCGAGAATGTCCACACGCCCACCTTCGAGAGGACGAAAGGACTCCTGTTGCGTAGACGCATTGTTGCCGAGGGCTCCGGGCAGCAGCCGCGTCACAGCGTCCACAACGATCCCGCACGCCCATTCGCCTCCACTCAGAACGAAATCCCCAACCGAAACCTCTTCATCGGCCAGATGTTCCGCCACTCGTTCGTCCACTCCTTCGTATCGTCCACAGATCAAAGTCACTTCTTTATACCCTGCGAACCGCAAAGCCATGCTCTGATCAAACCTTTTCCCCTGGGCTGACAGCAAGACGATGCGTACCCGCTTATCTTGCTGTGACCCTCGAATCTTCTTCAGAACCCGAAAAACCGGCTCGATCTTCAGCACCATCCCTTCGTCGCCGCCAAACGGCCGGTCATCCACCGTGCGATGGCGGTCGAAAGTATGATCGCGCAGGTCGTGGGCCTCGATCCCGATCAGTCCGTTGGACTTGGCACGGGCCACAACCCCATAATCGAACGGCCCCTCGAAGAACTGAGGAAAGATCGTGATGACATGAAAGACCATCTCACCAATTCAACTCCTCGAGACCCTCCGGCAGACTGACTCGAATCTCGCGCCTGTCCTCAGAAACCTCCCGGCAAATCTCTTCCACGAAAGGGACTAGAATCTCACCTCCCGCTCCCATTACCTGCAACAGCAACGAACCGCCCGGATCGAGCACTTCGTCGACGATCCCGATCTCCCGGCCGGTCTTTTTGTCCAATACCCGACAACCGATCAGATCCGCCAGATAATGCTCGCCTTGCGGGGGCGGACCCAGCTCTTCGCCGGAGATCCGCACCTTCCAACCGCGCAGTTCCTCCGCTGCGCTGATCGAATTGATTCCTTCAAACTTCAAAACCCAGCGATCACGCTGTCTCCAAACCTCTTCCAACGTCGCTTCGCGGTGTTCGCCTCGCAAGCTCTCCAAAAACAACCGGCTCTGCGGCGAAAAACGGCCTTCGCGATCCGTCAGATCGGTGGCCAATACCTCGCCCCGGTTGCCCCGACTGCGCACGATGCGACCCAGCGTGACGAACTCCTCGTCCATGCCGCCCTGCTCGCCTACTCCAAAATCTCCAGCGTGTACCGCTTTCTTACCTTCATGCCGGCCGCACCGAGCAACGCTCGAATCGACTTCGCCGTGCGTCCTTTCTTCCCGATAACCTTCCCCAAGTCGGACGGGTCCACTTGCAACTCAAGCACGCGAACCTGATCCCCCGACACCGTTCGTACGGAGACCTCCTCCGGCTTGTCGACCAGAGCCTTGGCGATCAGTTCCACCAACTCGACAATCGAATCTCTGTTTGCTGCCAATCTCGGTCTCCTCCCTCGAACGTTTGAGAGGACGGGCAATCCAACGATCGCATTTCGCGGTTCTATGTAGAGAAAGCAGGAAGGGTTCGTGAAGCGCCGCCTCAATCGACCGTGGCCTGCGTTGCTCCTCGGTCGAATATGTCCAATATGCTCCCTCGTCGCGCCTTATCAGCTACGCGCCGCGCCGCTCTCGGTGCTACGCGGGGATTCACCACGGACTGCTAGCGTCGATTGTATCCCAAAGAATCAACTACCTGCGGCCGGCTTCGAGTCCTCGGCGGAGGGCGTTGCCAGGGCATTGGACGGTTCTGAAGCCGCTGCTTCCGCAGTGGCCGCTTCCGCCTTCTTAGCGTCAGCTGGGGTGCTCGCGCCCGCTGCCGGCTTCCAAGTCGGACCGCCTTTCTCTTTGTAGGCGATCAACCGACGCACCGTCACCGAAGCTTGCGCGCCCTGGTTCAGCCAGTGGTTGATCCTCTCGCTTTCCAGCGACAGCTCGATCGGATCTCGAGTCGGGTTGTAGTGCCCCACAATCTCGATGTTCTTGCCGTCGCGGGCGTTGCGCTTGTTGATCACGACCACGCGATACGACGGTTTCTTCTTGGCGCCCGTTCGCGCCAAGCGAATGGCCAACATAAGTCTCTCCTCGTTCGGAAAGCTGAACCGGGGCAGGATGCTACCGGAGCAGCGCCTCCAGATTCATTTGTCTCCGGCCCCCAAGCCGGCGTCTGCGTTTCTTGCTCCCCCCCGTGCCTCCCGTCAGCGACCGCATCATCTTGCGCGCCTGCCGGTATTGACGGAGAAGCTGATTCACGGCTTGCACCGATGTGCCGCTGCCTTTGGCGATGCGGCGGCGGCGGCTGCCATTGATGATCTCGTGGTTGCGGCGCTCCTTCGGGGTCATCGAGCAGAGGATCGCTTCCAGACGATTGAGCTCTTGCGGGTCGATATCGGCGTCTTTGAGCTGTTTCAGCGGACCCATTTGCGGCAGCATCCCAAGAATCGACTCCAACGGGCCAAGCTTCTTGAACTGCCGTAACTGATCCCGAAAATCCTCCAGCGTGAACTCGTTCTGCAGCATCTTCCGCTGCATCTCGAGAGCATCCTTTTGTTCGATCGACTCTTCGACCTTCTCGATCAGCGAAAGCATGTCGCCCATGCCGAGAATCCGCGAGACGACCCGGTCCGGATGGAACGGCTCGAAGGCGTCCGATTTCTCGCCCGTTCCGATGAACTTCAACGGACAGCCCGTGACATGGCGAATCGACAAGGCTGCGCCGCCGCGGGCATCACCGTCCATCTTCGTCAGGATCACACCGCTCAACTTCAACCGCTCATGGAACCTGGCCGCCGACTTCACTGCGTCCTGCCCGGTCATCGCGTCCGCAACGAACAGCACCTCAGTCGGCTCCAGCTTGTCGCGAAGCTGCTCCAACTCGACCATCAACGCGTCGTCGATGTGCAGCCGGCCCGCCGTATCCACCAACACGACGTCGCAGCCCGACTGCGCCGCCTCGACTCGCGCCGCCACGGCCAACTCCAGGGGCTTGGCGTTCTCCCCGCCCTTGTAGACCGGCTGCTTGATCTGTCCGGCTACGACACGCAACTGCTCGCGTGCAGCCGGACGGTAGACATCCACGGAAACCAGCAATGGCCGATGACCATTCTTGGAAAGCCATTTCGCCAACTTGCCGGTCGTCGTCGTCTTGCCCGACCCCTGGAGGCCGACGATCATAAAAACCGAAGGCGGGTTGTTCGAATACTTGAGACGCCTCTCTTCCGCGCCCAGCAGCGTGATCAACTCGTCTCGCAGGATCTTGGTGATCTGCTCAGTCGGCGACAGCGCCGTAAGCACTTCCCGGCCCAGCGCCTTCTGCCTGATGCGCTCGATCAACTGCTTGACAACCTTGAAGTTGACGTCCGCTTCCAACAGAGCCATGCGGATCTCCCGCAGGGCGTCCTGGATATTCTTCTCCGTCAGCTTCCCCTCGCCGCGGAGGTTCTTGAAGACGCGCTGAAGCTTATCCTGAAGGTTGTCGAACATCGAAGTTTCCCCCAGCGGCGCGGGGGCTCAGGAGGGGCGGAAACGACACTATCGTGCCCTCCCCGCTATTGTACGGCTTGGTTCGAAAACCAGTCAAACACGCGCTGTGAGGCGAAATCCGACTACAGGGGGCGTGGTCCGCCACACAGCACCCAGATCAAATTGACTCGGTGCCAGCCTGCCTTTCTCACCATCTGACGGCCGAAGCACGCGATAAAACCGCCATTACTTCGCTTTTCCTTCGCAAAGCTTGCTTGCCGTGCTCGATGTACTTTCAAGTACACCTGTGCGCGCCAAGCGGCGCGCGCCTCGTCCTGACGGCCCTCTCACCCACTTCGCCTCGCCACGTGGTGAGAAAGGCAAGCTACTCTGTCGAAGAGAGAATCCTCTCTTTGCGAGCCAATCCTGTCGCAGGCATGTACGGATGCAGTAGTCAGCAATCCGGCAACCTGTAGAATACGGCTCGACACAAGCGCGTGCAGCATGCCCCAAGGGACTCAAGACCGATTCCGCCGTGTTGTACGTTGGATGCTCCCTGCTCGCGTCTGTCTTGCTTCCGTCGTGGGTGCTCTTCTTCTCCGGAGGCTTGCATGCGGTTATTGGCTGGATGGCGCTCATGAGCGCGGGATTTCTACTTGCGCCACTGTCTCTGCTGGTCTTGTTTGTCCATGCCGTTCGAAATCGCCGCTTCAGCCGCCCGATGCAGGCAACCTCGGCCCTGGCAGTCCTTGTCCTTTGGCCCGGCCTGTGGAGCTTTGGCATCCTGACCATCGCGTTCCCGTACGACCTCGAGAGTTCGAGCCCTTCGGCGACGGTTCGGATGCCATCGAATGAAACGCTGCGGGTCGGTTGGGGAGGTGATGAAGTCTCCACGAATTATCACGCCATGACTCCGGACCAGCGCTGGGCTTACGACCTTCTCGTGGAGCCGGCCGGGCACGGATCGGAAGTCCTGGAGGACTATGGTTGTTACAACACTCCCGTTGTCGCGCCGGTTTCCGCTCGGGTTCACTATGCGGTCGATGGAGCCCCGGACCACGTACCCGGCGAGGTCAGCATGGATTACAAGAACCCAGCCGGCAACCACGTTGTCTTACAACTCGAGACCGGCACCTATCTCTTGATCGCGCACCTGAAGCCCGGCAGCGTATTGGTCAGCGCAGGGGACGAGGTACTGGAGGGGGAGACGATCGGCGCGTGCGGCAACTCGGGGAATACGAGCGAGCCGCACATCCACATTCACCACCAGCGTCAGGACCCGAAGGACCGTTCGCTCATTTTCCCGGAAGGCCTTCCCCTGTATTTCCGGGATCATGACGGCGAGGCCATGCCAAAGGGAGGATTTGAAATCCGCGATGGCGAGACCGCCCTGACCGGAGCGATTGTCCGGCATATCGGAGCCGATCCACCCACCTCATCGCCATAGTGGCGTTCGGTGGCTTGCGGCTGGAAGCGATCCTTGATGTTTCCTACGACTTTGTCCGGGGCGCGCTTTTCAGCCGGAGGCGCCCTTGATGGTGGCGCCCATCTCCTCCTCGACTTCCTCGATCTCACTCGGTTGGTGCAGCGCAAAGTACACCACCAGGAACACCACGCACGCCAGCGACAGCAGCGCGATCCCCATGATCAGCACCGTCGCCATCGAGACCGCCCCCAGCGCCCCCGTCGCTTCCTCCACCACCACCACCATCCAGTCCAGCTTCGGATACTGCTCCTGCAATCCCAAGTGCGCAAACGCCAGCCGCGCTCGCCGCCCCTCAGGAAACGTCGCATCGAACGAACCCGACGTGCGGCCCTCGTAATTGCCCCGCGCGTCCACCACCGCCTCCACCTCCGCGGAACTCGCATCGTCGGCCAGCGTCAAGCCGTGCGTACCGAAGATCACCGCCCCGTCCTTCTTCGCCAGATACACCTTGCCGCCCACCCCCAAGTCAGCGCGGTGCAGCGCCGGCAGCAGCGACGCCACCTGCACCAGCGCATCCAGCGTCCCCATGATCTGGTTGGTCTCCCGCACCACCGGCACCCCTACCCCGATGTAGTAGTTCTTCGTCGCCTCGTCGTACAGCACGTCCGTCAGACTCACCACCCCGCGGCCGTAAAAGTAGATGTCCTGCCAGTACTCCTCGTCGGCCTGGTAGTAGTCCAGCGTCTTGTGCGTCGCCGCCACCGTCGCCCCTTCCAGATCGGTCACCGTGATGCGCAGAAAACTCGGGTCCACCGTCAGCTTGCGGCGCAGCGCCTGCGAGCCCGCGTTCGACATCGTCTGCTCCACCAGCGCCTCGCCCTGCGGCGTCACCCAGGTCTTGTCCTTCGCCAGCAAGCGCTCCCGGATCAGTTCCTGCCGCACCCGGAAATATTGCCGGTTCGAGTTGCGAACCACCTCCAGCACGGCCGCGTCCGAGGCCATCAGAGCGGCTTCCACCACCTTCGCCTCGATCTGCTGTTCGATACTGCCGGCGGCCGCTTGGGCGACCGCTTCCAGGTGGCGACCCGCCTCCGCGGCGGTCGTCTCGCCGGCCCGCGTGGCGGCGTAGAGAGCCGCCAGACTGATCGGAACCACGGTCAGCAGCAAGGCGATGACGAGCTTGCGGCCGGCTATGTGGAATACCAGAGGTTTAGGCATGAACCGGATTTCCCTCCCCGCCTCGGGCCGGCACGCGGACGCCCTCGACGGGGCCTCCCGAGCCGCGCCTTTCGACGGTGTCAGTGTAATCGCTCGGCGGCCCC
>JAPOOG010000048.1 GCA_026713545.1 Bryobacterales bacterium
AGGCGACCTTCGCCCGGCATCTGGAGGAGAAGCTTGGCTGGGAGAGGGTCTTCGCCTGGAACCGAGAGACCTTCGGGCCGGACGGCACGCTCGGACGGGCGAGCACGAGAGAGGCGGTGCTGACCCGCGACCTGCGGGCGGCGCTGGAACGGTTCAACCCCGGCCTGCCGGCTTCGGCCGTCGAGGATGCGATGCGGGCGCTGACGGCCTACGATGTCAGCCGCTCGACGGTGCAGCACAACCGCGACTTCTACGGCCTGATCCGCAATGGTGTGCCGGTCGAGTACCGGGATACCCAAGGACACCGAAAAACGGGCCGCGCCCGGGTAATCGACTTCGACAATGCGCCCGGCTCCAACCGCTTCCTGGCGGTGCGCGAACTGGAACTCACCGGTCTCCGCACGCCGAATTACAACCGCCGCGCCGATCTCGTCTGTTTCGTCAACGGCCTGCCGCTGGTCTTCATCGAGCTCAAGGCGGTTTACCGGAACATCCGCGAGGGCTTCGACAACAACCTCTCCGACTATATGGACGAGCATGTCATCGCGCATGCCTTCCACCACAACGCCTTCCTCATCGTCTCGAACGGCGACCGCGCGCGCTACGGCTCGATCACCAGCGAATGGGAGCATTTCGCGGAGTGGAAGCGGCTCGATGAGGCCGACAGGGGGCGGGTGGACGCCGAGCGGCTGCTCGACGGGATGCTGGCGCATGACAGGCTGCTGGACATCGTCGAGAACTTCATCCTGTTCGACACGAGCAAGCCGGGGGCCACGCGGAAGGTCATCGCGCGGAACCACCAGGTGCTGGGCGTCAACCGGGCGCTGGCGTCCGTGTCGCGGCAGGAAGAGTTGAAACGGGAGTTGCCGCCGGAGCGGCGCCTGACGCATCGCCTCGTCGAGCTGCCGCTCGAATCCCGCGCGGCCCCGGAGGGCTTGCGGGCGTCGCCGTTCGTCCCCAAGGGGCCGGTCCACATCGTCGAGCGGGCGCATCCCGAGCTCGGCCGGCTGGGGGTGTTCTGGCACACCCAGGGCAGCGGCAAGTCGTATTCGATGGCCTTCTTCGCCGAGAAGGCGCGGCGGAAGCTGGAAGGCAATTTCACGTTCCTGCTGATGACCGACCGGAACGACCTCGACGGCCAGATCTACAACACGTTCGTGGGCTGCGGCATCGCCGACGACAACACGCCCCGGGCCGCGTCGGGCGACGACCTGGAAAAGCTGCTGAAGCAGAACCACCGCTACGTCTTCAGCCTGATCCACAAGTTCAACAGGGACGTCGATCCGGAGCGGCCCTACAGCGAGCGTGACGACATCATCGTGATCTCCGACGAGGCGCATCGCACGCAGGCGGGCCGGCTGGCGCGCAACATGCGCCTCGCGCTGCCGAACGCGGCCTTCATCGGCTTCACCGGCACGCCGCTTTTCAAGCAGGACGAGATCACCAGACGCATCTTCGGCAAGTACGTCTCCCGGTACGACTTCAAGCGGTCCGAGGAGGACGGCGCAACGGTCAAGCTGGTCTACGAGAACCGGGGCGAAAAGCTGGGCGTCAAGCGGGATGATCTGAATGACCTCATCGCGGCGAAGATCGAAGAGGCCGAACTGGACCCCGACCAGGAGGCGCTGCTGGAGAAGCTGCTGGGTCAGGACTACGAGGTCGTTACGGCGGACGAACGGCTCGAAAAGATCGCCGAAGATTTCGTCGAGCACTGCGCGACCCGCTGGGAATCGGGCAAGTCGATGCTGGTCTGCATCGACAAGATCACCTGCGCCCGGATGCACCAGTTGATCGTTCCGCGATGGCGGGCGCGGGCGGCGTCGGTACGGGCAGCGGCCGAGGCGAAACGCGCGGAGGCACGGGCGGAGGGCGACCAGACCCGCCGCGCCGCACTCGATGAGGAGGCGCGGCAACTGGCTAAGCAGGCGGACTGGCTCGATAAGACCATCGTCGGGATCATCATCAGCGAGGCGCAGAACGAGGTCAGGGACTTCAAGAAATGGGGCTTCGACATCATTCCGCACCGCGCCCTGATGAAGAAGGGCTTCGAGACCGCGGACGGCAAGAGGGTGGATGTGGAAACCGCGTTCAAGGACCCGGAGCATCCCTTCCGCGCCGCCATCGTCTGCGCCATGTGGCTGACCGGTTTCGATGTCGAGTGCCTTGCGACGCTCTACATCGACAAGCCCATGAAGGCGCACAGCCTGATGCAGGCGATCGCGCGGGCGAACCGGGTGTATCCCGGCAAGGATTTCGGCCTGATCGTCGACTACAACGGCATGCTGAAAAGCCTGCGGGAGGCACTGGCGCAGTATGCGCTCGGCGATGACGGCGACAGCGGCGACGGCGAGGAGATCGTCGCGCCGATCGAGGAACGGGTGCAGGCCCTGATCGAGGCCATCGAAGCGACGGAGGCGCATCTGCGCGGGCTCGGCTTCGACCCGGCGGCGCTCGCCGGCTCGACCGGTTTCGCGCGCATCAAGGGGCTGAAGGACGCGGTCGAGGCCGTCTATACCAGCGACGAGGCCAAGCGGCGGTTCGAGACCCTCGCCCGGCAGGTGTTCGTCCGTTTCAAGGCGTTGCTGATGGAGCCGAGCGCGTATGCCTTCGCCGAACGGCACGACAATATCGAGGCGATCTACAAGAAGCTGACCGAGCGGCGCGATACCGCGGACGTGACAGCTCTCCTGAAGGAGCTGCACCGGATCGTCAACGAGGCGATCCGCACGCAGGACCCGGGCGATGACCAGGCCGAGGGTCTGACCTTCGACCTCAGCCGGATCGACATGAAAAAGCTGCGCGCCGAGTTCGCGAAAAAAGTCCGGCACAAGGCGACGGCGCTTCAGGACATCTGCGAGGTCGTCGAGCAGAAGCTCTTCGAGATGCTGGCGCAAAACCCTTCGCGCATGGACTATCAGCGGAAGTACGAGGAGATCGTCGCCGAGTACAACCGCGAGAAGGACCGCGTCACCGTCGAGGAAACCTTCCGCAAGCTGATGGAACTCATGGACGAGTTGGACGCGGAGCAGAAGCGCGCCGTCGAGGAAGGCCTCGATGAGGACGAGCTGGCGCTGTTCGACTTGCTGAAGAAGGACCATCTCGCAAAGACGGAGCGGGAGCGCGTCAAACAGGAGAGCCGCAATCTGCTGGCGTCGATCAAGGCGCGCCTCTCGAAGATCGACCGTTTCTGGGAGAAGGAGCAGACCAAGGCGGAAGTCGAAGTGTTCATTCTGGACGAGGTATACGCCAACCTGCCGACGCCGCCCTTCACCGCCGACGAGAAGCAGGCGGCCTCGGAGGAGGTCTTTGCGCACGTCTTGCAACAGGCCGTTAGAGGTGGGTTTGCGAGGGCGGCGTGATGAATAGGGCTTCAACCCGGCTGGTCGATGCAGGATGGGACCGGGAACGGACGGCGCCAGCGAGGGCATCGATGTTGCACATCTCTATTGACTTTGGAGGGCTGGGATGTATACTTAGGCTAAGGAACGATGCTCGGCTAATGGTATCCGCGCAGACCTTCGGGAAAAGCGCCAGGGGTGAAGCCCCTGAGATCTGACGGCCGATGAGGCCCTTCGATCCCGGCCATGCCCGGATCGTCGGGGTTGCTTTACACTCATTCGAGTACGCAACCGACCAGCTGGGACGCAAGTTAGATCCGAGCTAAGTCCTACCACATCAAAGACCGCGCTACGTAGAGCGCGGTCTTTTTATTTTTGCGCCGGCCGTACATAGTCGTTCGGATACACATTCGCGTGAGAGCAGCTTAGTTTCAGACAGCCTTTGCGGGAACACTCAAATTGTACTCCTTTCAGCGGGCGGCCGGCGAACTGAACGTCGTGGTGAAATCCACCTAACAAGGGTACGCCAAAGCGGAACCACGATCTCATGAAGTGCTTCCTCTCCTCATGTGAGGAGTTCTCTGACAGCTTCGGGGGACGTCCGTGAAACATGCGGCCATAAGGGAACAAAAGGCTACGGAAATCGGATAAAACGAACTTATTCGCTCCAGTCGGAACAGACTTGCAAAGATCATCGCTTGTAACCTTAACCTTCCGCACGCAATCGATCGGATTGCTCCAGGAATCGGTTTGTTGCAGCGTTCTGAATATGTCCGACATACGTTCTGTTTTAGATATGCGGAAGTTCCCGGGTGGCAAGAATAGCGGTTCCTGGTCGCTAACAGAAGCAAGACGCCGCTTGAAAGACGTGAGAAACTGACGAGAAGCCTTCTCAAGCGAGGATACGACATAGCGTTTAGCGTGATCGAGATCATGTCGATACTGTCGGCCGGAGGCGTCGTAGCCCGCCATGCGGTTCAGCCGCACCGGGAAGGCAAAAAACTCAAACTCAGAGAGCAAGTACTCCTCATCACTTGCGGGGACATAGGCCAAGAGCAGGTGTTGGGGCCGCTGCGGATCCGGATGGCTGTTCAGTTGTCTCCAAACGTAATGACTGACCGCTTTAATCAGCATCTCCACCGTATCTTTGCTGTACAGTTGTTTTCCGTGACTGGGCGATGCCTGATGAATAACACGTGCTTTGAGGGAGGGACTTGTCTTGACCGATTCTGCGACCCTACTGCAGATGGGATGGGGAAGTCCGGCGAGTAGCACGAGGGGCACTTCGTCTTTTTGTTTAAGGCCCGGTCGGTTCCGCTTCATTACCCTACGCTCGCCGACTCAGTAGTAACGCAATGTCTCCGGGGATCACCATTCTCTCAGCCGTACCTGGTGGTTGAGCTTCAAGAAGCCGTTCAAGGGCGCTCAAACTTCGTTTCGCGGCACCCGAACTGAACGCCTCGATCGGAATGCCCTTGTCTTCACTCCATTTGGCTATCTTAGTCTGAAGGTCGAGGCGATCTGAGGCACTCAGTTCGCTTCGACTCCCTATCTCCAGGCCTGGTCTTCGATATCTCTCTTCGACCTGCACACACTGCTCCAGGTCAGCATGTTCAGAAGATGTTATTTCATACTTGAACGGCGGAGTCTTATGCAGAAAGACGAACTGACCAGGTTGAATTCGCACACAGAAAGCAAGCAGAACGGACCGAGGCAAAGCCTCCAGATCAGGGACCTTCGCTTTCGCCCGACTACGATTTTCTATCCATCTTTCAACTGCTTGTTTGGCAGCCGCAGTGACGACGGCTACGTAAGCTGGAGAGTTTCTGTCTCGCACGATCAAAAGGTCCGGATCTCCGGCCTTCTCGATTACCTCGCGAAGAGTTGGTCCATCACTTCCCTTTACCACCCAGAGATTCTGGTCACGCAAACGTTTGCCAAGCTCGGCCAGTAGTAATGGGGAGCTGTTTTTTTCGTAGTGCTCATGGACGATTGTCCGAATGCTAGCGATCTGATTTTGATCATCTACCGACATGTTTGATCTTCCCAATTTGCTTTGGAACCTCTATCCCACCCAGAGTACGCAACCGCTCAGGTTACTCGTGTAGCGAGCATACCGTCTTCATCGACTTCGGATCTGCAATCAGGTCCTCACAACCACAACGTTGTTGCGTGCGGGCATCGTGGCTAAAATTATTACACTTTGTAGTGTGAGGTGCTTGCCTCGGCGGCTAGTGAATCGCCGGGAGCCCATCAGCGGACGGAGGGCAGTTTTCTTCGCTCGCCAAGATTCACCTCTGAGTCAAGTGCACACGGCGATCTGGAAAAGCCGTGATTCGTGTCTCGTGATCCGCACGGACTTCGCCTCGCCACTTGGTGAGAAAGGCAGGTTCACCGTGTAGGTGGCTTTTGTTCCCAGGTCTCCGGATCAGGTCTCGGGGTGGATGGACAAGGCGGGGTCGGCGATGTTGAATGCGGGACCGCCGTTCATGCTGTCCCAGTCTTCGGCCTTGAACATCCGGCCCTGACCCATGGGCCCGTCGATTTCCTTCACGGTCAGGAAGACTTTCGAGCCCTTCACGTGCCCCCAGAGCCAGTGGTAGAAGATGCCGTCGGGGAACCCTTCGCCGCGCATCCGCGAACCGTTCATCGATCCGCCCGAGCTGCCCACTTCGATGTAGGGGATGCCGTCGTGCACGATCCGCAAGAAGCGGTGCCCGTGTCCGCTCAGGACCCGATCAACGCCGTAGCGCTTGGCCAGCTCGTGCAGGCGGAAGTCCTCGCCGTCGGTGATCTTTTGGATCCAGTACTGGTGGTGAAAAATGATGAACTTCGGATCCTTGTCCTGGTGGGCTTGCAGGTCCTTCTCCAGAAAGTCGAGCTGCTCGTCATCGAGGCTGCGATTGAGGCTCGTATCGAGAATCGTGAAGTGCGCGTCCTGATAGTTGAAGCTGTAATATGTCTTGCGGCCCGATTCCTTCTCGTAGAGGGCCTTCGAGAAGTCCGACCAGACGTCATGGTTGCCCGGCGTGAAGTAGAGCGGATAGTGGCTGTAGCGCGCCCACACCGGCCGCAACTCCATCCACTGCGACTCGGCCAACTCGTCCTCCTTGCCCTGAATCGTATCGCCGACGTTGACGACGAACTCGGGGTGCATCAGGTCGATCTCGCGCCAAACGCGTCCGTAGATCTGCGGCTGGGCTCCGCCGGTGCGGTCGCCCATGATGGCGAAACGGAAGTCGTTCTTCGGCTCATTGACCGCCTTCAAGCCGATCAGGGCAAAGGTAATGAGAATGACGGCGTTGACAGCCCAGACTCGAGAGGATTTCGTCATGCTGGGATTCTAACAGTGATTTGCTTCGTGACGATGACGAAGATTGGCGCGACTCGTTTTTCTCAAAGCGCTGTTGCGTCACATCGAGAAGCCGTTGCTGCTTGTCCGGAACCGGCTGCCGGCCCCCCGCAGCGAAAGCAGCGGGAGACGCAGGACACCTTGACATTGTAGCCACATGTGTCTACAATTGCTGCGATGAAGACAGTAGGTGTTCGAGAGATTAAAAACCGCCTGAGCGCCTACCTGCGCATGGTGGAGAACGGCGAGCGGGTGGCCGTCACCCACCGAGGACGGGTCGTGGCCGAGATCGGGCCGCCCACCCACGCCACCGAGGAAGACGCGCACGCCGAACTGCGGCGCCGCGCCCGAGCAGGGAGCGTTCGCCTCGGCGCCCCGAACCGGCCGGACCTCTACCCCCGCCCGTCCCGCCGGCTGCCTTCCCGAATCGTGCAGGATCTGCTCGACGAGGTTCGGGGTGAGCGGTGAATCTGTACGCGGAGACGAGCGCCGTCGTGGCGTGGCTCCTTGACGAAGAGCACAGTGATCGTGCCTGGGCTCAACTGACAGCCGCCGATGTCATCTTTACGTCCGACCTGACCCTCATCGAATGTGATCGGGTGTTTCGCCGCGCGGCCGCCATCGGACGAGTTACCGCGAGCGAATCGTTGCAGCTTCACGCGATCATCGACACGGCCTCCGCCCATTGGACCCTCCTCGCCATGGATGCAGAAATCGTCCAGCGTTCTCGCCGGTCGTTTCCTTGCGAACCGATCCGTGCGCTCGACGCTATTCATCTCGCAACAGCACTGGCGGTTCGGAACCTGTCGCCCGATGTGCAGGTGCTGTCATTGGACGCTCGGATTCGTGACAACGCGGCCTCCCTCGGGTTGCCGGTGGCGCCGGCGGCCGGCCGGCAACCGTGACAAGTTTTTCCTCCGCCCGTGGGCGGGTTATTGAAAAGGCCGTGAATCGAAAAAAGGCCGTGATTCGTGTCTCGTGTCTCGTGTCTCGTGATTCGTGAACCAAAAACCGAGACAGACGGAACGGCCGTTGCTCCAAGGCAGCTTGTGTTCATGCCGGGTCGCATAAGAGCCGTGATTCGTGATTCGTGTCTCGTGATTCGTGACCCAAAAACTAAGCAGGTGGTATGGCCGATGCTCCAAGGCAGCTTGCGTCAGCAGCCCGTGGAAAAAGTCCCGCTGCATTCAAGCGGCGATGCATCCCGGCTGAACTGCGTTGCTCCTCGGTCGACTATGTCCAATATGCTCCCTTGCCGCACCTTGTCAGCCGGGCGCAGCGCCGTTCTCGGTGCTACGCGGGGTTTCGACGCGGGCTGTGAGGATAGGCTTGATCCGCTCCTATACTGAGCCTGTGCCGCTGAACCGCCTGAGGACGTTTGCCCGGCGCTGGCGGCCCGTGCTGGGCGTTGCGGTGGGGGTTCTCGGATACCTGCTCTGGCGAAACCTCACTCCGGATCTCCCCGGGCGCTTGTTTCCGCTGCTGCCCGGCAACCACGCCCTGTATGCCTATGCGGATATCGAGGCCATGCGCGAGGGCGACCTTCTTTCCGATGCCGCCTCGATGCCTGGCTGGGAACTCATCGACCGGCGCGGCCACTTCGCCGAATACCGCGTTTTTTTCTCCGAAGCGGGAGTGACGGGAGCGGCGCTTTCCGTCGGCGAGCACGAACTCCGGGCCGTTCTCAGCGGGCGATTCAGCGCCGCCGAGCTCATGGCGCACGTCGAACGCCGAGGCGGGCATTGCGAAGACCGGCCCGTGAGTTTCACCTGCTCGGTCGACTCTTCCGAAGCCGGCATCCGACTTCGGTTGCCGGGCGACAACCTGCTCGAGATCGTCGACCGGGCACCTCGAACCGTCGAGCCAGCCGACCCCGGCGATGCCGCTTTCCTGGCCGCCGCCGCACGGCAGGGCATCCGGGAAGGAGCCGTTCTGTGGGTGGCCCTGCGACCGTCGCACCTGGAAGCCGTCATGAAAGATCCGCCGCGAGACATGGTGAACCTCTCTCTTTTCGCGCGGGCCCTCCGACAAGCCCCGTGGGCCTACCTCACTCTGGGATACGGCCGGGAAGCATCAAGCCTGCGGTTGCAGCTTCAAGCATTCACGGAAACTCCCGAAGACGCCCAGGAGATGCACGGCGTTCTCAGCGGCTTGAACGAGTTCGCGGCCGCGATGGCCGACCGGAGGTCAAGCGACGACGGCGCCGACCCTTGGGGTCCAGTCCTCCGCTCGGCCGACTTCGCCCAACAAGGCGCAACCGTCCGGGCCTTGTGGCAGATCGACCTGGCGCTGTTGCGAGACCGCCGGTAAAAGGCCGTGTTTCGTGTTTCGTGACTCGTGATTCGTGACCCAAGAACCTGAGCAGGCGGTACGGCCGTTGCTCCAAGGCAGCTTGCGTCAACAGCCCGTGGCAAAAGTCCCGCTGCATTCAAGCGGCGATGCATCCCGTCTGAACAGCGTTGCTCCTCGGTCGAATATGTCCAATATGCTCCCTGGTCGCGCCTTGTCAGCCGGGCGCATCACAGTTCTCGATGCTACGTGGTATTTCACCACGGACTGTTAAGGCCGGGTCTCGAAAAAAGCGTTAAAAGCCGTAATTCGTGTCTCGTGATTCGTGACCCAAAAACCTGAGCAGGTGGTGCGGCCGATGCTCCAAGGCAGCTTGCGTTAAGGCCGTGTCAGAAAAACCTCGTGACTCGTGTCTCGTGAAACCTTTTGAGGCCGCGTTGCCGGCGCGGGCGGCTTGCGCCTTGTCCTGACAGCCTTCTGACGCGCTTCGCCTCGACGCATGGTGAGAAATACAGGTCAGCGTCTTTGTTCGAGGGTCACTTTCATGGAAAGCGTTTCGCCGCCTCTTACCACGGTGACTTCAACGACATCGCCGACTTCACTGTCGCGGAGGGCATAGGTGAAGTCGTAGAGGTTGCGGATGGGCTTATCGCCGAATTGCTTGAGGATGTCACCGCCCTGCAGTCCCGCTTTGCCGGCAGGCGAGCCGGGGCGGATGTCGGCGAACTTGACGCCGTCCTCGACGGGAGCGAAATCGGGAATGGAGCCGAAGTAGGGTCCGTAGCCACCGCCACCGCCGGACGGCCGGCCGCCGTGGCTCGCGCCGCTGATCTTGCGGTATTCGGGCGGATGGTCCGCCGAGATCAACTCGGAAGCCACGCCGCCGATGAAGTTGACGACCTCGACGGCCTGGTCGGTTTTGATCTTGTCCCAAGTGTCGGAGGGTTTGTGATAGTCGCCGTGCAGTCCTGAGAAAAAGAACAGCACCGGGATGTTCTTGGGCAGAAACGAGGTGTGGTCGCTCGCGGTGTAACCGCTCTCGGAGAAGGACAGCTCGAAGGGGTGGGTGCCTTCGAGACCGCCGAGCAGGTTCGTGAAGGTGCTGCCGGTGCCGGTGCCGCCGACGTAGAGTTTCGACTTCGAGACGCGCCCGATCATGTCCATGTTGAGCATGGCGATGACGTCCTCGATGGGACGAGTCGGATTCTCGACCCAATGCGCGGAGCCGAGCAGGCCGGTCTCTTCGCCGCTGAACGCCAGGAAGAGAATGCCTCGCTCCAGAGGGTCAGGGCGCATGGAGAAGACACGGGCCAACTCGATCAAACCGGCGGTGCCCGACGCGTTGTCGTCGGCTCCGAGATGCGGCGTGCCGATCTTCGAAGGCGCCAGGGAACTCTGATCGCCCAGGCCGAGATGATCGTAGTGAGCGCCGATAACGAGGTACTCCTCGCTGCTGCCCGGAAGGTAGCCGGCCACGTTGTGGAGCGTCGCTCTTTCCCTTTCGATGTCGATCTCGATCGATACATTGAGACCTTCGGGCAAGCTGAACGAATTCGTTTCGCCTTTATCGAGCTTTGCCTGGAGTTGCTTGAGAGATGTGTCCGCCGAACTCAGCCAGCGATCGACCACCTTGTTCCTGACGTGGAGCATGGCAATGCCGGAGTCGTCGGGGCCGGACACAGCGCCGAACTTCACGAGATCGTCTTTGTTGCCGTCGAGATTGCCGTTGACGAGGATGACGGCTTTGGCGCCGCGGTCGCGGGCATTGATGGCTTTCGAGATCAGGTGCGCATGATGAGAGTAGCGACGGCGGGCGCCGCGGCGCTTGGCGCTGAAGCTCTTGGGTTCATAGCGCAAGACGACAACGACCTTGCCGCTGACGTCGAAGTGGAAGTAATCGTCGTATCCGAACTCATCCGAGCTGATTCCGTAGCCCGCGAAAACGACTTGCCCTGAGAAATGACCGGAGGACGAGAAGTTGACGGGGACATAGTCTTCACCCGGCGTGAGGGCGGTCTCGCCCGCGCCGCTCTTCACGAGGAACTGGTTTTCAGCGCCCATGCGGCCGCCGGTCGTGACGGTGAACGGCTGCAGGAACGAGGCCCCATTGACCCCGGGCTGGAGCCCGTAGTTCCGAAACTGCTCCGCGATGTAGCGGCCGGCTTCTTCGAGTTCGGGCATGCCAGCGCCGCGCCCCTTGCGTTCGGGGGCGGCCAGATACTTCACATGGTCGAGATATCGAGCGGCGTCCGGGCGGGCAAGTTCCGCCGCCCCCGCGACCGGGACTAACAGAACAGCGGCTAGACAAAGAGAGACGTATCGTGCGGCGGCGCTGCGTCTGCTTTTCAAGGAAGCTCCTTAACCTGCATTTTTCACCAATCCGAATCGAGTCAAGTTCACGAGGCGATCAGATATCCTGCTTGCCGGTCCGGGCAGATCCTCGCTAGTTTTTTTCTTCGCCGCCAAGGTTCACATTCGAGTCAAGTTGACGTGACGATTCGTTGTCCTGCTCGTCGGTCTGAGGACTTCCTCGCTAGTTCCGGCCGGGGATGTCGAGTTCGACTTGGCAGCCGCAATCGTCTCCGGCGTTCCTGGTGACTTTCTGGTAAGCGATTTCGTAGTCGATGACTTGCTTGATCTGCGCCCACCGGACATTGCCGGTGAGCCGGCGGCCGTTCACGTACATCGTCGGAGTGGAGCGGATGCCCAGGTCTCTCCCCAACCGGATGGACTCATCGACGCCGGGTTTTGTTTCCTGTTGCGCTATGCAGGGAGACAGCTTCAACGTGTCGAGACCGTGGGTGGAGGCGAACTCGCCGACCTTGTCGTCGAGATTCTGCTCGGTGATCGAGCGCTGGTTCTCGAACATCCAATCGTGATATGTCCAGAAGGCTTCCGGGTCGAGTTGCTGAATGCATTGCCCGGCGACCGCCGCCTGGTAAGCCCACTTATGCCTCTTCAGCGGATAGTCGTGAAAGTAGACCCGCACGTTGTCGGGATAGTTTTGGGCCACCTGAGTTCGCAGGACCTTGGCTTCCTTGGCGCAATAGGGGCACTGGAAGTCGCTGAAAACCGCGATGACGACAGGCGCGCCCTCTTTGCCGAAGGCGGGCCGGCCCAGATTGGAGAGCTTTTCGAGGTTCTCGTGAAACGGGTTTTCCGTTATGTCGTAGGAACGCCCCTCGATGATGCTTCCGCCGTCCTTCGAGATGAAATACGACCGCTGCTGCGTGCGGTTTCCCTGGGCCGCCTTGAACGTGACTTCCATCAGGCCATCGATGGATGACGGCTTGTAGTCAGTGATCTCGACGTCGATGCCGGGGTTCATGACATAGAGATGGCGGAGAAAGAACTCGAGATCCGACTTGTCGAGGGCGTTTTCAGGCGGTGTGCCTTCGGTGGCGGGTTCCGGCTCGGGCTCGAAGAAGCCGCCTTGCTGGGCGTGGGCTGCTGGGGTTGCCAAGACAGCCGCGAGAAGCGGCACTCCAAGCACAAGGATTGCGCTTACGGAGTGGGGGCGCTTCATGAACCCATTCTAACCCAGCCCGCATGCCTCACCGGCCGACAGCCGAGGCAGGAAGAAAGGCCGTGATTCGAAGAAAGGCCGTGATTCGTGTCTCGTGTTTCGTGACCCAAAATTCTAAGCAGGCGGTACGGCCGTTGTTGCTCCAAGGCAGCTTGCGTTGAGGCTTTGTCTCGTGATTCGTGAAAAGCCTTCAAGGCCGTGTTGCAGGCGCGGGACGTAACCTGCATTTTTCACCACCTGACGTCCGTAGCACGCGATAAAAAGGCCGTGATTCGTGATTCGTGATTCGTAAAAAACCTTCAATGCCGTGTTGCAGGATTGAGACGGCCGAACGGCATCCCCGGATTGCCTTTGGCCGAATCATCTCGTACTCTTGCTCTGAGGGCAGCGATGAAGACCACACGACGCACCTTCCTTGCCGCCGCCGGAGCGGCACCGCTGGTTGCGCGACCTGCGACAGCGGCTGACCGCCGGGGCGATTGGAATCCCATCGTTTCGGAGAACCTGCATAACGTCGAGTACGAAACGCTGCGTTGGCTCAAGCAGCTTGGGCTGAAGCATGCGGTTTTTCAAGGAACGGATCACGTCGATGCGAGCGGCAAGGGCTACTGGACGAAGGACGACGTCCTCTATCACAAGCGCAAGTGCGACGCGGCGGGCGTCGAGCTGGTGTCGATGATGATTCCGATCGGCCTGTATACGAAGGCACGGTTCGGCCGGCCGGGGCGCGACGAAGAGATCGAGAACGTGATCCGCACGATTCAAGCGACCGGCGAGGCCGGGGTGCGGACGATGGAGTGGCGCTTCTGGCCGGACTTCTATTGGGATCACCGCGTCGGGTACTACCGGGTGGAAGGCCGCGGCGGGTCGAGTCTCAAGGCCTTCGACTACAGCCGCGTCGCCGACCGCGGGCCGTTTCCGGAGGTGGGAGAGGTCAGCGAGAGCGAAATGTGGAAACGCTTCCTCTACTTCACGAAGCCCATCGTCGAAGCCGCCGAGAAGGCCGACGTGCAGCTCACGATGCATCCGAACGACCCGCCGATAAGAAACATGCGCGGCGCCGCGCGGATCTTTCACCACACGGACGCGCTGCGGCGGTTGCTTCGCGAGGTTCCGAGCCGCTACAACGGCATCACGTTCTGTCAGGGAACGATCACCGAGATGGGAGTGAACGTCCTGGAGGACATTCACTATTTCGCGTCCCGGGATCGCATCAAGCTGGTTCACTTCCGCTCCGTGCGCGGCACGGTGCCGAAGTATCGCGAGGTCTTCGTGGACGAGGGCGATATCGACATGCTCGAGGCGATGAAGGCGTATCGGGACGCGGGGTTCAATGGCCCGTTCGTTTCCGATCACACGCCGAGAGTCGAGGGCGATTCAGGCTGGGGGCATATCGGCCGGACGTTCACTCACGGCTATATCCGAGGTCTCCTGCAGGCGGTGAACAGCTCTTGAAGGGGGCTGATATACGATGTCGATACTCTGGACCAGATGAAACCCAGCATGCGCGGGATGATCGGAAGGAGGCTGAGTTATCACGATCTCGTCTGGGGCAATGGTTTAAAGTCGGGCGCGATGACCATCGTATTATGAGGGGTCCGCACAACCAATTCAAACTTTGAAGGAAAACCAATGGGAGAATTCTTGATTCTCGTGAGTATGGCAATAGGAATTACGGCTTTCATCGCACTAATTCGACCGCTTCCACGCATCTACTTGCCAACTAGAAAAAGAGCGATCTATTTGTTAATGTCGTCATTCCTAATATTTGGACTAGGCGGTTCAATGTTACCTGGTCTTCCCGACAGCGAGCAAATCGTCCGTCAAGATGAAGTTGACAATGAGAGTGGGCTGTTATCCGATACAGAGCGAAAGGATGATCCAAGACTGAAGAGCGAGGAATCAAAGATTGAGAAACAGTCAGAACATGTCGAATTGCATGAAATCATGATGAAGTGGAACACCGAACGCGATAACTATAATGATCCTGCAAAATTTGTTTTCTCGCTCTGGGAAAACAGAACCATACGAACTACTGGTTTAGTGTTCGAGAAAAGAACTGTACCGAGCATAGATGGGACGACGCAAGAATCCTACGTTTATTTTCATAATGGAGGAGGGGACAAAGATCTGATAGATGGCGTTTGGAAGTGGACTGGATTCAATAGAGGCGTTTATGCTAAGTTTGACAACGAGTTCGACATTAAATCAGTAATTTCTGATGAGTTTCTTACTGTAGCCTGCACTGGTGTTCATCCTCAATATGACAAGGGGAATGGAACTATTTTCGGAATAGAACTCCAAAACTGCAAGAGTGAGAAGGTGCCAGAATAGCTGTTTACTCATTGATGTACGGAGTGCAATTGAGGATCAGGGATCGCCTATCCTTGCGCCAGCCTAGAAGTAGTTAGTGGAAGGGATGTTGTTTCAGAAGAGACACCGTGAAGAAACAAGCAGACAAGCCCAAGCGACCGGAAGGCCGACCGGTTGAGCATGCGATACCTGATTCGATCACCGAAAGACCCGAGAGCGTCATGCGATGTCTCTTGGCGCACCGCGTCAAGGCGCGAGGACGAGTGGGATTAAGTTAATCGAACCGGGCACGGCTGGCAGCGGAAATAGGTGCTCGCCAGGACCCCTCAAGCGCCCGCCCGTCGGGCGCCTTGGGTAGGGTCGTATATAAGCCCCTTTGAAGGATGTCGGGACGTTGTAATAAGACTGGTGAGAACTCCTTCCGGGCCGGGTCTAGATGACCGTTCGCCAAGGGCTGTTCACACAAGTTTCACCTTTCGCCGGGCAAACTGGCTCTTTGAGCCGTAGTGTTGGCTGGCAGCTCTTTTGCGACTACGATGTCGGCCGCGGCTCTCTGCGATAAGATGGTTGTTCAGGTCGAGAGTACGGTTCTCCACGACATCCGCGTTCAAGGCGCTACGGCAAGCCGGAAGCGTCGTTCCTTGCGCAAGGGACCTCCGAGCGGTCCGCCGAGGGCATCTCTCAGCCTTATTTCACCGTTGGTTCCCTTATGGCCGAGGCCGATACCTGCAGGCGCGAACTCGAATTCACGGTCGAGTGGGACGACGTCGAAAAGGATGTCGCCCAAGTCGTCAACGGATTCCGCCGGCAGGCGCGTCTGCCCGGTTTTCGTCCCGGGAAGGCCCCGGCCGCGTTGGTGCGCAGCCGTTATTGGAAAGACATCAAGGAAGAGGTTCTGAAGAACCTGTTGCCGCGCGTTTTCTGGGACAAGGCCCGCGAAGAGGGGCTCAAGGTCGTCGGCTCGCCCAACTTGACCGACCTGCACTTTGAGAATGGCGAACCGGTCAAGTTCCAAACCGAGTTCGACATCTACCCGGAGTTCGAACTCGGCGAGTACCGGCGCATCGAGGTTCCCTACAGCGAGCCCGAAGTCTTTGACGATGAGGTGAACCATGAGTTGGAACACCTCCGCGAACAGAATGCAAGTTACCGCAACCTCGACCCGCGGCCGCTTGCGGACGGCGACATCGCCGTGCTGAAGCTGACCGGCGAGCCGCTCGACGGCGGCCCGAAGGTCGAGCAGAACGAGATGATGATCACGATCGGGGAGGCCGAGACGCTACCGGAGTTTTCGGAGAACTTGCGGGGGATGAGCCCCGGCGATACGGCCGAGTTCAACGTGAAGTACCCCGACGACTACGGCACCGAGAAACTGGCGGGCAAGACGCTGGCATTTTGCGCCGAGGTCCTGGAGATGCGCGAGAAGGAGCTTCCGGAACTCGACGACGATTTCGCGCAGGAAGCCGGAGAATATTCGTCGCTGGAAGAGTTGAAGAACCAGATTCACGAGGCGATCGGCGCTCATCGCAGGCGAACAGCCACAGGCGAAGCGAAAAACAAGCTGATGGACGTGCTTATCGACCGCCACCGGTTTCCGGTTCCCGAGACGATGGTTGATCGACAGATCGCGACGCGGGCCGAACGACGGTTACGCGCGCTAGAAGAGCAAGGCGTCGACTCGTCGGAGCTTGACCTCGACTGGCGGCAGATTCGAGAGAGAGAGAAACCTCTCGCCGAGCGCGACGTGTGCGCCAGCCTCATCCTCGAGCGCATCGCCGACGAGGAAGGCATTCAGGTGGGGAGCGACGAGTTGGACGAGCCCATCAGGCAGTACGCGGAACGACAGAAGAAAAGCGTGTCGGCCGCTCGCGCCGAACTGGTGGAGAACGGCACGCTCGATCGAGTCCGCTCACAGATGCGCAACGACAAGACGCTCGACTTTCTTTTCGATGAGGCTCAGAAGGTCGACGCCCCCGCGGAGGCGGGAAGCGGCGAGAGCGGCAACTGAGGGCGGCAGGCAAGTTTTTCCTCTACCCGTGCATGGATCATTCAAGCAGGAAACATCCGGATCGGCGTCAACGCCGCTTGATCAGGAGGGATGATTCAGGGCAGTTTTTAGTTTTTAGTTTTCAGTTTTAAGTTTTAGTTTTTCGCGGCCCGTGTGCGGATCATACGAGAGGGAAACATGCGGGCCGTTGACAACGCTGCTTGCATAGCTGGATGTTTCAGGTCAGGAGGGATGGTCGCAATGAACGAATCACACGCCGGATTGGTCCCCATGGTGGTGGAGCAGACCAGCCGCGGCGAACGCGCGTACGACATTTACTCCCGGCTGCTGCGGGACAACATCATCTTCGTTGGATTCCCGATCGACGACAGCGTTTCCAACCTCATCACGGCCCAGTTGCTGTTCCTGGAAGCGGAGAATCCCGACCGCGACATCTGGCTGTACATCAACTCGCCCGGAGGTTCGATCACCGCCGGCATGGCGATCTACGACACGATGCAGTTCGTGCGCCCCGACATCACAACGGTCTGCATCGGCCAAGCCGCGTCGATGGCGGCGGTTCTGCTGGCGGCGGGCGCCAAGGGCAAGCGCTACGCCCTGCCCAATTCCCGGGTACTTCTGCACCAGCCTTCGATGAGCGGGCTTGCCGGCCAGGCAACCGACATCGATATCCACGCTCGCGAGATTTTGCGGATGCGCGAAAGGCTGAATACGATCCTCGCCAACCACACCGGCCAAGACGTGGAGACGATCAGCAAAGACGTCGAGCGCGATTTCATCCTGGGCGCCGAGCAGTCCAAGGAATACGGCATCATCGACGAGATCATTTTCAAGAAGGGCCAGGAGTAGGAAAACTGCCAGCTGGGAGCCTTCGTTAATAACCGGCGAGGCGCCGCCGTGCTTGATGGGAAAGGCCGTGTTTCGTGATTCGTGTCTCAATAACCCCGTGATTCGTGTCTCGTGATTCGTGTCTCGTGAAAACCTTTGGCGGCGGCCTGGTTTGCTCCAGAAGAAATGCCTGACGGCCTATGAACCGTAAAAGCCGTGTTTCGTGAAAACCTTCAAGGCCGCGGCACCGGCGCGCGCGTCGTCCTGACGGCCCTCACACACACTTCACCTCGCCGTGTGGCGAGAAATGCAGGTTAAAGCCTCGCCAGCACGTATGCGGCTACGGCTGTCCCCAGGATGGCCGCTCCGTAGCAGACGATGGGCAGCGCAACCCCAAGAACTTTCAGACCCAAGTCCGCCGCCACGTAGCGGAAGCGGTGAGCCCAATGGAACAGGGGGAGTGAAATCAGCACGAACAGATACAGCCGGGTCAGAGGATGGCGGACGAGCAGAAGCAGATCGTGCTCTGTGATCCAGCCGGCGGGCACGGCGATTCCGGTCAAGATGAGGGTGACCGGGACAAAGAAGGCGGCCACGACACCCCCTGCCGAGAAGAGAGACCAAAAGAGCGGCTCATTCGACTTGGCCATCGCTTACCTCAACACGATCCAGGCGATCAAAACCGAGACGACCACCCAAGCAACATAATTCGAGCCCGCGATCAGCACGGGGCTCAACCGTTCTTCTCCCCGCTAGACGACCATCGCCTTGGGTGTCAGGTTAAACCAGGTGATGCTGTGATACAGAACCAACGGCAGCGCTATGGCGTGCAGAACGACGCTCCATCGGGACGCACTCAACCAAGAGAAGACAGAGTGGAACGAATCCGGGTCGTGGGCGGAGGCCGCCAGCACCAGCAGCAGCGCGGCGTACCCTCCCACGGCTACGCAAGTCAGTTCGCGAACCATGAACAGGAAATAGGTCTTCCGCTTCAACCACCAAGTGGACGGCATGGGACGAAGATATTCCTTGCTTTTCCCACCTGGCGCGGCCCCGAGTCGTGAAGTTCCGTCGCTCATCTCTGTTTCCCAGACTATCGATTCGAACTTGAGGATGATTCGTATCCAGTCAGAACTTTGCCAAATCGCCGCCCGGCTCGCGGATCCGCCGCGGCGCTTCGTCCTACCTGTTGCCCCACGGCGTCAACAGTTCCTTCATAAACTGCTTGGTGTGGGTAACCTTGGCCTGCTGGATGGCTCCGGCCGGATCGACCTTCTTCGGACACACACGTGAGCAGTCTCCCACGAAAGTGCACTCCCAGATCCCCACGTCCTGAAAAATCACTTCAGCTCTGCTCTCGGCAGCGCCGTCTCGCGAGTCGAGGTTGTAACGCTGGGCCAGGGCGATGGCTGCCGGTCCCAGAAACTCCTGACTATGACCGTAGACCGGACAGGCTGCGTAACAGAGCATGCAGTTGATGCACATGCTGAATTGTTTGAAATGGGCCAGTTCGGCCGGTGACTGCAGATACTCGCCTTCCTCGACCCCCTTTTCCTGATTCGGGATGAGCCACGCCTGCACGTCATCCAGCTTGTGCAAGAAGTCCTCCATGTTGATGATGAGGTCCCGGATCACGGGGAAGTAGTTGAGCGGTTCAACCCGAATCGCGCTCGGATAGTAGTCTCGCAGGAAGGTGGCGCAAGTAAGTTTAGGGTCGCCGTTGACCATCATGCCGCAACTGCCGCAAACACCCATCCGGCAAGACCAGCGATAGGAAAGCGTACCGTCGATCTCGTCCTTGATGTAATTGAGGGCGTCGAGCACCACCCAGTCCTCGCGGTAGGGGACCTCGTAGTTCTGGTATCGGGGATGTTCTTCCTCATCAGGCTGATAGCGGAAGACTTCCAAAGTCATTGTCTGTTCGGGCATAAGTTCACGGGGCGTTCATCACCCTTCCTCCGTCAATCGCCTTTCCCCCCTTTGCCGTCAACCGGACTACCGTACTTGCGTTCTGCAGGAGGCCAGCGGGTCACCACCACATCGAGGTATTCGATGCGCGGGTCGTTTTCGGTCTGATAAGCCAATGAATGTTTGAGAAATCGCTCATCATCACGTTGGGGATAGTCGGAACGTTGATGAGAGCCGCGTGATTCAGTCCGCATCAAGGCGCTGTGGCCAACCGCCTCGGACGCGTCGATCATAAATTCCAGTTCCAGCGCGGCGGTCAGCTCCGTGTTGAAGGTGAGGCTATGATCCGCCAGTTCGACCTCCCGGAACCGCTCTTTCAGTTGCCCGATCAGAGCGCAGGCGGCCCGCAGCGAATCTTCGGTTCGATAGATGCCGGCCCCGCTCTCCATCGTCCGGGTCAGTTCCGCTCGAAGTCCGGCAATCGTTTCCTTGCCGCCTTTCGGCTGAAAGAAGCGGTCTCGGATTCGTTGTTGTTCAGCTTGGCACTGAGCATGGATTTCCTCGACCGCAATGACGTCTTGCCGTGCACTGAACCGAATCGCCGCCCGCGCCGCACGCGCCCCGAACACCAGAAGTTCCGTGAGCGAATTGGAACCCAGCCGGTTGGCACCATTGATGCTCACGCAGGCACATTCGCCCGCCGCAAAGAGTCCCGCCAGGGGAGTCTCTCCATCGATGTTGGTGTGCACTCCACCCATCATGTAGTGGACCACGGGGCGCACGGGAACCAACTCATGGACAGGGTCGATCCCCACATAGTTGCGGCACAATTCACGAACGAAAGGAATCTTCTTGTCGATCTTCTTCTCACCCATATGGCGGAGATCGAGACAGACATAATCTCCGTAGGGTCCTTCCATCGTGCGACCCTTCTCCCGTTCCTTCATGAATGCCTGAGAGAGGCGGTCGCGAGGCCCGAGTTCCATCGTCCTCTTGCGCGGGTGCCGGGGGTCGCTGACGTCAAGCGGCTCGCCCAGGTCGTAATCCTGGAGATAGCGGTGTCCGTCTTTGTTCAGCAGGATGCCCCCTTCCCCTCGGGAGGCCTCAGTGATCAGGATCCCCGTTCCCGGCAGGCCGGTGGGGTGGTATTGGACAAACTCCATGTCCTTGAGGGGAACGCCGGCTCGGTAGGCCAGGGCCATACCGTCACCGCTCTTGATGGCCGCGTTGGTCGTAAAAGGAAATATCCGTCCCCCTCCACCCGTGCAGAGAATGACCGCCTTAGCCGCGATGGGACGAATCTGACCGGTGCGCAGTTCCAACGCCGCCACTCCCTGGCAACGCCCATCGTGAGTCAGCAGGCGGGTTACGAACCATTCGTCGTATCGGGTGATGTTGTTGTACTTCAGCGCCGTCTGGAAGAGCGTGTGGAGCATGTGGAAGCCGGTCTTGTCGGCGGCGAACCAGGTCCGCTCGATCTTCATGCCGCCAAATGGCCGCACCGCCACGCTGCCGTCCGCTTCGCGGCTCCAGGGGCATCCCCAGTGCTCGAGCTGAATCATCTCTTCAGGCGCTTCGTTGACGAAGGCCTCGACCGCGTCCTGGTCGGCCAACCAATCGGCCCCCGATATGGTGTCGTAGATATGCGCTTCCAGGCTGTCGTTGGACTTGATGACGGCAGCCGATCCACCTTCCGCGGAGACCGTGTGGGAGCGCATCGGATAGACCTTGGAAACGACCCCTACACTCAGGTCCGCATTGGCCTCACCAATGGCGATCGCCGCCCGCAAACCGGCTCCACCACCACCCACGATCAGGATGTCGTGATTCAGTAATTCCATGATTACGATGCTGCTACAGCAGACTCATTTGATGTTCGGCCGTTCCAAGACCTGCCCCGTGAACGGCGGCGCTTCGGAAGGGATTATTAATGATCTGTAAGATTTCGCCTAAAGTCAACTTGAGGTCGACATGGCCGGTCTCGCCTCCGGCGACTTTTGAGACGAGTGATTCATGAGGGAAGGATTTCTTCGCCCTCATGGGGAGACCGTCGAAAAGAAATAAGGATATTCAGCGATGTACTCGACGAGTCCTACTGGAGAGAACGGCGCGTTGATCCAGTGGAAGCGGTGGAGGAGCGCAGTGAATGAAGCAGGAGGATCGCCGCTTTCCGGTTAGGCTTGTCCGCATGGAACCGATCAGCGGACTCTCGGGGTAGAGTCGACGAGGACGACGATTCTCGCCCGCACCGATCCCCGGCGCCTTTTATGTCAACAATAGTTGACGTAATGTCTACTATTTTAGATACTATAGTCATGTCTTTCCGTGAAAAGAGCGCTTGGATCTCTCTGATCTCGATCGCGATCGTTGGTTTCGTCTTCTTCCTGCACGTGCCTCGGACGCTCGCGCCGCCCCCGAGCCCCGACATCTTCGACGCGCTGCTGATCTGCCTCGCGGGCCTCGTCGTCATCGAGGTCATCGCGCACGCTGTGGTTGCGATTCGGGCGCCGCTCGACGCGCAGGCGCCCAAGGACGAGCGTGAGCTGATGATTGAGCTGCGGGCGATACGCCGGGCGGCCTACGTCTACGCGCCGTTGAGCATGGGCGCGGTGTCACTACTCCACCTTGGCGCGAACGGCGCCGCCCTCGGCTACGGCGTGCTGTTGGCGCTCGTGACCGCCGAGCTCGTCAACTACGGGTCGCGCGTCCTCGATTATCGGCGCGAGCGTTAAGCAGTCATGGCAAAGACGCGGATCACCAACTCGATACGACGGCTGCGTTTCGAGCACGACGAGATGACGCAGCAGGAACTGGCCGAGCGGGTCGGCCTCACGCGACAGACGATCAACGCCATCGAGCTCGGCAAGTACTCGCCGTCGCTCGAAGCGGCTTTTCGGATCGCCGAGGTGTTCGGCGTGTCGCTGCAAGAGGTCTTCGCCTACGGCAGAGAGGAGGACTAGAGTTTTTTCAGCGGTCGTGAAGACGGCTCCGGCGAATGCTTCGACGCGAAGAGGTCGACGAAAACCAATGCGGACGATTCAAGCAACCACTGCGCACCGTCAAGGCCCGCTCGCTCCCCGCGCTCGCGACATGTCTCGCCGCTGCCCTCGCCGCCGTGACTCCGCACCCCATGCGAGCTTGCTTCCGTCACTGCGGCTACGGACTATTTTTCTTCGCCTTGCGCGGATCAGACAAGCAGAGAGCCTTTGGCACGGTGTCAACGTCGCTTGATCGAGAGGATGTTTCAGGTCAGTGCCGCCCCCGCCCCGCTACGCGGTGCGGATCATTCCTGCTGGAAACATCCGGACGGGTGTCAACGCCGCGTACTCAGGAGGACGTTTCAGGTCAGGCAGGGCTGCCGGCGAAGCCATCGCGGTAGGATGGAGGGATTCGAACAAGGTCGTGTCCCCGTGAAAAACGATCCGGCGTTCAAGCCGAGCCGTCTGATTCCGGCGGGCGCCGCCGACACCCTTGGGGGGATGCCGCGGGCCCGATTCGTTGTGCCCATTCCCCATGACTGAAGAGCGTTCTGTTCAGCAGAGCTCATCGAGAATTCCGGAACGCAGATGAAGCGCGACTCTCTGAACGTCCTTCCGCGAGTAGAATGACCCGTCCAGCCGACAAGGCCCGCGACAAGAAGCTCGTCGGCGCGCTGCTCCGTTGGTACCACCGTCACCATCGCGATCTGCCCTGGCGCCGAACCAATGCCCCGTATCCGATCTGGGTCTCGGAGGTCATGCTGCAGCAGACCCGGGTCACCACGGCTCTGCCCTACTACGAGCGGTTTCTCAAGGAGTTTCCGGACGTCCATGAGTTGGCCGGCGCACCCGAAGCCAAACTATTGGCAGTGTGGAGCGGCCTTGGTTACTACCGCCGCGCCCGTCAGATGCAGCAGGCGGCGAACGTGATTGTCACCGAACATGACGGCGTGTTTCCCGACTCCTATGACGGACTACTGGCGCTTCCGGGAATCGGCCCCTACACCGCTGCCGCCATTGCGAGTATTTCGTTCAACCGTGCTCATGCGGTGGTCGACGGGAATGTGATCCGTGTGATGAGTCGGTTCATCAACGAGACCGGCGAGGTGAGCCGCACCGAGACGAAGGAGAGGCTGCGGCGCAGGATGCAGGCTCTCGGCGAGGCGGGAGCGCCCCGTCGTTTCGGCCTGTTCAATCAAGCCGTTATGGAACTCGGCGCAACCGTCTGCGCGCTGCGCAATCCTCGCTGCTTGTCGTGTCCGCTGAGGGACGCCTGCCAAGCACGCAGACGGGGGGTGCAGGGATTACGACCGGTCAAGGCCGTCAAGGAGCGATCGGTCGAACTCGAGATGGCGGTTGCTGTCGTCAGGCGTGCCTCACACTACCTCATGCGAGAGCGCCCAGAGGACTCCGAACTCATGCCCGGCTTTTGGGAACTGCCGGAGATAACGGGCACGGCGCTCGCAGACGATTGCTTTGATGCGCTCGGCATCCGTCGTGGCGAGCATCTCGGGAATTTCCGGCATGGCATTACGTTCCGCTCCTACCGGGGGTCGGTCTACCGCTCCAAGATCGAGGGGAGGGCGCCTGGCGGCTACCGTTGGGTGCCGGAGCAGAGTCTCGAGGAGATGCCCCTGACAACGGTTGCCCGCAAAGCATTGAGAATCGCTCTGGACGCAAGGAATAGATGAAGAGCCGCGTGCAAGATGGAGCGTTTTCAAGATTTCCTTCAAGGGAACCTTCAGTGATTGCTCGCGTATTCTTGAGCAGAGAGGCGCCATCGAATGAGCAAACACGGAACTCGTAGAGCTGACACGGGGGACGGTCAACAGGAAACGATTTCGGGGGCGGTCGTGGACCAGCAGGCTGAGGACAAAACGGCGACGGAAGAGGCGTTGCGGGAGGCCGAGCCGGAATCAGCCGCGCCAGCCGGCCCGGCGACCAAAGACCTGCCCATTGACGAAGACACCACATCTCTGCAGGACGCGGAGCAACCGAAGGATTTTTCCGAACAGGCAGAGGCCAGCCCTGCCGATGCAGCGGACCCGCAAGGGGGATCTGCCCCCAAGACGAAGACCGTCTTTTGTGTCGCCTGCGGTGCAGAGATGAACCGCAGCGACAAGTTTTGTCACGTCTGCGGTTGGGACCGCCGCGTCCCGCCCACACCCTCTCCACAACGGCCAGTAGACCCCAACCCCTCGCCCTACAACCGTCTGGCCGCACTCCTGCTTTGCCTGATTCTAGGATTCCTGGGGTTGCACCGCTTCTACGTCGGCAAGGTCGGTACGGGTCTGCTTTGGCTGTTTACGCTGGGCTTCCTTTCCGTCGGAGTGATCTTCGATCTCGTCCTGATCGCGACGGGCGAGTTCCGCGACGCCGAACAGCGGCGCGTGTTGCGCTGGGCCGACCCGCAAGTCGGCTAGTTTCTTTTCTCGTACGCCTCGGAACGGCTCCTTCTTTTGGCAGGCTGCAACATGGAGTGACGTTGAGCGGCCCTGGGAACCGGCAGGACCGAAACCGAACCGCCCGAGAAAGGAGGCAGGCTGTCGGAGGCCGGTCAGCGAGCGCCGCGAGAAACGGTAGGTTCCGCCGTGGCAGGGACGCCGGCAAGCAGGGAAGAGGAAGAAGGTGGCAACATGGGAAGCCCTGCAGGAAGTGAGGCAGACACCAAACCAGCAACTCGTGAGAGTGAGGCTGGGTCTGCAGGGTGGCGGAGAGGCCTGTAGTACCGGGGAAGCGGGGTAATACCCGGGGAGGGAAGGGGGCTCCGTCTGACATCTGCGGTCGTCGCGCAGCAGGGCGTTGAGGAGCGTGACGAGCTTGCGCATGACGACGACAAGGGCCAGCTTGGGCTCGCGGCCCTTGGCCACGAGGCGGTCGTAGAGCGCCTTGCAGGCGGCGTTGCAGCGGATCGCGGCGACGGCCGCCATGTAGAGCAGGTTGCGGGGGTAGCGGCGCCGTCCGGAACTGGCCCCGCTACGTGGTGAGACATGCAGGTCAGAACAACGTGGGCCACAGATCGAACACATTCATGAACAGCGGAAACCAGCGGCTCTCGGCCACCATCCGTTCCTCGCGTTCCCAGAAGTGAAGCGTTCGCGCCGTCCAGCCGTAACCGAAGCCATAACTCGTTGGATTCAAGTGCTTTTCGAACACCTGCGCGGCGGGATAGCGGTTGTATCCCTCGACCACCGCTTGCATGGTGTCGAGTGATTTCTTGCGGACCGCTGCGGCTCGGCGCACCCACCCGGCGCGCTGCTCGCACGATCCGCAAGACTCCAGGGCCTTGCGCAGATAGTAGGCGTGGCGGATGCGGTCCCAAGTCACGCCGAGCAGCAATCGCAACTCGTGGTTGCGCACACCGTCGAGTGGAGGCATCTCTTCGAACACCCGCTCGAACCGCCTCAGGTCCTCGGACAATGCCGCACGGCTGTCCGCCACGCCGCGCAGCAAGCTCCTGGCGTGCACTTTCTCGTGCCAGAACGAAGGCACTTCATCCAGCAGGGTCGTGCTCGAAATCGACCGAATCAATTGCCCTCGCTTGATGTGCTTCGTCTGAAAGTCGATGATCCGCCGCCATACGGCCGGGTCTTCGCCCAGCAATTCGATCCCCGCCATCGGATTGCCGAGGAAACTCGAGTCCGCCAGCAACGCCACCGTCCAATCCATCAGCCAGTAGCCGAGCTCCTGGCCGGTCGTGAACGTGATGTGGCCGGGAAGTCCCAACGAGCCGATGTAGTCGTAGTTGTCCGCCCGCGCGACCAAGTAATCGGTCAGCAACAACGGGATATCGATATCCATGGCGATGAAATAGCTGGTCTCGGGGTAGTACCAGACCGGCCGCTTGCGCCGTTCCCTCTCCAGGAGGGACCGCGTATCCTCGAAATCCTCACGGCCGTATACCGGCGCCGACCGATCGCGGAGCCCGTAAAACATCACGGTGTGCGCGAAGATCCCGACACGGCGATCGCTGTGCCGCGGCAGGAAGTGGAAGTTGCCGTAGCGCTCGTCCTCCATGCCGGTCGCTACGTGGGCCGTGTTGAAGAGCTGCCGTTGGTTCGCGCTGAGGAGCGCATTCGCCTGATCGATCCATTGCAGCGTGCGGTCGAAATCCGTCGTCGTGAATTCGGTCGTCCCCAAGTTGATATTGATGAAGTCGAACTCGAACAGCCCCATCAGCTCCCGAAGACGTTCTTGCAGCCGCCGGGCATCGCCGATACCGGTGATTGCCCGCAGTGGGGGAATGAGGTGAAAACTCTTCTGTTGAATCCTCGCGAAGCTGACCGCGAGCCCGAAATGCATCCCCAGGCCGTGAGCCAGTTCGATCGACTGTTGCACCGCGGGGACGGCTTCCGGGTAGGCCGTACGCAGCAATCGGCCCTCAACCACGTTCTGCCCGTTGCGCGCGAGCCACCGCAAGGTGTCGTCCCGGATGGCGCGATTGGGACCCAGGAAACCCGAGACCCACTCGTTCGGATGCGCCGTGTGCAAATGGAACCCGCGGTACCTGACACGCGGCGTCCAGGTGAAGACCGCTCCGCAATGCTCCCGGATTCGGCTCGCTGAGGGAGAGACCTGGATTCGCGGATGCGGGAACAGGAACCCCAGCTTCCGCAGCCCGAGGTACAACGCCGGACCCCACTCCTCATCGGTGGCGCGAACCGCGAGCGACACTGCGCTTTCCCCGGCGCATTCCACCGTCACCTGATGGGGGCCTGCCAGTCGCCTCTCAACCTCGAATTCCAGAGACCCCTGCGGCAGACCCGCCCGCGCAGCAATCCGCGACACGTCCTCGCGCACGACCGCCTCGACAGCCGAACGCGTGACCGGCAACTCGAAGCCGAACCCGACGAGGGGCGCGGCCAACAACAAGATCGGTGTGCGCAAAGCCACGGAAGCGAGCCGTCCCATGTGATAGGCTTGGTTTTTTGGGTACGTCTGCAGTTTGGTTACCGAGTCTATTTCATTTCGACAACCGGAGTTCACTCACGGGCCGGCAACATCGCGGCGCACGATCAGCAGAGCGCGCCGCTGCAAGCGCGCCCTAGCCGTTCGACTCTTCCCGTAACCATGCCGAATCCCGTTCCCGAGGGCAGTCTGCGAAGCGAGATCCCGACGACGCCGACATCTCTCGGTGAGGCGCTTCGGCACCTGGTCTCTCATCCCTATGAACTGCTCGTCCGGCGCTGGAACTGGAAGTCAGCTCTGCTCAGCGCCTTGCTGCGCGGCGGAATCTATTTCTTCGTCAACCTCAAAGTCGGACTCGCGGCCGCTTCCGCAGCGATGTTGACGGAGTGGAGCTATCGCGTTCTCACCGCCGGAGCACTTGCCTCGGCCACGCAATCGCTTCGGCTGGTCAAGCCGGCCTGGCAGGGCGCCGTGGCAGTCGCGGTTCTCATCCCGCTCGTGAGCCACAGTCTGGAATATCTCGTTCACTGGCTGCGCGGCACCGCGGCGCTCAACGCCAGCATAGCGGCCTCCATCGCCTTCACCGTGGTGTCGTACTGCTTCCAGTTCTTCATCATGCGCCAAGACGTTTTGATCGTCGGGCCGGGCAGCGGTTCTCTGATGAGCGACCTCGCCCGCTTGCCCGGCACGGTTCTCGGCATCCTCGCCGCCCCTTTCCGGATGCTGACCCGCGCGCTGTGCGTTCCGGCTTTCCTCCTGCTGCCGCTGCAGGCCGCCTCTGACGCCGCGCCCCCGCGTCTTCCAAACGTCCTGTTCATCACCATCGACACCCTCCGCGCCGACCATCTCTCCTGCTACGGCTACCACATCAAAACCAGCCCGAACATCGACCGGCTCGCCGAACAGGGCGTGCGCTATGAGCACGCCTACACGGTCACGTCACGCACCGGCCCCTCTCATTACTCGATGTTCACGAGCCGCTACCCTCAGGAGCACGGCGCGAAGCTCAACGGTTTCGCGGTCGCCGAGAACACCAAGTTCCTCTTTCTACCGCAGATCCTTCGCCGATTCGGCTACAAGACCGGCGCTTTCGTCAGCGCCTGGCCCCTCACCGCCCACCTGACACAACTGGACCGATGGTTCGACACCTACGACGAGGAATTGAACCGCACCTATCAATACATCAACTCCAGCCGCTGGGCCGAGGATGTCACACCGAAAGCCATCTCCTGGCTGGAAGCGCATGACACCAAAGATCCGTTCTTTCTCTGGGTGCACTATTTCGATCCACACTCGCCCTACGATCTGCGCGAGGGGTTCGAGGCGAGCGAGCCGAGCGGCAACCCGGACCGCTGGGCGCCCCACGGCGGCCGCGAGCGGGTCGAACTCATCCGAACCTACGATTCCGAAGTCCGCTACACCGATCACCACCTCCAGAAGCTTTTCGACGCTCTCGACAAGCGGCAACTGACCGACTCCACGCTGGTCGTTTTCACGTCGGACCACGGCGAGTGCCTGGGAGAATACGGATTTCGAGGGCACGGCAGCCAATCGTTCGAGAACATCCTCCACGTGCCGCTGATCCTTCGATGGCCCGGCACGCTGCCCGAAGGGAGGGTGGTCCGGCAACGCGTTACGCTGCTGGACCTGGCTCCGACCATCATCGACCTGACGGTCCGCCGCAGCCAGCCTGACCAGAAGATTCCCGCGACGTTCGCCGGCCGCAGCCTGGCCGGCCACCTACTCGAAGAGCGCAAGCTGCTCGAGCAGCCGGTCCATTTCGCCATCTACTCGGGGCAGAAGTGGATCGCTCCCAAGTGGATCTCCTGGCTGTGGCTCTGGCGCGGCGAACTGGATTTCCCGTTGCGGATGGGACGCATCTTCCAGAACCGCAAGGTCACCTGGACGGAGAACGAGGACGAGCTCCGCGTTGTCGATCTCAAGACCGATCCGCTGGAGCTCGAGCCGCGTATCCTCGGTGACGACAGCCCGGTCTACGAGAAAGAAACCGCCCGGCTGGCGAGATGGTACGAGGCCACCGCCCTCACCGAAGGCGAGTCTCAAATGACGGAAGCCGACCGCAACGCCCTCAGAAGCCTCGGCTATCTCCAGTAGGCGCCGACCTGCATTTCTCGCCACCTGACGGCCGAAGCACGTGAAAAAAGGCCGTGATTCGTGAAACACCTCAAAGGCCGTGTTGCCGGCGCAGGCGGCTCGCGCCTCGTCCTGACGGCCCTCTCCCACACTTCGCCTCGCCACGTGGCCAGAAATGCAGGCTTGACGACCGCCATAACCGACCGTCTCCCCTGAGGGAAAGACTATCGAACGCATCTTAGGGCGTGGCGGATCAACGGATCTGTCTGGTCCCAGGGTCTCGCTCACCGGCCAAGCAGCCGGGCCAGTCCACCAGGATATATTTCATAAAGCTATGTGCGACAATCTGTTGTGCAATCTTGTGCTCTCCTGCGGTCATCCGGGTGGTCACTCTTTCCGTGCCGGATAGCGGAATCCCATGATCCGGCCCCGTTTGGTCGTTTGGTCGCGCGGGTGGCCTGGCATTGGCTACGTTGCCGGACTAACACCCGGGAACTGGGGCGATGAAGACATTTCTGCGCAATTTCGGAGCGGCTTTGCTGGGCTACGTCGCGGTGTCCATCGTCTCCTTCGTCCTGCCAGTGGCAATGTGGATGGTCCTGGGGCCCGACGGCTCTTTCCGGCCCGACAGCTGGGACACGTCCACGGCGTGGAACGCGGGATGGATCATCGTGGCCGTGGCGGGCGCGGCGACAGGCGGTTTCGTTTGCTCGAAGGTTGCTGAGGACCGGCGCGGCGCTTGGATCCTGATCGCCTTGCTGGTGGTGGCCGGGGCGCTGTCGTTGGCCTTCTACGTCCCGGAGGGCGAGGGAGTGCGTCCCGCGGATGTCGGCATGATCGAGGCCATGTCTTCGGCACGGAGTCCTGTGTGGCTGGGCTGGCTGAACCTGCCGCTGGCCGCGGTGGGGGCGTTCTTCGGGGCGCGGATTGCAGAGCGGGACTGAATTGACCCTGGTTCAGTCGTGGTCCGGTGAGACTCAGCCTCATCCGATATCGTCTCCGGATGTTTCCAAACTTGTTTTTCCTCCGCCCGTGTGCGGATCATTTAAGCAAGAAACATACGGATGAGTGTCAACCCGACTTGATAAACAGGATGTTTCAGGTCAGCCTGGCGAGTGCTCGTGGGATGCGCCGCTGACTCCACCACCTTCTGGGGGAACCACGCAACTTTCTGTTGATGTCATGTTTTGCAAGCATTAGCCGATCTCACAGATCGACACAATGATACAGGGAGTCGCTGCGATGAGTTCCACCATCACCGTCCGTGATATCAATCCGTGGGACAAATCCTGGCTCAAGCAAGAAGCGCAACAAGTTGGCATTTCGATGGAAGAGTTCGTCCGCCGCCTCATTCGAGAGAAGCGTGGGAAGGCCGAACGCGGCGCGAAACCGTCCGAAATCTTCAAGCGATATTTCGGTCCCGAGCACGGACTCGAGCCGCCGCCGCCCAAGCGCCATGGCTACAGGCCGGTCGAGTTCATCGAGGAGGGCTAAACACCGCGCCGATCGTCTGGCTGCTTGACAAGAACGTCGTCTCTGAGATGATGCGGTCGAAGAAGCTCTTCACCCGGTTTTTTGGTTTGTCACAAGCCGAAGTTCATGGGGATGTCACTATCAGAACCCACGCCAGCCGGGCAGGGCGGCCGCCTGCCGGATCCATGCCGCCATCTGCTCCACGTCGAGTTCGCCCTCGTAGATGTTGATCCAGCGCCAGTCCTTGTCCTTGCCTGCCCCGGGAGGGATCGGTCGCAGCGACGCGCCCTGGAAGAACGTCACCTTCACGCAGCGGGTGAGGACGTGGCAATTCAGGAACCAACCTTGCCCTTCGATGCCATAGAAGGGCGAGTTCCACCTTACGGCCTTGCACACGTCAGGCACGCTGCGCACTATGAGCGCGTCGAGGCGGCGCCCGACGTCGCTTTTCCAGCCCGGCATGGCCGAGATGTAGGCTTGCACGGGGGCGTCGCCGTCGGCCTTGGCGATCTGAGGGTTGCAGCCTGAAAGGAGGGTCGGCTTCGAGCCGGCCCGCTTGGCGAGGGGCTCCTTTGCGACCTTCATGGACTTCTTGTATGTCTTGCCGGCCATTGCGTCAACTCCGATCCGAGCTTCGCTGTACTGAATCAGTCGGTAAGAAAACCGAAAGTCAAACTTTTGGCCTTACGTTGACTGTATTACAAACTCTCCAGCACACCCAAGGGGACTCGAACCCTTACCGTACGCCTCCTTTGAGGGGAGTCAGAAAGCAGGTGATCCGTCTGCCCGCTCGACGACCTTCTGCACCAAATGGGGAGGGATGAACACCACGCCCATGCGGTCACCGAGCACCACATCGCCCGGCATCACGGTGACCTTGCCGATCCGCGTCGGCGCATTCAGACCGGTGAGGATCGCGTTGCCGCGCACTCCCGGGTGATACCCGCGGCTGAAGATCATCGTCTTCATCGGGAAGACGCCGTCCAGGTCACGGAACGATCCATCGACGACGAAACCGTTGCCCGTCGCCAGAAACATGCTGAAGATCAGGTTGTCGCCGCCGAAGGTCCCCTCTTCGATGCGCCCCATCACGTCGACAACGGGCACGTCGCCCGGGGAGAACATCTCCATGACGCGTTGCGTCACCGGAGTCGGGACCTCTTCTTCATTGGCGGCCTCGGTGGCGTCCGTCACGAGGATTTCCTGCAGGTCCGGCCGCGACGGCATGAACTGCACAGTGAAGGCCCGTCCGATCAGTTTCTTGTCGGGATGGAGAATGGCCCAGCCGTCTTCCCACTGATTGGGATAACCTGCTTCCCGCAAGACCTCGGCCGCGATGGTGGTCGACGTGGATTGCAGCCGCTTCAGCCAGTAATCCGGGACATGCGGGCGTCCGTCCGGCGAACGTCCGTAGGGGTTACGCGCAGTGTACTTTAGGAGTTGTTCGTGGCCGAAGCCGTCGAGTTGAGCCCACAGCGGCGAAGCGGAGAGAAACGTCAGACACACCATCGCCGCGGCCGAGAGGCCGGCCGACCGCCTGGTTGCCAGCAAGCCGACCAGCGTCACTCGATGCCCAGTTCCTTCTTCCTGGCGGCCAGCCAGTCTTCGTACTCTTTGATCAACGCGGGGTCCTTCGGACGCGGATACAGCTCGCTCGACTTGTACTTGCCCGTGGCGAACTTGTCTTTCGTCCAGATGTCGTGCAGCTCGGTAATTTTTGCCTGACGGTAGACGTCCGGCACCATGTGGGAGGGAATGAACGTCAGTCCTTCACGGTCACCGACAACCAGATCTCCCGGCATGACGGTGGTGTCGCCGACGCGGATCGGCACGTTGATCCCCGTAAGCATTACATTGCGGAGCGCGGACACGTGGAATCCCCGCACGTAGACCGGCACGTTCTGCGGATAGATGCCGTCCAGGTCGCGCACGGCCCCGTCAATCACGAAGCCGTTGCCCGTCGCGGCGTAAATCGAAGCCGTCAGGTTATCGCCTGCGAAGGTGCCTTGCTCGATCTTGCCGAACAGATCAACGACCAACACGTCACCGGGGCGAAGCGCATTGATCACGCGCTGATTGTTGCTGACCGACTTGCCGGGGTTGTTTTCAGCCTCGATGATCTCGTTGACGTCCGGCCGCAGCGGCATGAACTGCGCCGTAACTACGCGTCCGATCAGCTTCTTCTCGGGGTGAACAATCTGCCATCCGCCAGACCACTGGTTGATGAAATTCGCGCTCCGAAGAGGCCCCCACATCATCTCCGAAGAGGCGGTCTTGAGCCCCTCGATATACTTTTTCGGGATATTCGGCCGGCCGTCACTTAAGCGTCCAAACGGGGTCATCGAGCTGTATTTGATGAGATCCAGTCTGGAGAAGCCGTCAAGCTGCGCCAGCATCGGGGTGGCCGTGAGCAGTAGAGCGAGGATGCATTTCTTCATGGGGCTGAATGTAGCACAGACCGTTTGGCGGCGGCCGCATGAGCGCTTCCGCGGCCACGCTCGGGATCACAGCCAACCCACAGCCAAGCCGGACTCGCCGGTTTTTTCGAACGGCCGTAAGGTCAATCAGCAGCAAGTACAGCGGGGAAGTGCTGACGTCAGCCGTTCGCCGTTCTCGTCGGTGTCGGGGGCGTTGCGAAACACCGAATCGCAGGCATGTGCCCACGTCAAGACTTACGCGAGTGTTCCGAAGACCTCGCCGCCATCACTCATTCGTATCGACAAGCACTCTTTGCGACGGAATTCGGCGATTCCTTGCAGCATCGCCTGTTCCGCGCTCCGAGACGGCGAGTCCGGACCCATATAATGGTAGGGCGATGGTCCGGATCGCGGCGGCTGCTCTTGTTTTGGGCGTGATCGCGTCGTTCCTCCTTCAAGGACAACTCAAGGAGCGCGAGCAGGATCCCCTTGAACTCCCCGCGAACATGCGGGATGAAGACGAAGACATCATCAGCGGACCCGCGTACGCCTTCAACCCGATTCAGGCCAAGAAGGAAGTCAAGGTCGGCAACTTCTATGCACGCAAGGGCAGTCATCGGGCCGCCGCGGCGCGCTACCTCGAGGCCACGCGCTGGAACCCGAGTTACGCCGAGGCTTTCTGGAAGCTCGGCCGGGCTCGCGAAGAGCTAGGCCAAAACCAGCAGGCCCTGGACGCCTATCAGAGCTTTCTCAAGCTCGAACCCGACGGCAAGCGCTCCCGGGAAATCCGCTCCCGCTTGGCAGAGTTGGAAAAACGGGCCAAAGATGCTCCCGACGAGCCGGATAGCCCCAAGCTGCCGTCGACGGCCTCGTTGCCTCCGGCTCTTCGCAACCGCTAGTCGAGGCCGGGCTCTTTCCGCAACGGCCGGGCTTGATAGACTGGAGCCAGCATACTTCGTCATGACGCGGCGGCAGACACTACGGCTATTAGGGGCCGGGTTCGGCGCGATGGGTCTCGCGGGATCGATGCATGCTCTGGCGGGGGCGACGACTCGCGGTCCGCACTTCGAGCCTCGGGCGAAGCACGTCATCTTCCTGTACTTGAACGGCGGGCTGTCTCACGTTGACTCGTTCGATCCGAAGCCGGCGCTGACGAAGATGGACGGTCAACCGATGCCGGGGCCGAAGGTGAAGACGGATCGGGCGTCAGGCGGCCTGATGGCGTCACCATTCCGGTTCAGCAAGCACGGCCAGAGCGGCATCGAGGTCAGCGAGATCTTTCCGAGGGTGGGGGAATCGATCGACGATTTCTGCGTGATTCGCTCGATGTTTTCGGAGAGCATCAATCACCTGCCGTCAATGCTGATGATGAACACCGGGCACGCGCTGCGGGGCGGCTCGCGGCCGTCGATGGGTTCGTGGATCACCTACGGGCTCGGTACGGAGAACGAGAACCTGCCGGGCTATGTCGTGCTGTGTCCGGGCAAACCGGTCGGCGGGGTGCGGCTGTGGTCGTCGTCGTTCTTGCCCACGGCTTACCAGGGGGTGCACATCCGCAACGACCGCGACAACCCGAGCGAGTACGTTGAAGATTTACGGAATACGTTCGTCACGACTGCGCAGCAACAGCGGCAGCTCGAACTACTCGGCAAGCTGAACAGCTCGTTCCTCGACCAGATCGGCTATCAGCCGGAAATCGAGTCGGCGATTGCCTCGATGGAAGTTGCTTACAAGATGCAAACCGAACTGCCGGGAGTCTTCGACGTCACGAAGGAATGCGAAGCGGTGCGGCGGCGGTACGGTGAAGGTGACTTCGGGCTCGGCTGCCTGGCAGCGCTGCGTCTGGTGGAGCAAGGGGTACGGATGGTCCAGGTCTACTACGGAGACAGGCAACCCTGGGACAGCCATGACGACATTCTCGATCAGCGCATCCATGCCGAGCGTTCTGACGGGCCGATCGCGGCGCTGGTGCAAGACCTCAAGGAGCGCGGGCTGTTCGATGAGACGATTGTGATCGTCGGCAGTGAGTTTGGCCGTACGCCGATGATCCAGAACAGCGGCACGGAAAGAGTAGGGCGGGGAAGAGACCATAATCCGCCGGGGTACAGCATCCTGCTGGCCGGCGGTGGCATCCGCGGCGGCATGACGTACGGCGCGACGGATGAGTTCGGATACAAGGCCGCCGAAAACCCGTTGAGCCCCCACGACCTGCACGCGACGATGTTGCATCAACTCGGCCTTGACCATACCAAGCTGACGTTTCGCTACAGCGGCCGTGACTTCCGCCTGACGGACGTGCACGGCCGTGTGGTGAAGGAAATCCTCACCTAACCTGCATTTCTCACCAGCCGACGGTCGAAGCACAGGACAAGAAGGCGGTGATTCCTGTTTCGTGACTCGTGATTCGTGAAAAACCTCCAAAGCCGTGTTGCCGGCGCTCGCGCCTCGCGCCTCATCCTGACGGCCCTCTCACCAACTTCGCCTCGCCACGTGGTGAGAAAAGCGGGCTACCCGTTTTCACGCCGATCGATGGGATCTCGAATGGCGAGGTCCTTCGATCGCTTGCGGCATCACCCGTCATTTCCGGGAGTTGCCATGCTTGCCATGACTGACTATTGGGGAGGCGGCTGTTTCCGCTGACGATGCGGGGGCCGACGCCGGGGAGGAGTGGATTGTGACGGCGGCTCCGCGGGTGTAAGCGCAGGAGAGTCCGGCTGGGAGAATGGAGGGCTTGCCCTTTCGGGCTTGCAGACCACGCGGGGCAGGCAGGCCCCGGCGGCGCTTCGTTACTCAATGGTTCCAGTAGTCGGGTTCGTTGCCGGCTTTCCACTTGATGTTGCAGCCGACGCTGGGCTGCTGGTGGTGAGAGACCGTTGACCCCGCTAAGACGGCGCTGATGGCGGCGCGCAAGTCTTTTCCGGTGACCGCGACCTCGTTTCCGGGCCGGCTGCCGTCGAGCTGACCGCGATAGACGAGCTTGCGTGATCCGTCGAACAGGAAGAAGTCGGGCGTACAAGCGGCGGCATAGGCCTTGGCGACGCTCTGAGTTTCGTCGAAGCAATAGGGAAAAACGTATCCCAGGCTTTCGGCGTTGGCCTTCATCTTGTCGGGAGAGTCGTCAGGATGAGTATCCACATCATTCGCATTGATCGCCACGATGCCCAAGTCGGAATCGGCGTAGTCCCTGCCGAGACGGATCAACCCGTCATTGATGTGCTTGACAAAGGGGCAATGGTTGCAGATGAACATCACCAGCAGGCCCTTCTTGTCCGCGAAGCTGCCGAGTGAGACGGCGTTTCCCGAGACCGTGTCGGGGAGTTGGAACTCGGGGGCGGAAGTGCCCAATGCAAGCATTGTCGAGGGTGTGAGCGCCATGGTTTCCTCCAGGCCAGTGCAAGCAGCGAGAGACTCAGGATAACAGGCTCGGATTTCCGCAGCGACCGGCGGATCCGCCGTAGGCTCGTTCTCTATTGAGAGGAGCCCTTCCCTACAAAAGTACTCGACGACCAGCCTGCATTTCTCACCAACTGACGTCCGAAGCACGCAATAAGACCGCCACGACATCGTTGCGCTTGCTTGCCGTGCTCAATGTACGATCAAGTACACTTGCGCGCGCCAAGCGGCGCGCGCCTCGCCCTGACGGCCCTCTCACGCACTTTGTCTCGCCAGCTGGTGAGAAATGCAGGCCAACTGCTCCGCTCGGAAATCTCTTCTGCCCCTCACAGACGCCCAAGGCCGGATGATTTAGCGCTTCCTGCGATGCGCAAACTCGGTTTGGAGTATGTCTCGTAATCCGTCGACTTCGTTTGGCCGTTCGAAGCATCTTTTGGGCAGCAAGTAATACTCTCCTTTCTCCAGGAAGAGCAAGAAGCTGGACGGTATCTCAACCGAGTCTTGGAATGCTTCCCACGGAATCCATCCCGACCGCTTGACCGACGAGACGTCCATGCCGTCGTCGTGCAAGCAGTAGTGAATCGGGCGCAGTTCGTGCGCGGCTTGTTTGAACCGGCGCCGAGCGTTGCAGATGACCAGTTCGAACAGGATCGCGGGCGGGCCGAAGGCTCCGGCCAAGATCGCGAGGACGATCGGCCAGCCAAAGCCGGAGTTCCCGGCGAGGAACAGATAGAGCCCCACTCCGGCAATGGCGCACCAAGCCACGAACAAGGTGCCGGTACGGCGAATGAGTAGTTCCCGACTTGCACGGACAACGTCCATTGCTTCGAGCTTGACTTCGAGACGGATTTGTTGCCGCGCCATATTCACCTATCTGTTTTCTACCACTTGGCTGTCCCGAGACGCGATAAGCATGCCACGACCTCGTTGTACTTACTTGCGGTGTTCACGGATAACGCGAAGCATGTCACAACTACAACAAGGCGGGGCGTCGAGCGGCTCGAGGCTCGGCCCAGCGTCCTTTTTGCACGATTCGTCTCGCCACGTGGGGAGAAAAGCAGGTTAGCGAAAGCTCCACATCGAGGCGTCACCCAGATGCGGGAGGCTGTTGAAAATGAAGACGCGAAGATCGTCTTCCGCGACTCGGAAGGTCGAGATGCCGGAGTTGTAGGTCGCGCCGGCCAGACGCCAGATCTCAGGCTCGGTCAATGACAGGGCGTCGCCCATCCAGATGCCGATGGGCGTGGCGGAAGTGAAAACGGCGAGATTCTCTCTTGATCCAAAGCGCGTCAAGGCTTGCCGGGGCTTTGCGATTCGAGCACGGAAATCTAACCAGGACTCACCCGAGTAGGGATAGCGCGAGGTAGTCCATGCGCGGACGATGGCTATGTCGCAGTAGTTGTGGTTGCGATGGATTTCGCCGTCGCCGTTCTCGATAGCCGCCATCATCGCGTCGAACTCCTGCTTGAAGCGGGGGGCATCCTCGCTGAGAGGACCGGCCAGCTCTCGGTACACGTCACCGAGATCGAACTCATCCCAGAGACGCTCCTCGATCAAATCGGGGAAGGCCCGTCCTGCTCGCTCGTATTCATCCCGAACGGCCTCGGCCGTTCGCCGCTGCCGCGACAGGCGGCCGACATAAGCGGCCGCGAAATGGACACCGTGCGACACCAGATAACGGCCGAGCAGCCGCGACTGCAGCTCGCCGAGCACTGACAGGCGATCGTAGTCGTCGCGCGGGCCCGCCTGCCCGTGGCGAATCAGGTATAGCCGGCTCAAGACGCCTCCATAACGAGCACGGCGGCTTCGGCCAGGCCTCGGACGCGGTGATGGAAGTCCGCGAAACGCTGGTCCCGGGTTTGACCCACGCGAAAACGGTAATAGATTTGTTGAAGAACCACAGCCAACTTATACAAACCAAAGACTTCGTAGTATCGGATCTTGCTCAGATCCCGGCCGCTCCGCGAGGCGTAGCGCTGCAGCAGTTTTTGCCTTGAATACCAGCCCGACTCGGCCGTGACAGGGCTGATGGCCTCGCGCCTCATCCTCGGATCACCGGATTCGGACCAATAGCACAGAACGACTCCAAGGTCGACCAGTGGATCGCCAACCGTTGTCATCTCCCAGTCAAGTACGGCAGTTATGCGTCCCGGATCTTCGGGATCGAGCATCACGTTGTCGAGCTTGTAGTCGTTATGAACGACGGTTGGCGGCTGCGAGGCAGGGCGCTCTCGCGTAAGCCATTCCGAGAGCCGATCCATTGCGGGGAGCGGTTCGGTGCGCGCCCCTTCCCAACGCCCGGACCATCCGCGGACCTGCCGTTCCAGGAATCCCTGAGGACGGCCGATCGCATCAAGACCGTGGCGGTGGATGTCGATCGAATGCAACTCTGCCAGGCAGTCGATAAAGCTTTCGCTGACTCGCGGCGCGTACCCCTGGTGAGCGGAAATGCCGGCCGGCACTTCTCGCCAGATCGTCACACCCCGCCTCCTTTCCATGAGGTAGAAGGGCGCTCCGAGGACCGACTGGTCTTCACAAAGCAGATACACTCGCGGCGCCGGCTTGAAATAGGGTGCTACTCGACTGAGGATGCGGTATTCCCGGGCCATGTCGTGGGCCTTGGGGGGCAGCGGACCCAACGGTGGCCGCCGCAGCACGTATTCGGTTCCGCCTGCTGAAATCCAGTAGGTGAGATTGGAATGCCCGCCCGGAAACTGCGCAATTTCAAGCGGTTCGATCGCGTGGTCGAGGTGGTCGTCGAGGTAACAGGCGAGCCTCGGAGCGTCGATCTCTTCGCCCGCGCGAACTGGGGACGTATCGCTTGCCGCCATGCTTCTCAAGGCAGATAGGATAGCGTTTGTCTTCGCGGGCGGGTGCGGGTCGGACTTTGCAATAGCGATCATGGCCTCTCGGCAAAGAGATGCCGGCTCAGGCAAAGAAAATGTGGTCCGAATGCTAGCTGTTGAGCCGAGGGTTCGTCGATGCCCTCGCCGGTTACGCCACAATAGGAGCTTTGAAAGCAGTGATTGTCCGTCGGGGGAGGATGGATCAATGAGCTCGTTTGGCAAAGTGGCGATGGTGACGGGGGCCGGCAGTGGTGTGGGCCGTGCGACAGCGGTTGCCCTGGCCGGAGAGGGATATTCGGTTGTGCTGACAGGACGGCGTCCGGACCCCTTGCACGAGACCGTGGCGGAGATGGGCGGCGGGGGTCCGGCCACGCTGGTCGTGCCGGGGGATGTCGGCAGGCCCGATGCGGTGGAGTCGCTGTTCGCACAAACGAAAGAACGCTTCGGGCGTCTCGACTTGCTTTTCAATAACGCCGGCATCGGCGCGCCAAGTGTTCCGATGGAAGATCTGACCTACGAGCAATGGAAGGCGGTGGTGGACGTCAACCTGACCGGCGTCTTCCTTTGCACGCAGCAAGCCTTCAAGCTGATGAAGAGTCAGACGCCGCGCGGTGGGCGGATCATCAACAACGGTTCGATCTCGGCGACCACGCCGCGTCCGAATTCGGCTCCTTATACGTCGACGAAACATGCGGTAACGGGACTCACGAAGTCGGCGGCTCTCGACGGACGCCCGTTCGACATTGCCTGTGGTCAGATCGATATCGGCAATGCCGGTACCCCGCTTACGGCCCGGATGGCAGAAGGAGTGCCACAAGCCGACGGGTCGATCGCGGTAGAGCCGACCATCGACGCGGACCACATCGCCCACGCTGTCGTCTACATGGCAAGCCTGCCGCTCGACGCCAACGTTCTCACGATGACGGTGATGGCGACACAGATGCCGTTTGTCGGCCGGGGATGACCGGCTTCGAGATGCCGAACCGATCAGAGTTTCTTTCGCGGGAGTAGTGCAACCGGTTTCGGTGCTGTCCAAGTTCTGTTAGGCTCTGTCTCCATCTTCCGAACCCATGTACTCCCTGAGCTTTGTCGACTACTTGGTGATCGCCGTCTATCTGGCGGGTGTGGTGGTATTCGGGTTGCGAGCGGCACGCCGTCAGGATTCCACGAGCGAGTACTTCGTCGCGAACAGCAGCATCCCCGGATTCGCGGTCGGATTCACTCTGATGACGACGACCATCAGCAGCGCCACATTCGTGGCGATTCCCGGTTCAGTGTTCGCGCGGAACTGGTGGCAGTTGTTTTACATGTCGGCCGCGCTACTGGTGATCCCGTTGGTGACGAGCTTTGCCGTGCCGTTTTACCGAAGGGTGGTGCGGATGAGCGTGTACGAGTACCTGGAGCATAGGTTCGGATACGCAGCGCGGTTGTACGGCTCGGTCGGTTTCGCAATCAACCGGCTCACCGACGTGGGCTATTTGCTCTACACCACGGCGATCGCGATGGAAGTGATCGCGGGTTGGAACATCCATAGCGTGGTTATCGGAGTAGGCATCTTCACATTGCTCTACACGTTGATCGGGGGGATCGAAGCCTCGATTTGGGCGTCAATCTTGCAGGGAGTGCTGATGATCGGCGGGGCGATCGCGATCATGATTTCCGTCATTTCCGAGTCGGGGCTGGGAGCGGGGCCGATTTTCTCCTACGCGTACGATGGGGGCAAGTTTGCGATCGGCACACGGATCTGAGCCCCAAGAGCGTCTACTACGAAGAGCCGACCGCTTGGATCTACTTCTTCGCTGGACTGACCACGTTCGTTCGCCTGTACATGACCGAGCAGAGCATGGTGCAGAGATACCTCGTGGCCCGCAGCGATGACGATGCCAGGCGCGGCGCGAAGTTGGGCATCCTGTCGACGGTGCCTACTTGGTTTGCGTTCGGGGTGATCGGGTGTGCTTTGTGGTCGTTCTATCAACTCACTCCCGAAGAGTTGCCGGCGAGTGTGACGGGACAGCCCGATACGATCTTGCCGTACTTCATCGCCACTCACTTCCCGGCCGGTTTGATCGGACTGATATTGGCTGCGCTGTTGTCGTCTTCGATGTCATCAGTGAGCGCAGACTTGAACAGCATTGCAACGGTTGCGACGAAAGATCACTTCGTGCGTTTGCGCCCGATGGCGTCGGATGCGGTGCAACTGATTTTCGGCCGCTTTGCGGTGATGGTTGGCGGGATTCTTTGCACGGCAGTCGCGTTGGCCCTGACACTGACGCGCTCAACGGCATCCTATGAGATCGCGGCTTTGCTGGTGTCGATACTGGCGGGAGGCTTACTGGGCCTATTCGCTTTGGGCGTGCTATCGAAACGCGCTACGCGCCGGGGGGCTTATGCCGGGATCGTGGCCACGCTTGTGTTCGTTGGCTGGGCAACCCTGACCAGCACGCTGGGTGTCGATCTCGGTTTCAACTTCGAGATGACGCCGATGCTGATCGGCCTCTTCAGCAACGTTTTGATGTTCGTGGTGGGCTACGCGGTAAGCGTTCTGTGGGGCGGGCCTCCGCCGCAGTTCAAGGGTCTCACGATTTGGAGCATGCGCCTTGTGGGTTTGGATCCGAAGAAGAAGAGAGGCGAGACTGCGGCGGCGGGTCAGTGAGCGGAGTCGTTCGGCCCATCGTCGGTTTCGAGGAAACGGTTGGGGCTGAGGAAGAAGCCGAGAACCAGCGCACCCTCGGGGCAATGCACATCATGGCGGCTGCCGGCGGGCCGCCAAACATAATTGCCAGCGGTGACCTCGCCTTGGGAGTCGACCATGCTTCCCTCGATGACAAAACTTTGTTCGAGTTGAACATGCTCGTGGAGCGGAAGACAGGCGCCGGGTTGGAAACGGAACAGGGCGGTGAGCAGGCCGGAGTCCGGATCTTCCATAAGGATCTTCATGTCGATTCCGGGAAACCTGGACGGGGTCCAAGGCAGGTCACCTACTTCGACGTAGCGGGAAGCTAACGGGTGTAGATCCTTGTGGTTTGCATGGGGAGTTCTCGCCGCCATGTATAGCGGTCCATGCTAGCAGAAGGGAGTCACTTCCAGGACCAGTTCTAGTCGACGGCGAAGCAGTAAAAGTATCCCGCGCCGCCGGTGCGTTCGAGATTGGCCTGGCCGCAGCCGCGCGAGCCGTGGGCCGTACTCCAGGATGTCGGGTTGGCCCCGCCGCCGGTTCGGTCGTGGTGGCCGACGAGTGCGCTGCCGTCGGCAGAGTTGCTCGTCCAGTTGCTGCAGGTGGTGTCGCCTTCTCCCTCCCAGGCCGTGCCGTCGAGTTGCGACCCGGTCAGGATGTCATGCTGGTTCGGATTGTCGCCGCGGCCGTTGACGACCTCACCCTTCTCGTTCAACTGGGTTTCCTTGGTCAGGTTGTTGTCGCCCAGCAGGTTGTCGACGCCCGACGCGATCTTGACGCCCTTGGCGTTGTACCAGGGACCGTTGCCGATGCGGTCGCGGCCGTTGACGCCAGTCGTTCCGGTAGTGCTGAGATACGCGCGCCAGGTCTTGCCGCCCGCGCCCACCGCCTCGGCTAGCGACTGACAATGGCTGTCGGCGCCCTCCAAGCCCCCAAGCGCGGCGCCGTCGCCCGGGCCTTTGCTGGTGATGAAGAAGCTCATGTTGCTCTGCGCAAGCACGGGTAGCGCGAACACGGAAAGGATGATCGATATCAGAAGGGGTGTCTTGAGCATGGGTTTCTCCTTCGGGATTGTTATTGAATACAGGCTTGACTCGGCTCCAAGGGTCCATTGTACCTTCGGCATCATGGCGATTCCAAGAATCCCGCGGTTACTCACTCGAGTTCAAAGCTCGATACCCTCGGCCTCGAGTCCGTCTCGCCGCGTGCTTGCGCAGGGAACATCCTAACGCCAGTGAAGCGAAAATGTGCTGAGAATCTTCTCGCGATGCGGCTCGATGGAATGCATGGCAAACTCCCCTCCCGACTCGCTGAACACCGCATCGAGCCAGCCGAGCGGGATGTCCTGCTGGAGCGGCATGCCGGCGGAAGGGAGTTGCAGCACATGCACTCCGTCGACCTCGTAGTGCAGAAGTTTGTGCCAGTGGCCGTGGATGATCGCTTTGGCGTGACGGTGCCTCCCGACGATGCGGAGCAGGCGGTCGGCATCGAGCAGGCTGCGGTCGTTGTCATCGAGCGCGTGGTGAAAGCAGAGGATGGTGGGAGTCCCGCTGTGCTTGGTCAAGTATTGATCCAACCACTCGCGTTGCCGGAAGCCCAACATGCCGGGAACGACATCAACCCGGTAGGAAGAGTCGAGGATGAGGACTCGGATGCATGGGTGTTCGACAATCACGATCGACTTGGCAGGCGTGTCACCGACGAGGGGGTGGTGGCTGAAAGCCCGTAGGAAGTTCTCGCGCACGTCGTGATTACCCAGGGTGAGGCAGACCGGAAAGCGCTCGGCCATACGAGTGAGCGAGGGTTTCACGGCGGCGTAATCTTCCGGTAGGCCATGCCGGTAGGCGATGTCACCGAGGACCATTGCGGCCTGCGGCAAGGCTTCCATGGCCTGCTCGGCGGCGAGAGGGAAATTTCCGGCGGGATCGTACTGTGGACGGCCTTCCTCGGGATCAGCCGGAAAGTGAGGGTCTGATAACAGGGCCCAGTAGGCCGTCTCTTCCGGCGCTTGAATCCGCAGCTCCGTGATCAGGCCTACGTCTTCTTCCCTTGATTCGAGGGTGAACCGTGTCGTGCTTTGAGGTGAGGTTAGGACTGAGATGGTTTGCTCCTTGCCGCAAAACGGCTATGGGGGTTACGTAATGATATGCCGGTTCATTCGTCTTCCACGGGCATATAAGCCGCCTTCCAGGCCCGCCAGCCGCCGGCCAGTGAAAAAACATTGGGATAGCCCATCTTCTGCAAGGCATCGGCTGCCAACGCCGAGCGGTACCCGCCGCCGCAATACAACACAATCTTCCTGTCCGCGTCAGGAATTGCGGCTTCGATGTCGCGCTCGATAATCCCTTTGCCCAGGTGAATCGCTCCGGCGGCGTGGGAGGTGTTCCACTCGGAGTCTTCCCGCGTATCAACCAGCACATGATCGATGCCGGCCTCCCGATCGTTCTTGACTTCTTTGACCGTAGTTTCCCGAATGCGAGTCTTGGCATCGTTGACAATGGCGAGAAACTTGGCGGAGTGTTGCATGGTGGTCCTCCCGTCGAGCAGAACTCCGATTTTCTCATGACCTGGCGCCAGGGCGACATAAAAATTCCGGCCTGAGCGGTCTGCCATAATCTCGGTTACTGGAAACCGACACAAAGGACAATTTCGATGCATTCTCGACGCACTGCTCTCGGCTTATGCCTCGTCTTCGCGATGCTCTTGTTCACGGCCTGCTCCCAACCCGAGCCCGCTGCGGACACACGCCCCAACATCGTCTTCGTCCTGCTCGACGATGTTCGCTGGGACGACCTCGGCGCCGGCGGTCATCCCTGGGTACAGACCCCCAACTTCGATCGTGTCGCCCACGAAGGCGCGCTTTTTTCCAACGCGTTCGCGACCACGCCGCTGTGCTCGCCCAACCGGGCGACGATTCTCACCGGCCAGTACGCGCACACCCACGGCATCGTCGACAACGTCGACCGCAGCGAGCAAAGCCATCGGCTTTCCACGTTCCCGCGCCTGCTTCACGACGCGGGTTATGAGACAGCCTACATCGGCAAGTGGCATATGGGCGTAGACGACTCACCCCGCCCCGGTTTCGACTACTGGTACAGCTTGCAGGGACAGGGCTACCACTTCGACCCGGACGTCAACGATAACGGCAAGCGCATGAAGGTCGAGGGCTACACGACCGACGTCTTCACCGAGCGCGCCGTCGAGTTCGTTCTCAGGGAGCGCGACCAGCCGTTCATGCTTTATCTCGCGCACAAGGTCGTCCATCCCAACATCTTTCAGAATGCCGACGGCAGCCCGCGCGGCCCGCGAGGAGGCGCCGAGAAATATACGCCCGCAGCGCGACACGCCCATCTTTATGAAGGCATGCAAGTTCCCCGCCGCCCGAACGCTGCGAGCTACGGCAAGGACAAGCCTGCGCTCCAAAGGCCCATCCCCGACGTGGTGCCCCTTGGCCCCGACAGCGGCACTGACGACGCCACCATCCTCAATCGCCTGCGCATGCTTTCGTCGGCCGACGACGGCATGGGTGAAATATTTAAAGCGCTCGAAGAAACCGGACGGTTGGAGAACACGGTTGTCGTGGTCAGCAGTGACCACGGCTTCTTCTATGGCGAACACGGCCTCGGCCGGGAACGCCGCCTTGCCTATGAAGAGACCGCCCGCGTGCCGCTGTTCGTCCGATACCCGTCGCTGATCCCTACCGGCATGACGATCGATGACTTCGTGCTCAGCGTCGATTACGCACCCACCATGCTCGATCTCGCCGGACTGGAAAAACCCGCAGACATGCACGGACGTTCTCTTGTTCCGCTCCTGAAGGGCAAAAGCCCCACCGACTGGCGCGAGTCTTTCTTGATCGAGTACTACTCCGACACCGTCATGCCCCGCCTCGTCAAGATGGGCTACAAGGCTGTGCGAACCCAGAAATGGAAGTACATCCAGTACGTCGACCTGGAAGGTGTTGACGAACTGTACGACCTTGAAAACGACCCCTACGAGATGAAGAACCTCATCGGAGATGAGTCCGCACAGGAGGCGCTGGATGAGATGAAGACTGAGCTTGCCCGCTTGCTAGAAGAAACTGCGCCGGTATCCTACTGATGATTTCGATGCGGACTTTCGACTTTGCCGTGCGCATTCAGGTGAGACACACTGTGCTTGGCGGTCGCCGAATCGCGGGATCGGTTGTGTTTGAGAAGGGTTTAGATGGCCCCTGGTTCATGAGTATCGGAGGCTCTACCATGGGAGATATCAAGAGGGTAGCCGTATTGACAAAGACGTTTGTATCGTTGGGCCTTCAGTTCTGTATGTTCACGGCGGAGTCGGTGAAGGGCAGCCGAGTTCACTCTTCGGACTACGAGCGGGTCACAAGGTACGATCCATCCCGCGCGATGCGGCCAAGGATATAGACTACGCGCTTGAGGAAGCGCGACGGAGCGGGCGGAGGGTGCTGCTCGATGCCGGTGGTTACTGATGCATCTGGCGCCACGGGCTTGACGAGTTCTTCGAGGAGAATCCTGATGCTGCCGAGTTGCTCCACAAGAACTACGTTGCTGTGAAAGTGAATTTAAGTCCTGAGAATAAGGACAAGGAGGTGCTTTCTCGTTATCCCAAGGTCGTGGCCGTTCCCTCATTTTATCCCCTGGATAGTTCCGGCGAACTCCTGTGCCCCCAAGACACGGGCGAGCTCGAAAAGGGCGACCATCACCACGGCAAGAAGATGATGAAGTATCTGCGGCGGTGGGCGGTGAAATAGCCTCAATAGAGCATCCGCGCTTGTAGACGAGGGTTGGCAAGATTGATGTCGTTGCTTCCGCTGCGGGAAGAGGAGTGCCTGCGGTTGATGACTTTCGTGGCTGAATTAGCCGACGCCGGGAAGCGGCTGGACCGTTTTCTTGCGGAGAGCATGCCGGACACGAGCCGGGCTCGGATCCAGGAATGGATTCGGGACGGGCGCGTTCGTGTGGGGGCGGGACCTGCGAAAGCGTCGGCAAAATTGAAAGGCGGGGAGGTGATTTCCGTCTCTCCCGCACCAGCGAAGCTGCTGAGGGCGAAGCCGGAGAACATCCCTCTCGACATCCTCCATGAAGACGACGACCTGGTGGCGATCAACAAGCCGGCGGGCATGGTAGTTCATGCCGGGGCAGGTTGTGCGGAGGGAACGCTGGTGAACGCTCTGCTGCACCACTTCGGAAAACTGTCGAGTGTGGGTGGCAACCTGCGCCCGGGTATTGTTCATCGGTTGGACCGTTTCACAAGCGGTGTGATTCTCGCCGCGAAGCACGACGCGGCTCATCGTGCTCTGGCCCGGCAGTTCCAGAGCCGCAAGGTGCGCAAGACCTATCGGGCGTTGGTTCAAGGGAATCCGGCGTCGCATGCGGATCACGGGCGGACCGTGGAGGTCGAAGGTGTGCGGTGGCTTCGGTTGGAGATGCCGATTGCGCGAGACAGCCGAGCGCGTGTCCGCATGGCCGCCCGACGACAGGGACGCGTCGCTCAAACGGACTTCCGCGTCCTGAGGAGCACGGAGCGGTTTTCGCTGGTCGAACTCCGCATCGCTACGGGCCGTACGCATCAGATTCGGGTTCACATGTCGGCAATCGGACACCCGGTGGTGGGCGATCGACTCTATGGGGCAGCTCGTGCCCCCGCCGTAAAAACTCCCAGCGAACGCTTCTATCTGCATGCGCGGGAGATTCGGTTTCATCAGCCGAGCAGCGGCGAGCTCCTGACAGTAACGGCCCCGTTGGGCAGTGATTTCAAAAAGATGACACGTGAGTTGGGGCTATAATAAGGACGATTTCGCCGCAACGAAATGTTGATGAATCGAACCGTATCGGCGCTCGGGTTGGTCCTTGCCGGGGCTTTCTCGCTATCCGCGCAGGATGGCAAGAACGCGCCTCCGGAGATCCCGCCCGCATTTGATCTCGATACGACCATCCGCGTCGAGGTCTCACGCGTGCCGTTGCTGTTCACCGTCACGGACAAAAAGAACCGCTTCATCACGAATCTCGACCGCGAGGATTTTCGTGTTTTCGACAACAAGAAGGAGCAGGAAATCCGTGAGTTCGTCCGGGAGAGCGACCTGCCGTTGCGGATCGGGATTGTGCTCGATTCGAGCAACAGTATCCGTGACCGCTTCCGTTTTGAGCAGGAAGCGGCGATTGAGTTCATCCGCGGCGTCCTTCGGGAAGAGCGTGATCGGGCATTCCTGGTGAGCTTCGATACGCGCGCGGAGCTGATTGTGGATTTCACGCACGACCCCGAGGAGCTGGCGAAAGGAGTGCGGCGTTTGCGTGCCGGAGGCGGCACTGCGCTTTATGATGCAATCTACTTCGCTTGCCGCGATAAGCTGCCGGAGGATTGGCCGCCGGAGCAGTTTCGGCGTGCCTTGATCGTGATCGGAGACGGTGAGGACAACCAGAGCAGCGTGACGCGCGAGATGGCTCTCGAGATGGCCCACAAGGCCGAAGCCGTCGTCTTCACGATTTCGACGAATCGCAGCGGCAAGCGACAAGATGGAGATAAGGTCCTGCGAACGTTCGCCGAGGAAACGGGTGGTCTGTCGTTCCATCCGTTTCAGGCGACCGATCTTGAGCAGTCCTTCGCCAACATCGCCAACGAACTACGGCATCAGTACTTTATCCTGTATTCACCAACGGACTTCGTCGCCGACGGCAGCTTCCACAGGGTGGAGGTCAAAACCCGCGTGAAGAACACCAAGGTGCGGGTGCGCCGTGGATACTATGCTACTCCGCCCGATGAAGTTCGTTAACCCCCGCGGCCTGACGCCAGACGCTTGTTGCCGGTGAAGGCCGGATTTCCCAATTGCCAATTTCGCTTTATATTCGCCTTTTGCTACAATCTCGGCCAGCAGAGATTGGCGAAATCGAAGGAGTGTACTGATGGACGATCGTGAGCGTACGCGCAGCCTGGAGCATGCACTCAGTGAAATCGAAAAGGCCCACGGCAAGGGCGCGATTCTGCGGTTGGGGTCGCGTGACTCGATCGTGCCGGTAAGTGTGATTCCCACCGGCTCGATCGCGGTGGATGCGGCTCTTGGAGTAGGGGGCCTGCCTCGCGGACGGCTGGTCGAAATCTACGGACCGGAGTCTTCCGGCAAAACAACATTGGCCTTGTCGACGGTCGCGCAAGCTCAGAAACTTGGAGGGGTGGCGGCATTCATCGACGCCGAGCACGCCATGGACCCGATCTATGCGCGCAATTTGGGCGTGAATGTTGATGACCTTCTCGTCTCGCAGCCGGACAACGGTGAGCAGGCTCTGCAGATTGCAGAAGTGTTGGTGCGATCGGGGGCGATTGACATTTTAATCATCGATTCGGTGGCCGCGCTGGTTCCTCGGGCCGAGCTTGAGGGTGAGATGGGTGATACGCACGTCGGCTTGCAGGCGCGGTTAATGTCTCAGGCGTTACGGAAGCTTGCGGGCTTGGTTTTCAAATCGAACTGCTGCCTGGTCTTCATCAACCAGATTCGTGAAAAGATCGGCGTGATGTTCGGGAATCCGGAGACGACGACCGGCGGCCGTGCTCTGAAGTTCTACGCGTCGATTCGGATCGACATCCGGCGCGTCACCGCTATCAAAGACGGCGACAAGATTGTAGGGAACCGGACGAGGGTCAAAGTGGTAAAGAACAAGGTGGCGCCGCCTTTCCAACTGGCAGAGTTCGACATCATGTACGGAGAGGGACCGTCGATGGAAGCGGACTTGCTGGATCTCGGAGTCGCGAACAAGCTCGTGAGCAAGAGCGGCGCCTGGTACTCCTGCAAAGGCGACCGCATCGGCCAAGGCCGCGAAAATGCCAAGCAGTTTCTCAAAGACCATCCGGACCTGAAATCCACCCTCGAGACGGAGCTGCGCAGGGCTCTCGGCTTGCAGGTGGCCGACAACCCGCAACCGGAGCCTGTGTAGTCTGATCAGGAATCCGGCTTCCGTGCGGCGGTGCGTCACTGGATAGATTTTCCAGCTCCTTTGCGGTGCTGCAAGAAGGGCATACGGCTTCGCTGTTTTTCGCTGCAGTCGTGTGGGAGAAGAGCGGTCAGCCCTTGCTGCAGGTACCAACACAGGCGAACCTCTCCCTACATGGCATTTGGGGGGCCCGAAAAGTACTAGGCTTGCTCGGGCTGCGGAGCGTACTTGCGGCGGACGAGGAAGATGTAACAGACGATCCCGAACAGGAGCCAGAAGCCGATGGTCTTGATGGGAACGTCGAAGCTACCGGTCTGATCGATGAGCCAGCCGGTGAGCGTGGGCGACACGATGCCGGCCAGATTGGCTGCCGTGTTCTGGATGCCCACCACCATGGCGATGCTGCCGCCGGGAATCAGAGTCTGTGTGAGGGCCCAGTAGTTGGCGGTGGCCAAGCCGAGTCCCCACATCGAGACCACGGCGAAGATGAGCATCAGGTTGGTATCGCTCGTGTAGGCGCCGATCGTCTGCGTCGCGGCGAAGCCGAATCCCAGGATCGTGAAACCCTTGCGTACGCTGATCGGGTCGTAGCCGCGGTTGATGAACCAGTCGGCCATGGCGCCGCCGATCCAGATCACGACGGCCATGCCTCCGAACGCCACGCCGCCGTACCAGCTCATGTCTTTGATCGACATGCCGAACTTCTGCCCGAAGTATTGCGGCATCCAGGTAATGCCGTAGTAGACAAAGTACATGTAGCAGAAGGTGCCGAGCACGACTCCCCAGATGACCGGACTGGAGAGGATCTCCCTCGTGGAAACGGTCTGGAGCTTGGAGTCCGCGGGCTTTTCCTTTTCCAATACCTCGCGTCGCGATCGGGAGATGGCGGCGATATCGTCATTCTTGACCCACAGCATCCAGGGGATCAGGATGACGAGTCCGCCGAAGCCCATGATCAGGAACATCGTCTGCCAGTTGAAAGTCGTGATCAGGAATCCCGCCAGCGGCAGCCCGATCGCGGGACCGAGTTTGGTGCCGGTCATGTAGAGGCCGACAGCAGTGCCGCGCTGCTCCTCGTCGAAATGCATGCGGATGTACCGCATGCTCGACGGAGTGACGACAGACTCGCCGATGCCTAGCAGGATGCGAATCACAAGCAGGTACCACAGCCCGGTCGTCAGCGCCGTGGCAGCCGAGGCAAAACCCCAGAGCAGATTCCCGTAGAAATAGGGTCTGCGAACGCCGATCTTGTCGACCCAGACGCCGGAGGGGATCTGCAGGAACGTATAGCTCCAGAAGAACGCGCCGAGGGCGATCCCTTGCTGGGTCGGGCTCAACTCGATGGTCTGCACCATGACTGGAAGGGCGATTGTCAGACAGACGCGGTCAAAATAGGCGTTGATCATCCCCAAACTCAGGATGTACACGACAGGCCATCGCATTTTGTGCTGCGAAGCGGCGTCGTCCTCGACTGAGTCTTGTTGCGTAGAAGTGCTCATCTAGCTGGACTCCTGGGCCGAGGCGGCTCAACAGCGAGGGGGTTGCGGAAGAAGACGTATTCTTCAACCGGGCGGCCCCCGATGACGTGCTCTTGCAGAATGCGTTCGGCAACCTCGGGCGTGACGGAATGATACCAGACTCCCTCTGGATAGATGACGGCGATCGGTCCGTGGGAACAGACGCGCAAGCAATTCACCTTGCTGCGGAAAACACACTCGTCCCCGCTCGCCAAGCCCGCTTCGGCCAATCGCTTCTTGAGATAGGCCCAGGATTCGTTCGTTACTTCGCGCGGCGCGCACTTGGGCTTGGTCTGGTCCGCGCAGATCAGAAAGTGGCGGGCGTAGGGACCGGTCGGGAGGATCGGCGGCTTAGGATCAGGCATTGAATCAGGCGGGACCGGGAGATATCGCCGCCAAGGGGCGGTCAGCCATTATAGCGGACGTTCCCGGCTATCTCTGCCTTCTGCTGCTTGTCGTCGCAAACCAAAATCGTAACGAACTTCAAGGCATGACGCCCGAACTCGCTGTAACATAATGGGGACGACGAGTTGGCTGTAACCGGCAGCGGCTTCCACCAGTCAAAAATGATGAGACGGGCGGTGGCCGGATGGGCCTCGGAAAAGGGGGAACGAAGATGCGAAGCAGACACCGGTTGTTGAATGCGTTGGTGTTGACGGCATGTCTCGGACTGGCGGGTTGGACAGCATCGTTCGCCCAGAGGTCGGGGCCTCTCACGCCTCGCGGCCCCAGGCGCGCCCCCGGGCCGACCGTGGCCAAGCCCGAGAAACCCGAGGAATTGCCGCCGATCCAAACCCGCCAGAAGCAGGAAGCTCCGCAAGACATGGCGCTGTTCACCACCGAGACGAACGTAGTCACCGTCGACGTGGCCGTCCTTGACGATCAGGGCCGCTTCATCCCGAAGATCCCGCAGGGCAACTTCATGGTGATGGAAGACGACGTACCGCAACAGATTCAGAGCTTCGGTGTGTCGCAGGCACCGATGACGGTTGCTCTGTTGATCGAGTTCAATGCGAGGCACCAACGGTACTGGACGGAAACCTGGTACCAGACGTTGGCGGCCGCCTACGGGTTCACAGAAACATTACGGCCGGAAGACTGGGTGGCTGTGATCGCGTACGACCTGCGGCCGGAAATTCTCTCGGACTTCACAAGAGATCGCCGCAAGACCTACCAGGCGTTGCAACGGCTTCGCACGACGGGATTCTCCGAGGCGAACCTGTTCGACGCACTCGCGGATACCTGCGAGCGCATGAAAGGCATCGAAGGTCGCAAATCCATCGTATTGATCTCGACCGGAGTGGATACCTTCAGCAAGCTGAACTACGGGCAAGCCCGCCGCATCGTGCAAGATGCCGGCGTAATTGTCTATCCGATCGGCATGATGCAGATGATGCGGCAGTTGATGGACGCGTACGGCTATTTCAACGGACCCTGGGGCGGGGCGGCGCGGATGGACTACTTGCAGGCAGACAATCAGATGCGGACCTTTGCGGCCGAGTCGGGCGGAATGGCCTTCTTTCCGAGGTTCTACGGTGAGTTCCCGAACATCTTCCAGGCCATCCACTACTCGATGCGGAACCAATACACGCTCACTTATGTGCCCTCCAATCAGCAGAAGGACGGCAAATGGAGGAAGATCAAGGTGCGGCTCATCGACCCCACGAACCCCAAGAACGACCTGCGCATGGTCGCCGGCAAGAAGAACAAGCGGGTGAAGTATCAGGTCGTGGCCCGCTCCGGCTACCGCGCCCCAAGGCCGGTTGAATAGGTTACGGTTCCCACATCACAAGAGCAGGGGAACGTTCGATTCATTTACGCGAGGAATGTTTTTTGTCATCGGAGTGATCCGATAATCGTTCTGCAGGAGCGCAAGAACGCTGCGATGTCAAGTAGAAAATCTCCATAGTTTCCAACAACATCGGGCTGCATTGACACTGATCTTGGGCTGCGCTACGCTTTGCGATTCTTGTTTTCTCAATATCCCCTGAAACATTCGCAAGCACTGATGAAACGAACTCCTCCCTGTATTCTTCTGATTGATGACAACGAACACGGGCTGTTGGCCCGCCAAACACTCCTTAAGCAACAGGGCTACGAAGTCGCCATAGCTTCATGCGGACAAGACGGTTTGGCGCAGTTTGCGAAGCAGAGTTTCGACGTGGTCGTAACTGACTACCGGATGCCGGATTTGAACGGATCGGAGGTCATTGAAAAGATTCGCAGCCTCAACAAGGAAGTTCCCATTGTGATGCTGTCGGGTTATGTTGAAAAAATCGGGTTGACGGAGGAACAGATCGGCGCCGACATTGTCCTCGCGAAGGGCCCCGAAGAAGATCGGGACTTGATACGTGCGGTCCGGCGACTGGTCAAGAAGAAACCGCAGTCCGAACAACCTCGTACGCACAAGGCCCGGCGTCGAAGGGCGGGCATCTAAAGCGGAGTCCCTCATGTCTGGCACGAAGATTACCTGGCTGGGACATTCGACGGTATCGATTGAGCTCTCCGACGGGAAGGTAATTCTGATCGATCCTTGGATTGAAGGGAACCCCTCCTACCCCGCAGGCCACCGGCTGCACAGGGTCGATCTGCAGCTCATCACGCACGGGCATGTAGACCACATTAACGACGCGGTCTCCGTTGCCAAGAAGTTCAAACCGACGACGGTGGCGATCTATGAGATCTGCCAATGGCTCAGCGGCAAGGGGGTGGAAGACACGGCCCCGATGAACAAGGGCGGCAGCATTGATGTCGCCGGCGTGAGAGTGACGATGACTCACGCACAACACAGCAGCATGATCGAGGACGGCGGCCAGATGATCTATGCCGGTGAAGCCGCCGGATACGTGGTCCGGCTACCGGACGGACGTGCCTTGTATCACGCCGGGGATACCAATGTATTCAGCGACCTCCAGTTGATCCGTGATCTTCACAGGCCGCATTTCGCGGTGCTGCCGATTGGAGACCGCTTCACGATGGATCCGAGAGAGGCGGCGCTCGCCTGCCGGTTCTTGACTCCGACTCACGTCCTCCCGATTCACTGGGGGACGTTTCCACTTCTGACCGGCACGCCGGATCAATTGAAGGATCTGCTGAAAGATCAACCGGATGTCCAGGTCATCGAGACGAAGCCGGGCGACACGTTCGTGTGGTAGAGCGTTAACCTGCTTTTTCGACAAGCGGCGGGAAAAAGCAGGTCAGTTCGAAACTGCGCCTCGAGACACCGCAGCCTCCTTCGCACTCGTCAGATGCGATTGATGAGAGTCGCGAAATAGGCGGCGCCGAAACCGTTGTCAATGTTCACGACCGTGACGTTGCTGGCGCAGCTATTGAGCATTCCCAGTAGTGCGGCGAGGCCGTTGAAGCTTGCGCCGTAGCCCACGCTGGTCGGCACGGCGATCACGGGCACTGCAACGAGCCCGCCCACGGCGCTTGGCAGGGCGCCTTCCATCCCGGCGCAACAGATGATGACCCGCGCTGTTTCCAGCCTTTCTCGGTTCGAGAGAAGCCTGTGGATGCCGGCGACTCCGACATCGTAGATGGTCTCCACTTCATTGGACATGACCTCGGCCGTGACCCTTGCTTCTTCGGCAACTGGGATGTCGCTCGTTCCGGCGCAAACGACGGCAATCTTGCTCTTGCCGATGATGTTGCGATCGCGCCAGACGCGAATCGCTCCCGAGCGTGGCATGTACTCCGCCGACGATTCAAGGTCCCGGATCGCCCCGGCCATCTCTTCGCTCGCTCGCGTCACCAACAGGTTCGGTGAGCGCTCCAGAAGCTTCGCGGCGATCCCTCGAACCTCATCCACGGTTTTGCCGCGACCGAGGACAACTTCCGGCATGCCGTGCCGCAGAGCGCGATGGTGATCGACTTTGGCGAATCCAAGATCCTCGAAAGGCATGTGCCGGAGACGATCCAGTGCGCCGGCCGTATCGCAGGAGCCGACGGCTACTTCTTCGAGAAGGTCTTTCAGTTTTTGCTCGTTCATATATTCGGAGAATAGCCGGTTTGGAACATGTCTGCCAATGGGGTATGGAAGCAACACGACAAGGTGGCCGGCCTTCGGGCATCATCATGCATGGGGAGAAACCAAATGCCTCAGTTTAGAACCGGATGCGGTCACCTACTTGCAACTGGTGGGCTGCTGCCTGACCGCCCGGGAGTTCCAGCACGTATTGGGACTTCACAGAGCCTCCGTAATTGGGGCAGTCGGAAGGGTTTGTCGAGCCGCAGGGAGGAGTGTCTGCCGAGATTTCGACGATCACGCCTTCAGGGTCCATCCATATGATGTCGAGCGGGATGAGGGTTTGGAACATCCAGAAAGTGTGCTCCTCGTAAGTGGAGAAGTTGAAGAGCATGCCTCGGTCGGCCGCAAGTTCACGGCGAAACATGAGTCCTCGTTGTTGCTCGGGCGCACTGCTCACTACCTCGGCGCGAATCACGGCGCCGTCCGGCAGAGTGATTGAAACACCGTCTGCACTCGGACTCACCGCCGAAGGGGAGTCCGAACAACTTGAGAAGCCACCGGCCGCGACCAAGAGCACCGCCACGACGGCTGCGACGGCCTGTAGCCTATCAACAACCAGCTTCGATCTCATGACTCCAGCCCATCAAACTCAAATCGGAGCTGCAATGCAGCTATTGAAAAAATGCAATCTTACGGCAACGCGAACACATAGAGCACGCTCTCCGCCGCAATGGCGACATGCTGCCGCCCATCCACTGCGTACGACATCGCTGAACTGCGATAGGCCGACCCCAACTGACGGCTCCAGAGAAGCCTGCCGTCGTCGGCGTCGAGTGCAACGAAGTACCCCCGGTAAGTTCCCCCGAAAACCAATCCGCCTTTCGTCGCCAATACTCCGATCGTCGGCATCGCCTCGATCAGGTCAAACCTCCAGCGTATATCCCCCGTCAGCGGATCCATTGCGGCGATCGCACCCGGTTGGGACTCCCCTGGATCGAGCTGTTGCCCGGTGCCGGTGTATGGACGCCCCGCGATCGGCGGCTTGGTCATGCTCGTGTAGGTGGCGCAGGCGTCACGCATCAGCAGGTAGAACAACCCCGTATCGGGACTGAACGACGGCGCGGACCAATTCGTGCCGCCCCACGCATCCGGACACACGCGGTTCCCCTCTTCGGTAGGGTCGGTATTGGGAATCACGATGGGCCGTCCCTTCGCATCCAAGCCGTCCGCCCACGTCTGTTGAACGTAGGCGCGACCAAGCAGGAACTCGCCCGTCTCGCGGTCCAACACGTAATAAAAGCCGTTGCGGTTGGCCTGGATCAACAGTTTCCTTTGACGGCCTTTGAACTCGGCATCAATCAGCACGGGATCCTGGTTTGAATCCCAGTCGTGCGTATCGTGCGGCGTGTGCTGGAAGTACCACTTCAACCGGCCAGTGTCCGGATCGAGTGCGACGACCGAGTCCGTATACAAGTTATCGCCCTTGCGCACGGTCCCGTCATAGTCCGGCGCCGGATTTCCTGTCGTCCAATAGAGCAAGTTGAGGTCTGGATCATACGTTCCCGTCAGCCAGGTCGGCCCGCCGCCGAACTCCGCCGAGTTCCCCGCCCAAGTTTCGCGAGCCGGATCGCCCTCCTGTGGGATCGCCCAGAAGCGCCAAAGCTTCTCACCCGTTGCCGCATCGAACGCATCAAGAAACCCGTTGAGTCCGCACTCACCCGATGTCACGCCCACAAAGATCTTTCCATCGACCGCCAGCGGCGCCAGTGTAATCGAGTAACCCTTCTTGTAGTCGTCCACGGCGACGTCCCAGATCACGTTGCCCGTCTTCGCATCGAGCGCGACCAGCCGCGTGTCGAGCGTCGCCATGTACAGACGGTCGCCGAGAATCGCGAATCCGCGATTCGTCATCACCGTGCAGAAGCTGTGAATGTCATCAGGGACCGGGCGCCGGTAGCGCCAGATCACTCGGCCTGTCCGGGCATCGAGCGCCGCCGCGTCATTTTTCGGCCCGGTGATGAACATCAGCCCGTCGACAACGATCGGTGACGTCTCGACAGTCCCGCCGCCGAACTGATGTGTCCAGGCCAACCGAAGGTCGTTCACGTTCGCTGTTGTGATTTCATGCAACCCGCTGTAATGCCTTCCGGATAGATCACCCCAGTAGGTCAGCCAATTCTCCGGTTCCAAATGGGCCTTGCGCAACCGCTCCGAGGTCACGTTCAGATCCGCTGCCGGTTTCCAGTCCGCCTTGGCCATGGCGCCGGCCTCCGGCGGGGACTTGAGGAGAAAGGCGCTTACATCTTCCACCTGCGACGCACTCAGTGCAGGCTTCGGCATCAGCGATTGCTCCACATGCCGCACCCGCACTGCATCCTTCTTCATGAGCATGTGCAGGCGTTCTTGACGATCCATGAACTGAATCGAGAAGGTATCCTCATTCCGTCGGCTCCCCTCGACGATACGGCCGTCCGGGAACTCGACTTCAATCGTCTCGAACCCCGGCCGCAGACTCTCACTCGGATCCGTGATCGCCTTGCGCAATTCGCTCAGCTTCTTCTCGTCGCGGATATTTGTCAGGTCCGGCCCCAGGCGGCCCCCATGTCCGCCGAAGAAATGACAGCCTGTGCAGCCTCCGGCTCCGAAAAAGATCTCGCGCCCCTTTGATGAGTCTCCCGTGACCGGCTCCTGCTCTTCCTCCGACAACGTTCGCAGGAAAGCAATGATGTCCAACGCGGCTTCTTCCGACATCTCCGTCGGAGGCATCTGCGTACCGGGAATCCCTTGCCGGATATTCAGCTTCAACTCCGTATCCGATCCGCCCCAGCGCCACTGGCCTGTTGTGAGATCCGACCCGCGTCCTCCTTTGGCGTTCTCGCCATGACACGCGGCGCACTTCTCGGCGAACAACTCACGCCCGCGCTCGATCTGTAACTCGTCCGCCCAAATCGGAGAGACCGCCGCTGCCGAAACCGCAAGCAACGCCGACCGAAAGAAACGATCGATCATTCGCATATCCCTCAATCCGCCGGCGTCACTCAACCCAATACTGCTTTGACCGACTCTTTGAGTGCATTGACAATCCGGTCCAGTTGATCCCGGGTCGTCACGATAGGCGGAGCCAGACAATAAACATCTCCCCGCAGCCTGCTGAACACCCCTCTCTTCTGCGTCTCCGCGTGGACCCGCGCCCCAATCTTGTCGGTCACCGGAAATTCTTCCTTCGTTAATCGATCTTTGACCAACTCGACCGCGCACATCAGGCCCTTGCCCCGCACCTCACCCACGCACGGATGGTCCCCCAATGCCTGTTGCAGACAGCGCAAAAGGTATTCACCCTTCTCCGCTGCCTGCTGCGGGAAACCTTCCTCTTCGATTATCCTCAGATTTCGCAGCGCCACTGCGCAACCCACCGGGTGCGAGCTGTATGTGAATGCGTGCATCCAAGGCGACGGACTCTCGTCGACTGTGCTGGCTATCTCGTCGTTGACGCCAACCCCGCCGAACGGGAAATAGCCGGAAGTGATCGCCTTTGCGAACTGCATCAAATCCGGCTCGACACCCCAGTGATCCAGGGCGAACAGCTTGCCCGTTCGTCCGAACCCCGTGATCACCTCGTCTGCCGCGAACAGCACCTCGTATTGATCGCAAATCTTTCGAATCCGCCTGAAGTAGTCATCCTGAGGGACGAGCACCCCGCCGGCGCCCTGTACCGGCTCGGCGAGAAACATCGCCACGGTATCCGCGCCCTCGTGCAGAATCGCACGCTCAAGCTCGTTCGCAGCGGCAAGGCCTTGACTCACTCCGTCCGCCGCCTTGTATCGATAAGGATACGGCGACGGGATATGGGTAAAGCCCGGCACTCGCGGCTCGAACAGCGGCCAATAACCCTTGATTCCTGTGGCGCTCATCGCTGCCAGCGTAACGCCGTGATAAGCCCACTGCCTCGAGATGACCTTCGTCTTCGCAGGCTTGCCGCGTAGCTTCCAGTACGACCGCGCGACTTTGATGCTCGTTTCCGTCGCCTCGCCCCCACCCGACGTGAAGAAGAAGCGGTTGATCGACGGATATGTGATCGATGCCAGCTTCTCCGCGAGCTCGATGGCTCGCGGATTCGAACTTCCGGCATATCCTGAACAGTAGCCGAGCTGCGTCATCTGTTCCGCCGCCGCTTCGGCCAACTCGCTGCGGCCATGTCCGGCGACAACGTTCCACAGACCCGCCAGCGCGTCGATGAATTCCTTGCCGTCCGCGTCGAACAGAACGGCTCCTTCGCCGCCGACCCAAACATGCCCGCCCTCGTGCGTCGGGCGGCTATGCAAAGGATGAATGAGATGAGCGAGATCTCGCTCGATGAATTCAGGTTTCGTCGCTGTCGCCATCAAAAACCTCGATCCGACTAGTCAGTCCGTGTGTTGTGGTCCGATGCGAAAAACAGTGGCACAGTAGTGCTGCTGACTGTTCTACTCCCACTTCAGACAAGAAAGACCAGAGAAGTCGCGGAGGGTTTGTCTCGCCTCTTGATTCTTCAAGCCCTTTTATAATTTATCTTTGGCTTTCCGGATGAGGCTGGGGACTTCTTCCGGCTGCACTCGGATGTGCTCGGAAGCCCGAAAGGTGCGACCTTCACTGAGCATTCGGACAACCGCGATGACCGCCTTCGGATCGCCGTCAAAGAAAGCTAGATCATCTCCGAGTTCTTCGGCGATTCTTTCCAGAACGGCGGAAGAAGGCCGGCGCAGCGTCCAGAAGCGGTTGAGCCAAATGCCGTCTCCTCGACCTAAAGTTCGTTTCAGAGTTCCTGTTTTTGCTATCATCCGTTTCTTTTCGTGCGTGAGGCAGTGGGACTCCACGCATCTTGGTTCGTTCAGGCTGGAGGGTCCGTCGCAGTCCAGTATAGCTGCAAGGATCTTCGGCGAGGGTCAGTTTCTGTTGCAGGGAGTGTCGTCGATGCCCAAACACGCGCTAGCGTTGCTGTTTGTGTTGTGCTTGTTCGCCGTGCCACCCGCGTCCGCTCAAGACGTGGAACCGCGCTTCACCGAGAACAATATGCTGTTGCGTCCGCAAGGCTACCGCGAGTGGATCTTCATCGGCGCTACGCTCGGCATGAGCTACGAGCCGAGCGCAGAGAAGCGTCAACACCCGAAGTTCCATAACCTTTACATCAATCCGTCGTCTTACCGGGAGTACAAGAAAACTGGTCGCTTCCCTGATCGCACGATTATCGCGATGGAGGTGCTGACTGCGGGCTCGCGCGAATCGATCAACCAGCAGGGGCACTTCCAGGATAAGTCTCTCGGTGTCGAAGCCGCTGTGAAAGACACGTCGCGGTTCGAAGAGGGCTGGGCCTACTTCAACTTCATCGGCGAGGATGGTTCCGCCAAAGACAGCGCGGAGGCATACCCCAAGGAGCGTTGCTGGTCATGCCACAACGAGCACGCCGCTACGGACAACGTTTTCACGCAGTTCTATCCGGTTCTCCGCCGCGGGCCGTAGCTGCCGCTAGCCTGAATTTCTCACCACGCGGCGAGGCGAACTGCGTGAGAGGGCCGGCAGGACTAGCCGCGAGCCGATTGGCGCGTGCAGGTGTACTTGACAAGTACATCGAGCACGGCAAGCAAGCGTTGCGAAGGAAAAGCGAAGTCATGGCGGCCTTATCGCTTGCTGCGGCCGTCGCATGGTGAGAAATGCAGGCTAAGTGATGATTTCCTCCACGACTCGGGCCGGGAACTGATCCGTCAAGCGTTCTTCGAGCCCGTGGCGCTCGAAGACCAGATCGCGGAAGTTCATCCCCAGCAGATGGAGGATCGTTGCGTGGAAATCGTGGACGCTGGTGCGGTTCTCTTGCGCCGCGTGACCAAACTCATCCGTCGCGCCGTAGATCGTTCCGCCTTTCGCGCCGCCGCCGGCCAGCCAGACGCTGAAGCCGGGCGGCCCATGGTCGCGGCCGGCACTCTCGGCGTTCACGTTCTTTTGGGATAGCGGCAAGCGCCCGAATTCGCCGCCCCAAATCAAGAGTGTGGAATCCAGCAGACCGCGTTGCTTGAGGTCGGCCAGCAACGCCGCGACAGGCTTGTCGGTCTTGCCGCAAGCGTACCGCAGGCCTTTGACGAGGTTCGAATGCGAATCCCAAATCTGTGACTCGATGTAGAGCTGCACGAAACGTACGCCGCGCTCGACGAGGCGCCGCGCCATCAGACAGCGCTTCCCATAGGAGTGCGTCAGGGTGTCGTTGAGTCCGTAGGCCTCGCGGGTCTTTTCATCCTCTTGCGAAACATCGAGCGCGTCGCCCGCTTCCAACTGCATTCGCGCCGCCAGCTCATAGCTGGAAATCCGGCCGTCGAGGCTGGGTTGGAAAGGACGCTTTTCGCGATGCGCAACGTCCAGTTTCCGTAACAAACGCCGCTCGGCATCGGCCAACCCCTCGGGCCATTCCGGTCGTGAATCGAGGTTCATTACCGGCGGCCCCTCGGCGCGAAACCGCGTGCCCTGGTAGATCGGCGGGAGCCACGCGGACTGCCAATTGGAAATCCCGTTGATCGGCAGGCCCTTCGGGGCGTCGAGCACCACGTAGGCGGGCAGATTCTGGTTCTCAGTCCCGAGCCCATACGCCACCCAGGCCCCGATGGACGGCCGAGTCGACACCGTGCGGCCCGTATGCATCAGGAACAGCGCCGGCTCGTGGTTGAAGTGACCGCCGTACATCGATCGGATCAGCGCTACATCGTCGACGTGCTTGGCGAAGTACGGCATGATCTCCGAGACATCCATGCCGCATCGGCCGTATTTCTGAAACTTGAACGGCGACGGCAGCAGGCCCTCCGACTCGTGGGGCGATGTAATGTCCGTCGTCATCTCGCGCACGGGCACCTGACCGGCGTACTTCTCGAGCGCCGGCTTGGGGTCGAGCAGGTCTACCTGACTCGGCCCGCCGTTCATGAAGAGGTGAATGACCGCCTTGGCCTTGGGCTCGAAATGCGTCGGTTGCGGACTGAGATCGTAGACCTCCCGCCCGTGGGCAGCAGCGGCCATCGCAGGGTTCGATCGGAATAGATCGGCTCCCAGCAGCGACGCCAGAGCTGCTCCGTGGAGTCCGTCCCCGAGCCGCGAGAAGAAATCGCGGCGGCTTGGACGGCGATTCCTTTTGGGGGATCGTGGGTCTTCGGTCTGTTGATTCATCACCATCCTCAGTCGATAAAGCTGAACTCCGCCGAGTTGAGCATCGTGTGGCAGTAACTCGCCAGCGCCAGCCAACGCGACTTCCACCCCATTGGCGCCGGATCCTGGTCTTTCGTGAGCCGCTTGAGCCACATGCCGCTGAACTCGTTGAGAGCCGCAAGGCTGTCATGCTTTTCGTCAGCGCTGGGCCGCCGTGACAATGTCCGCACAAACACGGCTTCGACTTGTTCCGCCGGGTCCGTCCCGACCTCATCCATCAATCGCCCCGCCATGTATCGCGAGTGTTCCCATACGTCCGTACCGTTCATCATCTGCAGCGCTTGAGTGGGGACCTGCGACTGCCGCCGCTCGATGCAATTCGGCGTCATACGGGGCAGATCGTAGGCATCCAGCAATGTGAGCGGCTTTTGCATTTTCTGCGTGACGTAGAGGCTACGCCGAAAACCGTTGGTCGACCCTTCAGCGACGACCTCCTTGTTTTCCTTGATTTCCAGTTTCGAAGGTGGCCCGAACATCTCCTCATCCAACCGTCCGGTGACTCGCAGGATCGAATCATAGAGCGTTTCCGCATCCATGCGCCGCAACGGCATGCGGCTGAGCAGCCCATTTTCGGGATCTGCCGCCTCGAGCGCTTCGCTCGTCTGTGAAGTCTGGCGATACGCCGTCGACGTCATCATCAGGCGGTGCATGTGCTTGATGCTCCAGCCGCTCGCGACGAACTCGGTGGCGAGCCAGTCCAACAGTTCCGGGTGGGAGGGCGGCAACCCCGAGCGGCCAAAGTTCGCCGGGCTCGCAACGATGCCGCGCCCGAAGTGGCGCATCCAGAGCTGATTCACGAGGACGCGGGACGTCAATGGATGATTCGGTTGCGTCAGCCATCGTGCCAGCGCCAGCCGGCGGCCGCTGGATTCCGCGCCTTCGTACGGAGTCTTGATCTCATACGGCCGGAGTCCCACCTTGAGCACCGAGGGAACGCCCGGCTCAACGGCCTGCACGGGCGTCACCGGATCGCCGCGCTGCAACAGGTACGAGACGGAGGACTCGCCTCCCGTATCCATCAACACGCGAATGTGCGGCTCCGGCAACAACTGCCTCTGTTTTGCAGCCAACTCCTTTTGAATGGGATCTACCCGGCCGGCGATCTCGGGATATTTCTTCTTCAGTTGGGCGCTCGTGATCTCGAGTGTCTTCGCGAACTTGCCTGCCAGGTACTGCTGGACGCTTGTCCTCTGGTCCTTGGGAGTGTCGTCAAGCGTCCGTAGGTCCTCTCGAACTCCCTCGGGCAATTCGGCGAGTCGCTTTTCGAGCAGCTTTTTACGATACGGCCCTTCCTCGCGCGCCAACGCCTTCTCGAGTTGCTCGATCTTTTCCTGTAACGGTGTGTTGTGCTCCTTGACCGCTCGTTTCTCGCTGTCGAGTGCCAGGTCGAGTTGCCGCTTCTTTGGCGGCAGCCAGTCGTAGGGATCGTACGCCGTTTGCAGGATCGCGCTGAAGCGATAGTAATCCCGCTGTGGAATCGGATCGTACTTGTGGTCGTGGCACCGCGCGCAGCCCACTGTGATGCCCATGACCGCGGATGTCATCACCTGAATCTCGTCAGCGATGATGTTCATCCGCTCCGGGATGAAGCCGCGTTCGGGGGCGTCGGTCGGGTCCGACGCGGTGCGCAGAAAGCCTGTCGCCGCCAGCCGGTCGATCAATTCCTGCGTCACTTTCTGATCGCGGTAGTCGCCCAACTCGTCGCCGGCGATCTGCTCCATCAGAAACCGGTCATACGGCTTGTCACTGTTGAGTGACCGGACTACATAGTCGCGATAACGCCATGCGAACGTTCGAGGGGTGTCGTGGTTCCCGAAACCTTCCGAATCGCTATGCCCGGCGAGGTCCAGCCAGTGCCGTGCCCACCGCTCGCCGTATCGAGACGAGTCCAACAACCGATCGACGAGCCTTTCATACGCGTCGGGACGCAGGTCCGCCAGGTATTCCTTGACTTCCTCCTGTGTCGGCGGCATCCCGATCAGATCCAGGTACGCGCGGCGCATGAGTTGCGCGCGCTCGGCTTCCTGTGAGTAGGTCAGGCCCTTCGCTGAGAGCTTTCGCAAGAGGAAGGCATCGATCGGGTTCTTGACGCTTTCGCTGGATTCGACTGCGGGGACCTCCGGGCGCTTGGGCGGCAGGAACGACCAGAAACGCCGGTCTTCATCACTCACCAACGGGTCGTTCTCCAGATCCACCGCCAGCGTTTCTCTCGGCGGCCCTTCCGGCGCGCCGGCGGCGATCCAGCGCCGAACCTTTTGCAGCTCGTTTTCCGTCAGTGGACGGACCGAGTTCTTCAGTTGCAGTTCGGGGGGCGGCATCTCGCCCGACTCAATCCGTTGAATGAGCAGGCTGCCGTCGGGGTCGCCGCGGATCAGGGCCGGACCCGATTTACCGCCCTTGATCCGTCCGGCCACCGTTCGGAGATCCAGGCCGCCCTCCTGCCTTCGCTTGCCATGGCAGGCCACGCAGCGGATCTGGAAAATGGGCAGGATCTCGTGCTCGGTCAGTTCCTCGTCACCCGGACCTGAGACTTGCGTCAACTCCGCGTCGTTGCGCGGCGCCCCCTTGTCGATCCAGACTCGCAGCGTGTCGATGTGCTCTTGAGGAAGTCGTGCATCGCCGGGCGGCATTACGCCGGACACCACCTTTTCCAGCAACAAGCTCGATGCCGAAGATCCCGCCACCACGGCCGGACCCGATTTGCCGCCCTTTACGATCGTCTCCTTCGACCGCAGATCGAGTCCTGCCTGCGGAGACGTATCCCCGTGGCAGGCAATGCAGTTCTCCTTGAAGATCCGCCCGACCTCTCCGTCGAAGGTCGGCGTTGTTCCCGCAGCGCCGTCAATCTGTCCGGCGCAAAGAGCCGTCAGCAGAGCCGTGCACCGAAGTCCGCTGCCCAGACCCCGCCGCAACGATGCTCGCCGCGGCCGCAAGGGCTCTCCGGACAGGCCGTTGAAACGCATGATGAAAGCCTCTCTCACAGTTGCCTTCTGCCTGCTTGTAACAGATTACAGCATTCTTTGGAATCGACTTCAATCCCTTCGCGAGCGGGGAGTGATTGCGGAACACATCCCTCCCCCGGATGCTCCGCTCTTCTTCTAACCTGCTTTTCTCACCACGGGGCGAGGCGAAGTGCGTGAGAGGGCCGTCAGGACGAGGCGAGAGCCGCTTGGCGCGCGCAGGCGTACTTGAACCGTACGTCGAGCACGGCAAGCAAGCGCAACGAAGTCCTGGCGGTTGTATCGCGTGCTTCGGCCGTCGGGTGGTGAGAAATGCAGGCTAACCGGCCTTGCGGTTCACGAAT
>JAPOOG010000047.1 GCA_026713545.1 Bryobacterales bacterium
CCTGCCCCGTCCGCCTCGGCCGGCGCGTTGCGTTCGCCCGCGCTCTCATCAGCGGTCAGGCCGCGCAGGAGTTCCAGCCCGAGAGCAAGGCTGCCCGCGAAATTCACAGCCTGCACTCCTTCGTTCTTCGACGCCTGCAGGACTTCAATCCTTCAACCAATGGAGACCCACTGACATGAGCCCTTCCGATTTCGCTTCCGCTTTGTCCAAGAATCAATCGCCGTCGCCGCATCCGCCCGCGGCCTCGCGCCATCCCGTTTCGCCCAAGTCGAAACGCAAACACGTCGGTGGCTACTTCGAGCCCGAGGTCGCTCGGCGTTTGCGGATACTGGCGTCGGAAGAGGATACCACCGTGCAGGAGCTTCTCACCGAAGCCCTGCGGCTCATGTTCAAGAAGCGGGGGTTATCCGTGCTGTGACCGAATCGCGGCGCTGATTCCTTCGCTGGGTTTGCGCCCCGGCGCGTCTGTGGCTGCTCTTCATCGCAGCCTTGATCTTCTGCCGCCCCAGCCGCTTCCGGCTTTGGTTTCTCGCCGTTCTCGCCTCGGGGATCGCCTGCGGCCTTGCCTTCTTCGGTTCGTTCTTCTGACCGCTCCCTTTCGAGACCCCCGCGCGTTGCTACAATGGGGGCCTCGCGAGGCCCCATGTCCACCACCGCTTCGCCGCCACTCTCCCATCAGCAGCGCAAGTCGGCCGAGCTCTACCACAAAGACATTCACTCCTGGTCGGCCGAGCAGGCTGCGGCCCTTCGGCGCCGCGACTTCGCCGCCGTCGATTGGGACCATGTCACCGAGGTCATCGACTAGTTGGACAATCAGGTACACCTCCGATGGATTTCGCATTGCTCCGCCGTGCTGCGCCTCTTCCTCATGATCGAGCACTTCCTCGTTGCTCGGCCGGAAACCGTTTCCTTCTGGCTCAAGGAAATTCGCGACCGGCGGGCGCTGATGTTCAAGCTGATCCGTAAATCTGACAGCCTCAAATCCGGTTGCTCTTCGCTGTACTCCTCAGCCTGGGACGTTGCCCGCCTGGATGCCGTCATGGAGCTGGCCGATCTCGACGTCGAGTACAATCTGCGTCCGGACTTCGATTCCGTCTTTCTCATCCGCGAGTGCTTGCTTCCTTCCGATTGCCCCTACCTCATGGAGCAGGTCACCGGCTTCGACCTCGCTCACTTCGACTCCCTCAGGCATCCTTCCTACTCCGACTATCCGCCTCCTGTCTCGCTCGTCATCTCTAAGATAAACGCCCTCTCGGATGACTTCAGCAACTAGGCCGCTCGCTCGCTCGCTGATCCCTTTGGCGGCTCTTCGGCTGTTCGCCTCTCGGCGCCCTTCCGGATTCTTCCGAATCCGGTTCTGAACAGACGTTCGCTCGGAGGGGTCGCTTGGCGCCGTTTCTGGCTTTCCGGAGCGGATGAGGTGAAGGTCTTTCCCATGCCGGCTTTCTCTCCACTCAGCCTCATCAGCTCCATGACAACCCTCTGCAATGTGCCTCCGCTGGCGTCGTCAATCTGTTCTCGCAGGTCGTCCTGTCAGCCGCTGGCGTGCTCCTTCTCGCTGCGTTCGAGGTTCTCTGTCTCCGTCACGGCCGGTGGCGGCTGTCCCAAGGAGAAGGCTTTCAGCTTGTGCTTTTCGTGGAGTGCCACGAATTCTCTCTCGACGGCAAGATGGTCTTGCTCGTTCTTCTCGATCGCGACGATCGCGTTGCGCCGCTCTTCGCGCATGGATTCGTCCTTGCGGTCCGCTTCGCTCTGGCAGCTCGGCACGGAGGCCGTCAGCTTCATCGTGAGCATCACCGCGCTTGCCGTTTGGATTGCGTTCCTTGTCAGCTTCATCGTGCGGCTCCTTTCACCCGGGCAACCGCTGCGCTGGTGGTTCGTACCACCATATGCCATTCACTCGCCGTCTCGGAGGCCCTCCGCAATGGCGGGCAGGGAAGGGCAGCCTCGACAGCTCCCCACGCAGCTCTCTCGCCCCTCACCGCAGGGTCCGGTAGCTGTTTCGATCGGCGCTTCACCAAGCGCCGTTCTGGCAACACGCGGCTGTCGCCGCTCTTCGAATCCAGCCCCTTGCGCGCGCTCGAGCTACCGCGCTTGAGCGTTGATACGTGTCAGAGCAATGAGATCCGGATCCGGATGCCTTTGCGCGGCCGGGCAGGGGGAATCGGCGGCCGACGCCGCCTCACCATTGCGGTCCTCGAGAACGTTCTGGCGTCGTGTTCGAGTCCCTAAATCTCTTGCTGCTTAATGCCGATCTGCAGCTCGCAGCCGCCGCTGCCTCGCTGTCGTCATACTCGATCGTGATCTCGGCCATGCCTCGTAACGTCTCACAAGCGCGTGATAGAATCCGGAGGATCCAAACCAGCCTCCGCTTTCAGAAGGAAATCATGCCCATAAGTCAAAGTGACATGAAACTGGAACGACAGTTGAAGGAATTTCAGGAATTGGAGAGTCAGGGGTATCTGAAGAAGGAATGTGCGGAGAAAATGGGCTGCTCGCCTGCCCACATTACCTTCCTCAGCCACTGGCTGAGAGCAGTATTCAATGAGGAGGTCGCTCCTGAACTTGAGCGGGTGCTCATGATCCACAACTCCACGGGTAGCATTGGCCGTCCCCTTGGATGGTACTTTTCGTTCCACGATGTGTGCGAACTACTGGGACTTAGGCTCGATAGGGACGAAGAAACGTGGGATGACATAGTGGCGACCAAATACGGTCCATACGCGCAAAGAGTTGCTTTGGAGAAGGCACTGGGCAAGCCGCTCGAGGACGCTTCTGATGACGATCTGCGACATGTCTGCTATTCCGATTTCAAGCGGCACCTAAAGAAACCTTAACGAGGCCCTGGATTTGTTCGTGGAGATGTTGCCGTTGGCGGTGGCGAAGCTGAAGGAGAAGGGCTAAGGTCAGACCCACTACCCCATGTCTCACCTGCTCTCGCAGGCCGCTTCGTTGACACGAAGGTATTCGGCCAGGGACTTGTCGAGATGCTGCGAAAGGGCTGTCATAATGTTGCCCGCATTCCGGCCTTGTGTGCCTAATGAACTGGCTTGCCATGTCATCGTGCGGCCTTGATTTTCGAACACATCGTAGACGATCTTTTCGAATCTGACATCGACAGCAAACGCGAGTCCGACCACGTTGACCCTCACGGTGAGCACCGGTGAACCCGTCATAAATCCATCCTCCGTGTAAAGGCGCGCTGATTGTAGCCGGCTCTCCGCCGCCGCCCGCAATGCCCCTTCTGTAACGCCGATGTCAGCATCGTCGGCGTTCAGCAATCCGGTCATAAGTGACATGGGCTGGCAGGCGTTAAAAAGTTGGAATCGATCCAGTGCTCTACGCAATGCCGGCGGTAAATCCTGATCGGACTGCGCAGCTAGCGGCAGGGCGCACAACAGGGCGAGGAGAACGATCTTCATGTTTCGCATGGGGGACTCCCGTAGAACGGGCACAGGCTATCCGACTCCATCAGCCGGTGTCAACAAGCCGCCCGGGGCGTCGTCGCATCGTTTCTTTGGATCGAGACCGTTCGCTGACTGGCGGAGGTCAGGCTTCGAGCTTGGCATCCGCCCCCACACGGTGGAACCGAGAGAAACCCACCCGCTGCTGTCCGCCGCGGTCGACGCGCCGGCAAGAGCTGCCGGCTTCGCGCACCCGCTCATCTGCACCTCGAGGAGCGCCAGGCGCAATCACGCTGGCTTCGGATTCGGAGCCCTGAGAAGTGGCGACGTCGAGGACCGTCTACGATCATGCACCAGGTCGAATCACGCTGGCTTCCGTGCGCGTGTCCGAGTCTTGTCGATCGCTCTTTCCCTTGTCGTCTGCGGCGGGCCGGTGGATACTTCCAGCATGGATCGCCGCTTCGAAGAACAGCTCCGGATCGAGAACACTCGCTGGCGCCGGCGCACCTTCGTCATCATGATCGGCTTCGTCGTCTTCCTCGCGAGCCTCTCCTTCACCATCGATCCCCTCAACACTCTCACCCTGGTGATCGGCCTCGTGTTCTACATCGTCACCGCGCTGCTCATCCCCGCTCGCTGGTTCGGCCGAGCCCGGCCGGAGTTCAACACGGACGGGCCCCGGCCGGCGCTTCGCTCGCAGCCGCCATCCCCGCCAGCGAGAGAACGCCCCTTCGTGTGGCCCCCGCGCGAAGGTCCGCTGCCGCCGCTGCCGCCAAGGCCGCGCCGGCGCTGAGCATCGATCTCTTGCTCACTTGTGCTTGCGGCGCCATTCCCTCGGATCGAGCGCCTGATCGTACCCCCACATGCCGCGCCGCTCGCTTTTCGCCTCACGTTCGGCATCCTTGTAGCGGCTGTCGAAGCAGGCGATCGCATGGCCGGACCGTACCAGCCATTCGCCAACGTCGTGTCCCCGGCAGCTCACCGTCCCCAGCACCCGGCCGTAGCGGTCGAACCCCTCCACCTTCACTTGCACCCGCCTGCCGCCCACCTCGCGCTTCAGCGCCCGCTTGACCCGCTTGCCGTGGTTGAACCAGAACCCCCAGCGGTGCTTCGCCGGCTGGTTCCACTCCGGTGCGTCGAGGCCGGCCAGGCGCACCGTGTAGCCGGCGACCTTGAGGCCGTCCGCGTCCGTCACCTTCGCATTCCCTGTGATCGTGTCTCCTGGACGCTTTCGGCGCGCCCTCTTCGCGATCACGTAGAACGCGATCAGGACCGCGATCATCGTCAGCAGTTCCATCGCTCCCCTACCTGGCCTGACGGTCAGGATGCCTCGAAGATCTTCTCCCAATAACCGGAAGCCGGCTCTTTGGAAACCCTACAATCAAGACTCGTCCCAGTGTTCGATGACTTCCCTCATTGATTGTCGGCAAGCGATTCGCCTGCTGCTCGATAGCCAGCTGGATTGGCGGATCATCATCAACGAAAGAAAAACCGTCCGTGGTGTCGCCGTTTGGTGCGACGAGGAGCGGATCGTTCTTGATGAGAAACTGCGCGTCGAGGACAAATGCTGGGTCTGTGGCCGGAGACGCTTCACGCCATCCGAACGAGCCGCACTCACCGAATGGGCGCTGTCGGTGATCTCCAACTATGGCGCGAAGCGCCACAGCACTCGCAAGCTCAAGCCTCCCCCCGCCGTGAAGCACAAGGGTCCGATACGTAAGAAGATCTCACGTTGGGAGATTCTCTACGCCGATCCCAAAGAGAAATCCGCCCCGGAAGTCATTCTGTCGCGGTAGAGTCCCTCTTCCGGACTCCCCCCACGATGGTGCTTTTTTTCGCGCTTGAGAGAAACCCCTCTCGAACGTCTCACGAGCGTCACGCACAAGAGCAGCGCTTGGAAAAAACCTCACGGGCTAGGCTACGCGACCGTAAGGACACGGTACAGCAGGCCGAAAACAGTTGATGCCAGCAATACCACCAGTGGCCAGATGACCCGCTGCAAAGTGTCAATACGGCTGTTCACAGCATCGAGTCCAGTGCTGAATTCAGATCGCAGGGAGTCGATCTGGCCATGCCCATTCTCGATCTTGGCGTCAATACGCGTTTCAACTGCCTCAATCTTGGCGCTAAGCTCGGCAAAGCGTGCATTGAGGACTGTGATAACGTTCTGGCCGGCTTGAGAGCGAACCTCGTCATCGGCGCTGTAGGCCAGTTCGGGTTCGACACCGACGCTATGCAGGGCACGGAATAGCGCCCCGGAGGTCTCGCCAGCGATGGGTTCTGTCCGGGTGGCCATCGTGAACTCAATTGTAATCCATCACGTATTTTCCTGCCGCACAGGTGCTGTAGTCCGTTTTCCGAACGTTGCGGAAAGGATGCTTTCCGCTACATCGGTCGGGGACGGCGGATTGGCCAAAGTGACAAGCGTTAATCGTAACATCGTCCTGATGTGGATTCTGCCGGGCTTGCTGCTGTCACATCGGCTGCCTCCCGAGAAGCGTCTGCATCAGATGGAGAGCTAGCAATCCTGCTTCACTTGTCAATTTCAGGACTCGCTTGATCAGATCCAGATTCCCTTGGGGCATGCATCGATTCGAACCAATGATCGCTTGGGGGACTCAGATAGAACTTCCACTCCTTACCCATTGATTGCGCTAGGGAACCAGAAGATACCGAATAATGAGAATATGTAGCTGAAATTATGGTCCGCTACCGGGTGGAACTCACGAAAGACGAGTACGGAAAACTGCAGGGAATGGTGGGAGAGCTCCAACAGATGGTGGATGTTGGAATACCTGCGCAGCAAATGCTCAAGAGAGTACTGATTCTGCTTCTAGCGGGTCAAGGCGCGAGCGAAGAGGCAATCATCGACATTAGCGGTGCCAGTCGTTCTACGGTATACCGAACCAAGCGGCGTTTTGTCGAAGGCGGTCTTGAGACAGCACTGAATGGACCGCCACGTGCTGGAATGACGCGGCCATACGCAAAAGAGCTATACCACCGTGAACTGGACGATGACGCTTGTCCTGTGTGCGGTTCCCTGTATGTGAAGGAACTGCCAGAGGACCAAAAAAAACATCGATCATTCCATGCCCGTACGATGTCAGTTTTCGAACCGAAACCAAGCAAGGCTCTGGCGAAACTTCACACCAAATTCGGTTGCTATGTCCCCGTAACCGCTCATTCTCCAACATGGATGCATCGCCGGTTAGCCTGGATCGCGGCCATCCTGAAACGGGAGAACGGCTACGACTGCACAATGTGGGATGCATCCGGAGATGATGGCCAAGGGTTCATCGTTACAGATAGCGATGGCCGTGCTCTTGGTGGCTGTGCAGTGCGATGGCGTGAAGGCTCCGATGAACCAGCTTGTTGGGCACTGCAATGGATATGGGTTGCCCCTCCCTATCGCCGCCAAGGATTGCTCAGGAACACGTGGTCGATGCTGACAGCAAAGTATGATGGGATTATCCCGGAACCACCGTATTCACTAGGAATGGCACGGTTTCTTCTGTCGCTCGGTAGCTTGTCGGAGCATGTCAAGTTCGCGGCTCGTGACGCCATCAGCTGAATCTTGGCACTGTCGACCATGTCCAAAGTCTCGATCCGGCCTGCCGTTTCCAACCCCGCTGTCTTCATTGTGATAGAGGAGCGGAGTGGACCCCAAAAATGAGACAAGTAGCTAAGCATCTTTTTACAGTGATCGGAGAGAGGGGCTATGGCGTTGTCAAGGCGGAAGTTTTCTGCGGAGTTCAAGTTGCGGGCGGCACGGCAAGTCGAGGCGGGAGCCTCGACGGCCGCGGTCGCTCGACGCTATGAAATCCATCCCACGCTGCTGACGAAGTGGTGCAAGCAGCTGCGTCAGGATCCCGAGCGGCCGCCGGCCCCGGAGACGGTCGTCTTGCCAAGCTGGCCGCCCGGCTCCGCTACGCTCCGCCGGCCATCCAGCTTGGCCGAGAAACCGTCAATGCACTAACATTCGAA
>JAPOOG010000119.1 GCA_026713545.1 Bryobacterales bacterium
CCCCAGGCGGCGAGCCGAAGTCCGTGGGCATCACGAAGCAGGGCTTTCAAGGCTTTCACGAGCCACTCGCCACAAACCACTGCATGTAAGGTTTTCACGAAACACGAGACACGAGACACGAATCACGGCTTTTATGCTTTTCACGAATCACGGACTTTGTGGCCGTTCGGTTCGCCGTGGGTGCGCCAGGGGTGGGTGCCGCCAGAATCCGCCGGAAACCGCCGTCCGGACCACTGCGCCCGCCGGCAAGTCACTGTTTTCCAGTTCGCCATTGTTCACCATTGTTCACTATTGTTCGCCATTGTTCGGCAAAAAATATTGTCCTGCGCCACAGTCCTCGCGCCGCCCAGTCACTGCTTCGCTGGGCACGTTCGCGCGGCATGGGGCGTCCCGAGCCGCTGTCCGCGCACCGTCCGCTCTGGCAACACTTCCTGTTGGGTTTTCACGAGTCACGAGACACGAATCACGAAACATGGTTTTCCCCGTCCCTCCGGCGACTCCAAGGAGAGCAACCCCAAGTCCGACCAATGGGCTTTTCACGAATCACGAGACACGGCCTTTATCGCCGCCCGGACGGCCGTTCCCGCCGCCCTGTCACTGCTTGCCTGCCCAGAATTGCCCGGAATTGCCCGGAATTGCTCGGCTAAAAATAGTGCCCTGTGCCAGTGTCCTTGCCCCGTCAGCCGTTCTCGGTCGGCCTCACGACAATCGCCATTCGCTGGGAAATCCCACAAAAGTGTACGGAATCCCGTTTCCCCCAGGAAAATGTGCGAAGCGCATCGTGCCGCAGCTCCCGTCGCCCTGCGGGCTGCTCCGACTGCCGCGAACGCCAAGGGAACCCATGTTGAGAAAGGAGAACGTTCTACATTGCACGAACAGCGTCGCTTTCTATATTGCGTTATTGCGTTGACACCAAAGCACAGTCTGCTGACGGGAATGAGTGTGTGCGGTAGGATATTGGCAACCATGTCAGGGACCTTGGCGAGCGATCGGTCAAGGGCAGGTTTCCTCAGCCGTCTGTTCCTGCTGTCATTGACGATCACTCTTGCGCTCGGCTTGGCTTCCGCGCAAAAGTCCGGCCAGGATGCCGGCGCGCGGGCAGGCCTCCAACTACCCGCAGACCCGGCGGCTTCCCTGTTCGGCGAACACGTCCGACCGCTGCTGGAAACACGCTGCCTGTCGTGTCACAACAGCGAGTTGAAACAGTCCGGCCTCGACCTGTCGACTCGAGAGGGCTTGCTGCGCGGCGGCAGCCGCGGCCCTGCGATCGTTGCCGGTGACGCGGAACAGAGCCTGCTGGTGCAACTCGTGCGTCACAACCGGAATCCCGGCATGCCTTTCATGGCCGCCAAGCTTTCTGACGACGTGTTGGCGCGCGTCGTGGAATGGGTCGACGCGGGAGCGCCCTATGACGCGGCGGTGACCTCCGCGGCGAGCGAAGATGACGAGGCGCGCCCGACCGCTCACTGGGCCTTTCAGCCCCCGGCGCGCCCTGATGTTCCCCAGGTCGCGAACGCCCGCTGGGTGAGCAATCCCATCGACGCCTTTATCGCCGCCGAACACGAGAAGAGGGGTTTGACAGCGGCGCCGCCCGCCAGGAAACGGGTTCTGCTTCGGCGAGTCTATCTGGATTTGATCGGACTGCCGCCAACGCCCCGGCAAACCGATGCCTTCCTCGCGGATACCTCGGACGGAGCCTACGAGAACGTAGTGGACGAACTGCTTGACAGCCCCCGCTATGGCGAGCGCTGGGGCCGGCACTGGATGGATATTTGGCGCTACAGCGACTGGTATGGATTCCGCCAAATCGACCAGTTGCGCAACGCGCAGCACCATATCTGGCACTGGCGCGATTGGATCATCGATGCCGTCAACGAGGACAAAGGCTACGACCGCATGATCGTCGAAATGCTCGCCGGCGACGAGATCGCTCCGAACAACCCCGAGGTGTTGCGAGCCACCGGCTACTTGGCCCGCAACTGGTACAAGTTCAATCGCAACGTCTGGCTCCAGGACACCGTCGAGCATACCGCCGCGGGCTTCCTCGGCATCACGATGAAATGCGCCCGCTGCCACGATCACAAGTACGATCCCATTCAACAGAACGAGTACTACCGCTTCCGTGCATTCTTCGAGCCTCACGACGTACGCACCGACAGAGTGCCCGGCGAGCCCGACCTCTCCAAAGCGGGCATCCCGCGCGTCTATGACTCCGCTCTGAGCGCAGAGACTTTTCTCTTTCTCGGCGGTGACGAAGCCAAGCCTCTTGAAGACAAACCTCTAACGCCCGGTGTGCCTCGTGCTATCGGTGGCTCCGAGCTGAAGATTCAGCCCCTCTCTCTGAACCTCGAAGCCCGCTACCCCGATTTCCGTTCCTTCGTCCATGAGGACCTCGTCGCTCAAGCCAGGCGGGAGATCGAGAAAGCCGAAAAAGATCTGGCCCAGGCGGACGAAAAACTTGTGCAAGCAAGACGACGGCTTGCGCATGGAAACACGCAGGAGGTATCGCAGCCCGCGGCGTCCGCTTCCAAGTCTGCCGACCCCGATAAAGAGCAAGGCGAGGAAGAGGAAGAGGAAGTTGACCCGGAAACAGGACTCCGGAATGCCGAAGCCGCTCACGCCATGGCCGCCAAGGTCCTCGCCGCGGTTCGATCGAAGCTGCCGGCGCTGGAAGCCCGCATTGCGGCCGACAAAGCCAGGTACAGTGACCCGCCACAGTCTGACCGGGAATCTCTGGCGCTGGAGGCGAAGAAGGCGGAACGCCTTGCCAACCTGCGTCAGGCTGACCAGAGCGTGCTGCGGGTCCAACAACTCCTGAATGAAACAGATCGAACAAAGGATCCGCTCGACCAAAGCATCGAAAAGAAGCTCGCCAAAGCCCGCCAACAACTCAAGGCCGCCCAGGAGGCGCTCGAGTCGCACCCGGAATACACACCGGTCGGTGAGATATATCCGGAGGTCAGCACCGGGCGCCGCTTGGCGCTCGCAAAGTGGATCGCCGACAGAAGCAACTCCTTGACCGCCCGCGTCGCTGTCAACCACATCTGGCGCCGCCATTTCGGAAGCGCCCTGGTCCCCACGGTGACCAACTTTGGTTCTTCCGGCATGCCGCCGTCTCACCCGGAGTTGCTCGACTGGCTGGCCGTCGAGTTCATGGACCGGAACTGGAGCATGAAGAAGCTGCACCGCCTCATGGTGACCAGCAATGCCTACCGCATGCGGTCATCCGAACAGAACGTCGCCGGCTCCAACCGCTCTAAGGACCTCGACAACATCTACCTCTGGCGAATGAGTCCCCGGCGCATGGAGGCGGAAGCCGTCCGCGACAGCGTACTCCATGTCAGCGGACGCCTTGATCTGACGAAGGGGGGAGCGGAGATCGACCACACCGAAGGCGCGGTGGTTCCCCGGCGCAGCGTCTACTTCCAGCACACGCCCGATTTGCAGATGCAGTTCCTCAAGACCTTCGACCTGGCCAATCCTCTGGAATGCTACGAGCGGCTCGAAACGGTAGTCCCCCAACAGGCGCTGGCATTGGCGAACAGCAAGCTTAGCCTCACGCAGGCGCGCTTGCTGGCGCGCGATCTCACCGGGCAGATTGGAGGCCGGGAGCGTCCGGCGGCTTTCGTCAAAGCCGCGTTCGAGCGAGTCCTCGGACGGCCCGCCACCAGGAAGGAACAAGCGCGGTCCGAGAGTTTCCTGCAATCGCAGTCGGACCGTCTCCAGGACACTGAAAGACTGACGCCGTTCGAGGGCGGGGAGGCCAGCGAAGTGCCGCCGGCGGACGAGCCCTGGCTTCGGGCGCGCGAGAACCTGATCCACGTGCTGTTCAATCACAACGAGTTCGTCACGATTCGGTAAGGAGAACCGCCATGAACACCAGGACACGGCTTAGCGCTTGCGGCTGTGGCAAAATCCGCCGTCGTACTTTCCTCGCAGACTGCGGCATGGGGTTCACCGGTCTCGTTCTCGGAGCCATGCTCCAGCGAGACGCCATGGCCGCCGCCGGTTCGGCCGGCGTCTGGAAGCCGCCCGACGGTAAGCCTCACTTCACGCCGAAAGCCAAGAACGTCATCTGGCTGTTCATGCTTGGCGGCGTCAGCCATCTGGAATCCTTCGATCCCAAACCGGCTGTCAACGAATACGGCGGCAAGAAGATCACCGAGACGCCCTACAAGGGTTCGCTCGACTCCCCACTCCTCAAAGAGAACCTCCGCGAAGTGGTCGCCGGCCTGCACAAGGTCCACAGCACTCTATTGCCGATGCAGATCGGCCACCGCAATCGCGGTCAGAGCGGTATCGACATCAGCGACTGGTGGCCGCATGTCGGCGCCATGGCCGACGATCTGGCCGTCATTCGCTCGATGTGGACCACCGACAACGATCACGGAGCCCAGATCCAGTTCCAGACCGGCCGCCACATGCTCGAAGGCGACTTCCCATCGATCGGCTCCTGGGTTCACTACGGCCTGGGAACGCTCAACGAAAATCTGCCTCAGTTCGTCGTCTTTGGCAACACCTTGGGCAACAACGTGGAAGCCGCGCACGGCGCCGACTACCTCGGGCCCGAGCACGCCGGTGTCCGGCTCGCGGTCGATCCCAAGAACCCTCTGCCCTTCGCTTCTCCGGGGCCGGAGGTCTACCGGGAGGAACAGCAGGGCGAGTTTGAACTGCTGCGGGACCTGAACGGCCTCGTCGAGGTCGAATACCCCAGTGACGCGGCCACCCGCGCTCGTATCAAGTCCTACGAGCTGGCCTTCCGCATGCAGACCGCCGTACCGGACATCTTCCGCTTCAAGCAGGAAAAGGAATCGATCCGAAGGCTCTATGGCTTTGACAACGAGGTCACGCGGCCTTTCGCCGAGAAATGCCTCGCTGCCCGCCGTCTCGTCGAACAAGGCGTCCGGTTCGTGCAGGTGTACCACGGCGGGAAGGGCGGTAACGCCTGGGACGCCCACAAGGACGTCAAGAAGAATCACGGCGAATTGTGTCCCAAGGTGGACCAGCCCATCGCGGCGTTGCTCAAGGATCTCAAGCAGCGCGGGATGCTGGATGAAACCATGGTCGTCTGGGTCACCGAGTTCGGCCGGACGCCGGCCGCCCAAGGCGGCACCGGCCGTGACCATCACCCGTTTGGATTTTCCGTCTGGATGGCCGGCGGAGGCGTCAAAGGAGGTATTGCCCACGGCGCTACCGACGAGCTGGGGTTTCACGCCGTCGAAAACCGCCACTACGTCACCGACATCCACGCCACGGTCCTGCAGCAACTGGGCCTCGATCCTCGCCGGCTCGAAGTCCCCGGCCGCAAGCGTCTCGAAATCGACTTCGGCAACCCCATCAGCGAAATCATCGCCTGAGCGGATGAGTTTCGAGGCGCCTCGGATTCGTTTCGGTGCGTGGGACGCGATATCCCCATAAGAAGAGATAAAGCGGCCCAGCAGATCAAGACCGGCAGGAAGACGGTCAGCGCCGGTGCCTGCCACTGCAGGAATGAAGAACGATGGGTTTACTCCATGGTTTGAAGTGTTTGATGGTTCCGCCGGCCTCGATGCCCAGCGGGTAGGCGCTATGCATTCTCAGACGCCCTCCGCTTGAGCTCGCTGCGCAATTCTGCCGTCTCGCGGTCGTCGACACGGAGAAGCTGTGGATCGATCGCGACGCCATACCGCTCTCTGGCGCGGGCCAAGCTGACTTTGCGCTCGCGCACGTCGCCGAGCACAAGCTCGGGGTCTCGTTCCCAGGACGGACCATCCCCCCCGCCGCCGCAAGTCTCCATGCGGAGCAAATCCCCTTGCGCCACGGTCACGGTCGTTTTCGAACCGATTTCCCGTTCCACCCCGTTGGAAACCAGGGAGTACCTGGCCCGCAGGCCCTCTTCTCCGCCAAACAGTCCCCAGGGCGGAAACCGGGCGCGATCGGCCAGGATCGTGAAGAGCGGCTCGTGATCGACGAAGGTGTATTCGCGGCACAGCCCGAGCCCGCCGCGAAAGCGGCCTGGCCCTTCCGAGTCCTCCACCAGGCTGTAGCGCGGGATGCGCACCGGGTAGTTCCGCTCGGTCTCCTCGACGGGAGCGTTCTGGGTGTTCTGCGCATGGGTTTGCACGGCGTCGGGTCCGTCCGAGCTCCAGCGGGCGCCGTACCCCCCCGCCAGCGTCTCCAGGAAACAGTAGTATTCTCCGCTGCGTGGGTCGCGGCCTCCAAAACCGGCGTGGCAGATCATCGCCTTGGTGCCCGCCGGCACCTTCTCCGGCAGCGTGTCAGAGAAAGCTTTGAAAAGAATGTCACAGAGGCGCGAGCACACTTCCCAGCCGCCGACGATCGCGGTGGGCGGCAGCGGGTTGACCGCCAAGCCCTTCGGCGCGACAACCTCGATCGGCTGATAAAAGCCCTCGTTGAGGGGAATATCTGGGTCGATGAGACACTTCAGCACATAGACGCATGCGGTGAACGTCTGCGTCAGATTGCAGTTCATGGGCGCCGCTCGTTGCGCGTCGGTGCCGTTGAAGTCGAAGCGCACGCGATCCCCCATGACGTCCACGCGCGCCTTGAACCGCACCGGCTCGCCGCTGACGCCATCGTCGTCGAGGCAACCTTCGGCTGTGAAGGAGCCCGCCGGAAGCTTGCGGACTTCGGCGCGGGTTCGCTGCTCGCTGTATTCGATGAGCTTGTCGATGTAGGACCGTAGTGTCGCGGCGCCGTAACGCTTGATCAGGTGCGTCAGGCGGCGGATGCCGATGTCGTTGGCGGCGATCTGAGCGCGCAAGTCGCCGGCGACCTCCTTTTTGGCGCGCACGTTGGCGAGAAGCATCTTCAAGATGTCTGCGACGACCTCGCCGCGCGACAGAAACTTCACGACGGGCAGCACCACGCCTTCCTGATATATCTCCCGAAAGGCGCCGACGCTGGCCGGCGCCCCGCCGCCGACATCGACATGGTGGCAGGTGTTGGCGACGTAACCGATCAACTCTTCTTCGAAGTAGAAGGGAGTGATCAGAAAAATGTCGTTGAGGTGGCTGGCCTGGCGGTGCGGATCGTTGACCAGCAGGGCGTCGCCGGGGCCGATGTTCTCTGGGCCGTACTCCGCCACGGCGCGCGGAACGAGACGCCCGATCGTCACCAGATGGGCGGGCTGGCAGAACGCCTGGGCCACCATGCGTCCCTGGGCGTCCACAAAGGCACAGGAGTAGTCCAGCCGGGTCTTGATGTTGGTCGAGTAGGCCGTCCGTTGCAAAGAGACCGACATCTCCTCGGTCGCCTCGACCAGGGCGTTGCGAATTACTTCGAACAGGATCGTGTCGAACCGCATCGGCGTTGGCTCCGTAAGTGTTCTGTTTCGTTGGGGTCAATGGCTCCGAGAGTACGGTCGACGGCTACCGCGTAGTCGTCTCTGGCGCGTGCAACGCTCACCTTGCGCTGCTGTACGTCCAGCAGCACAAGCTCCGGGTCCCGTTCCCACGGCGGACCGTATCCGCCGCCGCCGCAGGTCTCCATGCGAACCACGCTCCCCTGCGGCACGGTCACCGTCGCCTTCGACCCCAGATCTGTTTCCGAGCCGTTCGTGAGCAGCACATAGCTCGCCCGCCGGCCGTCTTGCCCTTGAAAAAGTCCCCACGGTGGAAATCGCGTGCGGTCGGCCAGGATCGTGAATAGCGGCTCGTGACCGACGAACGCGTATTCCCGGCGCAGTCCCAGCCCGCCGCGAAAACGGCCCGCGCCTTCGGAGTCCGCCAGCAGACTGTATTGATTGATGCGCACCGGATAGTTGCGCTCCGTCTCTTCGACGGGTGCATTTTGCGTGTTCTGGACGTGGGTCTGCACGGCGTCGGGACCGTCGGAACCGTGGCGGCCGCCGTAGCCGCCGGCCATGGTCTCATAAAAGCAGTAGTACTCGCCGCTGCGCGGGTCGCGCCCTCCGAATCCGATCTGGCAAATCATGCCCTTCGTGCCTGCCGGAACCCTCTCCGGCAGGGGAGTGGCGAGGGCCTTGAAGAGCACCTCGCACAAGCGGGCGTTCACCTCCCAACCTCCCACGATGGCCGTAGGCGGATGCGGGTTCACCGCCGATCCGGCGGGAGCGATCACCTGGATCGGGCGATAGAATCCTTCATTCAAAGGGATGTCGGGGTCTGCAAGGCACTTCAGCACGTATACGCAGGCCGTGAACGTCTGCGTCAGGTTGCAGTTCATCGGCGCCGGTCTCTGCCGGTCGGTTCCCGTGAAGTCAAACGTGACGTCATCACCCGCAATCGTGACGCGCGCCTGCAAGTGAACGGGCCGGTCGGTGACGCCATCGTTGTCCAGCAAGCCGTCCGCCTCCCAAGTTCCCTGCGGCAGCTTGCGGACCACGGCGCGGGTTCGCTGCTCGGTGTACTCGATCAGCCTGTCGACGTGCAGCCTGACGGTGTCGATGCCGTGACGGTCAATCAAGTGGGTCAGGCGGCGCATGCCGATCCTGTTCGCGGCGACCTGCGCGCGCAGGTCTCCCGCGACCTCCTTGCCGGCCCGCACATTCGCCAGAAACATCTTCAGGACATCGGGCACGATCTCACCGCGGTCGAGAAGCTTCACGACCGGCAGAATAAACCCTTCCTGGTAGATTTCCCGGAAGACGCCGATGCTGGCCGGCGCCCCGCCCCCGACATCCACGTGATGGCAGGTGTTGGCGACGTAACCGACCAGATCCGACTCGTAGAAAAAAGGTGAGATCAGGAAAACGTCGTTGAGATGACTTGCCTGGCGGTGCGGGTCGTTGACCAACAGACCGTCGCCCGGACGCAGGTTCTCCGGGCCGTACTCCGCCACGGCGCGCGGAACGAGGCGCCCGATCGTCACCAGGTGGGAGGGCTGACAGAACGCCTGCGCCACCATGCGGCCTTGGGCATCGACGAACGCACAAGAGTAATCAAGTCGTGTCTTGATGTTGGTCGAGTAGGCCGTCCTCTGCAGCGAGACCGACATCTCTTCGGTTGCCTCGACCAAAGCGTTCCGGATGACCTCGAAGAGAATCGGGTCAACGTCGGACTCACGAGGCATGGTCGCCCTCGACGGGTTGCGAATCCGTTGGATCGCCTTCGCCGGCGGGTTCGGACAACCACAGCCACATGCCGATCAGCCCCAGCGGTTCGAGTAACGCCCACAAAGTGAAGACGGCCGCATACGAACCGGATGCGCTCCAGTAGCCCACCATTGTGTTGAACAGTATGCCTCCGACGGCCCCCGCCGATCCCGCCAGGCCGTGCACCGTCGCTACGATGTTGCGCGGAAAGGCGTCGTTGGGCAAGGTGTGCAGGTTGCCCGCCCATATACCCACTCCGAACGTTGACACGCTGAGCGCCGCGAGAATGCCAGCGGTGCTGGTGACCCCGTTGAACAGCGCTCCGGTCGCCACCAGGACCGCTGCCAGCGTCATGGTCACCTTTCTCGAAAACACGATGGGATTGCCTCGGCGGATCAGACGATTGGACGCGATCCCTCCGGAGAGCGGCCCGAGGTTGTTGAAGAAAAACGGAATCCAGGCCAGCCGGCCCATCTTGTCGATACTGAATCCCTTGTGGCTGGTCAGATAATCCGGCATCCAGAACAGCGGAAAGTAGCCGGAAAAGTCTCCGAAGAAACGAGCCAGCACGTAGGCCAGCACGCGGCGGTCACGCAGCAGCCCGAGTTGGGCGAAGCTGAGGCCGGCGCCGCGGTCTTTCGAGGCGGGGTGCAAGGCCGGACGCCGTGTCCCCATAAGCCACAACGGCATCCACAGAAAGCCGGCGCAACTTGGAATCAGAAATGCCATCCGCCAGCCGAAGCGGTTGCGCAGATAGACCACCAGCGGCGGCGACACCATCGTTGCGATGCTGGCCCCGGTGCTGAAGATCCCGGTCGCAATGGCCCGCTGGACGGCGTCATAACGTTCCGACACCGTCTTGACCGCTCCGGTCCAACCACCGGGTTGGGTCACTCCCAGCAGAAAGCGGACAAAAGCCAGTTCGAAGAATCCTCGTGCGGCGGCGTGCAAGGCGCTCGCCAGCGACCAAAGAGCCACGAACAGCGTCAAACCCTTGCGGGATCCGATCCGATCGAGGATCATCCCCGAGCCAAAGTACATGACCGCGTACGAGAGCAGGAAAGCGTCCACGGCCCAGGCGTAATCGGTTTGGCTCAAACCAATCTCGTCCCGCATGATCGGCGCCAACACGGAAAGCACTTGGCGGTCCAGGTAGTTCAAGAACACCATGGCGAACAGCAGGGACGCCACCAACCACTGCGGGTAGCTGAAACCCGGCGCCTTGGCTGCGGGTCGCGGCTGCGTTGGCTCGGTGGTCACAGACTTTCCAGCAGGCGGATGAGGTGGCCGGTGACGATCTTTTCCGCTTCCGGGGTGTACGGTGAGTTGTCGACTTCCATGGGAGGCGGGTCACAGGCGAAGACGTCGGCGGTGGGGATGTACATCATGTCGCCGCCGAGATAACCGGCCACCAGCGTCTTGTTCGGGAAAGGCGAATTCTCCTTGACCGCGACGCCGATTTCACAGTAGGGCTCTCCGGCGACGGCGACCAAGGCGGTGCCTCCGATGGAGAGCGCTTGCGTCTCCACTCCCAGACTCTGCTTCGAGCGGTAGCGCTCCATGCGGTCCGCCCGGAGTGCGAGGCGCGTCACCTGCTGCAAAGCGACGGCGATATCCGCGGCCGCTCCGTTGCCTCCTTGCAACTCCGCAAGGCGGGCGTTCCACTCGGTCAACTGCTCCGGTGCGCTTTCGTAGACATCGGCCAGCGGCGAACGCACCGGCAAGTCCACGTACGCGCTGGCAAGTTTCAGACGCGGCGGTGGTGCGTCGATCGGCACGTCCTCGTACCGTGCGAGCTGAGCACCCGAGGCTGTGACATCTTTCAGACGCCTCTCGACAGGTCGGGTGTCCAGCGTGAGAAAGACACGAGCCGCCTCGAGCCCCAGGCATGTGCCCAGCCGCCGGGCTACGGCGGCGTCATCGACAAAGGTCTCTATCGGTCCCATGTTTCCGGCTGCGCCCTGCAGGAACAAACAGGGAGCCCCGGTTAGCCGCTCGACGATCTGCCGGGTGCTGCCGGGATAATCCGGGCTGACCAGCGTGTTGCCCGGACCGAGCACCGTTGGATGGCAGGCATAGTTGACAATCGACCCGACCGGCTCGCCGTCAAGGCTGTCGAACCGAATGACACCGACGTCGCGATCACAGAAACCGTCCGGATTGCAGCCCGTGATGATACGTCCGTCCGGCAGGAGCTGGTCGCGGTTGACGCCGATGTCGGAGTGACCGCAGCCCGCCTCGACACGGACAGGCTGTTGCGACTGGACGGCCTGCACCGCTGCGCCCGCGGCTAGATCTGGAAGCAGCCGCACATAGTTGTTGACTTGGTCTTCACCTTCTCCCCGGTAGGTCTCCAGGATCACGGGTCCGGCGTGGGTGTGGCTGCAGAACGGCAGAACTCGATTGGGCGCAATACCGGTGCTCTCGTGTACCGCTTGTCGGAGCGCGGCAGCCTGCGTATCGGAGAGGAAACACAGGTCCAGGTCGATGATCGCGATCGACAGGGGACCGTCGCTGAGGACGAGCGCGGTGGCCCGCAGATCCATGTCGAGACCGGAGGCCCGAACGTGTTTCTGGGCCATCCAGGTCCCGGCCGGGATATGCGAGGGGGGATTGATCAGCGTTCGCCCGAAACCTGCCTGCAGTGCCATGTTCCCCTCTTTCGGCTCGTTATCAGCGGGCAGTGTACAATGTCTCGTGCGCCGCGGCAACCCGGCGCGGGCGGACCGAGGCGAACTGGAGGATGCAATTCCCCGAAGCGGTCGGCGCCGCGGACGCCTTCTGCCACCACTGCATGCACTCGGCGCCGTTTTTCGGAGACTTGGCGCCGGGGGAGGCGAGAGAGCGCCGCGGCGTGATTCTATTCGGGTCGAGTGTCGAAGAACTGTTCCAACGATTTGCGAAGCTGGGCTACCGGCCCGACTTCCCCCCTCCTGAGCCGGCGGCCTCATCGGGGCGGCCGGCGGAAAGGAAGTGAGCAATGGACAAGAGCGCGGACGCCGTCGTGATCGGCGGCGGCATCATGGGAGCCGCCACGGCCCATTTTCTGGCCA